>NZ_CP014606.1:602500-1205000 GCF_001584725.1 endosymbiont 'TC1' of Trimyema compressum | reverse complement strand
GGAAGGTCCACCGAAGATGGTGAGAGTCCAGTAGACGAAATTGAAGGGAAGCGAAGCAGTATCCCAAGTACCACGAGACACGAGAAACCTTGTGGGAATCCGGGGGGACCACCCCCCAAGGCTAAATACTCCTCAGTGACCGATAGTGAACAAGTACCGTGAGGGAAAGGTGAAAAGAAACCCGTGAGGGAAGTGAAATAGAACCTGAAATCATATGCTTACAAGCAGTCGGAGCGAAAGTGACGGCGTACTTTTTGTAGAACGGACCAGCGAGTTACGGTGTTAAGCGAGGTTAATGTGTTCAGCACAGGAGCCGTAGGGAAACCAAGTCTGAAAAGGGCAAAAGTTTAGCGCTGTAGACCCGAAACCGGGTGATCTATCCATGTCCAGGTTGAAGCGGAAGTAAAATTTCGTGGAGGACCGAACCGACTTAAGTTAAAAATTGAGCGGATGAGGTGTGGATAGGGGTGAAATTCCAATCGAACCCGGAGATAGCTGGTTCTCCCCGAAATAGCTTTAGGGCTAGCCTCAGGAGAGCATTTATGGAGGTAGAGCACTGAATGGGCTAGGGGCCTTAACAGGTTACCGAACCTTATCAAACTCCGAATGCCATAAATGTATACTGGGAGTCAGACTGTGGGTGACAAGGTTCATAGTCGAGAGGGAAACAGCCCAGACCTACAACTAAGGTCCCAAAGTGTGAACTAAGTGGAAAAGGATGTAGAAATGCAAAGACAGCCAGGATGTTGGCTCAGAAGCAGCCACCATTTAAAGAGTGCGTAATAGCTCACTGGTCGAGTGGATCTGCGCCGAAAATGTAACGGGGCTCAAGTTCATCACCGAAGTTTAGGCAACAGTAATGTTGGGTAGGGGAGCGTTGTATACAGCGGAGAAGGTAAGTCGGAAGGCGAACTGGAGCGTATACAAGTGAGAATGCTGGTATGAGTATGCGAGAAGGCAGGTGAGAATCCTGCCCGCCAAAAACCTAAGGTTTCCTGGGGAAGGCTCGTCCGCCCAGGGTAAGCCGGGACCTAAGGCGAGGCCGAAAGGCGTAGTCGATGGACAATTGATTGATAATTCAATGCCACTTATATCTCATTTGAGGATGGAGTTACGCAGGAGGATAGGCGATCAGGGAGTTGGTTTTCCCTGTTTAAGCAAGTAGGGCGTGTTGTAGGCAAATCCGCAACACAAAAGCCTGAGAAGTGATGACGACCGAAAATAGTAGGGAAGTCGTTGATTCCGCACTGACAAGAAAAGCTTCTAACGAGAGAAATAGGTGCCCGTACCGTAAACCGACACAGGCAGGAGGGGTGAGAAGCCCAAGGCGCGCGAGAGAACCTTCGTTAAGGAACTCGGCAAAATAACTCCGTAACTTAGGGAGAAGGAGTGCCGCATTAGGGTGATGGACATACGTCCTAAGCTTGAAGTGGTCGCAGAGAAATGGCCCAGGCGACTGTTTATCAAAAACACAGGTGCCTGCAAAATCGATGAGATGAAGTATAGGTGCTGACGCCTGCCCAGTGCTGGAAGGTTAAGGGAAAGAGTTAGCGCAAGCGAAGCTTAGAACTGAAGCCCCAGTAAACGGCGGCCGTAACTATAACGGTCCTAAGGTAGCGAAATTCCTTGTCGGGTAAGTTCCGACCCGCACGAAAGGCGTAACGATCTGGGCACTGTCTCAACGAAGGACTCGGCGAAATTGTAGTGCCAGTGAAAATGCTGGCTACCTGCGGCAGGACAGAAAGACCCCGTGGAGCTTTACTGTAACCTGATATTGGGTTTCGGTGCTTTATGTACAGGATAAGTGGGAGACTTTGAAGTATGGACGCTAGTTTGTATGGAGTCACTGGTGGGATACCACTCCTAAAGTACTGAAATTCTAACCTAGGTCCGTTATCCGGATCGGGGACATTGTCAGGTGGACAGTTTGACTGGGGCGGTCGCCTCCCAAAGAGTAACGGAGGCGCCCAAAGGTTGGTTCAGGATGGTTGGAAATCATCCGTAGAGTGTAAAGGCAGAAACCAACTTGACTGAGAGAGTGACGATTCGATCAGGTACGAAAGTAGGGCTTAGTGATCCGGCGGTTCCGAGTGGAAGGGCCGTCGCTCAACGGATAAAAGCTACCCCGGGGATAACAGGCTTATCTCCCCCAAGAGTTCACATCGACGGGGAGGTTTGGCACCTCGATGTCGGCTCATCGCATCCTGGGGCTGAAGTAGGTCCCAAGGGTTGGGCTGTTCGCCCATTAAAGCGGTACGCGAGCTGGGTTCAGAACGTCGTGAGACAGTTCGGTCCCTATCCGCCGCAGGCGTAGGAAATTTGAAGAGATCTGCTCCTAGTACGAGAGGACCGGAGTGGACAAACCAATGGTGTACCAGTTGTCGTGCCAACGGCATAGCTGGGTAGCTAAGTTTGGAAGGGATAAACGCTGAAAGCATCTAAGCGTGAAGCCCACTTTAAGATGAGATTTCCCGTAGTTTACTACTAAGATCACTGGAAGAAGACCAGTTTGATAGGCTGGAGGTGTAAGTGCAGCAATGCGTTCAGCTGACCAGTACTAATCGATCGAGGACTTTACCTAAAAGTCGCGATTTTAAAAAATCACAAAAATCCATTATGCAATTTTGAGGGAACAAAAGGCGCCCTTATATAGATAGAGATAGATAGAGAATTAAATATAAAAAAAGAAAACAGTTAATTTAACTGGTGACGATAGCGAAGAGGCCAAACCTGTTCCCATCCCGAACACAGCAGTCAATCTCTTCAGCGCCGATAGTACTTGGTCTTAGGGCCTGGGAGGGTAGGACGTTGCCAGTTTTTTATTTATCAATTGAAGTGATACTTTAAGTATCACTTTTTTATGTTTTATTTTGAAAAGAATGGTAGCATTTTCATAAATATTTGTGTATTATGGTTATATAGAAAAAAAGGAGGCCTTATGCTTCATGTATAGTATGAATTCGGCTTACTTACATCAGCAACATATTTCTCATCAATCGAAAAGGATTGATGAGAGCCAACTTTTTATGCTTAAATATTTAGGCGGATCTTCTCTTAAATCAAATTATATTGGAATATATTGAAAAGGAGAAGGGTTATGGCTATAAGTATTAATAAAGAAGCAATGAAGCTTGTTAGATTTGTTTTAGAAAATGAGGAAAAACTAGGTGTTGTTAGTTCGAAACTACCATCGGGAACAACGGTTATTGATATGGGCATTAAAGCCAAAGGAAGCTACGAGGCAGGTATTAAGTTCTGTGAAATCTGTTTTGGTAATTTATCAACTGTACAATTAGGTACATGGGAACTTGATGAGGTTCATTCCTTTAGTGCTGTTGAAGTCTATGTAAGCGACTTAGACCATAGTGTTTTACTGTCACAGCTTGCTGGTTGGTCACTTGAAAAAGGCCCTTTTGCTGCCATTGGATCGGGTCCGGCAAGAGCAAAAAAGCACAATTGTCTCTAGATCCTTACATGAGGAATGTTGACTATGTGGATAACCATCATGAGGCCGTTTTATGTATCCGAGGAATTCATATGCCATCGGATGCTATGGCTATATGGATATTGCAGCTAAAGCCCATGTTAAACCGGAGGATTTATATCTTTCGATTGCTTCAAATTCCTCTATTGTTGGTGCTATGCAAATAGCGGCTAGAAGTGTAGAATAGATTTATCATAAGCTTTTTCTTAAAGGGTTCGAAAAAGAAGCTTTTGTGCACGCAAGGGGAATTGCACCTATTGCACCTTTAGTTAGGAATCAAGCAGTTGCAATGGGGCGCATTAATGATGCCATTACCTATGGAGCTCATTCAGAGTTTTGGATGGATACAGATGACATCACTATTAAAAAAATCATCCATAGTACTGTAGCTATTACTTCTTCTCCATATTATCCAGAGCCTTTCCAGGTTACCTTTGAAAATGCCAATATGGATTTTTCAATATGGACCCTGAAGGGGATGCTGGTGCTAGAGTGACTATCCATAATGTTAACTTTGGCAATAGCTTTACTGCTGGAATTGTAAATAAAGAGATTATTAAAAAACTTTTTTAAATTTTAAATTAGGAGGAGAATTATGTTACCTAAAATTGAATTTAATAAAAATAAAGTTTCAACAATTAATTGCTTCAAAGACCAAGAGGTAATTGATGCTGTTCATAAAAAAGGCCTACCAAAGGCATATTTACCGAAGGTTGAAGAGACTTATGGCAAGGTAATTTTTCCAATAACTGCTGGAGATTATCCTTATAGTTTTGCATCTATTGCATTATCCATGGATGGCAAAATGGCTTATCCAAATAGACCTGAAGGAGTTTTAGTTGCAAAATCTAATACACTTAATGAAAATGGAGCTTTAACAGATTTTTATGTACTGAATTTTTTAAGAGCTTATGCAGATGTTGTAATTAATGGTACAAAAACATTGGTTTCTGAGCCTAATATGTGGATGACCGTCTATGATGATGATTTAATTGCTGAAAGGCATGAATATTTAGGTAAGAGGAGAGGCGCACCCCTCTAATGTGATTATATTATACATTGGATGGCAGTGATGTACCCTTTGAACACCAAATTTTCAATCAGGATTTAGTTCCAATTAGCCTATTTTCAACACCAGAAGGTTGGGACTATATTAATGAACACGGAGGTGGCAGATTTTATTTACTTGCTCATGTAGATTCCCTTGAAAATATTAATGAGGTAGAGATTGAAAAGGGACTAAGTCAATTAGGTGGTAAAATCCCAGTAATTACAACAGGAGTTTCTGCTAAAACAGATATTCCTTTACATATGGCTTTGTTAAAAAAGTTGGTATGAATCATATTTTAATTGAATCACCAACTTTTATGTGGCTTTTGATGAAGGAAAAGTTGATGGATGAAATATTTATTACCCATACTACAACATTTATCGGAGGTACATTGAGTCCAGTATATGGCTTGCCTTTTACTTATGAAAGTCATCCACAAAGTCAAATTGTTCAATTAAATAGACATGGTAATTCTTTTATTTTTACTCGTCAAAAGCTGTCCTATAATGGAGGTTAATAAGATGATGCATGTAGATTTAATCATAAAAACATTAATATTGTGACGATGAATTGCAATAGCGAGGAAATTAAAAATGGGGCAGTAGCTATTAAAGGCAGTCGTTTTGTTGCTGTTGGAAAAACTTCTGAAATTGATGCAGGTTTTTCAGCGGAAGAAATTCAGGATGGCTCTAATAAAGCCTTGTTTCCTGGCTTTATTAATAGTCATGGTCATCTTTTTCAAAACTTATTGAAAGGATTGGGACGGGATCGCAAGCTCTTAGATTGGTTAAATGCATCTATCAAAAAAACTTTGCCCTACATTGATGCAGAAGATGTTTTTATAGTTGCTACAGCTGGTTGCATGGAGAGTATGGAAAGTGGCGTAACTACTTTTCTCGATTATATGTATTGCCATGGCACTAGTTTAGAAGCATTAGATGATGCTGTCATAGAAGCTTTTCGTAATACAGGTATGAGGGGGGAAGCTAGGAAGGGCTCATACTCAAGTGGAAGGATTAGGTTGTCCTGTTGAGGAAAGTGAAGATGATTTTTTCAAGCAAATTGATCGTCTAGCTGTTGCCCTTGAAGATGATGATATGGTTTCTCTTGTAATAACACCGGGGATTATTTGGGATCATACTGAAGAAGGTTTTAAAAAATGTAGAGTCTATTCAGATAAATATGGGATTCCAATGACTATGCATACTATCTAAACAGATGATGATCAATATAGTTTGGATCACTATGGTAAAACTACAATGGAATTTTTAGATGAAGTGGGTATTCTTGGTGAGGATTTTATATGTGTTCACTTTGTAAAAGCTACTAAAAAAGATATTGAGATTATGAAAAAAACAATTGTAAGATTGTCCATTGTCCAGTGTCAAATATGATTTTAGCAAGTGGTTTTGCTCCAATTGGAGCGTTTCATGAATCTGGATTAGATGTTGGAATTGCTACGGATGGCGCTGCTAGTAATGATAGTTTAAATTACTTAGAAGTCTTAAAATCAACGGCTACAATTCATAAGGGGTTTACAGAAGATGCTACCGTTATATCAGCTGAAACTGTTTTAAAAATGGCAACAATTGAAGGGGTAAGAGTAATTGGTAGAGAAAAAGACTTAGGTTCAATTGAAGTTGGAAAAAAGCTGACTGCTTTATTTTTAACTCCGCTGGATCTCTTAATGGAACACCTTGCTATGATTATATTACTAATCTAGTGTATTGTTTTTCTCCAGAAAACATTGAGTCAGTTATTATAAATGGCAAATTTACTATAAAAAACAAGATGCATATGAATGCTGATAGAGATGATATTATAAGTGAATTACAACTTAGAGGTAATTTACTTAGAGAGAAGACCGGTGTTTCTGTTTAAATAAGAAATTCTGTAACCCCTTACAAAAAAATAGTAAGTTATACTATAAGAGTAAAAAAATGCCAGCTTTTTTATACTGTTTTATACTGTTTTATACTGTTTGAAGAAAAATTCATTATTACTAACGCTATATATATTCAGTATATCAATTGCTTCATCTTAAAAATATTTGCAATACTAATTTTAAAACGAAAATAAGCTATAACATCTACAAAGCTCATTACCCAGGGAAAATAGTCTTTCTCATTTTAATAGTATGCCCAAACAAATAAGGAGGAAATGAGATGAAGAAGAAAATGTCAATAACCCTAGTATTAATAGTGGTAGTTGTATTGTTTGTTGGCTGTGGAACGAGTAAAACGGAGGCTAAAATGAAAGCAGCTTTATTAACAGGAGGTCCTGTTAATGATGGCGGTTGGAATCAGTTGGCTTATGAGGGGCTTCAAAAACTTGAGGTGGCAGGTTTTGAGATTGCGAATACTGAAAATGTATCTCAAGATTCACAAAAATGCTATTAAAGATTATGCTGACTAAGGCTATAATTTAATTATTGGTCATGGCTACGAGTGGGGGTATGCATTAGTAGAAGCGGCTAAAGAATATCCTGATATTAAGTTTATTCAAATTGGTGGATCAAGGGGAACTGAGGCCCCAAATTTAACTTCGGCAGAATTCAAAGGGTATGAGCTTGGTTATATGGTAGGTAAAGTAGCGGCCTCTTTATCAGGTGAAAATAAAAAACTTGGATTTGCTGGTGATGCTAAAATTCAAACTCTTACTGCAGAAGTTTTCGCAATCAAAGCCGCTGTAAAAGAAACAGATCCAAGTATAGAAGTTATTGATGTTTACACAGGCAGTTGGGCAGATATTGCAGCAGGAAAAAAGCTGCTGAACAGTTAATTAATCAAGGTGTCGATGCAATTGTTGGTATTGGAGATGCTTGTGATGCAGGGGTTATTCAAGCTGTTGATGAAGCTGCTGTAGCAGGTAAGGAAGTTTGGTTTATTGGGGCTGGACAGGTGATTTTTATCCTCAGTTTAAAAAAGGCTTTATTGCAACATCTGGAATACAAGATGTGCCGGCAGTAATTGAAAAACTAGAACTAGATGTAAAGAATGGTACTTTTGTTGCACAGGCTTGGTTGCCTTCATTTTCTGATAATATGCTTCGTTTAGGCACTTGGTCACCTTCTTCACCAGCTGAGGCTAAAGCTACAGGTGAAAAAGCGGCAGAAGCAATTAAGTCTGGTGAAAAAATGCTCAGACTATTTTCGCTTTATCGGGCTTGCCTCAAAGTGATTTCTATGAGCAAACTGAAATCTTACCATCAAAATAAGTAGGATTGTAGGTAGAGGAACAGTTTGCTGGAGTATTTTCTAACCAATTGTTAACTCTTTTCTTTAGGTTTACTTATTTATAAAACAGAGATTTGGGATATGTAAAAAATGAGAAAGATGAATTTTATATATTAATGTTTTTAGTATATATCCAATCTTGCTGGCGCAGCATTATCCATTGGTGATGTTAGAACTTTCACAATGAATATGACAGCAGGTAAAGATTTTATTGCTTTTGCATGTATTGTTTTTGGACGTTATACACCAATTGGAACTGCTATAGGTTGTTTAGTATTTGGTATGTCCGAAGCATTGAGAAACTTTATTCAAATATTTAAGTGGGATGCAGTGATTCCTGGTGGTTATATGACAGCTATTATGATTCCTTACATCATAACATTATTATTACTTGTCTTCTCTAAACAAGTCGCAGCACCAAAAGCTTGGGCTGAGCCTTATGAAAGTGCAAGATGAGTAAAAATGAAAATAAAACCCTTTCCTGCCCCTGCCTATAATTGGGATAGCCAATTATTAGAGGCAATGTCAAGAGAGAAGAAATTGATTAAAATTGAACCAATACACTCTTCTTTTGTTGTTCTAGGCAGAGTAACACCACATGAACCGGATATTTTGATGGATCATTGTCGACAAGACAACGTGCCTATTTATAGGCGCAAAGGGGGAGGGGGAGCTGTACTCCTCTTCCCAGGTGTTGCTGTAATTACAGCAGCTTTTAAAAAAGAAAGAAGAGAAGAACTTGTAGAAATAGAAGTCTTTTTAAATGGTATTGTTGCAAAAATACAAAGTGGCATTCTCAAGACTATGGATATTCCTTTAAATATAAAAGGTATGGGGGATTTATGTATTGAGAATAAAAAGATACTAGGCTCCAGTGTGTATAGCACAAGAGATTTTATTAGTTATTACGGTATAAAAAAGTGAGTCATGAACCTATGGTTTATAAGGCAATTGAAGAGAGTCTAGCAACATTTGACTTAAATAAAAGTTGCATATTAAATGTGGGTACATGTAGCATGGAGGTATGAGTAGATTATGGATAAAAGATTTCTTACTAAAACAGAGTATGTCTATATGGAGCTAAAAGAAAAGATTGGAAATGGACATTTTAAAAAAGATGAAATATATACTGTGATTGATATTGCAGAGCAAATCGGTGTGAGTAGAACACCTGTTAGTGGCGCCATTAAAATTTTAGAATCTGAAGGCTATGTGGTTTTATATCCTGGCTTAGGTTTTAAGATAAAAGAAACTTCAGTTGCTGAAGCTAGAGAGAGTTTACTTATTTCTGGCGCATTAGAGAAAGTAGCCTTTAATTATCTTATTGAAAATAGCGTTGTTAATACTAAAATACTGAAAGATTTGAGAGCCTTAGTAGCTGAAAGTGCAGAGGCCATTAAAAACGGGGATAGAGAGGGCTGTGTTGCAAGTGCTAATGCTTATCATAATAATGTCTATGGCTTAGTTGATTTACCCCAAGTTAAAAAACTATTAAAAGATCACGCATTCTTACATGAAAATTGGTATAAATCAGCTGTAACTTATTGTTCTGATAGAATAGTTGTGTTAGTTGAAGATCACAATAAGATATTAGATGCATTAGGAGACAATGATTTAAATCAGTTGAATTATATAATTAAAAACCATGAAGAACACTGCTTTGAAGCTTTAAAAGAAGTGTTATTAAAAGGAGGTATATCATGAAGCGTTTTGAAAACAAAGTAGCAATTGTTACAGGTGCTGGTCGTGGATTAGGAGCCCAGTATGCTAAGGATTTAGCTAAAGAGGGTGCAATTACTGTTATTTTCGATATAAGAGAAGATGACATAAAAACTGTTGCTGAAATTAAAGCAGCAGGTGGCAGAGCAGACGGATACGTTGCTGATATTACTGACGTAGATAAGGTTAATAACCTTGTTTAAGTTGTAGTGGAAAAACATGGTGGTGTAGATATTTTAATTAATAATGCAGCCTATCATAAAGGACAGGAAATTATTGATACATCTGTTTGAGGATTGTAAGGCTCAAGTTGAAGTGAATTTAAATGGTACTTTCTATTGTACAAAGGCTGTTTTACCTCATATGCTTAAAAAAGAATATGGTAAAATTTTAAATATTGCATCTGCAGGTGCTAAAATTGTATTCCCAGGCTTTGGTGCTTATGGCGCTTCAAAAGCTGGAATTGTTAGTTTTACTGGTATTTTATCTGAAGAGGTTAAGTTAAAAAACATTAACGTAAATGCAATGTATTTAGGTATGTTAACACTGAGTATACTCGCGAAAGAATAGACGAAGATGCTGCCGTTGTTATTCCATTAGATGAAATGATGCAACCACCAGAAGTATCAAAAGTTGTATTATTTTTAGTATCTGATGATGCATCTCCTATTAAAAGGGCAGCTGTAGGCTTGGAAGAATGTCAATAGAGTAGATAGAAAAAGTGAAATTAAGTTTTAATAGAAGTGAAAAAATAGTCTTCTTTGGAATTAGGAGAAAGAATGTTATTAGCAGAGTGGGGACGTATAGGGGGTTGTAGAAGCCCTCAATGTGTTCAAAGCAGGAAAGCTTAATTTGAGCAAAGGAAGAAAAAGACCTACGAAGAATTTCTTCTTTTTTCATATATTTAAAAAGGACTCAACGACAGCATTGTCCCAAGGATGAGAAAGCTTAGAAAAAGATTGAATGATACCAAAAGAATCAAGGAGCTTTCTAAAGATAAAAGAAGTATATTGGGAACCTCTGTCAGAATGAAAAATAAGAGAAGTAGAAGGTTTTTGAGAATAAAAGGCTTTGATAAAAGTATCCTTAACAAGAGAAGTATCAATTTTAAGAGAGAGCTTCCAAGCAATAATTTTACGAGAAAATAAATCCATAATAACACAGAGATAAGCAAAAGAGGCATTTAAATTAATATAGGTAATGTCACTAGCCCAGACTTGATTGGGCTGAGGAACATTAAAATTTTGATTTAGGTAGTTAGGGCAATCAAAATTGGGAATAGACCTCGGATGAATAAACCGAAGTTTGATAGTAGGCATTTTAGGAAGATTCATGTCAGTCATCAGGCGGCTCGCTCTACCAATACTGATGTTGATGCCATAGTCATAGGAAAGAAGAGCCTTAATCTTAGATGGGCCAATACGTCTCTTAGTAAGATGACAAATCTCCGAGAATAAGCTGACGGAGTTTTTAATTCTCAATAGTTCTAGGAGAAAGTTTTTCCGAAAAGTATTTGTAATAGGAGCTGCGGTTCACTTTAAGGACATGACAAAGAAAAGAGATAGCGTGCTGAAAACGAAGGGTATGAACAGCCATTAATCTTTGTCTGAGTGAGGCGTGAATATGGCAATTGCTTTTTTTAAATGATATTTTCCTCCTAGAGTCGAGCATTACGCTTTTGAAGATCCTTAATCTGCTTAGCGGTTAGAATAGTATCATCATCAATTCTAACCTGAGAATAAAGTTTAATCCACTTGTGTAAAGCAGACATGGAGACACCATATTCTTTAGAAAGTTGGGATTGAGTTTTACCGTTTTGGTGTAAATTAACAATACTTTTTTTAAATTCTTCATCGTATTTCTTGTAATTATTCATAATTTTATCCTTTCTTATGTGTCTACTTATTTAAAACATGTTTCACTTTTTCCTGTCTACTTTTTTAGTATATGTCCAAACAGATTTAGAAGCTGCAGTTAATAATGCAACAAGTGATGTAGAAGTTGTACTCGGTGACAATTTTCCTGAAAACCTTATCAATACAGCTAATTTTAATATTAGCCATAATTTTAATGTGGTTGTTAGTTAGAGGGAATGATGATGTTAATCTTAAGACGTTAAAGGCACCTAATATTGAAAATGCCCGTCATTTTAAAGTTTATACTACTGGAAGTGGCACGGTTACTTTTAAGGCTTTGAAGTTAGTAGGCTTTAACACTATTTCAGGCACAGATGTGACTAGGGGAACTACTGCTGGAGACATTGAAATTAGCGGAGTACAAGCTAATCCTTATAATTTATTTGTAGATAATTGCATCATTGAAGGAGTCACAAGTGGTGGTGCTATCGGTATTGGCTATAACGGGAATAAAGTAACCATAAGCAATTCTTCTTTTATTGGCAATATAGCAGTAACTTCAGGGGCAGTAATTAATGTTGATGGGCCTAAAATTAATCTATTAATTGATGGATGTATTTTTATTGGTAACAAGGGCTCATGGCCTGGTTATAAAGGTGGCACTATTTTACTAAAAGGCAATGATAGGGATGTTGTCATTAAAAACAGTATGTTCTATATGAATAATCATATTCAAAGAGGAGGCGCTGTTGGTCTTGATTATTGCTCGGGGAATGTAACTATTCATGAATGTATATTTGAAAACAACTTTATCAATAATGTTACTTCATCGGAAACAACAGCTGAAGGCGGTGTATTAGCTTTTTTGCAGAAGCTAATACACCGCCGTCTAATTTATTTGTAGAGGGAACTACTTTCAAAAATAATGAAGCTTTTGATGAAGGAGGAGGACTTTTTGTTCAGAATCCTAATCCTTCCAGTGTAACTACAATCCAGAACAATACATTTTTTGGAAATGTAGCAAAGGGATTGCAGAATAATGATAGTTATGTGGATTCTGGAGGTGGTATTTCTTTATATAATACTAAAGCGACTCTTATCAATAATACTATTACTAATAATAAATCTGAAACTGGAAAATCAATTTTAAGTTTAACCCAGAGAGGTGGAGGGATTTCTATAGGTGGTTCATGTGCTGTAGCCTTAAAAAATAATATTATTGTAGGAAATTATACTTATAATAAAAATGGTGTAGTTGATACCAATAGTAAATATAATAATGTAGCTATTCCTAATGTTACAGAGAGTATTAATAATATAGGTATTGATAATGGAAATGCCATAGACCCTGATGATGTTTTAAATACATTTGGAACAACAACGCCGGAGCTTAGGGAAAATGAATCAAGCATTACTGCCGGAGACATTCGCTGGCAGGGCAGTAATAATAATGGTTATTCAATAATTGAAACTGTACCTATTTTACCTTCAGATGGCTCTGTTGTTTCTGGACTTGCTCATAATGCTGCTGGAACTCCTTTATTACCACAAGGACAAAGAGGTTTTACGAGACATTCATTAAATTCTGATACTGGATCTATTGAAGCTATGTATGTTAAATTTGATGGTAATGGTTCTACATGGAGTAAACCACAAATGGGAGACTATGATGGAACAGAATATTACAAAGGCATAGATCCCAATGCTATTTTAAAAGTATCTTATGTATATGGTACTCTTGTAGCAGAGGATCCTCCAACTACTCGTTATGATGCTACTTCAAGATTTAAGGAATGGAATACTCAATTAGATGGTTTAGGTACTAGCTATAAAACTGGTAGCACGTTTACTATTACTGGAGATACAATTCTTTACAGTATATTTGCGCCTATAAATAAAGTTGTTTACGATGGTAATGGAAACCTGGCGGTTTGGCCCCTATTGATTCTGAAGATTACATTCTCGCTGATCTTGCAACAGTTTTAGATAAAGGTGACTTAGTTAAGGATGGTTATGATTTTGTTGGTTGGAATACTAGTGGAGATGGCAAGGGCGTTCCCTATAATGTAGGAGAACAGCTTACAATAGTGGATAATATAACATTATTTGCGCAATGGAAAGCCCAACCAATAGATCCAGTTAATCCTGGAAAACCTGTTGATGACTCTAATAAAGGTTCTCTAAATGGTCTTAATTTACCTAAAACAGGAGCCCAATACGATGCTCATTATTTCAGCAATACTGGCCTTAATTTCAGGAACATTTATCTTATTTAAGAAAGCAAAATCTAAATAAAAAGCAACCAAATTAAAAGCCGTGTTTATCGTGGCTTTTTTATAATAAAAAGAAAAATCAATTGCAATGCTTAATGAAATAGAGTATTATTTTAGGTAAGGAATAAAAATTCCTGCAATAAAAAAGGAGGAAAGAACATGAGTCAAATTTATGAAAATCTTTCAGATTTAATTGGAAGAACACCTTTATTGAAACTTAACAATTATGAAAAGGAGCACGACTTATGTTGCTCTATTATTGCTAAATTAGAATATTTTAATCCAGGTGGAAGTGTAAAGGATAGAGTTGGTCTTTCGATGATAGAAGATGGTATAGCCAAAAGAACAATAACTAATGATACTACACTGATTGAACCTACCAGTGGGAATACAGGTATTGCTTTAGCTTTAGTTGCTGCAGCAAAGGGCTTAAGATTAATATTAACAATGCCTGAAACCATGAGTGTTGAAAGACGAAATTTAATTAAAGCGTTAGGAGCAGAAGTTGTTTTGACAGAAGGAAAATTAGGCATGAAAGGTGCTATTGCAAAAGCTTTAGAGTTACAAGATAGTATCAATAATAGCCTTAGTTCTTCAGCAATTTGAAAATCCAGCAAATCCTCAGATTCATAGAACCACAACAGGTCCTGAGATTCTAAAAGATATGGGTAATCAGAAAGTAGATATTTTTGTAGCTGGTGTTGGAACAGGTGGTACTATTACTGGTGTTGGAGAAGTTTTAAAGAAAGTTAATCCAGCAGTTAAAGTTGTTGCTGTTGAGCCTTTTTCATCTCCTGTACTTTCAGGCGGAGAACCGTCTCCACATAAAATTCAAGGTATTGGAGCTGGTTTTGTTCCGAAAATATTAGATATAGATGTTATTGATGAGATTATTACAGTCAAGGATGAAGATTCTTTTAAAGTAGCTAGAAATGTAGCTAAAGCTGAAGGATTACTTGCGGGAATTTCATCAGGAGCGGCTTTATTTGCAGCGACTGAGCTTGCTAAAAAAACCTGAGAATAAAGGTAAGAACATTGTAGTGATTTTACCAGATACTGGAGAACGCTACTTATCTACAGATTTATTTAAAGAAGAAAAATAGGCAGTAGTTAATTCATACCCTATTACAATTTAAATTGTAATAGGGTGTTTTTTATTTTTAAACCTTTGTTAAATCTTACAAAAAAGAAATTTACTTGTAAGATTTAACAAAGGTTTTCTTTCAATATTAAATAAATAAAAATGCTACTATATGAATCACCTAAAATGCCTTTTTATGTTGCGCTGAATTTATTAAATAAGCCATAGTTTTAGCTGTTGACTTAGTGTTATCATGAATCAACAAAGTGAGAAATGCGCAATAACTGGGAGAATTCTTTCTACAAAATAAGGAGGTGGAAATAATTAAAGTAGAAATGAATATAAAGGAGGAGAAATAATGGAAAAGAAAGTTATTCATCCTGTTGATGAAGTTTTACCTAAAAAACAACTATTTGTTTATGGGATTCAGCATGTTTTGGCAATGTATTCTGGGGCTGTTGTTATTCCATTAATTATTGCAAATGTTTTAGGGCTATCTTCAGACCAGTTAATTCTATTAATTAATGCAGATTTATTTGTTTGTGGTATTGCAACAATTATTCAGAGTTTGGGGATTTGGAAGTTTGGTATTCGCTTACCCATAATCCAAGGGATTACTTTTACTGTCTTACAACCTGTTATTGCAATTGGACTTGGTATTTTAGGCACCGGAGGAAGACCTCAGGATGCTTTGGTTACTATTTTTATATCAGTAATTATTGCAGGCTTTTTACAATGGCTATTTCACCTTTATCCGGTCATTTATTAAGGTTATTTCCTTCTGTTGTAACTGGGACGTTAATTACAGCTGTGGGAATTTCTTTAATACCTGTTGGTTTAACAATGATTGGTGGTCAAGGAGTAGGGGTTAATTTAGGTGGTGATAGTGCATACGGTTCACCAATGTTTTTTTAGTGGCTTTTATTGTAATTCTAACTATTTTGCTTTTTAATAAATTTTTTACAGGATTTTTAAGAAATATTTCTGTAATTATTGGAATTATAATAGGCTATGTTATTTGTCTTTTATTAGGAAATGTGGATTTAGGTATTATGGACGGAAGGGATTGGTTCGGTTTCAATATGCCATTCTATTATTTCTTCGATCATGGTGCCCAAATGGCAGGTGTTATTCAATGGCAGCATTTGCCAGTTGCCATTATAACAATGATTATTGTTATGTTTACAGTAATTATTGATTCAACTGGTACTTTTTTAGCTACGGCAGATATTGTAGGCAAAAAAAAAATAACTCAAAAAGAGTTTGCTAGAGGAATTGCAGCAGATGGTCTTTCATCAGTTATTGGCGGAAGCTTTAACTCATTACCCTATACTGCTTTTGCAGAAAACTTGGGATTGATTGCTTTAACTGGTGTTAAATCAAGGTGGGTAGTTGTTACAGCAGGTGGTATCTTAGTTGTCTTAGGTTCAATGCCGAAGCTGGCAGCTTTTGTGGAATCCATTCCTGTATTTGTAATTGGTGGAGCAGCATTTGTAATGTTTGCTACTGTTACAGGCGATGGTATCCGTATTTTGAAACAAGTAGATTTTGATAAAAACCATGGTAATATTTTAATTGTTTCTATTTCTTTAGGAATGGCACTTTTACCTTTGACAGGTAATTTGATTGTACCAAGTGCAACATTGGCTGCAACTAAAGAAGTTGTCTATAGACCATTCTTTGGTCTTTTATCAATGGGTGCTAATGGTGTAATCGATTTGAGTCCTATCTTGAGTTCTGGTATTTTTTAGCAGCAATGACAGCTGTTATTTTAAATCTTTTTTTAATGGTATTGCAAAAAAGGATGCTTATATTACATGGGAAGAATCACCTAAAAAAAGAAAATCTTCAATAAAATTAAGGTGGAAAAGGAGTAGAGAATAATGGAAAAATTAATAACTGTGTTAATGGAATGCATTGAAGCTGGAGGAGATGGCGAACGAGCAGCTAAAGAGACAAGAGAGTGGATTAATCAAGGTACTAATCCAATGAATATTATTAATAATGCCATATTACATTTAATGGATGATATAGGCGAAAGATTTTCTCGGTTGGATTTATTTCTTCCTGATTTGGTATCAGCAGCAGAAGTTGCAAAAGGGGTTAAGGATGAAGTTGCCATTGTGCTAAAGGAAAGAAATATTGTTACTGAAAAAATTGGAACGATTGTGATGGGTAAAGTTAAAGGGGATGTTCATGATATTGGGAAAAATATTGTAGCCACTTTACTTGAAGTTAATGGCTTTGATGTTGTTGATTTAGGCAATGATGTTGATCCCTATTTATTTATTGAAACTGCTCGTAAAGAAAAAGCTGAATTAATAGGTATGTCTTCTTTACTAACGACTTCTATGCTTTACATGAAAGAGACTATTGAAGGTTTAGAAGGATTAGGTCTTCATGGGAATATAAAAGTTATTGTAGGCGGTGGACCTGTATCCCATGACTGGGCGATGTCTATAGGTGCCGATGGTTACAGTGCAGATGCCAATGATGCTGTAAGTGCATGTATGGAACTACTTAATAAAGGAGGAAGTAATTATGAAAAGTAATGTGCGCTTATTAGATGTTTTAGATCGTGCTGAAGAAGGTCCTATAATGGACGAAAAAGAGTTTGATAAATTGGTTTCAAAAACAACTCGTGAAATATTAAAAAAATATGAGCTTAAATATAATAACGAAGATGCCATTTTAATGGATGATAATTTAGCGGATCGCTTTTTTAAAGCAGGATTAGAAATGGCGGAAATTCTAGGTATCTATTGCACATCAACTCATAGAAGAATGCTTTTTGCTAAGGAAGAAATTTTAGAGGCTCTTAAATGGACACTTAACCAAGTTACAGTTGGTTCTGGCCTAGACGCTACAACTATTGTGAAAAGAAGACCAGAAGATACAATCATATCTAAGAATGTTAGGGGTCCTTTTGGTACTCCCATTCCAGAAAAGCTTTACTCAGAGGTTATGGAAAGTTATATTAAGGAACCCATTATTGATACTGTTGTTGGTGGGAATTTAGAATTAGTTCATGGCAGACAACCTAAAACAAGTTCTCCTTGGGAAGTTTTACTCGCTTGGAGAGAAATTGAACTGTCAAAAGCAGCCGCTCAAAGAGCTGGTAGGCCGGGGAATTGGTTTTGGTGTTGTAGAAAACGCTGTTACTGAAATAGGTGAACTTTCAGGCACTTCTTTTGGAGGTTTTCCACAGGAAGATTGGCATCATGTCTGTTTTGTTAGTGAACTAAAAACCAATTATGGTCTTTTAATAAAAATTATTGCTCATTTAGTTAGAACGGGTTGCGTGATTCATAGTTTCTATAACCACCCTATCTTAGGCGGACATGCTGGTGGAGCAGATGGTGTAGCATTAATGGCTATTACGGGAGAAATTTTAGCTTGTGTTGTTAATATGGCCACAACTTTTTCTATGTGTCCAACTCATCCATTTTATAATTGTGATACTGCCCCAGAATTAGTTTGGGCCATTAGTACAGCACAACAAGCACTTAATAGAAATACGAACTTATTAACTACAGTGATGACATCACCTGTTTCAGGTCCATTAACGGAATCTTTGTTGTATGAATGTGCAACTCAAGCTACTAATGCTACTGTATCTGGTGCAGCTCGAATTGATGGTGTTCGTTCGGCAGTAGGGGTGAATTTAGCACATTGTAGTGGTTTAGAGGCTAGATTTAATGCTGAAATTGCTCACGCAGCTACTGGAATGACTAGAAAAGATGCTAATGAGTTTATTAAAATATTTCAAAGTAAATACGTGCCATTAATTGCTAAGAGTCCCATTGGAAAGCCATTCCAAGATGTTTATGATACTGTGAAAATAAAACCATTGCCTGTGTGGCAAGAAATGTACGAAAAGGTTAAAGAAGATATTAAAAGTTTAGGATTTCCATTAAAGTAAATTTATCAATTATAAGAGGATTTATCAGTTGATAAATCCTCTTATAAAAATAAATATAGTAAATACTAAATAGTGATTTTCTTTTGACTTATGTTTGGAAATAGGATACAATTTTATAAGAAATAACATGCTTTAAAAGGAGTTTACTATGATTAAAATATTAGCAGATAGTTCAGCTGATTATCCAGTGGATATGAAAGTTAGTTGTCTTGTAACAACCCTTCCTTTAATGATTAATTTCGGAGGTGAGACCTATCGAGATAAAGTTGACTTAACTGCAGATGATTTTTATGAAAAGATTAAGACCTCATCAGTTATGCCAAAGACTGCTCAAGTCTCAGAGAATGATTATAAAGAGGCTATGATAAAAATGCTTGATAGCAATGATGATGAGATTATAGTAATTACCTTAGCAGGGGCATTAAGTGGCACTTACAATTCTGCTGTAAAAGCAGCAGATGCTGTTGATAAAAAGAGAATTCATGTTATCGATGGCAGTGTTACAATGTTAAATTGTGTTCTTGTTGTGAAAGCGGTTGAATTAATAGAGGCAGGTAAAAATACCAAACAAGTGATAAAAGAGATTAAGGATACAATTCGTAATCAACATGCCGTATTTAGTGTTTATGATTTAGATTTTTTAAAAAGAGGTGGCAGAATAAGCTTCGTTCAAAGCGTAGTAGGAGGAATGCTTAATATTAAACCTATCCTGACTTTAACAAATGAACGAGGTTTGACATCTATTGACAAAGCCAAAGGGGACAAGCAATTAATTAAAAAACTTATTAAGTATGCCAAAGAAGGACGAAACAAGAAAAATCCGCTAATGCTGGTATATGCGGGAAAAGATATTTTACCTAAAGCTTTGGCGTTTCAAAAAGAACTAGAAGAAGCATTAGGTGAAAAAGTTGAGTTTTTCACAGAAGTGGGTGCTGTAATTGGAACCCATACAGGACCTGGTTTATTAGGTGTCGGTTATTAATAGAAATAAAACAGGCGATAAAAGAAGAGAAAGGCTTTAACCCTTTCTCTTTCTTTTGTATAATGAAGGTTAGGAATAAGATAAAATAAATATGAGGTGATCAAATGAAAATAACAGGCAATGCAGTTATCGCTCAAGGCGGTGGACCTACTGCTGTTATTAATCAATCGTTAGTAGGTGCTGTTTTGGAAATGCAACAGCACAGTGAAATTACAGGAATTTATGGAGCCCTTCATGGTGTAAAAGGAATAATTGATGAGGATTTTATTGATTTATCTTTTGAAACACCTGGCAATCTAGAGGCTGTAGCCAATACTCCATGTTCTGCATTATTTTCTACAAGGGATAAACCTAATGCAGAATATTGCGAACAAATATTTAAAGTATTTAAAAAGTATAATATTCGTTATTTTTTCTATATTGGTGGAAATGATTCATCTGATACTGTACGGATTGTTAATGAATATGCTGAAAAAGAGGACTATGATTTTAGAGCTTTTCATATTCCTAAAACAATTGATAATGATTTAGAATTAAATGATCACACTCCAGGGTATGGTTCAGCAGCTAAATTTGTTGCAGAAGCATTTATGGGTGCTAATTTAGAAACTAAAGCATTACCAGGTATTTATATTGGTGTTGTTATGGGCAGACATGCTGGCTTTTTAACTGCAGCAGCGGCTTTAGGAAGAACTTTGCCAGATGATGGACCGCATTTAGTTTATATGCCTGAAAGAGCTTTTGATATTGATGAATTTTTAAAGGATGTTAAGGTTGTATATGAGCGATTAGGTCGTTGCCTAATTGCTGTATCTGAAGGTATAATTGATAAAGAAGGAACACTAATAGCAGCTAAGCTTAAAGAAAATGTTACCCGTGATGCCCATGGTAATATTGAGTTAGCTGGTGGCGAACTAGGTGAAATGCTTTCAAAAAAAATAAAAGAAACCCTTCACATTAGTAGAGTAAGGGCGGATACATTTGGTTATCTTCAAAGAAGCTTTGCTGGTACTGTATCTGTAACAGATCAGATTGAAGCTAGAGAAGCAGGTGCTAAAGCTGTTATTTATGGCGTTAGTGGACACTATAAGAGTGGTTCAATTATTATCAAAAGAGTGGGAGATTACGATGTTGCTTATGAGTTAACTGATTTGGCTAATATTGCAGCTAAAACCCGTCATATGCCTGATTCCTATATTACAAAAGAAGGCAATCAGGTTACAGGAGCATTTATGAAATATGGCTTTCCATTACTTGGTTCTACATTTAAAAAGACTGCTACTTTAAAAGCTCAAAAAGTAGATAAGATAAAATAAGAAGTTGGTTTGAAAAAGGTTATTCCAGAAGACTGGAATAACCTTTTTTATGGAATAAGCAATTCAAATACTCATAGAAAATGCTTGTTTCATAAGAATAGTAATGGTACAATGGTAAAGGAATGCGAGAGTGGCGGAATGGCAGACGCGCACGCTTGAGGGGCGTGTGGGAGACCGTGTGGGTTCGACTCCCATCTCTCGCACCATAAAAGGGGATCAGTAAAATTACTGATCCCCTTTTTCTTATTTGACACTCTTATTGACACTTTATTCTATTTTAGTTGATCATATAGATGAAGTCTTTTAATTTTATCTATGTCTTTTTGCATGAAGATAGTACTTTTTACATATTCTTTTTGGGTAAAAAATGGATCAGAATGTCCAAGTCTAGTTTGAACCCCTTTTAACCCAATTAGATTATGTTCTTCAGCTAAGATAGTAGCATTCGTGTGTCCTTATACTATGAAAAGATAAATTACTATCTAAACCTAGTTTTTTAATTCTATAAAGAAATGCTTTGGAAATGTTTGATGGGTTTTGCATTTTTCCATCTTCGCGTGGAAAAACAAATTAACTTTTATTGGAATTCATCAAATTTACAATTATATCTAACAACTCATTAGATATAATTAAATTTCTTTTTGAATCAATTGTTTTTAAATTACCAAGAACTAAACCTGCTCTTGTTCTTTGAACACCTTGTCTAACTTTGATTATTTTATTATTTATGTCTACACAGCTTTTCTTTAATCCAGCTAATTCACCTTCACGCATTCCGGTTTCCCAAGCAGTGATAAGAAGTGCATAAAAATTTTATTTTTACTTTTTGTCACATCTTTAAGAATATTAATAAAATCTTGATCATTTCTAAAAATCACTTTTTCAGTTTTAATTGCTTTAGTACGTCTAACTTTTTCAATTGGATTATTTTCTAAAAACCCAGTGTACAAAGCTTCTTTTAATATTCTATTTATTTGACTATAAATAATTTGCAAGCTTCGTTCTGAAAGCCCTTTAGTTGTTCCATAGTTAAGTATTTGGTTTATATGGTTAGGTTTAATGATATCGACATTAGCTAAAATTAAAAATAATAGATTAAAATAAATCGGCAAAATGCCGGTTTGTTTTTTATTTAGGGAGGAAATTAATGTTATGAAAACAGCAAAA
This sequence comes from endosymbiont 'TC1' of Trimyema compressum, assembly GCF_001584725.1. NCBI lineage: Bacteria > Bacillati > Bacillota > endosymbiont 'TC1' of Trimyema compressum. The sequence goes on along the minus strand of NZ_CP014606.1, from coordinate 1,182,914 downwards.
CTAATTGGAACAATATTTTACTTTGTTTTAATGATAATAACAGGGATAGTTCTTTTTTATTATATTAAAGGAAACATATTTAAATGGATTGTCTAATGATATATATGTATGGAATAATCGCTTATATAGCTTTAACAATAGTAATTTATTATTACTTTATTGGATTATTTAAAAATAGAAAAATTCCCTCACTACCAGTAGAAAAATTTGGGGAAAATGTTGTTATTCCTTTAAAATCAAAAGAAAAACAACATGGGGATGCATGGTTTGTACCTGAAGAGGATTTTGAAAGACATTTTAAAAAATCAGAACTATTAAATGAAGATGGAGAAATTGAAGTTGGAGGAATAGTTTTTCATGTGAAAAAGGGCGAAGAGATTAAAGATACTGTTTATACAGTTGATGACGATATTCATACACTGATACTTGGAGCCACTCGATCAGGAAAGACAAGAGGACTTATTTTACAATTAATTATTAACCAAGCAATGGCCGGAGAGAATATAATCTGTTCTGATCCTAAAGGAGAATTATTTTTATACACATATCCATTTTTAAATAAAAAGGGTTATAATGTATTAACAATTAATTTAAAAGAACCGCTAAAATCCCATCATTATAATTACATGAATGATATTAACCAAGCAATTGAAAAAGGCGATATGAACTCAGCGCAGAAATTAACATCAACTCTAGTAAATATTCTAAAACCAAAGCAAGAAAAGGAATCAGATCCATTTTGGAGAAATGGAGAAGTATCTGTATTAAATACCACAATATTAACCATAGCCAAATATGCATCACCTGAATGCAAAAATTTATATAACGTGTTTTTATTTATTGCACAAATGGCCGAATATGTTTATCCTAGCAAAGCTAATAGCCCTATCTATGGCGGTGAGTTTTATAAAAGACTACCTGTCGGAGATCCATTAAGAACTGTTTTTGCTGTAGTTAATAATGAAAAGGATGATTACAAAAAACCTTCTTTTCCTCAGCGCTAGGAACACTGCAAAAATTCATAGATTTAGAAATTGCTGAAATGACAAGCAAACATGATACTGATATATCAAAAGTGGCAAAAGAAAAAACAGCTCTATTTTTAATTGTTCCTGATGAGGATTCAACAAACTACCCACTGGTAACTTTATTTCTAAAGCAGGCCTATATGAATTTAGTTAAAACAGCTGATCTAGAATATGGTGGAGGACTTCCAATACGTATTAATTTTAATCTTGAAGAATTTGGAAACTTTCCGGCAGTGCCAGACTTTGATAAAGCTTTAACAGTAGGGTGGTGGTAGAGGTATGCGTTTTAACTTAATTATACAAGGTTTTAATCAACTTAAAGCATTATATGGTGAAGATACAATGAATACTATTAAAGATAACTGTTTGTTTTGTATTTACTTAGCTTTAACCAATGATACAACCTTAAAAGAATTAAGTAGTCGTTTATGTACATATACTACAGAATCGGTTTCAATTGGCGACAGTTATCAAGTAGAGGCTGGAAGTCAAAAAGCATGAAGTGGATCAGCTTCAATTAATACATCCTTAATGAAACGCTCCTTATTGCTTCCAGAAGAAATAGGGAAATTAAGTTCACCAGATAGACTAGCTATTATGAGGGGACTAGATCCAATGATAGTTAGATTGCCTGATATCTCAACTATGCAAGGAAATAAATGGTTAGGATTAGGTGATAAAGAACATAATAAAAAAATACAACTAGAAAGAAACACCTGCGAATCATTAAAGGCACTTGGAATTGAAAAGAAAGAGATTAATTTATCTGTCTGGGACTTCTTAAAAAACATAAATAAGATAACTATGAAGAATTATTTGATGATGCCCTAGGACTTAATATTGATACCTCGAAAGTAGAATTTTCAGAAGAAGAAGGACTAGGTGATAAAATGAATGAACTCCTTAAAGAATTAGAAAAGGAAGCTGAAAAATAACGGTGGAAGATTTACTGGATTGATATCAGTACAATAATCACTCTAAAAATCGAAGGCAATAAAAACATAATAAATGCTTGACAAAAATATTTTTATATAATAAAATAATCATTTAACTAAATAAACAAATACAATCATAATGAAATGAAAAGGAACTGACTTTATGAATACTGAAATGGTGTTTAGCATATTCATAAAAAATCAGCAATTATTTAGGGTGAAGAAAAAGATTAAATTAATAAATCACAAGTGAGAGTTATTTCGCTTGTGATTTTTTTATTGTATAGTTTCAGGCAAGGTGATGTTAAACTGAATTTACAAAATATAAAAATATAATTCAAGGAGAAGGGTAAAATGAAAAAATAGGAAAATGTTAATGGGTGTTATAGGTGTAATGGCATTAAGTATAGGCTTAATGTATGGGGAGGTTCTGATGTAAAAGCCCTCTCTTCTAATATTGAGGGAAAGATTCCTGCTGGGGAATATTATATAATTTCACTTCAATCAGGTAAAGCATTAGATGCTGCAAACAATACCCTGTTGCAACCAGCCATTCAGTGGGGTTTCCATGGAAGTGCTTTACAACAATGGGAGTTAATAGACAAGGGGAACTACTATCTAATCAAGTCAGTTGCCTTTGGTAATGTGCTTCATACTATGGATGGCAGTAAGAATAACGGAGCTACTATTATGCGGTATACAAATTTTAATGGCGCCAATGCTGCTCAAAAATGGACCTTAGAGAAAGCAGGCTATAACGCCTTTGAAATTAAAAATGTATGGTCAGGAAAGTATTTGGATTTAAGCGGAAGCTCTTATGCAAATGGTGGAACAATGGCACAATGGGATAGAAATTTTAAAGACAATCAAAAATGGTTGTTCTATCCAGTATCTAACTAGAAAGCTAAGGGGTGTGAAAGATGTTTAAAGAAAAAAGAAATCTAATAAAATTATGTCTGTCCTTTGTTATTATGTTTAGTTTAATATTTAATTCAAGTATAATTCCTTTGCCTATCGATCGCTATATTAAAGCAACAGAAGCTGTTGGTTTAAATGATGTACCAGAAACAGCACCTTTAGAGATGACAGAAGAAGCACCACCAACTTCTGAAATGACAGATATGAATAGTTTAGAGGGAGAGGAAATTGTTGCTGATTCCATGGAGAAAGAATCTCCAATTATTGAAGAAGTAGAAGATTTAAGAGAAACCTCTGTTAAGCATTTTAGGAAAGATGATGGTACCCTTGTGGCTGAAATCTATCCTTATGCTGTCCATTATGATGCGAATAAAAATGAGGAAGAAGGAGCTAAAGATCCTTTAGCTAGGGCTACCGCTCTCGAAACTGAAAATGAAATAAAAAAATTAGCTGAATTCAATATACCTGAGGAAGCAAAAGATGCTATTCCAGATGATAAACCAGCTCTTGAAATCCATCCAGAGTCTGTGCCATTACCCGATGATTATGTAGCAAAAGATTATGAATCTACTGAAAATAAGCCTGTAATGAAGGAGATTAACAACAACTTAATAGATGGTACAGACGGGGAAATTAAGGAAGGTGTATTAAAGAACACAGAAAATGCCTTAAATGTTTCCTTTGCCAAAAATGCCAGTGATGAAAAGTTACTTAAAGTTAAGGATGGAAAATTTGGTTTTAGTTTTAGATTGTTTGAGCCTGGTTTTACCAGTTCAGATATTTTAGAGAATCATGAAACGGAGTCTGATCAAAAAATAGAAGCCGAAGTACCAGCATTACTAAGCATTACTAACTGGACATATACTAAAAAAGTAGACAGGAAAAAGTGAAACATGTTTTAAATAAGTAGACACATAAGAAAGGATAAAATTATGAATAATTACAAGAAATACGATGAAGAATTTAAAAAAAGTATTGTTAATTTACACCAAAACGGTAAAACTCAATCCCAACTTTCTAAAGAATATGGTGTCTCCATGTCTGCTTTACACAAGTGGATTAAACTTTATTCTCAGGTTAGAATTGATGATGATACTATTCTAACCGCTAAGCAGATTAAGGATCTTCAAAAGCGTAATGCTCGACTCTAGGAGGAAAATATCATTTTAAAAAAAGCAATTGCCATATTCACGCCTCACTCAGACAAAGATTAATGGCTGTTCATACCCTTCGTTTTCAGCACGCTATCTCTTTTCTTTGTCATGTCCTTAAAGTGAACCGCAGCTCCTATTACAAATACTTTTCGGAAAAACTTTCTCCTAGAACTATTGAGAATTAAAAACTCCGTCAGCTTATTCTCGGAGATTTGTCATCTTACTAAGAGACGTATTGGCCCATCTAAGATTAAGGCTCTTCTTTCCTATGACTATGGCATCAACATCAGTATTGGTAGAGCGAGCCGCCTGATGACTGACATGAATCTTCCTAAAATGCCTACTATCAAACTTCGGTTTATTCATCCGAGGTCTATTCCCAATTTTGATTGCCCTAACTACCTAAATCAAAATTTTAATGTTCCTCAGCCCAATCAAGTCTGGGCTAGTGACATTACCTATATTAATTTAAATGCCTCTTTTGCTTATCTCTGTGTTATTATGGATTTATTTTCTCGTAAAATTATTGCTTGGAAGCTCTCTCTTAAAATTGATACTTCTCTTGTTAAGGATACTTTTATCAAAGCCTTTTATTCTCAAAAACCTTCTACTTCTCTTATTTTTCATTCTGACAGAGGTTCCTAATATACTTCTTTTATCTTTAGAAAGCTCCTTGATTCTTTTGGTATCATTCAATCTTTTTCTAAGCTTTCTCATCCTTGGGACAATGCTGTCGTTGAGTCCTTTTTAAATATATGAAAAAAGAAGAAATTCTTCGTAGGTCTTTTTCTTCCTTTGCTCAAATTAAGCTTTCCTGCTTTGAACACATTGAGGGCTTCTACAACCCCCTATACGTCCCCACTCTGCTAATAACATTCTTTCTCCTAATTCCAAAGAAGACTATTTTTTCACTTCTATTAAAACTTAATTTCACTTTTTCTATCTACTCTATTGACATTCTTCCAAAAATCAATTAAAGATAGGGAATCATTAACGGAAAAAGAATATGTGTATGATGATAAATGGAAGGATTTGTTAGTTAAGTATGATGGAGAAACATTAACTTATGATGAAATTGGCAATGTTTTAGTTTTTGGTAACAAAGAACATATTCGGAAACAAGGAAGACGCCTAGCTTCTTTTAAGCAGGATAATCAATCGACAGTATACAATTATGATGCAGATGGAATTAGAACAAGCAAAAAAGTTGATTCTGAAGTTACGGAATATGCAACTTCAAATGGAGAAGTTGTTGGACAAAAAACTAATAATTCAATAATAATCTTTAATAGAGGCTATACAGGAGATCTAATTTCTATGGTGAAAGATGGTGATACCTATCATTACAAGTTAAATGCTCAGAATGATGTAGAAGGTATTCTTGACAATAATGGAAAAGAAGTAGTATCTTATGTCTATGATAGTTGGGGGAATATAAAGGAAATTAGCGGGGAATTAAAAGATACTATTGGGATTGAGAACCCACTTAGATATCGCTCTTATTTTTATGATGAGGAATCCGGATATTATTATTTACAACAAAGGTATTATAATCCTGAAATAGGTAGATTTATTAATGGAGATGTTTATGTAAATACTGGCGAAGGTGCATTCGATTCTAATATGTTTGCCTATTGTGGTAATAATCCTATTAATAATATTGATCGTGAGGGTAAGTTTTTTAATTGGTTAGGCCAAATGATTGAGAAGTGGTGGTTGAGCATATGGAAGTTACCACCAAATGAATATCAAAAACCTGCTAGTGTATCAAATAAAATTGATGTAAGAACAAGTGGAACAACTTATGACCCTATTAGTTTTGACTGCTATGGTACAGCTACTGGTAGACAAACTAGATATGATCTTAATAAAACTGGTAAGAGTTTCATTAATTCTATAGAAGATGATATTGGTAGTTCGAATATTTCGCTTCAAGATGATTTGGCAAAGTTGAAAAACTTGATTCTAGTTTATATAATAAAGTTATTGCAAAAAGAAATGAGCATAGATATCATTTTATTGTCCAAATTGACGGTATTTGGTATAGTAAAAGTGGTGCTGGGAATTTAACAGTAAATTTAGAATCTAGTGTTGCAGAAGCAAAATATTGGACGATTGATGGAAAAGGTAATCTTACTGGACCTTCAGATGATCCATTTGCTTTTGGCTTTTTTGGGGACGATGGATATGGCACAAAAGATACTTATTATTTTGGAATAAAAAAAGATTGGTAAAATTTCTTATGTTGGAATCATAAGAATAATTTACTAACAAGAGAAATAATGCTAGTTTTTAAACGTATTGGTAGTTAGCTTAATGATTGATAATTACTTATGGAATTGTATAGACAATTGTTTTAATTTTAAGAAGTGAAAAGAGAATTCTATCAAACTCTTTAACAATTGTAATTACAGTTATCTGTAAGATTTTAAGGCGTACTAATTTCTAGTAATTATATTATCGTTGACTCTTTAGTGAGTTGAAAACCAATCCTATAAGTTCTTGTTTTAGTATGTTTTATTTAATAGGATTGATTCCTTTCTATTCTATATTCAAATTGGCTAAACAAAGATACATTGTTATAAAAATTCTGATTATTAAGGAGGAGAAAAAATGAAAAAATATTTTGGATTTTTAAATGATAATAGAAAAATAATTTTAATTTCATTTATTTTCAATATGCTAGTTATTCTAATTAGCCGTTTATATTCGTTTTTATACTATAATGAAGTAAATAACTGGTTAATAGCTGTTCTTTTAATTTTTGCAATAACTGTTTTTTCTTTCATATTAAAAAGGTATTTGAATAAAAAATACCATCTCAATTGAAAATTTGTTTTGATAAAAAGTATCATATATATATTTTGCATTACAATATGTATTATTTTCGCATCGCTTTTTGTAAATATAACTATGATTATCCCTTTGACAGTCAGATCAGGTTATCCATTATTTTATTATTACGCTGTAATGTTGTTTTTACTATTATTCGTATTATTAATTTTCCCAATTGTATTTTCACTTGGATTTATGTTTGTTTTCAATAAGGCCAACTATAGAAAATCTCTAAAAATAACATTACAAAAAGTCTATGCTATCATAATAGTAGACATGCTTCTTTTTATCTTGTTAATTATCCTTCCAACATGTTTATCTATTATTTTAGGTTCAGTGCTAACATTTGTATTTAAAATAGTATTAGGTTTCATTGCTAGTATTTTAATTATTTTTCCATATTATGTTATCTTGAGTGCTTGGGAGTATCTAGAATGAAACAAATTTATTAGAAGTGAATAGAATTCTACTTAAAAGATTAAAAGTACAATTCTCAATCAATATATATATTTACTAAAAGCTGTAGTTGACGGCTTTGGATCAGCTATACTTTTGAATAAAATAACTGGGGAAGAAAAATTGCTTCAAATATAAATGGTAAAAGTATTTCAAGAAACATTTATGATTCTGTTTATCATAATATGCTATCTTCAACCTATGGCAATGGTACTGTAATTGATTTTTTTTACGATAAAAAGGATAGTTTAAAAATTGAAGTTTATAATATATAAGTAAGAAAGGATTGGTAAAGGCTAATCATAAGAGGAGTTTTCCCGTGAAGGCAATTGCAGGAATTTAAATATTAATTTTTATTTTAGTTTAATTTAATTAGTATTCCGATATTTCATAAATTAGCAATAGGTTATCTTGAAATGAATGGAATGTCTAATACTGCTCGAAGTTTTGGAGTGATTCCAGATGATATTATTATTTTAATGAAAAAGTCATTCAGGAAAAAAGCCAATTTGATTTTTATCAATAATGAGACTAGGCAAATGCCTAGTTGAGGTAAAAGCATTTACCAAAAGCAATATAGATATAGAAAAATACGTAGCAAAAAAGAAAGAATTTCTAAAAACAATATAGAATATGATAGATATTTTGTTACGAAAAAATCATTTAAAGAGTTTAATGACAATTTGTTAACTGATGGATTTATTTTAGCAGAATGTTACCTTGTTATACATACAGCAAGATAAGTAAAGGAGTATATTATTATATTGTCGTTGAAATTGATTTTATTTATTGTGATATGTATTCTTGTCATATCCATAAAAACAGATGACTGCATATCAAAAAGTTTATCCAAAATGCTAAATGTTTTTACAAATCATTTATTAGAATAATAGAAATCCCTTTCAGAGTGTCAAGATGTTTAATGACACTCTGAATGACACTTTAGAAAACAAAATAAAAGAAAAAGAAAGAAAATAAAATATGCAAATTAGCCATTTAATTATGTGTTTAGCTTGTAAATAGCTAGCTTTATGGCTTTGAGGGGCGTGTGAGTAACATTATGTGGGTTCAAGTCCCATCTCTCGCACCAAGAGGGTTTCGGTAATTTTATTGGAATCCTTTTTTAGTGCTTTGATGACTAGTTTGACGACCAAAAAATATTAAAAAAATAAGAGAGCAATAAATATTTTATTGATGCAGCCTTTTTTTGATTTTTAACAGTTTCCTTTATATAGTAGCAATCTGAGACAGCAATGTCTCCATGACCCAGTCTCTGTTTTATTTCCCTACTGCTAATATTGTTCTCGGCCATGATTGTTGCATTAGTTTTTCTAAGAGAGTGGAAGGTGGCCCTAGGATTTAAACCAAGACTGTCTCTAGCTGTTTTAAATTCTGTGTGAAAGGTTAGTTTTCAAAAGTTCATGTCCATTTAAGTATAACCCTTCCACGTTCTCACTCTTTTTTAGTATATATTAAAAGATGGTAGACGCAATCTTTTTGTGTCTACCATCTTTATATCACTTCAGATTGAGTTTCTCTAGGCTTTTTTCTAATGCAAATCGCTTGTGCCGCATTGAATATTCTTTTATTAAAAGGTATACTAGATTAACATATAAATATTTATTAAGGAGGAAGAACAAATGGAATTCATGACATTAAAAAATGGCAAAAATGCCCTCAATTGGCTTAGGAATATGGAAAAACTGTGATGATACTACTCGGATAGTTAGAGATGCTATAGAATTAGGTTATCGTTATATTGACACAGCAGCATTTTATTTTAATGAAGCTGAAGTTGGAGCGGGTATTAATGAATGTAGTATAGCTAGAGAAGAGATATTTTTAACTACAAAAGTGTGGAATGATGATCAGGGTTATGATAAGACACTTAAAGCTTTCGAAACATCGTTAAAAAAGTTAAATTTTAATTATGTAGATTTATATTTAGTACATTGGCCAAAACCTCATAGTAGTGACACATGGAAAGCCTTAGAAAAGCTCTACAGCGAAGGTCTTGTTAAGGCTATTGGCGTAGCTAATTTTTAGGTTCATCATTTGCATGAGTTAATGAAAACAGCTAAAATTATGCCAATGGTTAATCAAATAGAATTTCATCCTCGACTAGTTCAAAAAGAATTACTAAATTTTTGTAATAATGAAGATATTATTTTAACTGGTTGGGCGCCACTCATGCAGGGTCATGGATTTGAAATTCCTTTATTTCAGGAAATAGGTGAAAAGTATAAGCGTTGCATTTCTCAAATTCTTTTGCGTTGGGCTCATCAAATGGGCGTTATCCCCGTTCCGAAAACGGTTCATGAAAGTCGCTTAATTGAGAATTTAGAGATCTTTGATTTCCAGATTGAAGAAGCTGATATGAAGAGAATTGCTACTTTAAACGACAATCATCGTTTTGGGCCTGATCCAGATAATTTCGATTTTTAACTGGAGTAAACCTAAGAGCATTATGAATTAGAATAAAAGGGAATGTCTCAAAATAGTAAAAATTTGAGACACCCTCTTTTTATGTGTTTTATCAAAGCAGCTAAATCTCAGCACTTTGATTTAAGTGTTGCTTTATTATTGAGTTTTATAGAATCTTCTCATTAAAAAGTACCAAATCCAATAGATGTTATTGCATATATTTCAAATCTTTTGCAAAGCTATTTGTAAAATTTCTAAGCACATTGACTTATTCGCCTAACAACATTTTTTAGCTACCTCTTGAAGATATAATCAGTATCCAAGTTGTTAAAGGGACTTTAGTTACGAGCGGTTATATACAGTTCACTATAACTGGAGGAATTGAAGCAACAAAGGTATTATGAATGCAGCTAGAGATGAGAACACAATTATGTATACAAAAAAACATAATGATTTAGTGGGAAAAATAAAGCAGAAATTGGAAGAGCTGATGACTTGTAAAAAAAGTAATGTTACATCTGGAACAGTCAGTGTTGCTGATGAAATTAGAAAATACAAACTTTTATGCGACGAAGGAATTATCACTGAAGATGAGTTTGATGCTAAAAAGAAACAGTTGTTAGGTTAGTCAGAGCAAGAATAGTAAAAAGCCTAGGGGAGTGATTTCTCTAGGCTCTTTTTTGTTGTATAATTGGTTGATATATTATTGAATTATTTTTCAAATCAAGATATATTTTATTATAAGCTTATTTTATAGGGGCAAGCGAAAAGTATAAATAAATTTTACTAAAAAAGCATTGACATATTACAACAACAAATGTAATATAAAATAATAGAATATAAAGGCGACCCATAAATATTTTGTAAGAAATATTAGTAAGGAGATGAATTATGATGAAGAAAAAGATAATTATTATTTTATTGTTAGGTTTTGTATTTGAATTGGGAATGCTAGGGACACCGTTGAGAGCAGGAATAGCTGGTATTGGGGAAACGACTGTAAATGCTGAATTTCAACCTGATAAGTTAACGTTGGATTCAGTTCCTAAAATTTTTTCTTTTAAACCGATACCATTGACATTATATCCTGATATAATTCCCTTAGGCGAAAATGATACATATCAAATGATTGTTACTGATAATAGGGGAACGGATAGTGGGTACAATGTAACAGTTCAAGCTGAAAAAATGAGAACAAAAGAAGGTATTGCTTTAAGTGGTAATAATATTAAAATAGCTAATCCTAATGCAAATCCAGTAAAAAATAATGTTCCTAATGCAAAAAACCAGGTGTTAGCGACTCTCTTTATGTAGATGCTGTTGATTTAAATGGAAAGTCATTTCCAACAGTTGTGCAAAAAGCTGCAGCAAAAACTAAGGAGGGATTACTTGGTTGGTCAACAATTTGGAATGGTAGTAATATTAGTTTAAACGTGAATCCAGGTGAAGCTGTTATGGGAGCTTATCAAACTAAAATCATTTGGACTTTAAATGATATTCCGATTAATGAATAATTTCTTTATTTTTAGTGAAAGGTTATTGTGGAGAGTTTGACGAAGAAGATAATAATCTATTTAAGTTTGATTTTGTGTATATTTGGAATAATGACAATAACTATTTCTAGTGATGTTAAAGGTGACGAAACTGCATTTTTGTGGAAGCAGTATTACCAAGCAATCAAAGAAATTCTAAGGTTTCATATTTTGATTTAAATATTTCACCTAATTTCGAGCAAACGCTAGAATTAAAAATTCACAATAAAACGAATAAAACTATTTATTTGGAGTGTCATGTTACTGATGCATGGACTACAATGAATGGTGTTGTTGATTATTCTATGTCAGATTGTAAAAAAGATAGTACACAAAATGCTCGCTATCAGATATTTTAGTATTTGAATCAAATGAAATAGAAATACCTGCAAATGAAGATTATATATTAAAAGCTAAGCTGACAGTGCCAAATAATGTAGCTGAAGGTGTAATACTTGGGGGAATGCAAATTGGTGAGAAGGAAAGTGCATTAGAAGATTTTAATACAAATCAAGTTTTCAATTCTTATGCTTTTATTAAAGGTGTTAAACTTGTAAATGGAAATATTCCTGAACCAGAATTGGAAATAAGTAATGCAGTAGCAAATCAGTTTTTGAGAAAACCTGTTGTTACGATTAACGTTCAGAATACAAGAGCTACATTAATTAGTAACATGAGTATTAAGGCTGAATTTCGCAAGGAAAATTTTTCTCAGATTATTCAAGAATATCAAAAAGATGATTTAGAAATGGCACCTAATAGTAATGTTGATTTGCCTATATATTGGAACGAAGAAACTATAGAGCCGGGTATGTATACACTTTATGTTATAGCTGAATGTGGATCTAAAAAATGGGAAAAGGAACTTGCATTTACTGTTAATTCTATTACTTCAGAGAATATTAAAAATACAGAAGGAGTGAAAGAGAATTCATCTGTTGGATATGTAATTATTGGTTTACTTATAATTATAAGTTTATTTTTAGTATATATCATAATAATAAGGAAGAAAAGGAATTTTAAGTAAGGTTAATGATTTTAATAAGTAAACTAATTAAAAGAATTAGTAGAAGTGAGCTTTTGTGTTTGTGCAGCACTTGTCTTTTTAGTTGTAATTATTTCTTTTTTCATTGCAATGTATACTATATAAACAAAAAGAACAAATGTTATATGCCATGATATGATGTGAAACTATATGGCCAATGGACAAGATGGTGGTAATTGATAAAAAACTATTTATAAAAGTAATATTTAATATTGCTATTAAGTAGTAATTAAAATGATACTACGCTATCCAACTTTTAAATTTTAATAAATTTTTCATGGTAATACTCCCTAGGTAATGAGCTTGAGGAGTTTGACTATACAGATAAGCGACAAGCAAAAGAGTTAAATTAATTTCTAGCTCTTATTTTAGGCTTATTAACTAAATATTTTTACACCTATTTAAACGCATATCGCTTATCATTATTGACAGACAAACATAAATTATGATATGACGCATTGGTACAATATATTAACAAAAATGACAGTATTGATTTTAGGAAGAAGGTGAAATCATGAAAAGTAAGACTATTTCTGTGTCAAAGAAAGCTATTATTATAAGAATATTATTAATAACTATTTTATTAACTAGCTTAAGTTTAATCCAAAATAGCTTCTTAAAAGCAGAAGATGTAACTATTACTAATGGTCAAGTTACTTTTGCACAACAATTCCCTAATTCTCATACTGCAGAGGTTGTTGCAAATCAATTTGGGAAAACTGTTAATGATTTGATGGATAGTAATGTGTTAAATACTACATTTTGTGATTTTAATTCTCAAGGCTTAACAGATATTACAGGTATAGATATTTTAACTAATTTACAAAGTTTTTCTAACTTCTACAACTCTGCCTACAATTTTTACAGGCAAGCTCTCAACCTTTTCATAACTATAAAAGATTGGTTCAAAATCAACTATGTTCAATGGAATGGGTGTAATACCAGTTTTATCTATTTTAATTTTCTTAACAGTCCTTTCATTACCATTAATTATTGCAATGTTGTGAGGTGAATCTTTTTATATTTAGCTAAGCCGCCCGACTATTAAGACAGTAATAATGCTAATTATCCCTAAAAAAATTCCAACAATAGCTAAAGCTTTACTATCTTTCTTTTTAGCAATTGAAGTAACACCTAATATTATAGCCAGTATAGCTACAATAATACCTAGAACAAATGCTGAAATAGTTATGGTACTACCCAAATACTAAAAAATAGGTTGGCTGTATACTAGTCATTCCAAAACAGAAACTTCCAAGATCGATCAAATCTTAATTTTTTGTTTTTTGCATTTTATATCTTCTCCTTAAAACTTTACTTTCAATCCTCTTACCTCATCAATAACTATTCTTTAACAAAAATAGGAACGGTCAAACTGACTGGATGGTTTGAAAGACCAATACCAGCATAACCCACTGCATATCCAGTAAATTCATCACCGACTTCTATATCTTTCCAGTTTATGATATTTTTGTACAATGTTGTTTCAAATCCTCCGTTCCCCTTATTTTTTTGCATTGCGAGAATGTCTACGGAATCATAATTAGAAGAATGGATTTTTAGAATTTTGAACTGGAGTTTCATTTTTTAGGTTATTAGTATTTAACATAGAGTATTCTTCAAGATCATCGTACGCAATGGAGACTTTTTCTGACTTTTTACAGAGATTTTCCTATTCTTCGTAAGACTCATTTGTACCTGCAATATAATTATCTAACCCAGATTTGTAGTCAGTTTTTTTCACAGCCAACAAGTGATAAAGCTATTAAAACACCTAATAATATAACAATCTTTTTCATTTTATATTCCTCCTAATATAATTATATTTACAAAGTTTTTCTAACTTCCTCAACTCTACCTACAATTTGAACTGGCAGACTTTTAGCCTTTTCACAACTGTAAAAGATTGGTTCAAAATCAATCATATTTAATGGGATGAGTATAATGCCAGTTTCATCTATTTTGATTTTCTTAATTGTTTTATCATTGCCATTGACAATTGCAATTCCTGTTTCTCCGTTTTCAAAAGAAGGTTGTTTTCTTACAATTAACATATCACCATCTTCAATCTTAGGGTACATGCTATTACTAAATGCTTTTAATGCGAAGTATTCTCTGTTTTTACTCATTGCTTCCCAGCCAATAATTTTTCATGGGCTTCAATGGATATTCCTGTGGCTATTCTTCCTAAAGCTGGAATTTTGCTGCATCCTGCAATTTCAGATAGTTTTATTTGTGATAAATCCTCGTCAATCAGCAATGCTCTTATTTTTTATCACCTTTAAAAGCATTCTAAAAAAATGTGGAGAATTAACATTAATTGCAGTGGTAGATTTTGCACTCATGAAACTCAACATAAATCCAGGTACTGTTGGTCATGCTAGAGAAGTGGATATAACTTATGCCAAGTTAGCAAATGCCATAGCAAGACTAGGGGTGGAGATTATTTGTTTTAAAAGATGGTAATGATGAAAATACTGATTTATCAGTACCTGTCAATGAGGCTAATAGGTATGGCAAACCTTGGTTGCTTGTTAGTATACATGCAAATGAAGGAGGGGGCACTGGATATTTATACAAAATACTGGAGTAATAGTCCTACAGCAAGCTTAGGTCATGCAGTATACAATGCCTGTTCATCAGTAGCAAGCAAGAATGGATTAGCTAATAGGGGATTAAAAGCAGGAGACTTATATGTGTTGAGAGAAACGAATAATAGAACAGTATTGTTGGAGCTTGGATTTGTAGATAATAAAAAAGGATGCAGATTTAATGTCGAATGCTTCTTATAGAGCCGAGGCTTGTGAGTAGTTGGCAAGCGCTTTGATGCGTGAAAGAAGGCTGGTCAATTAATTAAGGAGCCTGTGGCACCTAAACATGAACCGCCTAAACCGACACCATAGCTATTCCTTTGTCAGCGCAGGTAGAAGAATTGTATATACTTCCAGATGGCTCATATATCTTGAAAAATCTAACTTCAGGAACGGTTATGGACTGTTCAAAGTCTAGGAATGTAGTGCATGGATGGGAAGAAAATGAGAGTGGAAGACAGATATTGAACTGGGCTAATGTTACTGAACACTGGACTACAACAAATGATGGTAAGAGAAAGTATTAGGCTTGCCAGAACCGTCTTTTAGAGAGGGAACACAATTCATATTTTGGAAAGAGGAACATGATAACCCTAGACAACAAGTTTGTACATAAGTATAGAGGAATGACAGACGGCTCCTATGTCCATATTCTTGATATAGGAGTCCTTTTTATTATGCAAGAATTTTATAAACCGATTGGGCAGGCAACAAAGCACAGTCCACATGAATTTTTACGATTATGAGTTTTAATGTATGCACTTCTCATTTTATTACAAAGGAAATAATCGATTAGATCATGACGAAGAGAATTAATATTCCACATATTACCTGTGAGGGCATGACAAGGACAAGCATTAATGCATTTAAAGCAGTCCTTTGGGCATTGACTTTCTAAGATTGGTGTACTGATAGGTAAATCACAATTGACCAAAACGGCAGACAGCCTAACACGTGGACCATATTTATTTATAATGAGGATATCATTTTTACCAATCCAACCTAAACTGGCATTTACAGCTGCATATTTAAAGGAAAAAGGTGCAAGAAGTGTTTCTTCACTTGATTGAGCAATAGGCGGGAATTCATATTGTACTTTGAACGAGTCAAAAAGAGTCTTTAAATTGTTGTTTATATTGTCAATGGTTTTGCGTGTTTCATTAATTAGTTTTTCGAAGTGCTTTTCAGAGTAGGAATTTAAAGTTAAAGATATTGAATGTGGTACAGCTAATACAATATAACTTTTGTATTGATCTTTATAATCGCTAAATGATGTGTGGGAAAATCCAAATAAAACATCTGGGTAACTATTACAAATTTTTATTAATTCACTATGTAGAGTATTCATAATTATCGGTCCAATCGCAAATAATTTTTATTTAGATTATATCATGGATTGTATTTGTAGCAAAGTATAGAAGGAGAGCAATTTATGGAAAGATAAAGCAGGACATAGGAAAAATTATAAGAAAGTTGTGTGCACAAAAAGGTGTAGAGATACTAGAAGCAAATGCCTGTCCAGATCATATCTATATTGCTGGTGAGTATCCCGCCGAAGCTGAGTGTATCTCAATTCATGGGTTATCTAAAGGGAAAAACATCCTTGATGATATTCGATCGTTATGCCAATTTAAAATATAAGTATGGCAGTCGAAAATAGGGGTATTACATAGACACAGTGGAACGGATTGAGGAATATATCCGGAATCAAATTCAAGAAGATATAGTGAGCGATTAGTTAAGTATCAAAGAATTTATAGATCTGTTTGGCCTAGAAAAAAGCTAGAGCCCCTCCCTTCAGGGGCAATCTGAAATGGCAAAGCAGTTGACGGACTTATTCAGAGTATCTTTTTAGACATTTTGCGGGCAAAATGCCCTTATAGGGCTAGTGCATACCACGCGTTTTACGTGTGGTTATGATTGTTTTTTGACTTAATCTTCAAGTGTTTTTTGAATTGTTTAATTTCTTTTTTGCTACCAAACATGTTGTTAATTTTTTCTTGTTCTAACTGTCGCGAATTCAAATGGGCATAAAGGGTTTCTCTTTGCAACTTTTGATAGTTTGCAAGCCGTTCTTTCGATAGAGTGCCATTGGCAATGGCTTCCTTTACTTTGCATTGTGGTTCATTTGTATGGGTGCAGTCATTAAATTTACATTGACCACTCAAGGATTCAATATCTTCAAAAGCTTTGGGAAGATTACTGTTATAAAGTTGCAATTCCCGCATTCCTGGTGTGTCAATAACAATACCACCATTGGGGAGTAGAAGTAGTTGGCGATGAGTGGTAGTATGGCGCCCTTTATCATCAGATTCCCGAATATTTTTTGTCGCCAACAAGCTTTTACCTAGCAAGGTATTAATTAATGTGGATTTTCCTACGCCAGAGGAACCAATAAAAGCACCTGTCTTTTCATTTTTAAAATAATCTTTTAAGTAGCAGTAGCCGTCATTATCTAGTGCTGAAAAAGCAACAATATCTACGCCTATAGCAACACTTTTAACTTCTGCAATTTTATTTTCTAAATCCTTACATAAATCTGACTTTGTCAATATTATTACAGGCATTGCTCCGCTATCCCACACTAATGAGAGGTATCTTTCCATGCGTCTTAAATTGAAGTTGGCATTTAGTGACATACAAAGGAATACTAAATCAATATTCGTTGCAATCACTTGTTTTCTATTAGTTGAGCCAGGTTCTTTTCTAGCTAAAATACTTTTTCGACTAAGTATATGGTTGATAATACCATTTCCTCCCTGATTGTGGTTTCTATCAATCATTACCCAGTCTCCGACTGCTGGAAAAGACTCAGAATTCTGTGCATTATGGATAAGCTTCCCAGATACTTGTGCAATTATCTCATTTTTTTCGCTCATTACCTTGTAAAGGCTACAATGTTGTTCTGTCACTCGAGCGAGATACATATTGTTATAAAGTGTGCTTTCTTGTTTCAAGCAGTCAGTAAGACCATATTCTTTTAATTTTAAATAGTTCATTTTTCCTCCAATGTTAATAGTAAGTCCATATTGGAGGGAGATTGATTTATTTAATTTTCAATGCCCTCCAGGAGCTTTACAATTGGCAGTTCTGTTTTATTCATCATCAAATCAAATTCTTTCTTAGATATAATAGATTAATTATAGCATGTAGTAGTGAAGATACAAAATAAATCTAGGAGACTTGAGTTGTAGAGCAATTTAATGTGAGAATAGTGTTGTGTTACATATATTTATATGCTACAATAGTATAAAGGTATCCATTTTATATCAATATTTCTACTATTAGAAAGACGGGTTAGAAGAGTGATCCAAATAATAGTGGAGGTAGTTAATATGGAAGATAAAAATTTAAAATGTTCTGATTGTGGCGCTGATTTTGTTTTTACTCAAGGCGAACAAGAGTTTTACGCTGAAAAAGGTTTTACAAACGAACCTAAGCGTTGCCCAGATTGCAGAAGACTGAACAAACAAAGACGTAACAATTACAACGGTTAATAATTGAAAATAAAGAGAGCGAAAGCTCTCTTTATTTGTTGGGAATAAGTCTGTGAGATAGACTTTATTAATTGGATATGTTAAAATTAATAAAATTTATGATGGAGGTTTGCTATGTTATTATTCGCTATTATTTTTATTACTGCAGCATTATTATTTTACACAGTTGGTGTATGGAGTGAACGTATTCAAAAAGTTCTAAAACCTTGGTATGTGGTCGTTTTTGGCTAGGTTTGTCTTGTGATACTACAGGGACCTTCTTATGTCTTTTATTGCAAATGAAAATGAAGGATTTAGTGGCATTCACGGTACAACAGGCGTTTTAGCTATTGTTTTAATGATTATTCATGCTGTATGGGCAACCTATGTTATTAAGAAAAACAATCAAAATTTCATAAGCTTAGTATAATTGTATGGCTAGTTTGGTTAATCCCTTATAGTATAGGTGGTTTCTATGGGAATGGGCATGTAAGATACTTTATAGAGGATTTTAATCAGAATATTGAGGATATTTTTAAAGGAGTATTTACAGAAATTTTTTCCTTTGTATTTATATAGTCCTTCTCAAATTGATGACTCTGTGGCTACTGAAGGTAAAGATGGTATTTATGCATTATTTCCTGTGCCAGAACTTTCAATGGGTTTATCGTAGGCTCAGGAAGTGACTCGGAAAATTAGAAAAAAATTCTAAAGCGAATTGCTTCTATTCTTAAAATTGATAATCTTGAAAGCTATATAATTTTCGAAGAATTGTGATGATATCAAAAAAGTTTAGAGATAACCATGCAATGCGTATAATGGCGATTGTTTTGGTTTAAAGCCAACATTACTTCAAAGCAATTGTTATAGACCTAAAAATAATTATTCCTATTTAGATAATTTATATTTCTCTGGTAGTTCTGTTTATTCCGGAGCAGTTGTTTCTATAGCTATTATATCAAGTACGACTAGCAGCGGAGGAATTATTAAGAGACTTTGTAGAATAAGTAAGTTAAAAGAACACTTCAAAATTGAAGTGTTCTTTGTTATTCTAAGTTGAAATATTTGTGTTTCTCTAAGATGGCTAATAGTTCATTTTCTGATAAAAGACCATTGTAATATTGTCCGTTTATTTCCACTGTTGGTATGTCTGTAATGTGTGGGTTTCTATTACTTTTGAAGTCTAGTTTTTCATAGGCATTAATAAAATCTTCTTCATTAACGAGTTTCTCCAACACAACGAGTTTCTCCAACACGAGAGACATTAGATAACAGAATGGTCATATTAAGTCACTATAAAGTTTTACTTTAATCATTATTTTCTCCAATCTAATTACTTATATTTTGTATGCAATTTAGCTAATGAATTGAAAATATTTCACTAAAGACAATATCAGTTGCATATTATTTTGGAAGTTATTATTGCTTGATGGCATATTGTTAAAAAATCTTTTTTGTAATTAGTTGGTTAATAAAGTAATAGGGGTCACCATTAAAGAAAATAATAAAAAATAGGGATAGTAAAATACCAATACAGCTGATTACTGTACCTCCTATAGCCAATCCACCTTGTTTTTTAACAATCCCTACTATGCCGAATATTAGACCTAACAATGATAAAGGGATTCCAAGTGTAAGATAGCCAAGAAAAAAGCCGAGAATGCCTAAAATTAAGCTGGCTGTAGAAAAACCAAATCTTGAATTATTATTTTTATTATGTTTATTCTCATTATGATTTGTGTGTTTGTTTTCCATAACACTGTCTCCTTTAGTCTATTTAAATGAGTCTAACTTATTATAACATATTCTTATAATAATAAATATTTTAAGGGTTAATTCACAATACTGTTTTTATCTTAAAATTATGAATATTTATTAAAACATGGTAAAATAAGAGGCATATTATGAATAGTTGTATAATTGAAGGAGACGTGAAAATGGCAATATTTGATAAGGATGCTTCCATTTATGATGCATGGTTTGATATGAAGCTTGGAAAATATGCTGATGTTGTAGAAACAGCAATTGCTTTTGATTTACTTAAACCTCAAAAAGGGATGCGGATACTGGATGTGGGATGTGGTACTGGAAACTTTTCAATAAAATTAGCTAAATTAGGTTGTGAGGTTACAGGTATTGATGTGTCGGAGGAAATGTTAAAAAAGCTAAAGATAATGCAGCTAAAGAGCATGTAAAAATTACATTTATTAACAAGGATATTTTAGAGCTTTCATTTAAAGATGCTTTTGATAGTGTTTGCTCAAATACAGTTCTTGAGTTTATGCAGGATAAAGAAACGGCAATTTCTTTAATGTTAGAAAGTGTAAAAAAAAGGGCCAGTTGTTTTTGGAACCATTAACAAAGATAGCTCGTGGTTTGATTTTTATGAAGAAGAATTGAAAAAAAGAAAGTAGTTTTTTTGCAATTTTTAAATATGCCACTTTTATCTCTGAG
This sequence comes from endosymbiont 'TC1' of Trimyema compressum, assembly GCF_001584725.1. Classification (NCBI taxonomy): domain Bacteria; kingdom Bacillati; phylum Bacillota; species endosymbiont 'TC1' of Trimyema compressum. The sequence goes on along the minus strand of NZ_CP014606.1, from coordinate 1,162,066 downwards.
AAAGAAATGGAAAGAATTTGTAAGGATAATCTTGAAACAATAAGGAAGGGACTATTTATTCCCCCAAATATTGATGAATCTTTGCTTGATATAAACAATTTAGAAGAAAAAATTAATGGAGAAAGAGGCGGTTATATATGCGGATTATGGAGAAAGTGATTTCAGCGGAATTAAACTTTTCATCTATTGATTCTAAAGATTATTTGAAAGATATAGAGTCTGTTTTAGAGTTAATTAAGGACAGTGAATTAGAATATTCAATCGGTGTTATGTCTACAACAGTATTTGGTTCAAAAAATAAAATAATTGGATTGATTGACACTATTTATGAAAGCATGGATGAGCAATGTGGTTTTAGTTTCCATATTAATATTTCAAATTTATGTTTATCATGTGCTTCTGATAAGGGATAACAGGGAGGTTTCACAATGGAAATTAAAATGTTTGAAAAGAAGTATAAAGATGAAGTTATTCGTTTGATTTTAAAAATTCAAAATTCAGAATACCAAATGGGTTTGACCTTAGAAGAACAAAAAGATTTGTTAGATATTTATAATAATTACTTGGCAAATGGCTGTTTTTATATAGCAGTGGATAGTGAAGATCATGTGATTGGGACTGTGGGATTACAAATTAAGGATAATAGAGGTGTTTTTAGACGCTTTTTTATTATGAAGTCCTACCGAAAAGTTGGCATTGGTGGAATTCTTTACGGTAAAATATTAGAATTCGCTAGTCGCAATAAGTTGGATTAAATTATCATTAGTGCCCCTGATGAAGCAAAAGAATCCTATAATTTTTATATTAGAAATGGTTTTAGAGCTGTAGGGTTTGAAGATGTTTCCATAACCCTTAATCATCCCTATAAGGATGGTAGTATTTTTATTTTAGATTTAACTGATAAATGAAATAGAAGACTTTGGAATTAATCCAAAGTCTTCTATTTCATTTACAATGTATCATTTGCAAAAAAAATAAGGAAGTATCACCACTGGCTCCTCTAATTTTAATTGATTTTTTGTTGCATTTGAATTATTTAATTCACTACTAAAACCGCTGATTTTTTTATTATCAATGGATAATTTACCACTGACTATATCACTGTTAATATGGTAATCTTTTTCGCTACCTTCAATATTAAAAAGCTTTGTGTTGCCACTCACCATGTCAATATCCAAAGTATTAAATAATAATTTATCACCTATTAAATCACCAGAGGCAGAACTAAATTTAATTGCTTTAGCTTTTATATTGTTTTTGTAACATTACCACTAACAGAATTTATATTTAGGGAATCTGCTTCAATATTACTCAATACTTTGTCTCCATTGACTGATGATAATGTTAAGTTTGTTGTTCCGATATTTGTCAGTTTTATATTACCGCTTGCTACATCTAGAGCAAGGTCATTGGCTTTAACATTTTCAATAGAAATATCACCACTTGCTGTTCTGATTTTAATATTGTTTAGATTAGAATCTTTTGACAATGTTAATTCAACGTAAATCTTTTCTGTTCCGTTTTGTGTTGGAAAATTCATGAAACCTGAAATATCAACAAGAAATAAGCGCCACTTTTCTTGTTCTTTCATAGTTAGAGTATTGCCATCAATTTTTGAAGTGATTTTATCATCTTTAAAATAGCTGTACTTTAAGCTACCATTTTCATTAGTTCCTTCCTTGATTATTAAGTTTTTAGAAGCTAAGGCAATATCAATATCTTGAACTTGTTTTTTTGTAAATGACAAACTTTCTTCTTTATAATTACCAGCTCTATAGGGAGACAGAACATTATTTCCAAAAAAACTAAGCTGGTTAAAAGTAGTAGAAAACCAGTAATTGTTATAATAAGGGCAATAAAAGCAGCTTTTCTAATTGGTTTTTTCCATAATTAAGTTCCTTTCATTTTTTATTTTTAGAGTATTATTTAGAGTATTAATAGTAATTTGCATAAGAAAACTAGTTTACAATTAATTTGTTTTGTTTTTTATCTTTTCTTTTTATTGCACTGCTTAATTTATTACCTAAAAATGCAAAGAGCTTAATAGCCAAGTGAACTAATTTTACTAAAGCTGGTAATAGCAATATGCCAAGACCAAAGTTAATTAATGCCGGTGCAAATAAGGCTAGGCCATAGCCAGGTGCAATGACTAATGCTTGAACGGCTGTGACGATTAGGCCAATTGATGTAATCAGTAAAGCAATGGATGAAGCTAAGAAAGCAACAAGTATTGCGACAATTAGCAAAATAAATGCAAGTGCTAAAACAAATACGAAAATTACTAATGGAATAGTTAATGGTACGCTAAATAAGGCTAGTAATGCAATCAGCACTTTAAAACCGTTTGATAATGTAGGCTTTTCTTTTGCTTCAGTAAAAACCTTTTCTTTATCATAGTTTTCAAGTAGTTGTTCAGCAAGAGAGTCAATTGATCCAATTGCATTGATAACTTCCGCTTCTATCTGTCCAGCTTCAACAGCATCAGAAATATATTCATCATAGTAGAAGATCATTTTGTATTGTTCTTTTTTAGGAATTGATGTAATCTTTTGTTTTAAATTTTCTAAAAATACTTCTTTATTCATAAGGGCCTCCCTTCTCTAAAATATAGTCCATAATATGCGTTATATGCTCTGCTTCTTTTTTAAATTCATTTAGTTTTTTATTTCCAGTTGCTGTTAGTTGATAATATTTTCTCAGTCGGCCATTGTATTCTTTCGAATAAGTAGAAACTAGTTTTTTGTCTTCTAAGCGCCGTAAAACTGGATAAAGGGTTGATTCAGATGTTTTTATTAAAGGGGTTATCTCCTGAATAATCTTATAGCCATATGAATCTGCTTTTTTTAAATTAGCCAACACACATGTTTCGAGAAACCCTTTTTTAAGTTGATTATCCATATTGATTCTCCTTCCTAGACAATAGTATATAATGCATAGTATTATAAAGTCAATAGTATTGTTGATGATTTTCTAAAAGTTTCTTACATTATTGAAAGAAATATGGTAAAAAGTTGTCTTGTAGCACTGCTTTAGGAATGTTACAATGTATGATAGGTTGTTATTATTTACATAAATAACGTAGTATTTTATTTAGTATAAAAGAAATGGGGAATTGGAGAATGGTTGAAGTCCATTATCTATATCATGAATTTATTATGGGTAAATTGAAGGTGCCTATTTTACATGATATTAATTTCAAAATCGAACCAGGGGAATTTGTTTCTCTTTGTGGATCTTCTGGGTCGGGCAAATCTACTTTATTAAATTTGATTGCAGGTCTCATGAAGCCTACAAAAGGCGATATTTTTATTAATAGTAGTAAAATAAGCTCGATGTCTGAAAAAGAATTATGTTATTTTAGGCAGAAAATATTGGCTTTATTTTTCAATCCTATAATTTAATGAGTTATTTAACAGCAAAAGAGAATGTTGAGTTACCTCTTATTTTTTTAGGGATGGGGAAAAAAGAAAGAATGGAAAAAGCTGAAGCAACATTGGAGATTGTTGGCTTGAAAGACCGTATGAATCATAAGCCAACAGAGCTAAGTGGTGATCAACAACAAAGAGTTTCCATAGCTAGAGCATTAGCAGCTGATCCACCTGTAATTTTAGCAGATGAGCCTACAGGAAATTTAGATAGTAAGATTGGTAAGGATGTTTTAAGTCTTTTGAAAAAATTAATAAAGAGCAAAATACAACATTTTTAATTGTGTTACCCACGATAATGATTTAGCATCTGAATGTGACCGTATTTTTAATATGAGAGACGGTTATTTGTTAGGGGGGTGTTGAGCGTTGAAAGTAATAGAAAATGTTAAAATTGCTAGAAGAAATTTAAAAAAAGAAAAGGTAGAACCTTTTTAACAGCGCTTGGGGTAATAATTGGTATTGGTGCTGTTTTAACAATTATTTCATTGAGTACAGGTCTTCAAGATATTAATAAAGAAGCTTTCTCTAAAATGGGAGATATTAAGAGTATTACAGTAATGCCTTCTATGGCAATTAATAAGGTTGATTTAACAAAAAATGGTGTTAAAGAAAAAGATTTAGATTTGTCTCAGCTGTCTGGAGTTGTTGCTGTTTTGCTAAATATTCAATTAGCTGGCAGTGCTCGTCTTGGATTTAGTTACTATGAATCTAGTAGTAGTATTCTTGGCTATTTTAGAGACAAAGAAGCTAAATATGAATTTGATTTGTTAAGAGGACATTTACCAGAAAGAAACAATGAAATCTTAATTGGTGAAGAAGCTAATAAATCCTTTGAATTTACTCAAAGTGGAGAGCGACTAGAGGATTCGGGAAAAGATACAACAACGTTACCTTCTTCTTTTGATTTTATTGGAAGAAAGGTGACATTAACACAAGAAGAAAGTGTTAAGTCAAAAGAAGGGGAAAATCAACAAAGAGAAAATGCTCAAACCTTTACAGTTGTTGGTGTTTTAAAAAAATGATAGTGTAATGAATATGGGTTCTGGCTCAGGACCTAAAGTTTATATGATGAGCGATAGGGTTGAAGAACTAAACAATTGGTATAGCCAACTGGTTACACAAGAAAAAGATGGTGAAAAAACTTATGCTTCAGTTAATGTAAAAGTTGCTAATGAACAAGATGTTGATAGGGTTTCGAATGAAATTAAAACTATGGGTTATCAGGTTTTTTCTTTAAATAGCATTATTGAGCAATTTAACATGATGTTTTCTGCTGTCAAGGTTATTCTTGGTGGTATTGCTGCCATTGCTTTATTAGTTGCAACGATTAATATTATGAATACAGTGTATATGTCGGTTTTAGAAAGAAATAAGGAGATTGGTGTTATGAAGGTATTAGGAGCGCCTATTTCTGCAATAAGACAAATGTTCTTATGTGAAGCTGGATTTATTGTTTTTACTGGTGGTTTAATTGGAATAATACTAGGTGAGATTTTCACTTATGTACTTGGAGGTCTTTTAGAGAGTAACATTTCTGGTACAGGAGATCCAATTGCATTTCCATTTAAATTTGATCCAACATTAATTATTGGTTTATTAGTTATATCAACAGTTATTGGTATGATTGCAGGATTTTTACCAGCTAATAAAGCTGCTAGAATCAGTCCTTTAGAGGCAATTCGAAATGAGTAATAAGGGGAGAAAAACAGTGAGTAGAGATAAAGGTTCAGTAAAAAATAAAATTTGGTTTAGAATTCTAATTGCCGTTGTGGTTATTGGTGTTTTTAGTGGAGTAGGTTACTTAGCAGCAAATGTTCTATTAAAAAATAATCAACAAGCAGAAGTTGTTGCCCCTGTTAAACCTCAAAATGGGATTCCAGTAGAAATTGGAAGTGTATCAAAAACAATTAATGTGACAGGTAATTTATTACCTGCTCAACAGGAATCTATTTCCGCAGAAAATGGCGCTACAATTGACAAGGTATATTATGGGGTGGGAGATAGAATTGAAAAAGGTTGGAAAGTGATTGATATGACAACTGATGGAACAAAAAGCAATGTTACCAATGCAAGTAATCCTATCCAACAAAATAGCTCAGAGAAGGAATCTGTAACATTAAGAACTCATATTAATGGTAAAGTAGAAGAAGTTAATGTAATAAGCAAACAAGTAGTGACAGATGTTACAAAACCAGCTATACTTATAATAGATGATTCACCTTATACATTACGAACAACTATTAATGAAACAGATATTGTTAGTGTATTTTCTAATCAAACAGCTAATATAAGACTAAAAGCATTTCCGGATAGAGTTTTTACCGGCAAAGTAAAGCAAGTAGATGGAACTGGAACAGTTGGTACAAATGGTAAAACTTCTTATGATGTACAAATTGTCTTGGATGAAGTAGACTCTGATTTTAAAACGGGTATGACGGGCGAAGCTGATCTTTTTGCTGCTAATGTAGAGAATGTGCTCCGCTTACCATTGAATTCCATTGTCTTAACGGGTAATGGCAAAGGTGAGTTAATATAGTTGATGAAGCTGGCGCACTAGTAACAAAAGAAGTATCTGTAGGTACCGTTGGTAACGACTTTGTAGAGATTACTGAGGGATTAGTTGGAGGACAAGAAGTTTTTGTAGAAAAAGCTGAAAAAACGCAAATGAAATGGTGATGGTTTTTTAATAATCCATTAATAGATAAACGAGTAGCAAAAGCAGATTGATTAGTTTCAATCTGCTTTTATTTGAAGTGGGTGGTGTTTAAATGTTGTTTAAAAATGTTTTGAGGAGTATTTTAAAAAGAAAAGCACAGTTTATAAGTTTGATTGTTTTATTTTTTTATCTGTAGTTTTATTTGTTGTATTTAATACAACATCTTTTGTTTTAGGTAATGCTACAAATAATTACTTGAATGAAGAAAAAGTTGAAGATTTTATTTTTTCGCCTGTTCTTAATTCTCAAGGATTTAGCCTTGATAAAATTAGTGAAAAATATGGTTTTATCTATGAGGCCAGACAGGAAAAAGAATTGACTTTAAAGTTAATGGCCAAGATTTTGTTGTGCTAGCAGCAACTCCTAATGAGCACATTAGTAAGCCTTACTTACAAAAAAGGACGTTTACCAGAAAATGAACAAGAAATTTCTGTTGAAGAAACATTCGCAAATTTTAATAATATTGTAATTGGAGAGCATTACAGTATTGATGGTGTGGAAGTATAATGTGGTAGGATTTGCTTATATTTCTGACTACCTTTATCCTGTTTTTAACCCATCAGAGTTAGTGTATGGCTATAAGACTCAAACTGTTGCGTATATGACTGCAGATGGGCTAATGCGTGTCAATGGTATAGAATCAAAATACTACTTAGGACTGTTTAATAATAATGTAAATACTGCTGAAATTCAAAAAACAATGGAAGAGGATCTTTTCTTTGCAAATATTAGTTTTAGAGATAATCTATTAAGAATCAGTGGTGCTACATTAAAAATTCAATCAACAGGTGACATGGCTTATATTTTTATTACTTTTGTGTTAATTCTAACAGGATTTTTTATTAGTTTTAGTTACTAAAAAAAGAATTAATTTAGAAAGAAAGCAGATTGGTGTTTTAAAAGCTATGGGTTATTCTAGCAATAAAATTGCTAAAAGTTATATTATCTATGGAGCTAGTGTTGGATTTATTGGGTCATCATTAGGTGTTCTTATTGGTTACTTAGCCTATCCATCAATGATGAGCATTTATGCTCAGTTCTATAATATTCTTTTTAAAAATCAATCGCCAAATATGGTAATTTTATTTGGACTAATTATAGCAATTACCTTAATATTAGCCTTAGTAACATATTTCTTTGCTTTATCTATGAGTAAAAAGCTCCTTTGCGACTTCTTTATGATGTGGAAAGTATGGAGATAAGTTGGATTAGTAAAGGGGTTCATAAAATAACCAACAAGCTTTCTTTTAAAGGCCGTTTTAAGTATAATACAGCAAGTCGCTCAATTAGCAGAATAGCAGGGGTTTTCTTTGGGGTATTCAGTGCAGGTTTATTAATTATGTTATTTTTTGTAGGTACTACTATGGTTAATAGTTTAATTAATGAGGGTATTAAAGGCGCTAACTATAATTACGAGACTATTTATAGAACCAATATTGCTGAAAATCAATTGCCTTTGCAACAAGGATATGAACCTTTTCTTGTTTTAAATGCTGATCCTATTAAAATAACTAGACAGGGAAAAGATGTGCCTATTCCTTCATTGGTAGGGAATTCTTCTACAACAGAACGTCAAGTATTTGGATTGCAAGCTAATAGCCAACGCCTTGTTTTAGAAGATTTTGATGGAAATTCCTTAAATTATCTACTGACAAATGGGGTTGTAATAACCAAGAACTTTGCTATTACATATGGTTTGGAAATTGGAGATTTATTGACATTTTCACTTACAAGTTTAGATTAAACTGTAAAAAAGAAGTAACTTTACCTATTGAAAACGTATACGATAATTATTTGTCTCAGAATATATACTATGATAAAGATAAAATTAATAGTATAATGGAGTATAGTACAGGCACTTATAATGGGAAATATAGTATGGAACCTACTAGTGATAGCGAGGCTTCATATGTACTTATCTCTGCTGGAAAAACTACAAACGCTAATTTGGCTAACTATTTATCGTTAGCCAATCAGATGATGGGTGTCGTTATTTTCATTGCAGCTCTAATTGCTTTCATTGTAATATTTGTTGTTTCGAATTTAATTGTAGATGAAAATAAAAAAGTTATTTCACTTTTAAAGGTTTTAGGCTACAAAAATAAAGAAATGTCTTCTATGCTTATGAATGCGTATACTCCTATTGTAATCGTTGCTTATTTATTGTCTATTTGGTTAGGCTACTATTCATTTCAATGGCTTATTGTATATACAACACAGACTTTAGGTATGGCTTTTCCAGTTTCAGTAAATATTTGGCAAATACTGGGAGGATTAATACTGGTGTTGGTGATTTATCGTTTAGCCTTATTTTTTCCCAAGAGACATTTAAATAGGATATCATTATCTTAATCCTTAAAAGAGTATGAATAGGAGGATAGAATTTATGAGTTTAATTGAATTGCATAATGTTACTAAAGTATATAAAGTAGGCGAAATAGAAACCTATTTTCCAATTATTCCGATAATCAGTTGACACATTTTAGAAGAGATACTATTGGTTTTATTTTTCAATCCTACCATCTTTTACTTAATCTTAGTGTATATGAAAATATTGAAGTAGGCTCAAATTTATCAAAAGAAAAAGTTGATATTGATGCTATTTTAAAATCAGTTGAAATGTATGAAGAACGCAATAAATTTCCTTATCAGTTAAGTGGCGGACAACAACAGAGAGTTTCTATTGCCAGAGCCTTAGCGAAAAACCTAAAGTGCTTTTTTGTGATGAGCCTACAGGAGCTCTAGATGAAGAAATGGGTAAAAAAGTCCTTTCTATTCTTCAAAATGTAAATAAAGAATTCGGTACTACTATTTTAATTATTACTCATAATCCAGCAATTAGTGCGTTAGGTAATCAAGTTATTCATATGAATAGTGGTAGGATTGCAAAAGAGGAAAACAATCAAGTAATATTAAATACAGAAGATATAAAGTGGGCATAATTAGGAGTACAGAATGTTAAATGTTAATTAAAAATGTTTTAAGGGATGCTTTCAAAAAGAAAGTGCAATTTTACTAGGCGTAGTTTTGCTACTCAGCCTTTCTATTGCTATTTTTGTTGGTTTCAATATGAACTCTGATAGTATTAGAAATACAAGTGAATCCTATAGAGAAAATCAACAGGTGGCTGATTTAATATTCTACCCTAATTTAATTTTAACTGAAGATGAAATTAAGGAGATTGCTACCCAGTATCAGATTAATCCAATTGAATTAACTTCAATGCCTTTTAGCGAATTGATTTTAAAATATAATATAGATTTAAAGCCATATAGTGAGAAAAGAGCAGCTGAATTGGGAAAAGAATATGGTTTTAATTTTGAGTTAAGAAAAGAAGTTGAAACCGCTTTTAAAAAAGAAGGTGAAACATTTAATATTAAGGGCATTGAAATTAATAAGAATATTAATATTCCCTATTTAATGGATGGCCGTTTACCAGAAACTGGAACTGAAATTACTCTAACTGATTTATTTGCTGAAGCCAATAATCTAACAGTAGGGTCAAAGATTGAGATTAATGGTGTTAATTATACTGTTGTTGGATTAGCTTATGCACCCAACTATATATATCCTATTATTTCTATGAAAAGCCCCCTCTATGATTATAAAACTAAATCGGCAGCCTACTTAACAGAAGAGGGCATTAATACTTTCAAAGGGGATAAAGTTAGTTTCTTTATAGGTCATTTTATTGATGGCATTCCGTCAACAGATGTTTTAAAAGAAATGAAAAATGATGAAGCATTTAAATTTATTGCACTAGGAAGTGAAATTATTACTATAAGTTCAGTTGATTTAGAGATTAAAGCGGATAAAGTTATTTCTAATGTTTTTGTTACTTTTCTATTACTGATTACAGCTATAATAATTGTGTTAATAGTGCGGAAACGAATTAATGGCGAACGAAAACAAATTGGTGTTTTAAAAGCTTTAGGATATAGCCCATTTAAAATTGCCAATAGTTATTTAGTTTATCCAATTATTATTTCAATTACAGGATCAGTTATAGGTATAATTTTTGGTTACTTACTCTACCCGTATTTACTTAATTTTTACAGGGGTTATTTTAATATACCTTTTGTTAAGGAACCTCTTAATATTTACTATGTAATTATGGTAGTAAGTATTCCATTAATTGCTCTAGTTTTACTCACTTATTTATCCTGTATACAATTAATTAATAAAAACCTTTAGAGCTATTAACAGAGGGCAATCATCTTAAGGTTAACAGGTTTAGCAGATTGATTAATAAAATACTTAAACCCTTACCATTTAAAAGTAGATTTAAATACTCATTAGCATTTCGCTCTATAGGAAAGCTATTTGCTGTAGCCGTTGCTATTTTCAGTGTAGGTATTTTAATTACATTTAGTTTTATTGTTGCTACAATGTTTACCAAGGCTGTAGATGATACATTTCAAGGTTCTAATTTCAATTATGAAGTGACTTATAACCAAAAGGTCAATAAAGATAAGGTAATCCTAAAAGCTGGGGAAGAACCTATTACTAAAAGCAATTTAAAACCTGTTTTACTTACTCGAGGGAGTGAAGAAAGAATAATTGAAGTTCCTGATATTGAGACCCAAACTAAAAAACAGTTTATTACAGGCATTTTACCTGAAGGAGAATTGTTGGTCCTTAAAAATAGTAAGGGTGAGCCCTTAAATGGTTATCTTAAAGAAGGGCTAGTCATTAATGAAATGTATCAAATGCTCTATGATATTAAAATTGGGGATGCATTATCATTTGTAGTAGAGGTTAATGATAATACGGAAATTATTGAAATACCTGTTGTGGGCATAAATGCTTAATTTAATGGTCCTATTATCTACTATGATAAAGATAGAGTTAATGATATCCTCGGATTTGATGCTGATATTTTCAATGGAAAATATACATTGGATTATCCTAGTTCTGATGAAGACTCCTTAATTAAATCAGTTTTTAACATTGATGATTTAAAAGAGAATATGATTATTTTTATAAATATTACACAGCAAGTTGTGTTGGTCTTTGTAATTGTGGGCTCTGTGATTGCTGTAGCCATACTGATTATTATTTCTAATTTGGTTATTGAATAGAATAAAAGGATTATTTCCTTAATGAAAGTTCTAGGATATGAAGAAAAAGAAATTTCATCTATTCTATTAAATATATATACACCTATAGTAGTAGTTGTCTACTTCCTTTCAGTTGTAGCTGGTATATTTCTACTAAAAGGTTTGATGAGCTATTTAGCAAAAGTAATGAGTATTGCTTTTCCTGTGTCTATTACTTGGATTCAAGTAGTTATTGGTTTAGTTATACTGCTAATTGTTTATTTCGCTTGTCTATTCATTTCTAGAAGAAACTTAAGAAGAATATCTTTATCTGAAGCATTGAAGCAGGAATAGGAATTCTGCAAATGGAAATGACATTGCTGAAAATTGCAATATAGAGAATAATATAAGATTGGATGGGTTGCAAAATGAATATTAAAGACAGCCAAAGAAGAAAAGCTACGATTAAAGAAGTTGCAAAACGAGCAGGAGTTTCTGTTGCGACAGTCTCTAGAGTATTAAACAACCAGGAAGTAGTTAAAGAAGACAAAAAACAAAGAATATTAGAGGTGATTGCAGAATTAAATTATGTGCCTAATCCAGCTGCTCGTTCCCTAGGGAAAAAGCAGCTATATAAAGTTGCGGTTGTGGTACCTAATATTGTTAACTCTGCACTGGCGGAAGTAATTAGAGGGATTTTTGAAACATTATATGCAAATAAAATAGATATGATTTTATTTAATTCTAATGAAAATCCAGAAGTGGAAAAGAAGACTTTTTTAAGTTTATCGGATAAATTAGTAGAAGGGGCAATTTTTGTTGCTCAGTGTGGTTCTTTATTAGATTTTTCACAATTAGCAAGACGAATGCCTGTTGCTATAGTTGAACGTGCAGAAAAAACCAATACAGTTGATAAGTTTGAAATTGATGATTATGATGCTATGGATCAAATAGTTGATCATTTATATGCTTTAGATCATCGTAAAATTGCTCATATTTCAGGACTTCCCTATAGCTATAATTCTCAGTTAAGAACAGATGCTTTTCGCTTTGCATTGGAAAAGAAAAAATTACCAGTTATGGATAATTATTTTATTAACACAAGCTTTACTATTACTGGTGGTGCGGAAGGATTTAATCAGCTTTTGGAAAGAGGCGATGATTTTACGGCTGTAGTCTGTAGCTCTGACTTAATTGCGTTAGGTGCTGTATCCAGTGCTATTAGAGCAGGTTATACAATTGGTGAAAATATGTCAATAGTAGGCTATGATGGGTTCCCAGAAACAGAGCATATTTATCCAGCGGTCACAACAATTAATTATCCAGGATACCAAATAGGTGCGTTGGCAGCTGAAGCTATTATGGATAAATTTGAGAGAGGTAGTAAAATACCACCTAAGAGAATGACCCTCAAAGCAGAATTAGTTGTGAGAGAGACTACAGGAACAAATAAAGGAAAACGAAAATAAAGTTGTAGGAGAATGGTGCAGAGTATGGACAGAGGTATAGGCTTTTTAGGCTTTTTCAGCTTTTATTCGGAGGCGGGAGCCTTCTTTATGGTTTTGGAACATTAGGATTTTATATTTTGACTAATCCAGATATTTTACCAGTTGAATCATTGCCAGCTGTATGGAAGGATTTTTTAAATAATCCACTATTGAAATTTTTTTCAATGCCGTATTTAGCTCCGTATTTTTTCTAATTGGATTAATAGCAATTGTTGCAGGCATATTAATACTATTTATGGGCTATCAATTAAATAAGGCAACTAAATTATATTCTGGGATTTTTTCAGTAGAACAAAATATATGGAGTAATCGCGTAATGAATATTTTCTTATTATTTGCTTTCCTTTCTAGTGTGGTTTATTTACTACGTGGAATAGCCATACAGTTAGGAGGTCTATAGAATGAATGCTAAAGATTATTAAGAAAACACCATTGATTATGGTTCTTGTTATATTTTCTAATGTAGCTTTTACTTATATGAGAAGCCAAGAAGCTTTCTTTTTAGAGCGACAACTGCCAATTAATTCTCCTTATGCTGTTTCTCCCTATTTATTAATTATTGTGCTGTTAATAATTTTTGTGATTAGTTGGTATTTATCCTATTCAGCATTAATTGATTGTAAAATAGCTGTTGTTGCTATGGAAAATGGCAATGGAGTTAAGGAGTCTGTTGATAATCAAGATAAGTCATTCAGGTATTTGCGAAAGTTCTTTTTTATACAAGCATTTACATTTTTCTTTACACTGGTAGGCACAGAATTTTTTGTTTCTCTATTAGAATCAGTGGGAAATGTTTTTAACAAGGGTTGATAAATATAATCACTTGAAAATGATGGGCTTATTTATGTAAATAGAATAAGATATAATATGGAAAGAATTAATTCTTTCCATATTTTTCAGATGAAAAAGAAGCTGAATTCATGTATAATAGTTTATATATATTTAGATAAAGTATGAAGAATTACGCATAGTAACTTTTAAAAATAAAGGAGTGATATGAATGGGAAAATTTTTTGGAACAGATGGAATTAGAGGGATTGCCAATAAAGATTTAACACCTGAAATGGCTTTTAAACTTGGTCGTGCAGTTGCACACGTATTAGCAAGTGATTATGAAGATCCTGTAATTACAATTGGAAAAGACACTCGTATTTCTGGTGACATGTTAGAGTCAGCTTTGGCAGCAGGAATTTGTTCTCGTGGTGTAAGTGTTTATCATCTAGGTGTATTACCAACACCAGGAATTGCTTATTTAACACGACATTTGAAAGCTCAAGCAGGTGCTGTGATTTCTGCCAGTCATAATCCGATGCAGGATAATGGAATTAAATTTTTTAATCAATATGGATTTAAGTTATCAGATGAAATTGAAGCAGAAATTGAATCTTATTTATTAAATGATGAAGAAGATATTATGCCAAGACCAACTGGTAAAGATGTAGGTCATCTTATTTATTTACATAAAGGCAAAGGTATTTACGAAGCTTATTTAAAAAAAATATTCAATGATACTTTAGAGGGACTGAATATAGTTGTAGACAATGCTAATGGAGCTGCATCAAATGTAATGCCTAATATTTTAAGATCATTAGAACCTGCTTCTCTCATTTCTATTTCTGATGAACCTAATGGCATAAATATTAATGAGGACTGTGGCTCTACCCATATGGAAAACTTAAGAGATCGTGTTATTCAATGTAAAGCGGATATTGGAATTGCCCATGATGGTGATGCTGATCGAATGCTTGCTGTTGATGAGCTAGGTAGAGTAGTAGACGGAGATCAAATTATGGCAATTTGCGCTGGCTACTTAAAGGAAAAAGGCGAACTTAAAAATAATCTCCTTGTTGGTACAGTTATGAGTAATTTAGGATTGCGTAAGTTTTGTGAAGAAAGAGATATTGATTACTCAGCCACAGGCGTTGGGGATCGCTATGTACTAGAGGAAATGGTTAAAAGAGATGCAATCCTTGGCGGCGAACAATCCGGCCATATTATTTTTAAAGAATACAATACAACTGGTGATGGCTTATTAACTGCTTTAATGTTAATGAAAGTCATGAAAGAGAAAAAGCAAAAACTATCAACATTGGCGGACCAAATGAAAATCTATCCTCAAACACTGAGAAATGTTAAAGTAGCTAATAAAGAGGAAGCCTTAAATAATGTAGCCTTTAAAAAAGCAATAGAGGAAGCTGGTAAAACACTTGAGAATAGGAGTCGTATTTTAGTAAGACCATCTGGTACAGAATCTCTCATTCGCATTATGGCCGAAGGTGAAAACTTAGAAGAAATAGAGAGTATTGTAAAAGATTTAGCAAAAATAATTCAATAGTTTAGAACATATTACAAATATTTTTACATCTATTGTAATAGATAGTTAGATAAACTATAATGAGATTAAATAAAAATTGAATAGTAAAATTTTCAGTTTAAGGGAAAACGGTGTGAACCCGTTTCAGCCTCCGCTGCTGTAAGCATTGATGAAGTCTAATAAAACCACTGTTCTATTTGGAATGGGAAGGTAGATGAAAGATGATATGTAAGCCAGAAGACATACTGAAGATTATGCAATAAAATAATATTTAGGAAGGAGGTATTGTTGCAGTGAAGTGTAATTTTTTAAGGGTATAAAGTATACAATTTACACAATGTCACTTAAGCAAAAACCTCTTTTCATTTGAAAAGAGGTTTTTTATTTAGCTAATTTAAGGAGGATAAAATGAAAAAACACTATCAGAAAGAATTTGTATATTTTTATCAATTACCCTAGCATTATTTTTATTTTTACCAGGGAGTAATGTGTCAGCAATGCATATTATGGAAGGCTATCTTTCACCTGTATGGTGTATTAGTTGGTTTGCCTTATGTATTCCATTTATTGTAGCAGGATTTTTCTATTAAGCGTTCTTTGCAAGAAAACAGGAAGAATATTACATTATTGGCAATATCAGGAGCATTTATGTTTGTTTTATCAGCATTAAAGCTTCCTTCAGTTACAGGTAGTTGCTCTCATCCAACAGGAGTAGGTGTAGGATCTGTCATATTTGGACCATCAGCTATGTCTATTTTAGGCACTATTGTCCTTTTATTTCAAGCCTTTTTATTAGTTCATGGTGGTTTGACAACTTTAGGTGCTAATGTTTTTTCCATGGCTATAGTAGGACCATTTGTTGCTTACGGTGTCTATAAGCTTGTGAGGAAGCTCGGTGGCGGGTTTATAGGTATAGGTGTATTCTTCGCTGCTTTTGCTGGTGATTTGGCTACTTATGTAGTAACGTCATTGCAATTGGCGCTAGCTTTTCCAGATCCAACAGCTGGTTTTTTATTTTCATTAGGAAAATTTATGGGGATTTTTGCTTTAACGCAAATACCTATTGCAGTTTGTGAAGGCCTTTTAACAGTAGTGATTTTTAATTTATTGGCAAAATATAGCAATAAAGAATTAAAAGCATTAGGCTTAGTGCAGGAGTAGAAAAATGAAATTATGGTTAAAAAATACTTTGCTAATTTTGACAACAATTTTAATATGTTTAGTGCCTTTATTAGTTTTAAATAATAGTGCTTTTGAAGGAGCTGATGGTTTAGCTGAAGAAGCTATAATTGAAGTCAATCCAGATTATGAAGTTTGGTTTGAGCCAATTATTGAACCTGCTAGTGGAGAAATAGAATCTCTATTATTTGCCTTACAGGCAGCAATTGGCGCTGGTGTAATTGGCTATATAATTGGCAATATGGTGGGTCGACATAAAAAAGAAAAGGATGTTGAGTGATTAAAATGTTAGGAATAGATAAATACGCCTATGAATCTAAAATGTTAAGAGTTAACCCTCAGTTGAAGGTTTGTATTTGTCTTGTATTCTTAGTATTAGCTATTGGGTTTTCTTCTTTCATAGTTAGCCTTCTAACCTTGGCGACTATGATTTACATAACCTTATTTAAAGGTGGGATGAAGGGGAAAATTTATTTCCCTCTTTTCCTCATTCCAATGACTTTTTTGCTGATTGGTACATTAACCATTATGTTTACTCAAATTCCTTTTGGTTCACCTTATTTAGTAGGTGGTGTTATTGGTGGTAATGTATATGGTTTCACAGTAGATTCTTTGTTATCTGGTTTAAATTTAATCTTAAAATCTTTAGCTGCTTTAAGTGCTATATATTTTTTAGCATTGACGACTCCGTTAAAAGATATCTTATTCGTATTAAAAAAATGGAGAATTTCTTCTATTGTTATTGAGTTAATGGAATTTTAATGGAATTAATATATCGTTTTATTTTTATTGTTTATAGTGAATCCCAAAAAATTTATGTGGCTCAAGCTTCAAGAATGGGCTATAACACTTTTAGAAATAGTATAAAATCTTTAGGTACTTTAGGGAGTATGTTATTTCTAAGAGGATTTAAGCGCTCAGATAGGATTTTAATGCTCTAGAGTCTAGAGGCTATACAGGTAATATGGTTTTATTAGTAGGTGAATATGAAAGTAGTGGTCAGTCTTATATTTATTATATTTTCTGGGTTATTATAATCATTAGCGTTGGCTTAGTAGAGAAGGAATATTATTATGGTGGTTTTAGAAGCGCATGACTTAAATTATACATATGGTGAAGAAAAAGCCTTAGATAATGTAAATATTAAAGTAAATGAAGGAGAGATTACTTGCTTATTAGGTAGTAATGGGGCTGGGAAATCAACTTTATTTCTTAATCTTAATGGTATTTTAAGACCTGACTCTGGAGAGGTTTTTCTAAATGGACTGCCTATGAACTACAGTAAAAAAGCCATTAAAGATTTGAGAAGAAACATAGGTATTGTTTTTCAGGATCCCGATGATCAACTTTTTTCAGCCAGTGTGAGGAAAGATATTTCTTTTGGAGCTATGAATTTAGGACTAGATGAAGAGGAAGTAAAAATGGCCCGATACCTTCATTGGAGAATCAATTTTACTACAGCTATGATACTGTTGGAAAAATTATAGATGAAAGCCTAAAGGTTGGGGTTTCATCATTTATGTTATTTGGAATTCCCCTAAAAAAAGACAGCATAGGAACAGAGGCATATAAAGAAGATGGCATAATTCAAAATACTTTAAGAACAATAAAAGGGTTTTATGGAGATTCAGTTAATTTAATTTCAGATGTTTGCTTGTGTGAATATACAGATCATGGTCATTGTGGTATTATCCAAAAATCAAAATGTTGATAATGATGCTACTTTAGAGGTGTTATCTAGAGTAGCTCTTTCTCATGCTCAAGCGGGAGCGGATATAGTTGCGCCATTCGGATATGATGGATGGTCGTATTAAAGTACTCCGAGCTGACTTAGATAAACATGGTTTTAAAGAGTTGCCAATTTTAGCTTATACTGCAAAATACAATTCAGGTTTTTATTGTCCTTTTAGAGAGGCTGCTAAGTCTATGCCTTCCTTTGGTAATAGAAAAACTTATCAAATGGATTACCACAACAGTCGGGAAGCTTTAAAGGAGGTTCAAATGGATATAGAGGAAGGTGCAGATATGGTTATGGTTAAGCCTGCTCTTTCCTATTTAGATGTTATACGAGAAGTAAAAAATAATACAAATGTTCCAGTGGCTGCTTATAGTGTAAGTGGAGAATATGCTTTAATAAAAGCTGGGGCTGCAGCAGGGTTAGTAGATGAATATAGCTTAATGCGTGAAACAGCAACGAATATTTTTCGTAGTGGTGCTGATATTTTAATTTCTTATTATAGTAAGGAGTTGACTGAAGCCGTGAGAAAAGGAGATATTGGATAATGCTTAACAATAGAAATAAAGCACTGTTTATAGAAAGCCAGAAAGTCATGCCAGGTGGCTTTAATAGTCCTGTCAGAGCTTTTACCAATATGGATAGAGAACCACTTTTATTGAAAAAGCCTAAGGGGCTTATATTTATGATGCTAATGGAGAAAAGTATCTAGATTATGTTTTAAGTTGGGGTCCCATGATTTTAGGTCATCGTAATAAAATTGTTTAGGAAGCTGTTAGTCTGCAACTAAAAAAAGGACTATCTTTTGGAGCTCCTACAGCTCTTGAAGTTGAAATGTCTGAATTAATTAATTATTGAAATGGTGCCCAATATAGAAATGGTTCGCATGGTAAATAGTGGTACTGAAGCGGTTATGTCAAGTTTAAGACTAGCTAGAGGGTATACTGGTAAAAAGAAAATAATTAAATTTAAAGGCTGTGTTATCATGGCCATTGTGATAGTATGCTTGTAAAAGCAGGCTCAGGTCTTTTAACAGGAGGTATACCAAGTAGTTCTGGGGTACCAGAAGCTGTTACAAAGGATACATTTGAGGGGGGATTGCACCTACAATGATTTTGACAGTGCAAGAGCCCTATTTGAAGAGTATAGAAACGATATTGCAGCTATTATAGTGGAGCCTGTTGCCGCTAACATGGGAGTCGTATTGCCTAAAGTAGGTTCTTTAGAAAATCTTAGGTCTATTTGCAATAAGTAAGGTGCATTGCTTATTTTTGATGAAGTTATTACTGGCTTTCGTTTAGGAAAAGGAGGGGCTCAATCCTATTACAATGTAGTTGCAGATATAGTGGTTTTAGGAAAAATTATTGGTGGCGGGATGCCTGTTGGTGCCTACGGTGCTTCAAAGGAAAATTATGAAGGGGATTGCGCCATTGGGTTCCGTTTATCAAGCAGGGACTCTTTCGGGGAATCCTATTGCTATGACTGCAGGCTTAGCGCAACTGCATATTTTAAATGAAAATCCCCATATTTATGATAATTTAAATCTGTCAGGAACATTGTTAGGCAATGGGCTGAAAAGCCTAGGGGAAAGATATCAGATGAATATCTGTGTTAATCAGGTGGGTTCTTTAGTAGGTTTATTTTTATTGAAAGAACCACTTAATGAAGTAAGTGATTACAGTTATGTAGAAAAAGTGACAGTGTACTTTTTAAAAATTTATTTAAATTTTTATTAGATTATAAAATTAATATTGCGCCGTCGCCATTTGAAGCTATTTTTATTAATAATAGTCATAGCGAAAAAGATATTGAACATACAATAGGTGTTATTGAAATGTTTCTTGAAAAGATTAAGGAGGAAATTTAATTATGAAGGGCATTTTAATTATTGCTCATGGCAGTAGAGCCAAAGATACAGATAATACTTTACTGACTATAGCGGAAGGTGTAAAAAAATTTGCCAGAGGCTATGATTGAAACTGCATTTATGGAGTTTTCAGATTCGAATTTAGAAGCTGGATTAGATGCTTTAGTTACTAAAGGGGCTACAGAAATAGCTGTTGTTCCCTATTTCTTATTTAAGGGGATTCACATTAGAGAAGATATTCCCCAAGCTATTGGGGAATATCTAAAAAACCATGAAGGTGTGCAGGTTTTTATGAGTAATACACTTGGTGAAGATTCACGATTAGCAGATATTTTAACAGATAGAGTCAAGGAAGTAATGTAGGTTATGAAATGAAAAAACTATATTTAATTGGCTGTGGCATGGGGAATCCAGATTATTTGACAGTTAAAGCAAAACATTTAATTAAAGAATGTAATTGTCTTTATGGAACTCCCCGTTTAAAAGAAAATTTAAGTGAGTTAAATAACAATATCCAAATAGTTTCAGTAGGTGATTTAGTAGATTTAATAAAAGCGACCCCTGAAGAAAATATTGGGGTTTTACTTTCAGGCGATACAGGTTTTTTAGTTTAGCTAAAAGACTTGAAAAAGAATTTTCTAAAGTAATGATTGTAGAGAAGGTTGTGGGTATTAATTGCCTTCAGTATTTAATGAGTAAGACTAACTTAAGTTATGAAACAATTAAAATAGTGAGCTTACATGGAAGAGATAAGAGTATTTTAGGCGCTGTAAGTTATTCACCATGTACTTTTATTCTAAAAAGGGGACAGCACAAAGGACATACTATTTGTCAATCATTAGTTGAAGCTGGATTGGGACAGGTTATGGTTACAATTGGTGAGAATTTATCTTTAGAAGATGAAAGAATTATTGCAGGAACAGCAGAAGATTTGTCAAAATTTATTTTTTCAGATTTAACGGTTCTTTTAATTGAAAATCCCCAATATGTTAATAAGGATATTAATTTTAATGATGAAGATTTTAAAAGAGATTCTGTGGCTATAACTAAAGAAAATATTCGTCTAATTACGTTAGGAAAATTACAAATTAAGCCAAAGGATATTATTTGGGATATTGGTACAGGTACTGGGTCAATGGCTATTGAAATGGCAAAAAGCTTATGATGGTATGGTTTACGGTGTAGAAAAATAAGCTGGCCTATGATTTAAGTTTTGAGAACAAAAAGAATTTAGGGATTTATAATTTAGAAGTTTTTGAAGGGGAGGCTACGGAAGTAACTAAGGGTTTTCCTGTTCCTGATAAAGTTTTTATTGGGGGAAGCGGTAATACTTTAAATAATATTGTAAAAATTGCTATTGAGAAAAATCCTCGAGTAAGTATTTGCATTAATGCTATAACATTAGAAACTTTAAATGAAGGTGCCACTACTCTGGAGACATTGGGCTTGGAAGTGGAAGTTGTTCAAGTTTTGGTCAACAAGGGAAACAAAAAAGGGCGTTATCATTTAATGATGAGCGAGAATCCAGTTTATATAATAACAGGAAAGAAGGTCTGAAAATGGATAAAATTGAAATTGTTAAGCCTATGGCCATAGAAGAAGAGAGCTTTAGAATTATTGATAAAGAATTAGAAGATGCAGGGATTATTTTAGAGAAGGACAAAGCTCCCATTATTGTTGTGGGCAATGCGCCTGCTGCCCTTTTGTCTCTTTATGAACTTATTAGGGCAAAAAAATTAACCCTGCTTTAATTGTGGGGGGCTTCTGTTGGCTTTGTCAATGTTGTGGAATCTAAAGAATTGATTATTGAAGCTGATGTACCTGTTATTGTTGCAAGAGGCAGAAAGGGAGGCGGAAACGTTGCTGCTGCCATTGTTAATGCCCTTTTATACACTGCCTATCCTCGTAATTAATTGAGAAAGAAAACTGAATAGTTTAAAATGCTAGCAAATGCCACCCATAGAAAATAGGGTCCCGTTAGCCACATGGCAACTCTTAAATTTTTCATAAAATAGAGTTGAAGAATTAAGAGTAAAATTCATAATACTGTAATATCAATTACAGATAATAGCATCATTTTTCCTGAAAAGAAAAATGTAGACCAGAAGAAGTTTAAAATAAATTGAACAATAAATAGTGTGAACATAATTTTCTTCTGCTTTTTACTGTATGTTTCAAGATTTTATAAAGAGCCAACACCCATGAGTATGTATAGGACAACCCATACAGGGCCAAAAAGCCATCCAGGAGGCGCTAAAAGCTAGGAAGATTGGGGGGTGTTGGTTGTTCCCTTCCTCATAATATGCTCTAGCATTGACAGCGAAAATTCCAGATAGCATTCCTAAAATGAGTATTCCTAATGTGGAAAACCAAAATGTTTTATCTTTAAGCATTTTTATAGTCTCACATCCTTTCTAGTATATATAATATCATATATAGGGATGGGAGAACAATATATTAATCATGCAAACTTTTTTCCAGTTAACTATTAAAATAAGTATTCACTTATTTCAATAATAAAGCTTTTTATTCAAAAAAGTTATCAAATTATGGTTGACAAGTGCCTCTATTTTTTATACAATTACTATTGCACGATAGGGGAGGGGCGATTAGCTCAGCCGGGAGAGCGCTTGCCTTACAAGCAAGATGTCGGCGGTTCGATCCCGTCATCGCCCACCATATGTGTATATTTATATAAGTCTGCGGAAGTGGCTCAGTGGTAGAGCATCTCCTTGCCAAGGAGAGGGTCGCGGGTTCGAATCCCGTCTTTCGCTCCATTATTCCTGCCTGAGTGGTGGAATAGGTAGACACACAGGACTTAAAATCCTGCGGAGGTCAAAACTCCGTGCCGGTTCGATTCCGGCCTTAGGCACCATTTAAATAAGGTTTCTAGCGATTTGCTGGGAATCTTTTTATTTGTCTGACGGTAAAACTGACGGTAATTAAATTGATTTGATAAAGTTGATATTGGCGACTTTGCTCTCAAGGGTATCCTCTTTTTGAATATATGTATCTGTAGTGAAAGTAGCACTTCCATGTCCTAATCTCAATTGAATTGCTTTTAAAGGCACCTCATTCGAAGTCGATAGCAAAGTGGCATGGGTGTGTCTTAGTGATTTAAGAGTAACTTTTATGTTTAATATTTTACACGTCCTTGCAAACCTGCGTGAAACTTCCTCTAAATCAAGAAAAGAACCTTTATCATTAGAAAATATGTAGACGCTGTTTGAGGTCTTGCTAAATGCACTCAGCTTATGCAAAAGTTCAATAGGTAGTTTATATCTCTTTTACTATTGAAACTCTTTGTGCATTCAATTTTTGTACCAGATTTAGGCCTTTTAATTGCCTGATGTATTTTGAGAGTCGACTTCTTTAAGTCGATTGATTTTTTCATCAAAGCACAAACTTCCTGGGGTCTTATTCTAGAAGCTAGCATTGTTCTATAAATCAATTTGTATTTTAATTCTTTTTCACAATCAATTATCTTCTTGAAATCTTCTAAAGAAATTATTTCTACAGATGTTGTAGCTTTTTTGGCTTTTTAATCGATTGAATAGGAAAATACTGTATAAAGCCCATGAATAATGGTATAATGCAAGTAATAAAAGGGGCAAAGTTGATACACGAGTGGCTCGCATCCACGTGTCAGTATGTCTGCAATAAGAGAAGCCGGGTACGCCACACCGGTAGTCCATTTTTTATAAAGCCTATTATAATCAGCAGCGCAGAAAAGACTGCGTAAACCTCCAAAGTTGATTAAAATATAAAAAGATAATGGAGGTTTTGTTATGGGAAAAGCAAGGGAAAAGATAATAGTAAATTTAGGGAAATAATAGGAGAAGAAAAAATGGCATATAAACTAAATCAATTACAATTCGCACAAATAATACTACGATTGGAATAAAACAAATAGACGAAATCTGGAGAGATATTTCAAGCGGAAAATTACCCATACTATTCGACGGTGCACAGCAATTTTTGCAAGGCATATCTCCTGTTTCAAAATATAGTAATTATGAAAGCAATGAAAAAGGCTCTTATGACTTTAGTATTATGGCTGTAAAATCAGATTTTTTTCATGGGTTAGAACAGGCGGTAAGTACAGGGGAGTATAAGAAATATGATGTCTCTGATAATGACATGGTTGCAGCTGCTAAAAAAGCATGGAGCATAGTTTGGAATGAACAGAAAGAAGGTACTATTAAAAGAGCGTTTTCAGTGGATTATGAAAGTACTGTACCTGCTGAATATACTAAAGATGGATTAGCACGTTGCTATTTATATATAGCTATAAAATGAGTTTTTGAGGTTAATTCAAGTATAGAAGTTTCAGATGCCTTTTAAATTCTTCTTGGTGGCATATGGTTTACAGAATCTTGTGGATGGAATACAGAAGCAGATGGCAGTGTGGATTACAGTGGGATTTTAATAAAACAACAATGCTAGGTTATGATACAACCTTATATGCCCAATGGCAACAAAATAAGCATACAGTAAGCTTTAATGGAACATCAGGACAAGGAATAATGAACCTTATTACCCTTATTGAAAGAGAAAGTCAAAATTTACCAAAAAATGAATTTTTAAGTGATGAAAATACTTTTATAGGTTGGTCAACACAAGAAGATGGAAATATAGAGTATACTGATGAAGCACTATTTACAATGGGAACAAGTGATGTTACTTTGTATGCGGTATGGGAAAAAATTGACATAACATATACATTAGCTTGGAAGAATGTCAATAGAGTAGATAGAAAAAGTGAAATTAAGTTTTAATAGAAGTGAAAAAATAGTCTTCTTTGGAATTAGGAGAAAGAATGTTATTAGCAGAGTGGGGACGTATAGGGGGTTGTAGAAGCCCTCAATGTGTTCAAAGCAGGAAAGCTTAATTTGAGCAAAGGAAGAAAAAGACCTACGAAGAATTTCTTCTTTTTTCATATATTTAAAAAGGACTCAACGACAGCATTGTCCCAAGGATGAGAAAGCTTAGAAAAAGATTGAATGATACCAAAAGAATCAAGGAGCTTTCTAAAGATAAAAGAAGTATATTAGGAACCTCTGTCAGAATGAAAAATAAGAGAAGTAGAAGGTTTTTGAGAATAAAAGGCTTTGATAAAAGTATCCTTAACAAGAGAAGTATCAATTTTAAGAGAGAGCTTCCAAGCAATAATTTTACGAGAAAATAAATCCATAATAACACAGAGATAAGCAAAAGAGGCATTTAAATTAATATAGGTAATGTCACTAGCCCAGACTTGATTGGGCTGAGGAACATTAAAATTTTGATTTAGGTAGTTAGGGCAATCAAAATTGGGAATAGACCTCGGATGAATAAACCGAAGTTTGATAGTAGGCATTTTAGGAAGATTCATGTCAGTCATCAGGCGGCTCGCTCTACCAATACTGATGTTGATGCCATAGTCATAGGAAAGAAGAGCCTTAATCTTAGATGGGCCAATACGTCTCTTAGTAAGATGACAAATCTCCGAGAATAAGCTGACGGAGTTTTTAATTCTCAATAGTTCTAGGAGAAAGTTTTTCCGAAAAGTATTTGTAATAGGAGCTGCGGTTCACTTTAAGGACATGACAAAGAAAAGAGATAGCGTGCTGAAAACGAAGGGTATGAACAGCCATTAATCTTTGTCTGAGTGAGGCGTGAATATGGCAATTGCTTTTTTTAAAATGATATTTTCCTCCTAGAGTCGAGCATTACGCTTTTGAAGATCCTTAATCTGCTTAGCGGTTAGAATAGTATCATCATCAATTCTAACCTGAGAATAAAGTTTAATCCACTTGTGTAAAGCAGACATGGAGACACCATATTCTTTAGAAAGTTGGGATTGAGTTTTACCGTTTTGGTGTAAATTAACAATACTTTTTTTAAATTCTTCATCGTATTTCTTGTAATTATTCATAATTTTATCCTTTCTTATGTGTCTACTTATTTAAAACATGTTTCACTTTTTCCTGTCTACTTTTTTAGTATATGTCCAAGATTGAGAGAAATCCGAGATAGTATAAGGAATCAAAATGATTAAAAATATTACATATACAATTACAAAAAGTAGACGTCGACGTAACCTCGGTGTACAGGTTTCAAATGATGGCAGTGTTTTGGTTTCAGCTCCTTCTTTTTTAAACCAAAAAGAAATTAATGCCTATTTGCTGGAACAAGAGGATTGGATTGAAAGCCAATTAACTATTATTGAAAAGCGGAAAAAAGAAGAAGCAGAATTTATAAAGGAAAATGCTTTTTATTATCTTGGAGATGGCTATGAAAAAGCATATATCAAAGCGTTAAAAAAGAGGGTATTGAAGTTGGAGCTACAAGAGTGACTATTTATCTAAAAGATAGATCCAATGAAAAATTGGCTTTGGAAAAATTTTATAGAGCAAAGGGTGTTGAATGGATTGAGAAAATGAAAGAAAAATGGTATCCTCTATTTGAAAAAAGCCGATTTCTATTAAAATGAGAAGACAAAAATCTGTTTGGGGGACCTGTACACCTACAGGGTTAATTCATTTAAATATTCAGTTGATGAAAGGACCCATTGAAGTTTTTGAATATGTTTTTGTTCACGAAATGTGTCATTTAATTGAAGCCAATCATAGACTGGTTTTTTGGAAGGCTGTGGAAGGATTTATGCCTGATTATAAGCTGAAAAGAGAATGGTTAAAAACTAACGGACATCTCCTTTTTCTTTAAAGAAGAGAATGTTTATGGTAAAATAGAAGTAAGTTAGGTGGAGAGAATGAATGTTATTGCCATAGGGGCAGATATTGTCAAAGTTAGTAGAATGAAACCCTATTTAGAACGCCAATCTTTAAGAAATAAAACATTTACGGAAAAGGAACTGAGGTATGCTTTGAAACATCAGGATCCTCTTCCTTTTTTAGCTGCAAGATTTGCAGTTAAAGAAAGTGTTTTAAAGGTGCTGAAAAAGGGCTCTATAAAATTGCTTAATGAAATTGAAGTCTTAAAGGATGAAGATGAAAGTCCTTTTATTTTGCTTCGTGGTCTTTGTAAAGAAATAATGGAAGAAAAAAATATTAAGGAATGGCAGGTTTCTATTAGTCACGAAAGAGGCTACGCTATTGCCTTTGTAATAGGAGGTGCCTAATGGAAGCCATCAGTAACAAAGCCATGGGACAGTTAGATAATGAGATGATTGAATCCTATGGTATACCTTCAATGGTATTAATGGAAGAAGCAGCATTGAGAGTTGTTGAGGCTATTTGCGAGAGAATCAACCTTAAAAACCAAAAAGTTATCATTTTAGCTGGTTCAGGAAATAATGGGGGAGATGGTATTGCTATTGCCCGTTTATTACATACGTTAGGAATAGAGGTTTCCTGTTATGTATCTGGCAATGCTAAAATTGTAAGTGAAGAGTGTCAGCTACAAAAGGCCATAGCAATGAAAATGAATATTCCTTTTTACAGCTATAATCAGTTAGAAGGTTTTGGAGAAAAGCATTTCAATCAAGGGACTGTTTTTATTGATGGTTTGTTTGGGACTGGTTTTAAGGGCAGTTTAAGTGAAAGTGAAGCTGTTTTAATTGAACAAATTAATAATAGGGAAGGGTTTAAAGTTGCAGTTGATATCCCTTCAGGAATCAATGGAAATACTGGAAAAGGTGATTTATTTTTTGAAAGTGATTTGACAGTTACTTTTGCATATCCTAAATGGGCTCATATCTTAAGTGATAATTTAGGAGAGGTTTTAGTGGGTAAGATTTCTTTTGACCCAAATTTAAAACCACCGGAGACTCATGTTCTTTCTTATTTAAAGAAAAGAGAAGTTAAAAAATATTTTCTAAAGAGAAAATTAAACACTCATAAAGGTACCTATGGTCATATTGGTATTTTAGGAGGGGCTAAAACAATGGTTGGAGCCTCATTAATGGCAGGTAAAAGTGCTTTAAAAACTGGCGGTGGTTTAGTTACCCTTTGGGTGGAAGAAGAGGCGTTAACAAGTGCTCTTGGTAGAGAACCTGAGCTTATGTTATCTTCTTGGCAAAATTTTTTAAATAAAAAAACAGATGTTGTTGTTATTGGTCCTGGTTTAGGCGATTGTCTAGATTTTGATTTAAGAGCGCCTTTATTATTATATGATGGACCTGTTTTAATTGATGCAGATGGTCTTCATTTATTAAAACAAGGTATTATTAAAAGACAGTGGATAAGGGGACCTTTAGTGGTTACGCCTCATCCAAAAGAAATGGCATTTTTAATGGATTTCGATGTTGAATCAGTTAATGCCAGTCGAATAGCCGTTACTAAAGAATGTAGTAGAGTTTGGGATTGTGTAACAGTTTTAAAAGGCAACAAAACAATTATTACAGATGGTAATTCAGTGACTGTTAATTTAACTGGTAATCCTGGAATGGCAACGGCAGGTAGCGGTGATGTTTTATCAGGAATTATTGGCAGTTTAATTGCTCAAGGACTGGAAGCCTATGAAGGGGCACGGGTAGGGGCTTTTCTTCATGGACTAAGTGGTGATTATGGTGCTCAAGATTTAGGTGAGTTTTCTCTATCAGCCTTAGATATTATTGATTATTTACCTAATGCAATTAAGGCTATTTGTGAGATAAAAGATGATAATAAATTATTAGAGAAAATAAAGGAGTAAATGTAGAATGCGTGCTGTTTGGGCAGAAATAGATTTAAATAGTGTAGAACATAATGTGAGGGAAATAAAGAAAATATTAGCTCCTTCTGTAGGGATTATGGCTATTATTAAAGCCAATGGATATGGTCATGGCGCCAGCCCATTGAGTTTCGCTATAG
Source organism: endosymbiont 'TC1' of Trimyema compressum (assembly GCF_001584725.1). Lineage (NCBI taxonomy): Bacteria > Bacillati > Bacillota > endosymbiont 'TC1' of Trimyema compressum. The sequence continues at coordinate 1,133,485 of NZ_CP014606.1, read as the reverse complement.
AAAATGATGTGGATGGGTTTGGTGTAGCATTAATGGGGGAAGGTATTGCCTTAAGAGAAGGTGGTATTGGCAAACCCATTTTAGTTTTAGGCTATACAGATGAAATGGAGTATCCTTGGCTAATTGAAAACAATATTACCCAAACAATTTTTACTTTAGAACAAGCTATAGCCCTTAATAATATTGGTAAAAAAATGAATAAAAAAGGGAAGGTTCATTTGAAAATTGAAACAGGTATGAATCGTCTAGGTTTTTCTGATAATAAAGAGACTATTAAGGCTATTGAAGAAATGAAAAGTTTAGAATACTTAGAAGTGGAAGGAATTTTTTCCCATATGGCTAATGGTGGTTGCGAGGATTTAAGCTATAGCCAAAAACAGCTAGAACGTTTTAAGATTTTTGCTGAACAACTAGAAGCAATTTTAGAAAAACCCCTTACAAAGCATTTAGCTAATAGTGCTACTTTAATAGAAATGCCAGAAACTCATTTTCAAATGGTTAGAGCTGGGATTTTACTGTATGGCTCCTTTTCAACGAATCATTCCTATGCGAATAAGCTGAAATTAAAAAAACCTTTAACTTTAAAGGGCAAGATTGTTCAAATTAAAACTATGGAAAAAGGAGAGCCTATAAGTTATGAAGGCACTTTTGTAACAGAAAGAAAAACTAAAGTTGCTGTTTTACCTATTGGTTATGCTGATGGTATTTCAAGGCAACTATCGAACAAAGGCTGTTTTTTAGTTCATGGACAGAAAGCTAAAATTATTGGTAATGTTTGTATGGATCAATTAATGCTAGATGTTACAGATATTCCTAATGTAAAAGTAAAAGATGAGGTTATTCTTTATGGAGAGGATAATCCTGTTGAAACTTTTGCCGATATTTTAGGAACTATACCTTATGAAGTTTATTGTTCAATTAGTGAGAGAATTCCTAGAGTTTATATGAGAAAATAGAGGTTAAAATGATTAGTATTGAAGGTGAAATTTGGGTAAATCCCCAAAAAATTCTTGAAAATGGAGTTCTATTAATTGAAAATGGAAAAATTATTGCAGTGGGAGAAAGCTTGGTAATTCCAAGTCATTGCAGGCGTTATCTGTATGAAAATGGAGAGCAAATTTTACCAGGCTTTGTTGATCCCCATACTCATTTGGGTTTATATGAAGAGGTCTATAGTAGAGAGCTTTTAAATGAAGGGACTAACTTAGTGACTCCTTGGATTGAAGCCCATTATGGTATTCGATATTTTGATATGGGGTTTAAAGAAGCGCTTCATACCGGCGGTGTTACCACTGTAGGTGTTTTACCTGGTAGTTCAAATATTATTTCAGGGGTAGGCTGTGTTGTTAAGACAGGTGGCAAAAACCCTTTAATGAAAAAGCATGAGGGTTTAAAAATTAGTTTAGGTGATAATATATTAACTTGTCATTCTCAGAGGATTCAAACAAAAATGGCAATTGGAAGTATTTTAAATAATACTTTTAGCCAAGTTGCAAGTGGTGTCATGAAAGAAGGGGACGCCTTTATTGCGAAAGCTTTAAAAGGTGAATTAAAGGTACGGGTTCATTGCCATAGAGAAGAAGATATTAGAATTGCTTTAGATTTGAAAGAAGAATTTAACTTAGATATGGTCATTGAACATGGTACGGAAGGTCATTATTTAATTGATGAAATTAAGAATAGTAATGTTTCTTTTGTTGGAGGTCCCTTTTTTATCGGGCGTCCAAAAGTGGAAATGGCTAATTTAAATAGACAGTTACTGACAAAATTGAAAGACCATTCAGTTGAAGTATCTTTTATGACTGACTACCCATCCAATCCACCAGAAATGTTGAAAATTGCTTTATTGGAAGTTATTAAGCATGGTATTTCACCAATGGATGCTTTCGAGATGATTACATGCTCTGCTGCACAAATTTTAGGTGTTGAGGAACAAGTTGGCTCATTAGATGTTGGTAAAGATGGGGATGTGGTTATACATAGTCAGTCACCATTTGAGTACAATAGCTTTGTTAAAGATGTATTTATTAAAGGAGAAAAAATAGAGTGGACAGAAAACTACTATTAAGCCATTCTTCTGAGGAAACTATTTTATTAGGAGAACAAATAGGTAGACAATTAAAAAAAGGTACTGTTCTTGAATTAATAGGAGATTTAGGAGCTGGTAAAACCAATTTATCAAAAGGACTGGCTCTTGGCTTAGGTTCCAAGGATATGGTAACAAGTCCAACTTTTTCTCTGATGCAAATATATAGTGGTGATTCAATGCCAATTTATCATATTGATGGTTATCGTTTAGAAAATGAGGAAGCAGCCTATATGAGTGGTTTAGAAGATGCTTTTATGGGAGACGGCATTGCTATAGTGGAATGGGGCGATGTTGTACGTACACTATATGATGGTAATATTATTGAAGTTGAGATTAAAAAACTTAATGAAACAGAAAGAGAAATAGAAATAAGAGGGGATATTGATGGTTTTTCTTGGGATTGAAAGTAGCACAGATGTTGCTAGTGTTGCTTTAGTGAATGAATATGGTGTTATTGGCGAAATAACCTATACTATAAAAAAAGGTCATTCTACACAATTAATGCCTATGGTAATTCAGCTGCTGGAAGTAAGTGGTTATTCGTTAAAAACTATTAATGGTATTGGGGTTTCAGTGGGACCAGGGTCCTTTACTGGTATGAGAATTGGCATAACTTTAGCAAATATGCTTGCATATGCCAATAACTTACCCATAGTTGGGATTTCTTCTTTAAAAGCAATTGCCTACAATGGAAAAGGATTAGCTGATTATGTTTGTCCTTTAATATACAGTAGAAAAGAAGAGGTTTATGGTGCTTTATTCAATAGTAAATTAGAACTGCTAATGCATGAGCAAGTTATTTCTATTGAAAGTTTTATTAATAATTTACCTAAAGAACCTATTTTGCTTTTAGGTGATGGTTTTACAAAGTATGCTTCATTTTTTCAGGAAAAAAAGGTGCCTTTAATTAATTGCAATTCTGAAATTGGAATTCCAAAAGGATCTTCTGTAGCTTTCCTAGCTCTGGAATCCTTTGAAAATGGTGAAGCGGATAATCCTTTTACTTTAAAACCCGAGTACTTTAGGCCCTCAGAAGCTGAGATTCAATGGGAGCAAAAACATGGATGTAATCATTAAGCCCTTAGAAGAAGAACATTTAAATAATATTCTGGTTGTTGAGAATAATGCTTTTTCAACGCCTTGGTCTAAAGAGGCATTTAGAGATGAATTGGCTAATGATTTAGCTCACTATTTGGTAGCAGAAATAGATTCAAAGGCTGTTGGGTATTTTGGTATCTGGTATATTCTCAATGAGGGACATATTACCAATGTTGCTGTCCACAGTGACTATAGAGGTCAAGGAATAGGCAAAAAACTTTTAGAGTATGGCTTGAGACAAACCACTGAAAATGGTATTGATGCTGTTACATTAGAAGTGAGAACCAGTAATGAAGCGGCCATTGGGCTTTATACACAGTTTGGTTTCAAAGCTGCTGGTAAACGAAAAGATTATTATACAAATCCAGTTGAAGATGGCTTTGTTTTTTGGTTAAAATTAAGGGAGGCAAAGGAAAGGGATGCTTAAGAGTTTTGCTCAATACTATAAACCCCATTTAGGTTTATTTTTTTTGGATATGGTTTGTGCATTGTTAATTGCAGTTACTGATTTGATTTTTCCTCAGGGAAGCCGTTACGTAATTGATACAATTATTTCTGACAGAAATATTAATTTATTGATTATATTTGCTGTGATATTTTTAGTGCTTTATGGATTACGTTTTCTCCTTGAGTATATTGTGACTTATTTTGGTCATGTATTAGGTGTTCGCATTGAGTATGATATGCGAAAAAAGTTATTTTCACATATGCAGCGTTTTTCATTTAGATTTTTTGATGAGACTAAAATTGGTCAAATCATGTCTCGAATTGTCAATGACTTAAATGAAATAACGGAATTGGCTCATCATGGACCAGAAGACGTATTTATATCTATAATAACTTTAGTAGGTTCATTTATTCTTTTATTATTTGTAAATGTACCATTAACATTGATTATTTTTGCAATAATTCCTATTATGATTTGGTTTACTATAAAAATTAATACAAAAATAAAAAAGAACTTTAGAAGTATTAGGAAAATCATTGGCAATGTTAATAGTCAGATTGAAGAAAGTTTACTTGGAATCCGAGTAGTTCAATCCTTTACAAATGAAGAATACGAAAAAGAAAAGTTTGATAAAGGCAATCAATTTTTTAGAGATTTAAGAACGGAAGGCTTTAGATTACTAGGTTTGTTATCTGGAAGCATAACATTTTTTGCAGGTATTTTAACATTGACAAGTACAGTTTTAGGCGGTCTTTTTGTTATTAATGGTGCTATTACTATAGGGGATTTAGTTGCTTATATTATGTATATGAGTATTATGATTCAGCCTATTAAAAGAATTACTTTTTTTGCTGAAATCTATCAAAAAGGAATGGCGGGATATCATCGTTATGTTGAAATGATGGAAATTGAACCTGAAATCGAAGATAAACCTGATGCTATTTTATGGGAAAATCCTCAAGGTAAAGTATCCTTTAAATATGTATCATTTAGATATTCTGATGAAGGAGATTATGTTTTAAATCATATTAATCTTGAGGTTAAAGCAGGTGAAACCATTGCCTTAGTGGGGCCTAGTGGCGTTGGTAAAACTACTTTATGTCAGTTAATCCCTCGTTTTTATGAAATTAACGAAGGAGCAATATTAGTAGATGATCTTTCCATTCAAGATATTAAGATGGATTCCTTAAGGCAGCATATTGGCGTAGTTGCTCAAGATGTATTTTTATTTTCTGGTACAATTAAAGAAAATATTAAATATGGGAATCTTGAAGCTGAGGATAGTGCAATTGTAAAAGCTGCTAAGCTTGCATATATCCATGACTTTATTCTTTCTTTAGATGACGGTTATGATACCTATATTGGTGAAAGAGGGATTAAATTATCTGGAGGCCAAAAACAAAGACTCGCTATTGCGAGAATGTTTTTGAAAAATCCAGCAATCCTTATTTTTGATGAGGCTACATCAGCTCTTGATAACAGAAGTGAAAAAGTTGTTCAAGCTTCAATGGAAATACTCAGTAAGGGGCGCACAACTTTTATTATTGCTCATCGATTAAGTACAATTAGAAAAGCCAATAGAATTGTAGTACTGACAGAAAAAGGTATTGAAGAAGTTGGTAATCACAATGAATTAATGAAAAAACAAGGTGCTTATTATGGGCTCTATCAAGCTGCTTTTGAAAGCTAAATAAATTAATATAAATTCCATAAGCATATTGAATATAAATTCAATAATGTTATAATTGAAGAAAAAATAAAGATGAAATTAAGTCACCTGACGAATTAAAAGAAATAGTTGTCAGTCCAGTTGCTGAGACGCCTATTTAAGTCAAAGCAACTTTAATGGAACCAAGGAGCATTGTAGAAACAATTGACTGGAAGAATGTCAATAGAGTAGATAGAAAAAGTGAAATTAAGTTTTAATAGAAGTGAAAAAATAGTCTTCTTTGGAATTAGGAGAAAGAATGTTATTAGCAGAGTGGGGACGTATAGGGGGTTGTAGAAGCCCTCAATGTGTTCAAAGCAGGAAAGCTTAATTTGAGCAAAGGAAGAAAAAGACCTACGAAGAATTTCTTCTTTTTTCATATATTTAAAAAGGACTCAACGACAGCATTGTCCCAAGGATGAGAAAGCTTAGAAAAAGATTGAATGATACCAAAAGAATCAAGGAGCTTTCTAAAGATAAAAGAAGTATATTAGGAACCTCTGTCAGAATGAAAAATAAGAGAAGTAGAAGGTTTTTGAGAATAAAAGGCTTTGATAAAAGTATCCTTAACAAGAGAAGTATCAATTTTAAGAGAGAGCTTCCAAGCAATAATTTTACGAGAAAATAAATCCATAATAACACAGAGATAAGCAAAAGAGGCATTTAAATTAATATAGGTAATGTCACTAGCCCAGACTTGATTGGGCTGAGGAACATTAAAATTTTGATTTAGGTAGTTAGGGCAATCAAAATTGGGAATAGACCTCGGATGAATAAACCGAAGTTTGATAGTAGGCATTTTAGGAAGATTCATGTCAGTCATCAGGCGGCTCGCTCTACCAATACTGATGTTGATGCCATAGTCATAGGAAAGAAGAGCCTTAATCTTAGATGGGCCAATACGTCTCTTAGTAAGATGACAAATCTCCGAGAATAAGCTGACGGAGTTTTTAATTCTCAATAGTTCTAGGAGAAAGTTTTTCCGAAAAGTATTTGTAATAGGAGCTGCGGTTCACTTTAAGGACATGACAAAGAAAAGAGATAGCGTGCTGAAAACGAAGGGTATGAACAGCCATTAATCTTTGTCTGAGTGAGGCGTGAATATGGCAATTGCTTTTTTTAAAATGATATTTTCCTCCTAGAGTCGAGCATTACGCTTTTGAAGATCCTTAATCTGCTTAGCGGTTAGAATAGTATCATCATCAATTCTAACCTGAGAATAAAGTTTAATCCACTTGTGTAAAGCAGACATGGAGACACCATATTCTTTAGAAAGTTGGGATTGAGTTTTACCGTTTTGGTGTAAATTAACAATACTTTTTTTAAATTCTTCATCGTATTTCTTGTAATTATTCATAATTTTATCCTTTCTTATGTGTCTACTTATTTAAAACATGTTTCACTTTTTCCTGTCTACTTTTTTAGTATATGTCCAGTTTGAATATTGAAACTATGACTGATGAAGAAGCTATATAAGCAATAACAAAAAGCTATAAGTATTTATATAGACCTATTGCAGTTAGTAATACAGGTCATGTTGCTTTTGGTTTTAATGCAAAAAAATATGAAGAAATATTTTAGGAGAGAAAAAATGGATTTAATGGTAGTTTGGTTAGTTGTTATAATATCAACACTATTAATTGAGGTTATTACCCTTAACTTAGGGACTATTTGTTTTACATTTGGTGGTGTAACAGCCATAATTTTTATGCTTTAGGTTTTATCTTACTATACAGCTTATGGCTTTTATTATTGTCAGTGGTCTTTGCTTTGTTCTGTTAAGATCTATGGCTAAAAAAGCATTAACTAGAAAACGTGTGAAAACCAATGCAGATTCAGTAATTGGGGAAATAGCTGTTGTAACTGAAACTATTAAAAGCAATGAACAAGGGACTGTAAAAGTCCAAGGTAAAGAGTGGTCCGCTATTACTAAAGGTGAAAATATTACTTTTAAAATAGGGTCAGAGGTTAAAGTTATTGCTATTGAAGGTGTTAAATTATTGGTTCAAGATTGAAGGGAGAAAAAAATGATTTTATTTATTGTTCTAGCTGTTTTACTGTTGCTAATTTTAATTCTTAATGTGAAAATTGTACCGCAATCCAGATCCTATGTTATTGAGAGATTAGGTCGTTATAATGCTACTTGGGAGACTGGTCTTCATATTAAAATTCCTATTTTAGATCGAATTTCAAAAAAAGTTTCATTAAAGGAACAAGTTGTTGATTTTCCACCCCAACCTGTTATTACAAAGGATAATGTAACCATTCAAATTGACAACGACAACAACATTGCGTAATATTATTGGTGATTTAGAATTAGACCAATCTCTAACAAGCCGTGATGTTATTAACTCTAAAATGAGAATTATTTTAGATGAGGCTACTGATGTTTGGGGTGTTAAAGTAAATCGTGTGGAGCTAAAAAATATTTTGCCACCTGTCGGATATCCGGAATGCAATGGAAAAGCAGATGAGAGCTGAAGTTGAAAAAGAAAGTACAATTCTTAAGGCAGAAGCTCAAAGGGAAGCTGCTATAAGAGAGGCTGAAGGTGAGGCTCAAGCAATTTTAACTATTAATGAAGCTACTGCAAAAGGAATGCGTATGATTAAAGGGTGTTAATGCTGATGGACCTCTCCTTGCTATTAAATCTATGGAAGCTTTAACAAAGGTAGCTGACGGTAGATCTACAAAAATTATTATTCCTAGTGAACTCCAAAATATGGCTGGTTTAGTAACGACTATTGGTGAACTTTTAAAAGATGATAAAAAAAGAAATAGATTTGCTAATAAAAGAGGAAGTTACAGAATCGAGTAATTAATTTTTCAAATGATAATTGAGTAAACATCCTTACTTTATATAAAGTAAGGATGTTTTAAAGTGAGGTTTAAAGTGGTAGTTGTAATTGATAATTATGATTCTTTTACCTATAACATTGTGCAGTATTTAAAAATATTGGGGGCAGAAGTATCTGTATATAGAAATAATGAGATTACACTTAAAGTGTTAAAATCGTTACCAATGACTCATCTAATAATATCACCTGGACCTAAAACCCCAAAGGAAGCAGGTGTTACACTTGAGGCAATAGGGTGTTTTAAAACAAAGGTGCCTATATTAGGGGTCTGTTTAGGGCATCAGGCAATCTGTCAATATTTTGGTGGTTCTTTGAAAGAAGGGAATCCAGTTCATGGTAAGGTTGGATTAGTTCATCATAATGGTGAAAGTTTATTTAAAAACTTAAAGAATCCTTTAGAATTAACGCGATATCATTCTCTTTCTGTCAGTAGAGAGACTTTTCCATAGGATTTAGAAATAACAGGAACTCTTGAGGATGGTACCATCATGGCTATTTCTCATAAAACATTACCTTTGTATGGGGTGCAGTTTCATCCTGAAGCTATTTTAACAGAGGGCGGTCTTTCTTTATTTTCAGAATTTTTATAAAAGGTGGTAATGAGGGTCATGAATAGCATAAAGGTTAATTCATTTCTGACAACTGAAGCAGTTTTTTTATTGCTTCAAAATCATAAAGGATTTACATTTTTAGATAGTAGTTTAGCCAATAGTAATTTAGGGAGTATTCTTTTATGGGTGTTGAACCTTTTTTAACAGTTGCTTCTGATGGAGAAGGAACCATTTTAAAAGGAGTTGAGGAAGGTTATATCGATGAAAAACCTTATTTGATTTTGAGAAAACTATTGAAAAATATAAACGGACTTCTATTGGGGTGTTGCCTTTTGAAACGGGATGTATCGGCTATGTTTCTTATAATATGGGGAAAGCAAAGGACGTTCAGTACAAGAGTACAAAAGATTGTGTGGATTTGCCTCATTTATATTTTCAGTTTTATGATGTTATTTTATCTTATAATCATCAAAAAGAAGAATGGTTAATTTCTTGGGATGATTTATTTGAGAATAGCAAAGAGAAAGTATTGGCATTAAAAAGGGTGTTGGAGGAAGGACAGGAAATGAGGACGCCTATTTTAGACTAAATTATTGATTTTGACATTAAAAGCGATTTTAATAAGAGGGACTATAAAAAGCAAATAGAAAGAATCAGAGATTATATTTATAAGGGTGATGTTTATCAGGTGAATATGAGCAGGCAGCTTTCAGGAAGGACTTCATTAACAACTGGAGAATTATATTTGAGACTGAGAGAAACAAATAAAGCTCCTTTTTGTGCCTATATTCCAGTGAGGAATGGTTTTATTTTAAGTTCATCTCCAAGAGCGGTTTATGGAGGGGCGAAAAGGACTTTTAAGAACTCGCCCAATTAAGGGTACAATGCCTAGAGGGAAAACTGTTTTAGAAGATGAAATCTTAAAAAGCACTTTATTAAATAGTGAAAAAGATAGAGCGGAATTACTGATGATTGTTGATTTAGAAAGAAATGATTTGGGTATTATTTGTGAAACTGACAGTGTATCTGTGCCAGAACTTTTTATCATTGAGACTTATGAAACAGTCCATCATTTAGTGGCAACAGTTGAAGGTCAACTAAAAGATGGTTATGATGTAATTCATGTTTTGGAACATACTTTTCCAGGGGGTTCCATATATTGCTAAATTTAGAAAAAATCATTTAGATTTAAAATATCAATATAAAACAGTAGCTTATAAGGAGCAATTAGCTGCCCTTAGTGAGGCTAGAAAAGAAGGTTTTTTGAGACCCTTATTTTAAATAATCTGAGTCAAATAACAAGTGGTGCTATTTCCAATATATTTTGTTTGATTAATGGACAATGGTTTACACCTAAAATTTCTGCTGGGGTTTTAGGTGGGATAGTGCGGCAAGCACTTCGCCCTATCTTAAATTGGCAAGAAAGCACAATTAATTTGAAATTGTTAGAAGAAAGTGAAGCTATCCTAATATCTAATTCTCTATTGGGTATCTTGCCAGTTAAGGGGTTAAAAAGTGAAAAAGTAGAGATGAAAAAAAGGATGTATAGTGCTATAATGGAACAGTATAATAATTTAGTAATGGAGTCGTTAAGTGAAAATTGGTAATAGTGATTTTAACTTTCAAAAGAGAACGTATTACATGGGGATTTTAAATATGACACCAGATTCTTTTTCTGATGGTGGACTATATAATGAGGAGGAAAAGGCTGTTGCTCATAGTATGCTTTTAGAAAAAGAGGGTGCTGATATTTTAGATATTGGTTGTGAATCAACACGCCCTGGTTTTACAGTTGTTGAAGAGGCTGAAGAAATCAAGCGTTTGACAGGTTCTTTGAAGAAGATTTTAAAGTCAGTCAGTATTCCTATTTCTATTGATACTTACAAGGGAAAAGTAGCCGAAAAAGCCTTAGAACTCGGAGCCCATATGATTAATGATATTACAGGTTTGTGGCATGATCCTTATTTAAGCAAAGTGGTTGCTTATTATGGGGTGCCAATTTGTATTATGGTTAATAGACGTTTAATTAAATCTAGCGGAGATGTATTTAAGGATATAGCTATTTTTCTTAAAAAATCATTTTCCATTATCAAAAAAGCTGGCATTAAAGAAGAACAAATAATAATTGATCCTGGTATTGGATTTGGTTATTCTATAGATGAAAATTTTAAAATATTAGGAGCTCTTGAAAAAATGAAAGAAAGATATCCTTATCCAATATTACTAGGTACTTCGCGAAAAGGTATGATTTGGAAGACCCTTAATATAAAACCCAAGGACAGTGTTAATGGTACCTTAGCAACAACTGCTATTGGTATTCTGAAAGGTGCCAATATTATCAGAGTTCATGATATCAGAGAAAATAGAGAATGCGGTATCATTGCCGATTGTATAAGAAAATTACAGTAAGGAGACACCCGTGAAAAAAATTGTTTTAAAGGACCTAAAGTTTTATGGCTATCATGGTGCTTTTGAATTTGAACAAACTTATGGACAACGTTTTTTAGTAAATGTTGAGATGTATGGTGATTTACATGAGGCAAAGGATAGTAATAACTTAGAATACACTGTAAACTATGTTGAAGTATATGATTTAATTAAAGAGATTATGGAGGGTAAACCATTTAATTTATTAGAGGCATTGACGAGTCACATAGGACAATCTATAATTAAAACTCAGCCACTTGTTCAAAAAGTAGTTGTAGAGGTCAAGAAACCAGAAATACCTATTCCAGCTGTATGTGATTATTTTAGTGTAATAGTTACTACTAAAAGAGAAGTCACTGCTTATATTGCTTTAGGGAGTAATAAAGGTGATAAAAAAGGTTACCTTGATTCAGCGGTAAGACAATTACAATTTCATCCTCAAATCGATGTTGAAAAAATGAGTTCATATTATGTAACTGATCCAGTTGGTTATTTGGATCAAGATGAATTTTTAAATAGAGTTATTGAAATTAAGACTAGTTTAACACCTAATAAGTTACTTGAATATTGCCAGCATATTGAAACTAATTTATTTAGGGAAAGAATGATTCGTTTTGGTCCTAGAACAATTGATTTAGATGTTTTGCTTTATAATGAATATAAATCAGAAGATCCAATTTTAACGATTCCCCATCCTAGAATGTTAGAACGATCTTTTGTAATGATGCCTTTAAATGAGATTGCGCCTGATATTTTGATTAAAGGTAAAACTGTTAATAGCTATGTCCAAAAAATGGATCAATCTGGTATTAAAAAATATGAAGAAGAATAAGGGGGCCTATTTTATGAATGAAACAAGAGTCGATGTCAAAGTCGGAAAAGAATTTGAAGAATTAAATACTTTTTTAACATTTCATCAGTTTCCGTTTAAGTTAGGTGAAGAAAAAACATTTGATGTAGAAAAACTAGCAGAAGTAAAAGATCAATTTCTTCTAATTGAAAATGATAAGATAGAAGAATTTAAAGTGCTTTATTGCATTTTTAAAGATTTAAAAGCTAATTCAGGGGTTATTGAAGACAAGCCTGTGACAGAAAAAAGACCCATGGGTGATGATACTGCTTTGCGCTTAGTTAAAGAGGAGTTATTGTTAGCAGGCATAGAAGATTTAGAGGCGAAGCAAGAAGAGGAGAGCCCTTTTCAATTTAGGAAAGAGGAAGAAAAAGAAAATCAAGATAAGCCTTTAGAAGAAGCCTTTTATGATAAAAAGGGTAAGAAAAAGAAAAAAGAGAAGAAACAAAAAACAGCAAAGAAAGAGCGTAGCACTGGTTTTAAGGTGTTCCTTTTATTAATATGGATTATTATAGTAGTGATTTTAGCATTGATGTTTGTTTTAATTCGATAGGAGGTATATCATGAGTGATTGGCAATCAAGTTATGCAAAATGGCTGCAGGACCCAGGGATTTCTTCAGAGGATGTTGAAACATTAAAAGCCATGAGTGAAGAGGAAATTAAAGAGAATTTTTATGAGGATTTAGCATTTGGAACGGCTGGAATACGTGGTATAAGGGGTTTGGGAACTAATAGAATCAATAAATATGCCATTCGTAAAGTTACTCAAGGATACTGTGATTTTTTAATAGATACTATTCCTGATGCCAGGGCAAAAGGCGTTGCTATCGCTTATGATACTAGGCATATGTCTAGAGCATTTGCTGAAGAAGCAGCAAATGTATTCAGTGGTAATGGCATTTTAGTTTATTTATTTTCAACAATTCGTTCAACCCCTGAGCTTTCTTTTGCAATACGCTATTTAAAAGCTGCAGGTGGGTTAGTGTTAACTGCTAGCCATAATCCCCGAGAATATAATGGCTATAAAGTATACAATGAAACAGGTTGTCAGTTATCTACAGGGGAAACAGAACAACTAGTAGAAAAAATTAATAGAATTAAAACTTTTGATAAAGTTTTAATTGATGAAGAGGGTAGACGTATTCGTTTACTGACAAATGAATTAGAAACAGCTTATTTAAATCAAATTGAAAAATTGGCTTTAAATCCTTTCAATAAGGATTTAAGCATAATGTATAGTCCTTTACATGGCGTAGGCTTAAGTCCTATGAAAAAGCTTTTAGAGCAAGTTGGAGCTACTTTCAATCTTGTAGATGAACAGTGTATTCCAGATGGTGACTTTCCAACAGCCCAAAAACCCAATCCGGAAGAGCCAGAAGCCTTAAATTTAATTGTTGAAGAAGGTAAAAAGCACAAGTCCGAATTATTATTAGCAACAGATCCAGATGCTGACCGGCTTGGTGTAATGGTTTTACATCAAGGGGATTATATTTATTTAACAGGCAATCAAATTGGCGGTTTGTTAACAGAGTATATTTTAAAGCATAGAGAATATGATGCTAAAAATAGTTATTTGTTAACATCAATTGTGACCTCTAAATTCGGTGCTACCATTGCTAAGAGTTATGGTGTTGACACTGTAATTACTTTTACTGGTTTTAAAAATCTAGGTAAAAAAATGGAAGAGTTTTTAAATGAAGGTAAAGATGTTTTATTTACTTATGAAGAGAGCATAGGCTATTTGCCTGAGACCTTTATTAGAGATAAAGATGGCATCAGTACAAGCTTTTTAGTTGCCGAAATGGCTGGCGCTTTGAAAAAAGAAGGTAAAACATTAGTAGATCAGCTAAAAAGTCTTTATGAGAAACATGGTTATTTTAAGGAAAAACAAGTTTCATACACCTTAAAAGGCATTGAAGGACTTGAGGCAATTAGAAGCATTATGGCAGATTTAAGAGAGAGTGGACTAGGTCAGGGTCCAAAGGGTTTTAAATTAAAAGAGACAGTAGACTATTTAGAAACAACTATTGATTCTGATTATACTAACTTATTGTATTATACATTTGAAGATGGTTCTTGGATAGGTGTTAGACCTTCAGGAACAGAACCTAAATTGAAGCTTTACATCAATATTATGGCAGACAAACCAGGACAAGCAGATGCTAAATGTTCTATTCTTGAAAAATGGTTTAAGGAGAGAATTAGTAAATGGCTAGTTTAAAAAATACCGTTATTAGAGAGCAAACAACTTTAGGCTTATTATTTAAATGGTGATTTAAATGCTCTATTACTGGTTACTCGGAATGATGATTTTTTTTAAAACATAAAAGTTTTTCTTTTACCTGCTTTTTTGTCAGGTGATACGGCAGAGGCAGATCGCTTGCGAATTTTAGATATTTTTTGCAAATCTAAAGTCCTTAGATGTAAGGATTTTAGAACCTTTATTTTATGATAAAAATCCTTATATAAATAGAGGAATCCTAATGGTCCTTGCTAATATAGGGAGTGATGTAGCCTTAGAAATGATTTTGGATTTTGCTGCTTCTAATGAAGGCAGAATTCTTAAAAGGGAGCTTTTTGGAGAGGCTATTGGATTAATGTTAGGGCATAAGTCATGTCTAGAAACTGTTTTAAAAAGAAAAATTTCGGCTGACGAATCCCATTAGAGGATATTTAGCTGGCATGGGCTTTAAAACCGCCTAAAAATGAGGTTCTAAGTATTTATCCAGCACATGATTATTGGGCATTACTCTGTAAGGAAAATGGCTATGATTATCAGGAGTTTAAATACCATATACAATCTATGGCTGGAAAGAAATTTTAGAAAATGACTGTCATCTTCAATAGAAATATGAGATAATAGTATAAACGAAAAGAGGGATTAAATGATTGACTTTTCTTTTGAATTGTTTTCCAAGAATAAAAAATGTTTTATTTGTCAGAGAAAAACAACTGATTTTATTTGTCAATTGTGTAATAGAAACTTAAAAAGGTACCAGAGTCTTAGGGGAGTTAGTGGTTATTGTCACTACCATTTATACTTTCCATCGCCATATACAGGTGGATGTAAAGATTTAGTACACCGATTAAAGTATAGGGGAAAGACTTATTTAGCACAAAAAATGGCTTATATAATGCTTTCTTTTTATTTACAGAAAATAGTATCAATTCCTCAGCGTATTGTAGCAGTACCCATGAATGGAACTAAGGAAATTAAAAGAGGCTATAACCGTTGTGATTATTTAGGCAAAGCTATTGGTTCTATTTTAAAAATACCTGTAGTAAATCCTTTAGCTAGAAGTTCCGGTGTTTCATTAGTACAAAAAAGGCTCATTTTAGAGAAGTCAGTATTAAGGGCACGTTGAAACTTCGAAAGAATAATAGTATCAGAGGAAAAACATTTTAATTGTTGATGATGTGTATACAACAGGTGCAACCATTAGAGAAATGTTTAGAATATTGGAAAAGGCTGAACCTAAAACAATGAATGGGCTAATATTTGCAAAATATGAAAGTCAGGAAAATATGAAAAAGTGGTTTGAAGAAGATTTATTAAATAAAAGCCTATAAACAAAGGAAAAAGAGGGCTTTTCCGCAGAATCCACAAGAAAATACTATATTTGCTGTGGATACTGTGGAAAAATCTTGAAAATATAATAATAATGTGGAATAGGAGTTGAGAGTAATGAAAGTGTTGACTAGAACTAAAGGAATGGATATGACACAGGCTCTTGAAAATTATCTAGAAAGTAAGGCAGAATCATTTGTAAACAAGTATTTTCCTAATAATGATAATATTGAGGTTCAAGGTAGACTCAAATTAGAAAATGGCATGCATGTAGCAGAAGTTAGTATTTCTTTTCATAGCTATATTTTAAGAGGAGAATCAAGCTCAGATGATATGTATAGTTCTATTGATGAGGCTTTTCACAAAATAGATAATCAATACAGAAGACATAAAACTCGTTTAAGTAAAAAGAACGCAAGAAAATCTGGACTAAAAGAACTGACAATGGAAAGTAGCTTTATTGAAAATGAAAATGAAAATGAAATGCCATTGGAGGTTTTAAGACGTAAAACATTTATGCTAAAACCAATGCTTGAAGAAGAAGCTATTTTACAGATGGATCTTTTAGGACATAATTTCTATGTATATCTTGACGATAAAACTAGTAATATTCATGTAGTGTATAAAAGAAAAGAAGGTCATTATGGTATCATAGAAACTGAAAGATAAAAATCTGAATCTATATTCAGTAAAAAATGTTGCTCTTATACATGATTCATATGTGTATAGGGGCAACATCTTTTGTGGCTGGTTAAAATAATAAAAATAGGTTATAATTAAGACTAGATTAAAAAGGGTGGTGAGTGTATGTTGCAGACAAAGTTAGAGAAATTAGTAAGCACATTAAAAGAGGAAAATTTTATCCCCGCAGAAACATATAAAAAATATAATGTAAAGAGAGGTCTCAGAGACGTTCACGGGAAAGGTGTTTTAGTTGGATTGACTCGAATCTCAGAGGTACATGGATATTTAGTAGATGAGGTAGAACGAGTTTCTGACGAGGGTAGACTATTGTATAGAGGAATTGATATTTTTGATATTGTAAGAGGCTTTCAAAAGGACGGTCGTTTTGGCTTTGAAGAAGTTGCTTATTTAATTTTATTTGGTAATTTGCCAAAAAGAGAAGAACTAGAGTGGTTTCAACGTTATCAAGCAGAAAAACGTTTTTTAAGAAAAGGTTTTACTGAAGATTATATTCTTAAAAATGCCAGTCATAATATTATGAATGCTCTTCAAAGAGCTATTTTAAATTTATATGTATTTGATTCAGAAGCTGATGTAACAACTCTTGATAACGTTTTATTTCAGTCCCTGGATTTAATCGCTAAAATGCCTATTTTAATGGCTTATGCTTACCAAGCTAAAAAGCATCATTATGAGAAAAGAAGTTTTCATTTGTATCCACCAAAAGTGGAATACAGTGCAGCTGAAAATTTATTGTATATGATGCGTTCTGATGGTCAATTTACACATAAGGAAGCTGAAATTTTAGATTTAGCTTTAGTCCTTCATGCCGAGCATGGTGGTGGTAATAATTCATCATTTACAAATTATGTTATTTCGTCTAGTGGAACAGATACCTATTCAGCTATGGCTTCTTCAGTAGGTTCATTAAAGGGCCCCCTGCATGGTGGTGCTAATAAAAAAGTATTAGAGATGATTGCTTATATTGTTGAAGCCATTGGAGAAAATCCAACTGATGGAGCCATTAGAGATTGTTTAGTTTCCATCTTGAAAAAAGAAGGTTTTGATAAGAGAGGACTTATTTATGGCATGGGACACGCTGTCTATTCTTTATCTGATCCAAGAGCTATTTTATTTAAAGAAAAAGCTTTAGAATTAGCAGAAGAAAAAGGCGTTCTTGAGGCCTATAACTTACTACATCGCATTGAGTTAATTTCGAAAGAGGTTTTCAAAGAATTAAAAGGTGATGACTTTGCTATTTGCGCTAATGTAGATTTCTATTCTGGTTTTGTATATACCATGTTAGATATTCCAAAGGATTTATTTACGCCTTTATTTGCTGTTTCCAGAATGGTTGGCTGGTGTGCACACCGTTTAGAACAAATTGTTAATGACCCAAGAATTATTAGACCAGCTTATAAGTCAATTTATGGTGACAAACAATATACATCTATTTATGATAGATAGGAAGGAATTAAACATGGTAGAACATATTACAGATAATGATTTTCGAACAAAAGTATTAGAGGCTAAAGGACTAGTGCTTGTAGATTTTTGGGCAACTTGGTGTGGTCCTTGTCAAATGCTAGGTCCTGTTTTAGAAGATTTATCAGCAGAAATGGAAAATGATGTTTCAATTATGAAACTAAATGTAGATGAAAACCCTATTACAAGAGATAAGTATGAAATAATGAGTATTCCTACGATGCTTATTTTTAATGGTGGCAATATTGTAGATACTATTGTTGGTTTTGTTGGAAAGGACCAAATTAAAAATAGGCTATTAGCGGTAAAATAGAATGGAAAGCAATAAAAAACCATCATGGCATTTTGTAGATGTTTTCTTCGGGTTGGCATTATACTATCTTGTTATTACCTTATGGGATATGCTTTTAACAAAACTTAATATTACTGGCAATACTTTTTTTGTATTAATATCACTTATTGGTGGATTAGCATTAGTAGTTATTCTCACATTATTTTTAAATAGCAATAGAAATCAAGATAAAATGAGTTGGGATAGTAAAGAATTATCTCATAACCTATTTATTGGGATTGTAATAGGGGGAGTCATTGGTTTAATAAGCTCAATAAGCATTTTAGTTAATGGTACCTCTATTTTCTCATTATTTTCCCTAGAAGGCCTGGAAGCCAACTATGGTCATGGGACTTTTATGGATCATGTGTTTTTTTTAATTGCTTTTATTTTACTTATACCTATATCGGAAGAATTGTTTTTTAGAGGTTGGATGTTCAGTGCCTTGAAAAATAAATTCCATTGGGTTATTGCTGCTTTAATTACAGCATTATTTTCTAGTGTTTTTCTTGTTGGCAATATTAACTTTGTCTTTTTAATATTAATGGGAATTGTTTTTGCTGTTGCTTATGAAAAAACTGGATCGATTTTTACAAGTATAGTAAGTCATATGGTATGCAACTTAATTATAACTATCATGATTTGGATAAAAGGAGGTAGCTAATTAATGAAGAAGTATTTACTAATATCTTTATCAACTGGAGGTGGTCATGCTTCAGTTGCAGGTTCATTGGCTGAGAGACTAAAGGAAAAAGGACATGAGGTTTTAGTCATTGATTTATTTAAAAAAATTGATGCTAAAGGTTTAGATAGAATTATTTGTGGCGGCTATAACTTAATTGCTACAAAAATCCCCAAAGTCTATGGAACTGTTTATAGAACTGGAAATAGACCTACATTTGCAAAAAGTTCTTTTGATTTAACAAGACGAATTTGTCAGAAAAAAATTAGAGAGCTAATTTCTATATACAATCCTGATATTATTATTGCGGTTCACCCTATTGTTACAGATATTCTTGGAGGAATGAAGGAAAAAAGTTATTTAGGAAAAGAAAAAATAGTTTCTGTAATTACAGACTATTTATCTCATTATGTTTACATTAGAAAAAATCAGTTTATTGATGCTTATATTGTAGGCAGTGAGGTTACTGAAAAAGATCTTTTAAGAAAAGGCGTTTGCCCTGATAAAATTTATGCCTATGGCATTCCTATTAGAAAAGAGTTTTATTCTCCAAGAGCAAAGAGCGCCAATAATAATAAAATATTCACTATTCTAGTAATGGGTGGTAGCTTAGGTTCGAAGCATATGGACCGAGTTATTAAAGCTTTATTTTCTGTAAAGGAACCTCTTAAATTAAACATTGTATGTGGACGAGATGAGGAATTGAAAGCTAGAATGGAGAAATTTGTTAATGCTGATAAAAGTAAGGAAGTGGTAGCCTATGGCTTTACAGACCAAGTGTATTCACTTATGGATGGAGCCGATTTATTGGTTAGTAAGCCAGGTGGCGCCTCGGTAACAGAGGCACTTCTAAGAGGAATTCCCATGATTATTCCCTATTTAATCGGAGGTCAAGAAAAAGAAAATTTGGATTATTTAGTGGAAGAAGAAGTTGCTTTGTGGGTAGGTAATACTAAAAATATTCCTAGCATTGTTGAGGAATTATTAGCAAAACCGGAAATTCTTGAAAAAATGAAAAGGAATATGGCGCAACTATCTGAGAATTTTTCTATGGAAAAAGTTATCAACAAACTTGAAGAACTGTAGAAAAATAATTTTAGGAGGTACAATTGATGGAACATTCATTTACGTTCCTATTAGAACTATCCATCATTTACATCGGTAGTTTTTTATTTGCATTATTAGCAAAAAAATTCAAGCAACCAATCGTACTAGGGTACATTATAGGGGGTCTTGTTTTAGGGTTATTCTTGGGAGACCAAACACCGCTATCATTTTTTTCAGATGCTTTAGGTGGGTTTCAAATTAATGGAGATTCAGAAATTCTTTATGGTTTATCCCAACTTGGGGTAATACTATTATTATTCTCTGCAGGACTTGAGACCAATGTAAGAGAGCTGAAAAAGACTGGGATTAGAGCTGGGGCTACTGCCATAGGCGGTGTTATTGTTTCAGGATTTTTTATTGGTGGTATTTACTTCATCTTAAATGGCAATGCTGCAGAAGCTTTATTTATGGCTGTAATGGGAACGGCTACTAGTGTGAGCATTTCTGTTCAAACCTTAAGAGAAATGGGACAGCTTAAAAGCACTAATGGGGTAACCATTACAGGAGCGGCTATTATTGATGATATAATCGGCATTATGCTTGTGACTGTTTTAGGAGCTGTATTGGCTCCAGCAGCAGCAGCAGGTGATCCAATTTATATGGTATTATTAAGAATTGTATTATTTTTCATAATCACAATTGCTATTGGTTTTGTTGTGATTAAACTTTCTAAAAATAAAGCTGTTAGGAGAAGCATGTTAGGCTTATCCTATGAATTTATTATTGCAGCACTAATATTATGTTTCTTGTTGGCATTTATTGCAGATTCACTGGGTGTTGCAACTATCATCGGAGGCTATTTTGCTGGCTTAATTATTTCTATGACTAACTTTAGACATATTGTAGCATCTAAAATATCATTTATAACGCAGATATTCTTTGCACCAATTTTCTTTACATCTATCGGATTAACTTTAGATTTAACAAGTATTGAGGGCGTTTTAGTATTTGGTATATTCATTGGTATCATTGCTGTTGTTGGTAAGATTGTTGGTTGTGGGTTAGGTGCTAAACTTTCAGGATTTAAAACTAGAGATTCAATTAAAATAGGAACTGGGATGGTACCTAGAGGTGAAGTAACTTTAATTATTGCAGGCTTAGGTGTTCAGATGGGCATTTTAAGCGGAGCCAATGTGGCAGTTGGTGTTTTGATTGTAGTAATTACAGCAGTTGCTACTCCTATTCTATTAAAAACAGCTTTTAATAAGTTGTAAAAACAGGAGGAATAAAAATGGGACTCTATAGAAAAAGAGAAGGTGCAGTAATCGGTGGCGTTTGTATAGGCATTTCAGATAAGTATAGTATTGATTCTTTACTAATTCGAATTGCTGCTTTAATTCTACTATTTTTTACAGGCGGATTACTTGGTGCAGTTTATTTAGTTCTATGGGCTGTATTACCTGCATCAGATAGTGATACTACTATTAAAGAGGAATTAGTGGATAAGGTTCAAGAGCTAAACTTAGGTGCAAATAGTGTAAGTAAGCCTTTATTTTTAGGTGGTTTATGTATAGTATTAGGTATCTTTGTTTTGTTTGTCTTTATCTTTCCCTTTGATATTATATACAAAATTTTTATTCCCCTTATATTTATTGGAATAGGTATCTATTTTCTCATTACTTACAGACGAAAATAATTTATTGGTTTTTGAAGAACAGAGCTTTGCCTCTGTTCTTTTTTATAAAAATGTTTAACTGCGTTGACTTCTTTCAGGATTAAGTTTATACTAAAATGAAGAATATAAAAATTCTTAATGAAAGGAGTGTTTAATATGTTAGGAATTAATAGAAATGCACCGGATTTTAATGTATACACTGTTTTTGGAGAAGGCGAAGATTTTCATAAAGTCTCACTTAAAGACTATAATGGAAAGTGGCTTATTTTATTTTTTTATCCAAGAGACTTTACTTTCGTTTGATCTACTGAACTCGCTGTAAGTACTGATAGTACATTTGTTCATAAGGCCTGGATGGAAAAATATTGGCTGTTGGTAGAAATATAAGAGAATTAATTAGAATTTTATTGGCACTTAAAAATGGTGGACTAATGCCAGCTAATTGGGAAGAAGGTCAAGCAACTTTATAGGATTTATTAAAGAGAAGGCTAGTCCTTATCTTTTTTATTATAATATTATTGTAATTATTATAAAAATGTAACAATTGCTATTGACAAAGATCTTTATTTGTATTATTATTAAAACATCAAAGAAATTATTTAGGAGGTATTATACATGAGTACACTAGACAATCTAATGAGTGCCTTTGCAGGCGAATCACAAGCTAATAGAAAGTATCTAGCATTTGCTAAGAAAGCGGAAGCGGAAGGATATCATGCAGCAGCTAAAATGTTTAAAGCAGCAGCAGAGGCTGAAACTATTCATGCTCACACTCACTTAAATGCTGCTGAGGGCGTTAAGTCAACAGAAGAAAACCTAAAAGCAGCAGTAAGTGGTGAAACTTTTGAATTTGAAAAAATGTATCCACCATTTTTAGAAGAAGCTAAAAAAGAAGGCAATAAAAAAGCAACACTTTCATTTACATATGCTATGGCAGCTGAGAAAGTGCATGCTGATTTATTCCAGGAAGTTTTATCTAATTTAAGTAAAGATGACACTACAGAGTTTTATCTATGTCCAGTCTGTGGCTATGTTCATAAGAATGGAACACCTAATGCCTGCCCGATCTGTTCAACAGCTGGAAGCAAATTTATTAAAATAGATTAATCCCAACCTAATCAACCTATATATTATAATATAAAAAGAGACTAGCATACGCTAGTCTCTTTTTATTGGTAGCTGTTCTTTAATTATTTCCAGTTGTTTTAATTTCAACTTATGTAAGAGAATGCCTTCTCCGCTTTCTAATTCTCCCATTACATTACCCCATGCGTCAATAAGCATTGTATGTCCATAAGGGTCATAGTTGGCTTCAATATTAGAAGCTGTGGAGATTAAAGCTACAAAAGCTTTGAAAATCAACAGCACGGCTTCTTCCTAAGAGTTTAAAGTGAGCTGGCCCCGTTACTTTATTAAATGTTGAAGGGATAACATAGAGAAAAGGTTCTTTTTTATTCATTTCCAAAAAAATTTCTGGAAAACGGATATCAAAACAGATTGCAATTCCTATTGGACCAAAAGACGTATTGACTACAGTTGTTTCTTGTCCTGGTTTTAAATAATCTGACTCGTGCATTTTAATATTATTAAAATCAATATTAAAAAGATGGATTTTTCTATGTTTTCCAATTAGCTTTCCATTTTCAAAAATATAGGAAGTATTGTAACAGAAGCCTTCTTTGTCTTTTTCAGGTATATAACCTCCTATTAAAACAATATCTTTACTCATTTCTTCTAAAAGTTTAAATGTTTCTTCTCCTTCAAGTTCCGCAAATTTTCTAAAAGAGATTCCCTCATAGGGGCAATTAAACATTTCTGGTAAAGCAATTATATTGGCTTCCTTATCTTTGGCCATTTGTATAAATGCCTTTGCTTTTTGTAAGTTGAGTTGTTTATCACCTGCTGTTTGAAATTGACATAATGCTAAATTAATCATGGAGTTCTGGTATCTTTCTATCATAGTAAATATTTTTGCTATATGCGGAAACTGGGATTGCCATCATTAATTTACAGTCAGGTAAGTAATCACCTAGTTTTAGAGCTGCTTTTGCTACGCTAAAGAAGACTCTGTGATCTAATTGGTTAGTTGAGGCAACACTATAGGCTGCACCTATTGCGCCCGGGGGGGCGCAATTGCCTAGGTCAACTGTATCAAAGGTGCAGATGACCTTTTTTGCTGTTTGTAGCACAATCTATATTGCCACATAGACCAACAAGGGACAACACCTCTATAGCCCCACAGCCATAAGTTGTACCTATTAAAACTAGAGCTTGGGATTTTTCCAGAGACTCCGCATCTCTAAGGAAGTAGGCCATTTTATAATCATAAGCGGTTTTTTTCATTTCTTCAATAATTGGCATCATGTCATCTTCAGTTAAAACCAATGTATCAATACGATTGATGCCTAAGCCTTTTGGAGCAGTTTTTGCTGCACTGGCCATCATATTAACGATTTGTAATACGGATGCTTGTTCAGCATCATAGCTTGTAATTTTCATCATTAATGCCTCCTTTTTATTTATAGTATCATTATAGCAAAAAAGGCTTTCTTATGTAAGAAAGCCTTTTTTCTTAGTTGTTATTTTGTTTTGTGTAGTTGAGTAATCCACCTGCTAAAATTATTTCAATTGCTCGATTGGACAAGTCATATACCAATGGATAAGATTCATCTTTAGTTGCATTAAAGAGTATTAACTCTCCTTTTTTTATTAAAAGATCTTTAACGTTTTCTATTTCAAGATTATCACCTTGTTGTATCTTGTTATAGTCTTCTTCATTTTTAAAGGTAAGTGGTAATAATCCAAAATTTACTAGATTTGCTTTGTAAATTCTAGCAAAGGATTGTGTAATGACCCCTTTAATACCTAAATACATAGGGGCTAGGGCTGCATGTTCTCTGCTGGATCCTTGTCCGTAGTTGTGTCCACCTACGATGAAACCACCATTTTCTGCAATGGCTCTCTCGCTAAAAGAAGGGTCTATTTGAGAAAATGCATACTTAGATATTTCGGGAATATTTGATCTTAGTGGTAGCACTTTTGCGCCAGCAGGCATAATATGATCTGTTGTGATGTTATCTTCAACTTTTAGTAGTAAATTGCCTACTAAATTATTTTCTAACGGTTGGTTAACAGGTAGTGGCTTAATATTTGGACCTTTAATTATTTCTGCTGTTTCAGGACTATCTGATGGCTTTAAAATCATATTATCATCAATGAGAAAATGCGTAGGTGTTTCTACAGCATAACCATCAGTAATAGTTGTTGGATCAGTCATGTATCCTGTTAAGGCGCTTGCTGCTGCTGTTTCTGGACTGACTAAGTAGATTGATGCATCTTTTGTACCACTTCTGCCATAAAAGTTTCTATTAAAAGTTCTAAGTGAAATAGCACCTGAACTCGGAGATTGTCCCATACCAATACAAGGACCACAGGCTGACTCTAAAATTCTAGCACCAGAAGCTATTAATTTTTTAAGGGCGCCATTTTCTGCTAGCATTTCAAATACTTGTTTAGATCCTGGAGATATAACTAAGCTTACACTAGGATTAACTGTTTTACCCTCTAGTATATGGGCTACTTTAGTTAAATCAGTAAAGGAGGAGTTAGTACAACTACCAATAGCTACTTGATTAACTTTTAAATGGTTTAATTCCCTTACTGTTTGAATATTATCTGGGCTATGAGGCGCAGCTGTTAAAGGTTCAAGAGCATCTAAATCTATGATGATACGTTCATCATAAACAGCCCCTTCATCCGCTTTTAACTCCTTATAGTCAGAGCCTCTATCCTGAGCTTCAAGGAATGCTTTAGTTGTTTCATCACTTGGGAAAATTGAAGTAGTAGCTCCTAGTTCTGCACCCATATTTGTAATGGTTGAACGTTCAGGGACTGAAAGAGTTTTAAGGCCTTCACCAGTATATTCAATAACTTTACCAACGCCACCTTTAACGCTGAGGATTTCCAATACTTTTAAAATAATATCTTTTGCTGATACATAGGGTTTTAATTTACCTTTTAATTCAACATTAATGACTTTTGGAACCGTTAAATAAAAGGGTCCTCCAGCCATTGCAACGGCCACATCAAGACCACCAGCACCCATAGCTAACATACCAATGCCACCACCTGTTGGTGTATGACTGTCTGAACCAAGTAATGTTTTACCAGGAATTCCAAAACGTTCTAAATGAACTTGATGACAAATACCATTGCCGGGTCTTGAGAAATAGAGACCATATTTTGCTGCAATAGATTGGAGAAATAAGTGGTCATCTGCATTTTCAAAACCAGTTTGTAGTGTGTTGTGATCAATATAACTCACAGATAATTCTGTTTTAACTTTAGGAACACCAATGGCTTCAAATTGAAGATAAGCCATTGTGCCTGTTGCATCCTGTGTTAATGTTTGATCTATTTTAATACCAATTTCTTGTCCTTGAATCATTTCACCAGTTATTAGATGATTTGATAGGATTTTTTCTGTTAGTGTTTTTGTCATTTCCTCACCTCGAATTTTTTCTTATCTTAGTATTATAGCAAAAAACGCCTCTTGATTAAAGGTTTCTGCTAGTGTATAATAATTTAATTATATAAAAAGGGGTCGAAAAATGCATATTGTTTTGTATGAACCAGAAATTCCTAGCAATACGGGGGATATTGGGAGAAGCTGTGCTGTTACAGGCAGTTATCTTCATTTAATAAAACCATTGGGATTTAAGACAGATGATAAATCATTGAAAAGAGCAGGTTTAGATTATTGGAAATATATTAATGTCTATTACTATGATAATTTTGAAGATTTTATGAAAAAAATCCTTATGCTAATTGCTATTTTCTTTCAACTAAAGGTGAAGATTTCTATTCAGATGTAACCTATACAGAGGATGATTTTTTGATCTTTGGACCTGAAACTAGAGGTCTACCAGAATCCCTTTTAGAACAATATAAAGACAGAGTTGTGAAGATTCCTATGGAGGGGAGAATTTAATTAAGATCTTTAAATATCAGTAATGCGGTTGCTATTGTGCTTTATGAAAGCTTACGACAAAATAGCTTTAAAGGATTAAAATAGATGAAGAAAACTTTAGTTATTTCAGATACTCATTATCCAAAATATGAATTACCTAGTAAGTTATGGTCATTAGTTAAGGAGGCAGATGCTGTTATTCATTGTGGTGACTTTACTGCCTCGGAATTACTTGAGGATTTAAAATTAGTAAATGAAAATGTCTATAGCGTTTATGGTAATAACGATCAAATTTTAAGTGGCTCAATACCAGAAAAAGAATTATAATAATTGAAGGTTTTAAAATTGGAATTATTCATGGCTTTGGCTATAAATATAGTAAAAGTGCAAGACTTAATGCAGAATGGGATTAGGGGATTGCGACTGTCATTGTATTTGTTTTGGTCATAGTCATGAACCTTTAAATGAGCAACAAGATTCTATCTTATATTTTAATCCTGGAACAGCCAGTGGTGCAAGAACAGGAAAACAAACTGCAGGATTTCTAAAACTTTCCAAAGAAAATGGAATTATTAATGGAGAATTAATCAGTTTGTAACAGGAACATAACATAGTTGGAATAGAATAAATACTGACAGAGAATATGGGATAGTATATAGTATAACTATATTCTTTTTCTTTATTCTAGAAGATGGTATAATTGAGTAGGAAATACTTTTAAATAATTGGAGAGATAAAATAAGATGAATAACCAATTTGTACATTTGCATTTACACACTGAATATAGTTTGCTTGACGGTGCTATTAAGATAGATGAGTTAGCGGAAAATATAAAATCTAAAGGCATGGATGCTGTGGCTATTACAGACCATGGTTCTATGTATGGTATTGTAGATTTTTACAGGGCTTGCATCAAGGTCGGCGTAAAGCCTATTATAGGCTGCGAAGTTTATGTTGCAAAAGATAGTCGTTTCAGAAAAGAGCCAGGTGTAGATGACGGTCGTTATCATTTAATTTTATTAGCAGAAAACAATGTTGGTTATCATAACTTAATGAAAATTGTTTCTCAAAGTTTTACTGAAGGATTTTATTATAAACCTAGAGTAGATAAAGAGCTATTAGAAAAATACAGCGAGGGTATAATAGCAACCGGTGCTTGTATGGCTGGAGAAGTAGCTAGAAGAATCCGTGAAGATAATTACGAAGGGGCAAAAAAAGCTGCTCTTGAATATGAAGCTGTTTTTGGTAAAGGTAATTTTTTTATTGAAATACAAGATCATTTACTCGAGTATGAAAAAACTTTAAATTTGGGATTAATTCGTTTAGCCAAGGAGTTGGATATACCTTTGGTTGCAGCTAACGATTCTCATTATTTAGAAAGGGGAGATTCTTACGCTCATGAAATACTTATGTGTATTCAAATGGGGAAAACGATTAATGATGAACATAAAATGGAGTTTCCCAATAAAGAGTTTTATGTGAAATCTGCTACTGAGATGATTGAGCTTTTTAAAAATGTTCCAGAAGCTATTGAAAATACAGTGAAAATTAAAGATCGCTGCAATGTTAATATTGAATTTGGTGAAAGCCATTTGCCTGATTATAAGGTGCCGGATGGAGAAACATTAGAAAGCTATTTAGAAAAGCTTTGTCTTGAAGGCGTTATAAAAAAATATGGGGCAATGACAGAGGAAATTAGAGAAAGACTTTATTATGAACTAGGCGTTATAAATGAAATGGACTATCCTGGCTATTTCTTAATTGTCTGGGATACGATTGCTTTTGCTAAGGAAAAGGGGATTTATGTTGGACCAGGAAGAGGATCTGCTGCTGGTAGTATGGTTGCTTATGTGTTAGACATTACTACAATTGATCCTTTGAAATATGATTTGATTTTTGAACGATTTTTAAATCCTGAGCGTATTAGTTTACCTGATATTGATACAGATTTCTGCTATGTTCGACGAGAAGAGGTCATTGAATATTTAATAGAAAAATATGGAGAGGATCATGTTGCTCAAATTGTAACTTTTGGAACAATGGCCGCAAGAGCTGTTATTAGAGATGTAGGAAGAGCGATGGATATTCCATTAAAAGATGTGGATAAAGTAGCTAAAATGGTACCCAATGAGTTGAAAATAACACTTGAAAAAGCAATGGACACCAGTCTTGAATTACAGGCTTTTTGTAAAGAACGAAATGATATTGAAGAATTAATCAAAATTGCAAGACGTTTAGAAGGCATGCCAAGGCACACTTCTACTCATGCTGCTGCAGTTGTTATTACTCCAGAACCCCTGAAGGAATATCTACCTATTAAAATGGAAGGTGAGGAATATTTAACAACCCAGTTTCCAATGAATACAGTAGAAGATATTGGTCTTTTAAAAATGGACTTACTGGGGCTTCGAACATTAACTGTCATAGGAGAGACAGTGGAAAAAATCAAGGAAAATAGAGGGATAGCAATTGATATTGAAAAAATTCCTCTAGATGATAAAAAAACTTTTCAACTTTTAGCTACAGGGAATACCAGTGGTTTATTTCAATTGGAATCAAAAGGGATGCAGGCAATTATTAAACAATTAAAACCTGATGCCTTTGAAGAAATAATCGCTTTAGTAGCTCTCTATAGACCCGGACCAATTGGCAGTGGCATGATTGATGATTTTATTAAAAGAAAGCACAAGCAAATCGAAATTGAGTATCTCCATCCAATGTTAGAGCCAATTCTAAACGATACATATGGTGTTATCCTATATCAGGAACAAGTTATGCGTATTGCTAGCCAATTAGGTGGCTTTACATTGGCAGAAGCAGATAATTTAAGGAAAGCTATGGGTAAAAAAATACCTGAAATGCTTGAAAAAAGCAGACAAGGTTTTATTGAAGGCTGTAGAAAAAATGAAATTGAGGAGAAAACAGCAGAGGAAATATTTCGTTTAATGGAGTATTTTGCAGGCTATGGATTTAATAAATCCCACAGTGCTGCCTATGCAATGCTAGCTTATGAAACTACTTACTTAAAAGCCCGTTATCCAGTAGAATTTATGGCGTCTCTTTTATCAAGTGTAATTATGTCTTCAACAAAAGTTACTCAGTATATTCTTGAGTGTAAAAAAATGGGTATTTGTGTTTTACCTCCAGATGTTAACGAAAGTAAGGAAGGTTTTATTGTTAAAGAAAATACAATACGTTTTGGTTTAGGCGCTATTAAAAGTGTGGGTATTTCAGCAATAGAATCTATTTTAGAGGCACGTCGAGAAGGTCCTTTTCTGGATATTGATGATTTTTGTAGGCGCGTTGATTTAAGAACTGTAGGCAAGAAGATTATGGAATATTTATCCTTATCAGGTGCCTTTTCTTCTTTTCATATTCCCAGAAAAGCATTAATGGCTATTGTTGAAGATGCTGTAGACTTAGGACAGCGTTTTCAAAAAGAAAAAGATAGCAATCAGATTTCCTTATTTGATATTGACGATACTTTGGAAGAAGAAGAACCCACTATAGTGACAACACAGGAGGAATTCCCTCTACAGGAACTACTACAAAAAGAAAAAGAAGTTTTAGGATTTTATGTTTCAGCCCATCCTTTAGAAGAATACCCAGATTTAATGGAGGATCCAGATTTTTATAGTCTTGGAGATATTGAAGAAAATGATGATAAAAGAAAAGTAATTATCAGAGGGGTTTTAAATAATATTAAAGAAAAGAAAACTAGAAATAATGAACTAATGGTTACTTTTAGCCTAGAAGATGAGACGGATTCAATAGAGTGCTTAATATTTCCTTCTTTTTATGCTGAAGTAAAAGATTTAATTAAAGAAGGTGCTGTAGTAGCCGCAGGGGGGCGTTTGCAAATAACTGAGAGGGAAGATAAGTGTATTATTGAAAAGGTTGTTAAACCAGAAAATTATTTAACTATTAAAAGCTATGGAACTTATAATAAAAAAATGCAGACTAGAAAGAATGAAGGTGCTGTACAGGAAACTGTGACAGTATCCATTGAAGATAAGAGTGTTACTGGTTTGGATGCTTTAAAAAGGTGTCTGGTTTTCAATAAGGGGGATGTGCCAGTTATTTTAAAAATTAACAATAAAGTTATTCCTCTTGGCAATCAATATGCAATTAAAAATGATGAAAGAGCTATTGAGGCGCTGTCTCAATTTGGAGAGGTAATAGTAAAATGAGAGTAGCAATATATCCAGGAACATTTGATCCTGTAACCAATGGACATTTAGATATTTTAAAAAGAGCCAGCCTACTATTTAATAAAGTTATTGTAGCCATTGCTATAGATAATGAAAAAGAGTCTTTGTTTAAAATTGAGGAAAGAAAAAAATTCATGGAAGCTGTTGTAAAGGATATTCCTAATGTTGAAGTTGAAAGTTTTGATGGTTTGTTAATGCATTTTGTGCAAAAGAAAAAAGCCCATGCTATTATTAGGGGATTACGAGCTGTGTCAGATTTTGAATATGAATTCCAGTTAGCCTTAATGAATAAAAAACTTGAAAAAAATGTAGAAACTATTTTTTTAATGACCTCTTCAGAGTATGCTTTTTTAAGCTCAACTATTATTAAACAAGTAGTAAGTCTCAATGGCAATATTAATGGATTGGTTCCAGAGATTGTGGAGATTGCTTTGAAGAAAAAGTTTAATTGGGAGAAAGCGTGATAATAATGAGAAGAACAAAAATTATTTGTACACTAGGCCCTGCAGTTGATAATGAGAAAAAATTAGAAAGACTTATAAAAGCAGGATTTGATGTAGCTCGCTTCAATTTTTCTCATGGTTCTTATGAGGAACATGGAGAGAGAATGGATTTATTAAAAAGAGTGAGTAGAAATCAAAATAAAGATATTGCTATACTACTAGATACAAAAGGTCCTGAAATAAGAACAGGAGAAGTAGATGGGAAAATATTTCTTAAAAAAGGTAATTTAATTATTTTAACTACAAAAATAATTAAAGGCTCTACTGAAAAAATTTCTATCACCTATAAAGATTTGCCAAAAGAGGTAAAACCCCAAGACCGAATTCTTCTAGATGATGGTTTAATTGAATTGGAAGTAGTATCTATTAATAAAAATGAAATTTCCTGTATTATTAAAAACAGTGGAGAATTAGGCAGCCGCAAAGGCGTTAATTTGCCACATGTTCATATTAAATTACCTGGTATTAGTGAAAAGGACAGAGAAGACATTCTTTTTGGCTTAGAAAAGAATATTCATTTTTTGGCGCTTTCTTTTGTAAGAGAAAAAAAAGATATTGAGGAGGCTCGAAAAATATTAGGGGAAGCTGGAAAGCATGTCCAAATTATAGCTAAAATAGAGGCTGCTGTTGCTCTCAAGAATTTAGATGATATTCTTGAAGCTTCAGATGGTGTTATGATAGCCAGAGGTGATTTAGGTGTTGAAATACCTGCTATGGAAGTGCCTATCGTCCAAAAAATGATTATTCAAAAAGCGCGATTAGTAGGGAAACCTGTTATTGTGGCAACTCAAATGCTTGACTCAATGATGAGAAATCCGAGACCAACACGAGCAGAAGTGAGTGATGTGGCCAATAGTATTTTAGATGGCACTGATGCGATTATGCTATCTGGTGAAACGGCTGGGGGGCGTTATCCAATAGAGGCTTTAAAAATGATGAATGATATTGCAAAAGAAACAGAAAAAGATCTTCATTTACTAGAACCAATGCATTTTAAGGGTTTAAAAAAATCACCGAAACTTGTTGATATGGTTGCTTATTCTACAGTGGATATTGGTAAAAAAATTGGAGCAAAAGCTTTAGTAGTTCCAACTCATGGTGGTTCTACTGCTAGGAGAATTGCTAGATATAGACCTAATATTCCTATTCTTGCTCTTATTGAAAAGCCTGAGATTAAGTATAGTTTAAAATTGGTTTGGGGTGTAGAGTCTCTTTTGATTAGCTCATCTTATAAAAGTACGGATGATCTAATACATGAAGGGGAATTAACTCTGCTGAAGCAAAAGGGATACAAATTAAAAGATAAGGTTGTATTTACTGCAGGAATTCCCCTAAAAGTTCCTGGTACAACTAATATGATACGTGTTTTGGAGTTAGGCGAAGGCGGTGAACTGTAGTTGCTAAAAAGGGAATATTTAGATTCCTATGAGATTGAAAAAATCGTTATTTTAATTCGAAGCATATTTATTCTATTATGATTAGAGGGGATTTTGAACGATTAAAAAGAAGACATCTAATGCTTCTCTTTAAAAAATTTAATATTCCCTCAAACTATATTGAACCAATAATGAACTATACAGATACTATTGATTGTTTTATATATTATTTTCTTTTTCATTTTAAGGAAGACAAAAACTCATTTCAGAAATTAAAGGACTGGTTACTTGAAATATATGAAAAACATTACATCTTTACAAATGATTCAATATATCAACTCTTGATAATTCTAAGTTATCTATCTAAAATTTCTTATACATTATTTGCCAATTTAAGTTATTATTTTAAATTATCACACTATGCTGTTCGGGAGGAATTTATAAAACAGGGTGTTTCAAGGGAGTCGGAAGGCTATTATTACTTGGCGCCTTTTTTCAGAGAATTTCTAAAAAACAAAGGAATCAGTTTTTTCAAATAAACAAATAAGTGGTTTAGTAACTATTTTAATACGGAGGATTTTATATGAAAAAAATTTTCATTTCAAGCCATCTCTTAATTATCTTGTTAGTTCTTTTGCCAAACATCCTCTTTATAAATTAATGACACAGCGGTTAAACTTTATATTAGGTAAAGGTAGTTGTCAATTAATTGAGTCTATTGGCAATCAATGTGCTGAAAAAATATATTTTGATTGTATTAAATGCTGGTTGAAAGGCAAAAAAATTAATAAGTATATTCCTATGAGTTTTTATAGAACTTATGGTGTTTTTCATGTACCTAGTTTGTTTTGGATTAGATTAAATTATTCAGAGGATTCATTATCCTACTATAGTTTATTGAGCTTAGTTTACCATAGCTATTTGAAAAGTAGTGCTACGGAATCTGACCAGTATTTTTATAAATTGTTAAAGAAATACAAGGAAAGATTATTAACCAGAAATCTTGATTATTATTTCTTTTTGCTAAGCCACTACTTCTTTCAAAAAGAAAAATATGAAAAATGTTTATGGTATCTAGAACAGTGTTTTTAATTGTTAAAGAAAATAATGAACCTATATTTTTATTGAAAATATTCTCTCTTTTTTAAGAGTATATTATCAAGAAAAAATGAAAGAGGTCTTCAAGGCATTATAAGAAGATTGAAGAAATATTGCCCTAAAGAGATACCTTATGTGGGCTTTCTAAGAAAAGTTGAAGGTCTGCTTTTTTATTTTAAAGGAGATGGGTCTAAGGGACAATCAAAACTAGAGAAGGCCTTCAATTACTATTTATCCATTAAGGATAATTTAGGTACACTGGAATGTTATTTATTAATCTTAGCTTGGGGTAAAAAGGAAAATCAATTCCAGTTTAAGACTTTGAATAAGCAATTAGAGTTTATTCTAGATGAAAACTCTTTCCTTGTGTTTAAGCACACAAGTTTATTACACCAGCAATATTTTAAAATAAAAGCAATAAAAGCAATAAAAGCTAGTTTCTTGAATGCGACAAGCTTTAAAATTGAAGGACAGGATTATTCTGATTTTTCTTTAAATAGAAAAAAGATAAGGCGCATTCTATTTTTTCTTCTTTATGAATTTCCTGAACCCATTAACAGAGAGGAAATTAAAAGAACTTTTTGGAATGGCGTTGATTCAGACGGACGAGATGCAAATTTAAGAGTAGCTTTAAGTAAACTAAATAAACTATTGAATGAAGCTGGAATAGAGTCTTTTTACGAATCTCGCAATGGTTATATATACTTGAAAAGTGGCTATAAGATTTTAACAGATATCAAGGAATTTAATTTACTTTATAAAAGGGGGGGACAGTGTTATCAAAATGAAGAATTTGTTTTATGTCAAAAGTACTTTAAAACTCTTTTGGCTTGGATTAAGACTCCTTTTTCACCTGTTGGGAAGGAAGGGAGCTGGGAATGGCAAGTAGAGACTAAAGTTTTTAAA
Source organism: endosymbiont 'TC1' of Trimyema compressum (assembly GCF_001584725.1). Classification (NCBI taxonomy): domain Bacteria; kingdom Bacillati; phylum Bacillota; species endosymbiont 'TC1' of Trimyema compressum. Next base: position 1,098,922 of record NZ_CP014606.1, on the reverse strand, counting down.
AATATTATTAATATGGAATCTATAATGCTTGATATAGCTATGAAGTATAATTGATGGGAAGAAGCAGAAGAATATTGTAGAATTTTGTATGAAAAAGATAGGAGTTATGGAGAGCAATTACAGTCAATTATTTTAAAAAATAAGAAGGAAGATTTCTTAAAATCAGATAAAGAAATAGTTTATGGAACAGAAACGAAAACTTTAGATTCTAAAGTTCTTGAAAAAATCATTTTTCCCTTTTAATCGCCTTTTATATGATTGCTCTTATAAATATAGTGTTATATAATTATTGGAAGGAGCAGTTTAAAAAGGAGAGAGAAGATGAAGGCTTACTTTGATCACATTAGGGAAATGGATCCAGCTGCAAGATCGGTAATTGAAATGATTTTATTATATCCATCAGTTCATATAATGTGGTTCTTTAGACCGTCAAATTTTATGTATAGAAATGGGTTGCGTTTTATTCCAAGATTACTATCTCAGTTGGGACGGTTTTTACTGGAATTGAAATACATCCAGGGGAAACAATTGGGAAAAATTTTTTTATTGACCATGGTATGGGTGTTGTAATTGGTGAAACTACAATTATTGGTAATAATGTTACTATTTATCAAGGTGTAACATTAGGAGGAACTGGTAAAGATGTAGGAAAAAGACATCCGACTATAGAAGATGGTGTAATTGTTGGGGCTGGCGCTAAAGTTTTAGGGCCTATCGTTATTTCTAAAGGTAGTAAAATTGGAGCGGGCGCTATTGTAATAAAGGATACAGAGGAAAATTCAACAACTGTTGGACATGCAGCAAGAACTGTTAAAATTGGAAATAAGACATTTAATAGATATACAAAAGTCAAAGAAAATGATCAGAAAGAAAAATAAAAAATGTGGAGATTGAAATGAAGAAAACGCTTTATCTTGTTATTCCTTGCTATAATGAAGAACCTGTTATTGAGGAAACTACGCGCCGATTAACTAAAAAATTAGATCAGCTAATAGCCGAGGATAGAATTGCTACTACCAGTAGAATTCTTTATGTAGATGATGGTAGTAAAGATAGAACGTGGATATTAATTGAATACCTTCATAAGGAAAATCCGTATGTTTGCGGATTGAAATTAGCTCATAATAAAGGACATCAGAATGCTTTGTTGGCTGGGCTAATGTATGCTAAAAATATTTGTGATTACAGTGTATCTATGGATGCAGATCTTCAGGATGATATTGGTGTTATAGATGGTTTTATTGAGAAATACAATGAAGGATGTCATATTGTTTATGGAGTTCGAAATAGCAGAGAAACCGATACTAAGTTCAAAAAAATGACTGCAATAGGCTTTTATAAGTTTATGGCAAAGCTTGGCGTAGATATAGTATATAACCATGCTGATTGTCGTCTTATGAGTAATCAAGCACTAGAAGCATTAGCCGAGTATAAAGAGATCAATCTTTTTTTAAGAGGACTAGTGCCTTTAATTGGCTATAAAAATGATACTGTTTATTACGACCGTAATGAGCGTTTTGCTGGAGAGAGTAAGTACCCATTAAGTAAAATGTTGAAATTTGCTTGGGAAGGGGTAACTTCTTTTAGTGTAAAGCCATTGAGAATGATTGCTAGTATTGGTATTCTTATATTTATTATTAGCTTTATTATTCTAATTGTGGCTTTGATTAATAAAATTCTTGGAAATCCAGTAGCTGGATGGACTGGTTTAATATCCTCTATTTGGTTATTAGGCGGTATTCAGTTATTTGCCTTAGGTATTTGTGGTGAGTATATTGGCAAAATCTATAACGAGGTTAAAGGGCGACCAAGGTATTTGGGAGAAACTTTTTTAAAGAAATAATTGTTCAAAACGGAGGAAAACAATGAGTGAAACATTAACAACCTGTGGATATTGTGGTTGTGGTTGTGGCTTAATTCTGACAGAAGAAAATGGTAAAGTTGTCAGTGCTAAACCACCTAGAAACCATATAGTGAATAGAGGTAAAATTTGTGCAAAAGGGTGGCATGGATTTAACTTTGTTCATAATAAAGATAGACTAAAGTCTCCATTAATAAAAGAAAATGGTGTTTTTAGGGAAGCTACTTATGAAGAAGCATATGATAAAATTAAAGAAGGTTTTAGTAAAATCATGGCAGAAGGTGATAACACTGAACATATTGGTATTTTAGCAAGTGCTCGCTGTACTAATGAAGAAAACTTTTTAACTTCAAAACTTGGTAGAGCAGCATTGCGAACGGCTACTATTGATCATTGTGCACGTCTTTGACACAGTCCCACTGTTGCTAGTTTAGCAACTGTATTTGGCAGTGGAGCCATGACCAATAGCATTGATGATTTTAGTAAAGCAGATTGCACTATTGTCATAGGATCTAATACAACAGAACAGCACCCTTTAGTTGCTACTCGTATAATTGAAGCTAAACTAAAAGGCGGCAAGCTTTATGTAATTGATCCAAGGAGAATTCAACTAGCAGATTATGCTGATGTTTACGCACTAATTCAACCTGGTACTAACTTAGCCTTAATTAATGCTATGATTTATGTGATATTTTCTGAGGGATTGGCTGATGAAAAGTTTATTCTTGAAAGAACTGAAGGTTATGAAGAGCTAATGGATTCAATTGATGAAGAAGATCTTCAGTTAGCTGTTGAAGTTACTGGATTATCTGAAGCAATAATTCGTGAAATGGCCAGAGGATATGCAACAGCTAAGAATGGCTCTATTGCTTATACCATGGGTGTAACGCAGCATATTACTGGCTCATCAACTGTTGCTGCATTAGCTAATTTAGCTATGATTACAGGTAATGTAGGAAAAGAAGGGGCTGGTGTTAACCCACTACGTGGACAGAATAATGTTCAGGGTTCCTGTGATATGGGGGCTGTTCCAGCTGAATTTCCAGGTTATCAAAAAGCATCTGATAAGAAAGTTCATGATAAATTTAAACAGAAGTGGGGACAACAGACCTCATGTAAAATCGGCTATAAATTAACTGAGATTTTTGGGCAGGTACTTAATGGTGAAATGAAAGGTCTTTATGTTATTGGTGAGAATCCTGTAATGTCTGACCCAAACCAGGCTCATGTTGTTGAGGCTCTTGAAGCAGCTGACTTCTTAGTTGTTCAGGATATTTTTATGACTGAGACTGCTGAGTACGCTGATGTTGTCTTACCAGGAGCAAGTTTTGTTGAAAAAGATGGTACATTTGCTAATACTGAAAGAAGAGTTCAACGGGTCAGAAAAGTAATTGACCCAGTTGGTAATGCAAAAGCAGATTGGGAAATTCTAAGAGATGTTATCAGCTTGTTTAATGTGGATGCAGCTTATGAGCACCCTAAAGATATTATGGAAGAAATAAATGAAATGACTACAATATATAGGGGTATTACTTATGATAGAATTGAAGATATTGGGATTCAATGGCCCTGTCCTTCAATTGATCATCCAGGAACACCTTATATGCATAAAGATACATTTTCTAGAGGCAAAGGCTTATTAACCATTAACCCGTATATTTCGCCATCTGAGTTGCCGACAGAGGAATATCCTTTCTTAATGACAACTGGACGAATTCATCATCATTACCATACAGGTACAATGACTCGTCGAGTATGGAATCTTGAAAGGGAAGCCAGCAAGAGTTTTATTGAAATTAATGAACATGATGCAAAGGAAATGGGGCTTTGGGATTTTAGAAAAGTACGAGTAGCTAATAAAAGAGGAAGCTTGGAAACAGAAGTCCGTATTACGAATAGAATTGGTAGAGGAATTGTCTTTATGCCTTTCCACTTTAAAGAAAGTTTAGTTAATGCATTGACTAATGATAAAGAACTTGATCCATTAGCAAAAATTCCCCAATTAAAATCTTTCGCAGTTAGAATAGAGGTGCTATAGATGTATTTTTTAAAAAAAGAAAAGTTGCATGACTTATTGTCAAAATGGAATGAGACAATGACTGTTTATGCACCAACTAAAAACTTAGGAGATGTTGAACTTCTTCCTTATAATAAAGAAAAATATACTGAGGATTTTATTAATTTCTCATTGCCTGTAAAAGAATATGTTTTTAATCCCAAAGAAGAGCTATTTCGCTGGGAAAAGCAAACAGATGGTAATGTTTCTATTAGCACACCTGAAAATGAAATAAACAGAGGGAAAAGAGTCTTTTTTGGGATTCGTTCTTGTGATACTTATGGCATGCTCTATATGGACCGCTTTTACCTAGGAGAGTTTGAAGATATTAACTACAAGGTTAGACGTGAGGATACTTTTTTAGTTCAAATGAATTGTCTGAAAGCTGGCAATTCTTGCTATTGTTCTTCTTTCGATTTAGGAGGACCTTTTGCTACAAATGGACAAGATATAGAAGTTACTCCAGTTGCTGACGGCTATTTATTTGAAGTATACTCAGAAAAAGGGGATTCCCTTATTAATGTAGCTAAGCCTTTACTTGAGAAAGTTGAAGATTCTAAATCATACTTAGAGACAAAAGAACAACTTAAGAAAAAAGCTGAAGAAACATTTAAGGTTCACTTACCACTTGATAAAATACAGTCAATTTTAACTAAAACATTTTCTTCACCAATCTGGGATGACGCAGCAAAAGGTTGTATTGCTTGTACAGGGTGTACTAATGTTTGTCCAACTTGTACTTGTTTTAATGTTGTTGAAGAGAATAAAAGTGCAGATGAAGGCACCCGTGTTCGTTATTGGGACAGCTGTCAAAGTTTAGCATTTACATTAAATGCAGGTAATCACAATACTAGAGATGTTGTTGCAAAGACACGTTTTCGTATTTATGATAAATTAAAATATATTGAAGAGCGTTTTGGCTATAAAGGTTGTACGGGTTGTGGCCGTTGTGTTGATGTTTGTCCAACTTATATTAGCATTATTGATATTGTTCAGAGGTTGGCCAAAGAAATGGAAGAGAATCCTGAATTAGAAGTGGATCCACGTCAAGTTAATGACGTTCGTTATGAAATATATGAAAGAGAAATACAAAACACAAAAGGTATGTATACTCCTGAATTAGCTACTATTGTATCTGTAATGGATGAAGGTAAAGATATGAAGCGTTTTTCATTTAAGTATGATGATGAAACACTGCATCATAGCTATGACTTTAAGGGTCAGTTTTTTGAAATTACAGTTTTTGGAGTAGGGGAAATAGCTATTTCTATTCCTTTTGGACCAAGTGAAACAAATATTCTCGACTTTGCTATTAAAAAAGTGGGTAAAGTTACAAGGGCTATTCATGATTTAAAGCCAGGGGATAAAGTTGGATTAAGAGGACCTTTTGGTAGTGCTTTCCCTTATGAGGAGATTAAAGGTCGAGATATTTTAGTTATTGGTTCAGGTGTTGGTTTAGCTCCTGTGAGAACTATGATTGCTCAAATTCTAGATCATCCAGAAGCTTTTGGACAGGTGGTCATTATTGCCAGTGGCGTAAGCTATGATGGTGTAATTTATAAAGAGGATTTAAAGAAATGGAGCCAGTTACCTAATGTGAGAGTGTTATATGCCTTAGCAAAACCAACAGATGAAGTAGATGCTTATGTAGGCTATATTAATGATTTGCTTCCAGATTTGGGGTTGAATTGGGAAAAGACAACAAGTGTTCTCTGTGCTTCTCCAAGCCGAATTAAAAAGGTAGCAAAAGATTTGCTTAAATTAGGACTAGATTCTGACGATATTCTTGTAACCTTAGAAACCCATATGCGTTGCGGTGCAGGCAAGTGCGGTCACTGTAAAGTCGGTTCACACTATATGTGTGTAGATGGACCAGTATTTAACTATACTCAAATGTTACAATTACCACCAGAATATTGATATTAATATTTTAAAATAAAAAGAAAGTTCTCTATTATGAGAGCTTTCTTTTATGTTATAATAAGAAAATAGAAGATTGAAAAACTTCTCTGATATATACATCAGAGGTGTTTTTGTTATAGAAAGGGGAATTTAATTGAAAATAGTAATGCAGTCACCTTATCGAGATAAAAAACTGTTAGTTTTTCTATTGGGGTTACTAATAGCAGTAATCTTTTTATTACCTTTCATTATTAGAGATGGGGGGCATTTATTTTTATGGAATGATTTTAATCACCAACAGATTCCTTTTTATATAACGGCTCATGAAGCAGTGCGAAGCGGTAGTTTTTTATGGAGTCGGACAACTGATTTAGGGGCTAATTTTATTGGTTCTTATAGTTTCTACTTATTGGGAAGTCCATTTTTTTGGCTAACAGTTCCTTTTCCTGTTGAGTGGATTTCATATTTAATGGGACCATTATTGATTCTTAAGTTTTCTTGTGGTGGTCTTACAGGATATTTGTTTATACGACGTTTTGTAAGAAATAAGTATAATGCAGTAATCGGCGGGTTACTCTATACTTTTTCAGGATTTTGCATTACCAGTATGTTTTTTAACCATTTTCAAGAAGCAGTAATTTTTTTTCCTCTTCTTTTAATTGCTTTAGATAAGCTGATGATTGAAGGTAAAAAAGGTTGGTTTATGGGTGCTGTTTTTGTAAATGCTATTGTTAATTATTTCTTCTTTATTGGCTCTATGATTTTCACTTTAATTTATTTAATTGTTCGCTGTAAGACTGGTGGTTACAAAATGACATGGACTAAATTTTGGACAGGTAGTATAGAAGTATTATTAGGATGCTTATTAAGTGCTTTTTTGCTGATTCCATCGGCATTAGTTCTGTTAGGCAATGATAGAACAGAAGAGGGAATTGGCCTTCTTAGTGGCTTGATTTATTTGAAAACACCAGGCAATTATTTAAGTATTGTTAGTGGTTTTTTCTTTCCGCCAGAAATTCAGGGGCAAATGGTATTTTTTAAGGGTTCTTCACCTTGGGCATCAATTGGTGGGTGGCTTCCGTTATTTGGTTTAACAGGTATCGTTGCATTTTGGACAATTAAGGAAAAGCGTTTTCAATTTATTAAGTGGCTATTAATAATATCAACAATTATTGCATTTATTCCGTTTTTAAATAGTATGTTTTATTTATTCAGAAGTGAATATTATGCTAGATGGTTTTATATGCCTATTCTTATTATGTGCCTAGGAACTGCAATTGCTTTAGAGCGTAGTCGTAGGTGGCGATATAGTATTAAGGTAATTCTAGGCTTAACAGCAATTATTGCTTTAGTTACGGCTTTTATACCAAGTCAAACCCTTGCAGGATGGCAGTTTGGGTTTTATGATTATTTAAAGCAGGATCGCTTTATTAGTATGGTGGTTATCGCTTTAATTTGTCTCTTTTTACTTTGGTTTTTATTTAAAATAAGGGCAAGTAAAAAATGGCAAAAATATTTTTACCAATTTACCTTGAGTATATTGTCTTTAGTTATTGGCCTTCATGGTATATATTTTATTTTCGTGGGGAAAAAATACACAAACAGTTTAGATGCAGCTGGCTTTATTGTGCCTAATTTGTTAGAGCATAAAATCCAATTGCCAGATAGTAATGGACAGCTAGAGAGGATTGATTCAGAAAATAAGCATTTTAATTTAGCTTTTTATTGGGATAAATCAAGTATAACTACTTTTCATAGTATTATATCTAATAGTGTTCATCCTTTGTATGAGAGTATTGGCGCTAAGAGAGCTATGGTTTCTAATCTCAGTGGAAAACAGTATGCTTTTCCAGCTTTTTTGTCTGTTAAGTGGTACTTTAATAGTACAGAAGAACCTAATGTTCATATGACAGAAAAAATGATGCTAAAAAGAAATCAAAAAATAGTTAATAAAGTGCCACCTTTGCCAGGTTTTTCATTTTACGAAAAACAATTGGATTACAATATATTCATTAATGATAATTATGTTCCATTTGGGTTTGTTTATGATAATTATATTGATGAAGAAGCTTATTTTAATGAATTAATGCCTCAACAAAGAGATAAGGCGTTATTAAAAGGTTTAGTATTAACTAAAGAGCAGATTAACAAGTATGATTCCATATTAAAGCCACTACCTCTTGAAACTATGAAGGATAGTTCTTACAGCGCTTTTGTAAAAGATGTAGAAAATAGAAGAACCGTAACAGGAACTGCATTTGAAAGAAATAATAAAGGTTTTAGTTTGAAAATTAATTTACCAAAAGAAAATTTAGTTTTTCTTAGTGTTCCTTATGATGCTGGTTGGACAGCAACAGTTAATGGACGCCCTGCCCCAATTGAACAGGTGCAAATCGGTTTAATGGCAGTAAAGGGAGAGGCTGGCATTAATGAGATATCATTTAGTTATTTTCCCCCAGGATTAAAGGTTGGACTATTGATAAGTGGTGGTGCTCTTATTGTGAGTGGCATTTACCTATTGGGGATAAGAAGAATCCGAACAAAGTTTAAAAAAATAAGTAAAGATTATTAAAACCAATAATTAAGGGCGAGGGAGGAAAACTATAGGCTCTGCCTCTTTATTTATAGGGAGAAAGATGGTATACTTGTTTGTAGATATATTTAATTTAAGGAGGTAGAGAATTATAATGTCTTTTGAAGAAAAAGTAAAAGAATTAGGTATAACCATCCCTACACCAGGAGTGCCAACAGCAGCATATGAGCCAGGTGTACTTGTGGATGGTCTTATTTATGTTTCAGGTCAATTACCAGTTATGGAAGGCGACGTGAAATATAAGGGAATCGTTAATAAAGATGTATCAGTTGAGGAAGGTTATGAAGCAGCAAAAATTTGTGCTATCAATGCTTTAGGTGTTGTTAAGAAGATTGCTGGATCTTTAGATAACGTAGAAAAAATTGTTCAAGTTCAAGGTTTTGTAAATTCAACAAATGACTTTACAGGGCAACCACAAGTAATCAATGGTGCATCAGATATTCTAGGCACTATTTTTGGCGATGCAGGTAAACATGCTCGTTTTGCTATTGGTAACAGCGGTTTACCATTAGGCGCTTCAGTAGAAGTTGGTATGATCGTTAAAATAAAAAAATAAATTTGATTTAAGGAGGAACATTCAATATGTCAATGCGTACACGTTTATTTATTCCAGGTCCTGTTGATGTATCGCCGGAAGTTTTACAAAAAATGGTTACACCTATGATTGGTCACAGAACTAATGATTCAAGTGTACTACAAAAAGGTATTCATGATAAAATGCAAAAGCTATTTTATACAGAAAACAGAATAATGCTATCTACTTCTTCAGGAAGTGGTTTTATGGAAGGGGCTATTCGCTCTTGTGCAAAAAAGAAAGCTGCTGTATTTTCAATTGGCGCATTTGGCGATAGATGGTATAAAATGGCTGTAGCAAACAATATTCCAGCAGATAAGTTTTCAGTTGAGCCTGGCCAACCAACATTGGCTGCTGATGTTGAAAAAGCATTGGCAACTGGGGATTATGACGTTGTTACAGTAACTCATAATGAAACTTCTGTCGGCATTCAAAACCCTGTAGAGGAAATTGCTGAGGTTGTCAAAAAGTATACTGACGTAATTTGGTTAGTTGATGCAGTAAGTTCTGCAGCAGGCGCTAAAATTGAAGTGGATAAATTAGGGATTGATGTTCTAATTACTTCAACTCAAAAAGCTTTAGGTTTACCTCCAGGATTAGCGATTTGTTCTTTTTCGGAGAAAGCGTATGAAAGAGCTAAAACTGTTGAAAACAGAGGCTTATATTTTGATATGGTTGAAATTTATGAAACTATTGAAAAGAAAAATCATCAGTATCCTTCAACACCAGCATTATCATTAATGTATGCATTAGATTACCAATTAGACCAAATCATGCTTGAGGGTATTGAAAACAGATTTGCTCGCCATACAGAAATGGCTAAATTTGTCCGTGCTTGGGCTAAGAAACATTTTGAATTACTTGCAGATGAAAAATACTGTTCAAATACACTAACTACTATTAAGAATACTAGAGACATTAGTGTAAAAGACTTAAACAAACGTTTAGCTATGAGAGGCTATGCAATATCTAATGGCTATGGTTCTTTAAAAGAGAAGACATTTAGAATTGCTCACATGGCTGATACAACTATTCAACAAGTTAAGGCTTTATTGGTTGAGATAGAAGATATTTTAGGTCTATAAGGTTTTACATTGAAATAGAAATGCAATATAGAACCAGGAATTATTTTCTGGTTCTATTGTTTTTAAGAATAAAAGTTTAGGAGGAGATTTATAATGATTAAAGTTTTAGCAAATGATGGTATTGATAAAAGTGCTGAAGAAGCATTAAAAGCAGCAGGCTGTGAAGTAGATACAAATCACTATGATGGTGCTGAATTAATTGCCAAGTTAAAAGAAGTAAATGCTGTTGTTATTCGTTCGGCAACTAAATTGACAGCGGAAATTTTTGAAGGTATAAATGGTGGTAACTTAAAATTAGCTATTAGAGCTGGAGTAGGTATTGATAATATTGATATTCCAGCAGGTGAAAAAGCTGGTGTAACAGTTACTAATACACCTTCAGCAAGCAGTGATTCCGTAGCTGAATTAGCCTTAGGACATATGTTTTCTGTAGCGCGTCACATTGGAATCACCAATGTAACAATGAGAGAAGGAAAATGGGAAAAGAAAAACTATAAAGGAGTTGAACTTGATGGTAAAACATTAGGTTTAATTGGCTTTGGTAGAATTGCTCGTTCTCTTGCAAAAAAAGCAGAGGCACTTGGTATGAAAGTTATTTATACAGATTTATTGGGTAAAGTTGCAGGTTATGATCAATTTAAGCATTGTGCCAAAGATGATGTCCTTAAGGATGCAGATTTTGTTTCTTTACACATTCCTTTTGACAAACAAGCTGGTGCAACAATTGGCTCAAAAGAGTTTGCTCAAATGAAAGATGGCGTTTATTTAATTAACTGTGCTAGAGGTGGCGTTGTTGATGAAGCAGCTTTAATTACAGCTTTAGACAATGGTAAAGTAGCTGCAGCTGGTATTGATGTATTTGAAAAAGAACCAACTGATAATACAGTTTTAATAAACCATCCTAAAGTTTCTGTAACCCCTCACATTGGAGCTTCAACTGGTGAAGCTCAAAAGAGAATTGGAGCAGAAGTTGTTGATTTAATTACAAATTTTTCATTTTAAATTTAGATAAAAATACGAGGAGGAATTTTTTTATGGCAGCAGTAAGACCTTTTAAAGGTGTACGTCCTAAAGATCAAAAAATGGCTGAAGAGATGATTTCTCTTCCTTATGACGTAATGAATAGAAAAGAAGCAAAAGAAATGGCAGAAGGGAAACCACATTCATTTTTAAGAATTGTTCGTTCTGAAATTGAATTGCCTGAGTCTGTAGATGCTTATTCTAAAGAAGTATACTTAAAAGCAAAAGACGTTTTAGATAAATGGCGTCAAGAGGGTATTCTGATTACTGATGAGAAATCTTGTTTTTACATTTATCGTCAAAAAATGGAAGGTAGAGTGCAAACTGGTTTAGTTGCATGTGCTTCTATTGATGACTATATGAATAATGTTATTAAGAAACATGAATTCACAAGAAAAGAAAAAGAATTAGATAGAATTAACCATTTTGATGTGTGTGATGCTAATACAGAACCTGTGTTCTTTACATATAGAAAAAAAGAAGAAATTAGCAAAATTATCAATGACTGGGTAGAGAGCCATGCAGCTACCTATGACGTAACTACTGAAGATGACATTACACATACTGTTTGGGTATTAGATGACGAAGCTTTAGTTGCTAAGTTAACAGAATTATTTGCATCTATTGATTATCTATACATTGCAGATGGACACCACCGTTCTGCTTCAGCAGCAGCTACAGGAATTAAGAGAAGAGAAGATAATCCTGACTATACTGACGAGGAAGAGTTTAATCGTTTCTTAACGGTTATTTTCCCTGATGAAGATTTATATGTAATGGACTATAACAGAGTAGTCAAAGATTTAAATGGACTTTCTTCAGAAGAATTCTTAAATAAAGTGGGCGAAAAGTTTACAATTACTGAAAGCAAAACGGCACCATTTAAGCCAGGAAAGAAAAATGAATTTGGTATGTTTTTAGATGGTAAATGGTATGTAATGTCAGCAAAACCGGGTACTTGTCCTGAGCAGGATCCTGTTGAGAGTTTAGATGCAGCAATTTTACAAAGTAACTTACTCGATCCAATTTTAGGAATTGAAGATCCACGAACAAATAATCGTATTGATTTTGTTGGTGGAATTAGAGGACTAGGAGAGCTTGAGAGACGTGTAAATGAAGATATGAAAGTTGCATTCTCATTATTCCCGGTGACTATTAAGGATTTAATGGCAGTTTCTGATGCAGACAGAGTTATGCCACCAAAATGCACTTGGTTTGAGCCTAAATTAAGAAGTGGATTATTTATTCACACATTAAGTTAAGTTTTTAGTAGAAGACTCTAATATTTATTAGAGTCTTCTTTTTTACAGAATCATTTCTCAAAAATGAATTTATAGTATTTTATTGACAAGATAGCTTTAAAAGGTTATTATTAGCTTATTAATGATAGTAGATATGTAATTGTTACAAATATGAAAGAGGTGGTTTTGTGGCTAAGAATAAAATGAAACAAGAAGAATTAGTAGTTCTTTTGAAGGATGCTGGTATAAAGCCCTCTGTACAAAGAATAATGATTCTAGACTACCTAGTTAAGAATCATACTCATCCTACAGTGGATATGATTTACCGAGCTTTATATACAGACATTCCAACATTATCAAAAACAACAGTATATAATACTCTGGATTTATTTACAGAGCATAATTTAGTTCAGAAGCTATTTATCGAGGAAAATGAAATAAGATATGATATAGATGCTGCTGTCCATGGACATTTTAAATGTGTAGATTGTGGATTAGTAACTGATTTTAATATTAATCGAATTGAGACAGAAGTTGATAAGCTAAATGAGAATAAAATTATTGCAAGAGAAGTTTACTATAGAGGAATCTGTAAAAAATGTCTTGCTAATAAATAATATATTAATTTTAAGGAGTGATTTACATGGTACAAAGAAATATTTATGTCTGTAAAAATGGTGCGATTGTTGAAGGGCTAACAAACCCTGTAGAAGCTGGCGACTGTGAAGGGCTTACTTTAGTAGAAGCAAACTCAGTAGATGCAGCAGTTGAGAAACATGTTCCTGTTATTGAGACTATTGATGGTGGTTATAAAGTAACTATTGGAAGTGTTTTACACCCAATGTTACCTGAGCATTATATTCAGTGGATTGAATTAAATGAAGGTAATAAGTGTCAAATTCAGTTTTTAAATCCTGGTGAAGAGCCAATTGCTACATTTAAGACTAATGCTAAAAAAGTATCTGCTCGTGAATACTGTAATCTACATGGTTTATGGATAGCAGAATAAAAAAAGTATAGATTAAGCCTACGCAAAATAGCGTAGGCTTTTTATTGCTTTAAATAATCAATAAAAAAAGGTATAATAGTAGTAGTTGTGGAAAGGATACTGAAGGTTGAATTTGCTTAATATATCAGAAAATTGCGTTAACAAAAATGATGTTTTTATAAAGCTGCACACTATCCTTATAGTCTATATGAAGTTAGAAGCGCAACATTAACTTATCTTCAAAATAATTGCCAAGGTATTGTTGCTATTGGTAATAAATGGTTGCTGGACTTTGCTACAGTTACAGCTCTCCTTTGTGGCAATAGTACTTCTTGGAGTCGTCTGTTATTTGATGAATCTGTTGCGCAAAACCTAGTTCCGGTAACTTATTATCCAGTGGATTTTTAGGCTTTTTAAATAGAGATACTATAGCTGTTATGGATTATTGTGATATGGATATTAAAAAGATTGTTGATGAAGCCTATAAAAGCATACCTAAAATTGCCAAAGAAAGCTATTATATAATGGAGGAAAATAAAAATCGGAGAATACTTTATTTTTTGGAGGCAATTGAAAATGACATTTTTGCTAAAGACGATGAAAGCTTGGAATTAGGGAAACAATATATTGAAGGACAATATAAAGCTTTTGAAAAACTTTTAGCAAAAGTTGATAGAAATTATTATTTGAAAACTAGTTGGATTTCTGAATTTATTTCTTTTTTAATGCCTTATGGCAAAAATTCTTATTATGATTGGTATCAATTTTTTATTACTGAAATATTCAACTATGAAGCAAACCCTCAAGTTATGAATATTTTACAGCAATTTGATAATCAGAATAAGCCTGAATTACTAGATAAAGTAGCTTTAATTGAAGACAGACATAAAATTATTTATTTATGTAGTAGGTGTAATAAGAGCATTGATGCAGATAGATTAAATTATTTATTTAACAAAATTTTGGAGGATTAATTATTCAATGGGTGTAATATTAACAGTGAGTGGAATATTAATACTATTATATGGTTTATGGATTGCTGCTTTTGTATTTTTACAGAGGAGGGATCCTGCAAGCACAACAGCTTGGCTACTTATTTTTGTAGCTTTACCAGGTATAGGCTTTATTGTTTATTATTTTTTTGGAAGAGACTTAAGTAAAAAGAAAGTATTTCATTTTGAAGATAGTGAAAAAAAGTTAATAATAAAAATAGCTAATCAAAAAAGAACTGAGAAAAAATGTAAAATTAGATGCGAAATTGAAGACCAGCGGGAAATTATTCGTTTAATTGGTCAGCTAGATAAGTTGCCTATTTCATATGATAACGAAGTCGATTTCTATATGAATGGTCATGATAAATTTAAAGCATTTATGGAAGATATAGAGAATGCCAAAGAAGAGGTCAATGTAATGTACTTCATTTATAAAAGGGGTATTCTAGGAGAAAGCTTTAGGGACTTATTAATTAAAAAAGCAAAAGAAGGCGTAAAAGTTCGTTTGCTGTTAGATGATCTGGGAGCAAGAAAAGTAAAAGGAAACTATTTTAAAGAACTAATTGCTACAGGAGGCAAAGTATCCTTTTCTTTTCCTGTAACATCAATTTATATTAGAGTTAATAATAGAAACCATAGAAAAATTGCTATTATTGATAGAAAGTATGCTTATATAGGTGGCTACAATATTGGCGATGAATATTTAGGGATGAAAAAGAAAATGGGATACTGGAGAGATACTCATGTGAGAATTCAAGGAACTAGTGTTCAAGCTCTTTTAGTACGCTTTATACTGGATTGGAGGCATGCTGGCAACAACGATATGGCAATTGATTACGATGTTTTTAGAGACCCTGAAAATCAAGGGGAAATAGGTGCCCAAGTATTATCAAGTGGTCCAGATTCTAAACTGGCTCAAATCAAATTAGCATATATGGAGATTATTAGTCACGCAAAAGAGTACATTTATATTCAAAGCCCATACTTTGTACCAGATGCTCCATTTTTAGAAGCTATGAAAATTGCTTTATTAAAGGGTGTAGATATTCATATTATGATTCCCAACAAGCAGGATCATATTTTTGTTTATTGGGCTACCTATTCATTTATTGGAGATTTATTACCATTAGGACTAAAGGCCTATACTTATAATAATGGCTTTCTGCACTCTAAAACAATCATGGCTGATGGCAAAGTTGGTAGTGTTGGTAGTGCTAATTTTGATGAAAGAAGCTTTAATTTGAGTTTTGAAACAAATGTATTTTTATATGGAAATAAGGTGGGGAAAGCATTTAAGGATATATTTGAAGAAGACTTAAAACACTGCACTCAGATTACCATGGAAATGTATAATAACAGGTCTATCATGGTTCGTATAAAGGAGCCTATTAGTCGTTTGATTTCTCCAGTATTGTAAGAAGGGATAACAATGATTGTCTTCTTGATACTTTTTATAGTTTTAGGAGCAGGTGTATTTTTTATTATCTGCGTTAGAGACGGATACCTAATCAATTAAATTTGTGCTTTTTTATTAGCTTTTTAACCTATTTTTGGGTTGAAAAGCTATCTCTTTAATTTTATTTATATTCTCTAACCTTCAAAAGTTGTTCTAACTGGACGTCCTTTTTCATTTAGGGTTACTTTTACGAGTTTTTTTAGTTTCTTAATATCATCAACTTTAGTGCACTCAGCCAGTTGGTAAATTTTAGAATTATCTCCAGTTGCTTTAAATACATATATTAAAACTTTCATAACTGAAAAGCTGTGCTCCGCATCCTTAATTGTAATAACAGATTTATCTTTAATAGAGAAGGCTTTTACAAGGGCTTCACTATAGTTTACATCTTTCAAATCTCCAATTAAAAAAACATCTGCATTTTCATCTTGAAGATCTGTGTCAATATTGCGTACAGGTTTTACAGAATAAAATTCTTTAGCTGTGGCACCTAGAGACGCCAATAAAGGTAAAATACCATGTCCTCTGTGACCAGAGATAATGATAGTATCGCCATCTTTAATTGCATCTGCAAGATAGTTGGCTTCATTTTCTGTCATAAATTCTTGGTCAATCAATTTTTGTAACATAGGATTCATTGGTTAATCCCCTTTCATATTGTTATTTTTTTCACTTATTATTATAGCATTAAAGTTAAGGGGATTAAAGTTTGAACAAGGAAAAAGCCAATAAAAGAATAATTATCTTCATATTTTTGCCGAAACAACTTGAAAATAAAAAAAGAATAATATATAATATTTTTAGGGAATGAATTTATCATTATTATTATAGCGAGGAGAGAAGAGAGCGATGAAAAGAGAAAAAATTCGTGAAGCCAGAATACGCTTTGGATATTCCCAAAAAGACTTGGCAGGCAGAATTGGTGTTACTAGACAGACCATTAATTTAATTGAAGCAGGAAAGTACAATCCTAGTTTAAGAATTTGCAAAGGTATTTCGAAAGAGTTAAATGCTACATTAGACGAATTATTTGGAGAGTAATTACTGCGCAAACATTTATGTCAATAAAGTAAAGATAAGAATGGATGAAGTATTTAAAATACTTCATCCATTCTTTTATAATTATTAAATATTTCTTGTACTTGTTCTTCCAAAGTTAAGTAATCAATATTCGGAATATCTTTTAAGGTTTCTTTTGTTAAATCAAAGTAGGATTCAAGCAGTGGCAAATAACCGATTCTATGTAAGGGGGTTGCCAACATTGAAACAATTTGAAAAGATGCTTGCTTTAGTTTCAAATAATGTTCTCCTTGAGTACTTAAGCCACGAAATGATTTTTTTAAATTTTCGTCTGTAGTTAAAAACTCTTGCTCCTTTTGTTGAATAATATTGTGGTGCAAGGAAAGCAGTGTTTCTATATAGGAACGTAGTGTGTAAAAAATAGTGCTTGCATATTCTTTTTTTCTCTCTTGAAAGATTGACATTACATTTGAAATTTTTGACTCATAAAAGAGTAATTCACTCAATGTGATTTCATTGTCTTTCTCGTAAGAGAAGAGAAGCTTTTTGATGAAAAAAAATTCCATCCATCCACTGTACTCTTTACCACAAAGTTGTAAGTACATAGGATATTTCAGAAGATAATCTAAACGCTTCTCTTTGTTTTTATACATTTTTTTTTGGGCAATTTGAAGCACCTGAGCTGCCATAGTAAAATGTTTACTGAATTTTAGTCGCTCTGCTTCCTGGATTAATTTAGGAACACTCAGAGCATCATAAAATTCAGTTAACGTATCATTATTCTGAAACACACCCCTATGTTTCTCTTCGACAATATGGTTGGATAATGGTTTACTATAGACAGTCACAGGTCTCCACCCCTTTCAATTCTAATTAATTTTTATAAAGTGTATATGTTCATCTAATTTACTGATTGTTTCTAATTCATCTGACAATATCATGTTGATGAAAAAGAAGTAGTCAGTTTTTTTCTGAGAATCTTTTGTATAAATTGCTAAGTCTTGTTTGATGATGTCAATGTCTTTCATTGTTGGTAGTCGCTTATAAAAAGCTTTGCCAGCTAAAACCCAATCATCATTGGTGAAACCAAATATTGGTATTTTAACTTTGTCATTCCAAGTATCACCAATTTGTTGATAGACATGAGGGAGTTTATTATTCCCATTTAATTCTTTTAAATGTTCAATAGCTATTTGTTGAAAATCCTCTTCAATGTAATTGTCTATATAAGGCATGATCCGCTTATTTAAAACTTCGTGGGTTGTGTCATTTTCTAGTAAGGATAAGTTTGGAACAATAAATCTAAAGTAGAATTTAAAATAGGGTTCCTTAAATAAGTACAGACTTCTATGTTGATTGACCTTCTCTTCTGGAAGTAGAAGGGGAACTTTTTTATAGAGGATGTTTAATTGAATTAGATTTTTTATATAGACATTTATTTTAGTTTTATCCAGTTGGGTTGTTTCGGCAATATCTCTAATTTTACTTGCGCCATTTGCTACAGCACCTAGGATGGCGTAGTAGGTAGATGGCTCTCTCAGTTCTTCTCGGATAAGAAAATCAATTTCTTGATATAGGAATGAGAACTTATTGAGAAATTGATCGTCGATATTTTCGCTGATTGATTTCTCTGGATTCATTCCTTTCAAATAGCGGGGAACTCCCCCTAGAAAGCTAAAATAGGCTATCTGCTCTTCAATATTAAATTGATTTAAAATGCCTTGACTTTCCTTGAAAGTAAGAGCATCTATTTTAATTGCGCCAGTAGTCCGACCGAAAAGAGGACTTTTTTCACTTAATATTTCATCTTCAATATAGGAAAGGGAAGAACCCGTTAAGATACACATTAGTTTTGTGTTATCTCCGTGATTATCCCAGACGCTTTGAAGTGTTGAAAGCACACTTTTATTGCTTTGGGCTAAATAAGGAAATTCATCGATTACAATCAATATTCTTTTCTCTTTGGCTTCATTGACTAAAAACATGAAAGCCTTTTCCCAATCATCAAATGTTGAAATAAAAGAACGTATGGGATGATCTTCGAGTATTTCTTCTGAAAATAATTTTATCTGCTCAGAATCAATAGTCTCACGACACATGTAGAAAAAGTGTTCTTTATCTTTAGAAAACTCTTTGAGAAAGGCAGTTTTACCCAGCCTTCTTTTTCCATAGACAACAATTAAGTGGCCTTTGTTTTCATCATATTTATCTTCTAGTGATTGTAGAGCATTTTTTCTTCCAATAAACATATTATAACCTAAATTACCTTAATTTTTATTAATATAATCAAGATAAGTATAATCAAGATTATATTAGTGATTATAGCGAATATATTAAGCAATGTAAAGGGAGTATTTGATAAATTAGAAAAAAAATATTATAATTGTAAAGTAATTAAACTAATCTAATATAAAAAGTTATTTATTTTACATAAAGGGGCATGTCAGTGAAAAAATGTAAGTATTGTGGAAAAGAATTTGAATCAACACCAGTTTATTGTGTTCGCTGTGGTGCAAGTGATGATTTTCTTATTCGAAAAACAGATAAAGTTACTAGTAAATATAGTAAAGAAAGCAAGAAGATTGAAAATTATGATGATCTGGTTAAGGAATTTTTGGGAGATGAACATACTAAAAACGATAAATGGGCAATCCCTAGAGATGAATTAAATCAAATAAAAAAGGAATCAGATGATGAGTATTATTCTTTCTTAAAAAAGAAGTTAGGCAATGAGCCTTTAAATAGCAGAAGTAAAGACGAATATTACAGTGCTTTAGAAGATGTATTGGAAGATCCTCTTCATTCAACAGAAGAAACAACATTCAATGGTATCTTTGATAAAGAAGATACCATTGAAAACACTTTTTTTAAGAGCAAAGAAAAAAAAGGAAGAGGAATTTCAAATAGGAAGATGAAAAGCCAGAGGGGAAAGGGGTCTAGGAGTCGCAAAAAAGATGACTATAATGTCTTAGATGATGCAACAATGGAAATGACAGCAAGAACAAAGAAAAATAAAAAAACTAGTAAAAAACTCTGGAAGATGATTTTTGGATTAATTGCTTTACTTGCTTTGCTTTTAGTTATAATGTTTACTTTGATTAATAATATTGTAAATGTAAATGATGTTGAAGCACCGTTGCCTACAGAAGCAGTAGCCATGTCTTTATTCAGCGAAATAAAAAATACAGATGAGGCCAGTTTTTTGAAGAGTCCTCAAGGTTTATATATTTCAAGTGACATGGATATAATGAACAGTACTAATCAAGCCTATTTAAAAGCTTTGTTTGACTTGGTTAATGGCAAAGATTATGAGATTAAAAGTGTCAAGAAAATTGAGGCAAAAGGAGCTTCAAGAGCAGTAGTAACTTATGAAGTAACTGGGGAAAGTTTGTCAGCTAAAGTTTTTGAATCTCTAATTTTCATAGATGCTGGTAATAATAATTTCAAACTGGACTTTGAAGAATTTATACTTAGGTATAATCGTTTGAACAGTACCAGCAAGGCAAATAACACTTAGCCTTTATATTAAGGCTGAGGAGAAGGAGATAGTTTAAATGAAAGATATAATGAAAAAATAACATTACCTGAAGAAACTCAATCTATATTTGAGTCAACAGAGATTATTTTCCCTAAAAGCAGAGAAGAGCTTTTTAATTTAGCTTTGGGAAATGATTGTAAATCCAATGATTTTTTTGAAGTTTACTATACAATTCCAGGTATTGGCAAAGTAGTGGAATGTACAGTTGCGCAGTGTAAAAATGGATTGGCTATTAATTATACAGATCGTTACATGAGACGGAGAGATCCTAATTGTATGGTGATTGCAGATGGACAGGCCTACCGATAAAGAAACTTTTGAACATCGTTTTGGTGAGTCTTTTGATCAATTAAGGCAAGATACTATTGAGTGGTTTAAAACATTAGATAGTGTGATTGCAATGCCATTTATATCTGGTGGGAAGAAATTTGGTTATCCTTCAATTCCTCTAGTACTTGCTAATGCTGCATTTTTTG
Source organism: endosymbiont 'TC1' of Trimyema compressum (assembly GCF_001584725.1). Taxonomy (NCBI): domain Bacteria; kingdom Bacillati; phylum Bacillota; species endosymbiont 'TC1' of Trimyema compressum. Next base: position 1,078,120 of record NZ_CP014606.1, on the reverse strand, counting down.
CTGGGGCATTAGCCGACATCCAAGATTTTATTCCAGCAGATGAATTAGAAGATAATTTTGAACCTAAAGGGATTATGTATGTCGCTCCACCATTTAGACATACTTATTGCCATGGTAAGCAGGTTGTTGTCCACAATAGAGAAGAGGGCTTGCATGAAGTGTTTTCTTATAATCTTTACCCAGGTCCTAGTGCCAAAAAAGGTGTTTACAGTATTCTTTTGGATTTTGCTGAGAAGGAAGGGTGGAATACTCTTCATGCTTCTACGGTTCAAGTTACAACACCTTATGAAAATACCTATACTATTATGCATGAAGGTGCATCTGGTGGTGGTAAAAGTGAAATTGGTGGTAAAAGGTGAAATGCTTGAGCAAATAACTAGGGAGATTGATGGTAGCGTTCTTTTAGGAGAAGATCTTATAAATCATGATCGTATATATATTGATTTAAATGACAACTCAAAATTAAAACCTGTAACTGGATGATATGGCACTTACACCACCTGCTATTCAAAATGGCAAAAAAATGGTAGTTACTGATGCTGAATCCGGTTGGTTTTTAAAGAGTGGACCATATAAAAGAGTATGGCTCTGAGCCTGATTTAGAGCGCTTAACAATTCATCCAAAAGGCCCCATGATTTTTCTGAATATTGATGCAGCTCCAAAGTCTACTGCATTAATTTGGGAGCATATTATGTATGAGCCTGGCAAACCATGTTCCAATCCTCGAGTAGTAGTTCCAAGAGAATATTTTGGAGCGACTAAAGATGATATAGTGGAGGTTGACTTAAGAAGTTTTGGTTTGCGTACACCACCTACAACTAAAGATAGAGTAGGCTATGGAGTTGTTGGACTATTTCATGTTTTACCACCAGCTATTGCATGGCTCTGGCGTTTAGTTGCACCAAGAGGTTACGGAAACCCTAGTATTATTGAAACTACTTCTATGGGTAGCGAGGGGTCGGTTCCTATTGGTTGGCCATTTGCCAAAGGCAAACGTTTAGATTAGGCTAATATTTTGCTTCATCAAATGGTAAGCACACCAGAAACCCGTTATGTTTTAATTCCAAATCAACATATTGGTAGCTATAAAGTTGGCTTTAAAGCTGAATGGCCTTCAAGAGAATATTTATCTCGAAGAGGTCAAGCACCTTTCAAAAGAAGTTAGCTTCATGATCAGGGTCATCCTGTATTAGGATATAGTATGAAGCGTGTGAAACTTGACAGTAAAGAAATTCCAACAAGATTGTTAAATGTTGAAGAGCAGAAGTATAAGTATATTGGCGAAGATGGTTTTGAAAAAGGTGCCAGCATCTTGACTAATTTCTTTAAAGAAGAGTTAAGACCGTTTTTAACTGAAGATTTAGATCCTCTTGGAAAAGAGATTATAGAAGCTTTTATTAGAGATGAATCAATTGAGGTGCTAAATCAATTAATGCCTGCAACATATATTGTTGAAAAAAGTAAAATTAAAATAGTGGGCTAAAAAACTAAAACAGGATCAGAACCCTGGTCCTGTTTTTTGTATAAATAGGAGGAATAAAAAATGACTGTAATTGGCTATATAATTGGAGCGCTAATAGGTTATTTATTAGGTTCAATCCCATTTGCATTAATAATTGGCAAGGCTGTCAAAGGTATTGACGTAAGAGAGCATGGTAGCGGTAATTTAGGGGGCACAAATGTAGGTCGTGTCTTGGGCACTAAATGGGGCGTTTGCGTTATTGCATGTGATATGTTTAAAGGCTTTTTTGCTACATTAATGGGCTTCTATATTGGTGGAGAGATTGTAGCTTTAGTTGCAGGTCTTTTTGCTGTTGTAGGTCATGGTTATCCTCTTTTTGCTAAGTTTAAAGGAGGTAAAGGGGTTGCTACAGGTGCAGGTATTTTTATGTTTTTAGCGCCTATACAAATTGCTATTGTGTTAGTGGTTTTTGCGATATGTCTGTTGTTATTTAAGTATGTTTCTTTAGCCTCGATGACAGCTGCTGTTGTAGGGATTATTATTTTAATTATTCCTGAGTGGATTTCTGGACTTCATATTAACTTTATAGTGCGCTTAGCAGGTATTGGCGTTGCTTTATTTATCATTATCAAACATAGGAGTAATATTAAGAAGCTGTTAAAGGGTGAAGAGAATAAAATCACCCATAAAAAGAATAAGAAATAAGGATAATGAACATAGAAAAACTTTATGTAAATCCCTAAGAAAGCATTTACTTTTTATTGTAAATGTTACAATTGCAATTGAAGAAAAAATTACGATTCTATTATTAACAATGAACTTTCTTTCAAGTCATTTTTGCCTATGGAAAGGGAGTTTTATTTTTGAATTAGGTTGTAAAATAATTCACAAGGGTTTGATTATGATTAAAAAAGTTTTTATTGTAACGAATAATAAATTAGTTAAAGAGGCATATCCAGCCTACTTTGTAGAAGGAGATTTCGATAGTGTTTTAAACAGAGTTCGAGATTTTGTTCATGAAGGACATGCTTTAATCAGTCATCCTTTGACAGGGAGCGTTAAGCCCCATGAAACAGAGTACAAGTCAATTATTTTAGATATAAGTACAGGGCCAGTTAACTTTAATTCTCTAAAACTAATAGAGAATGCCATTGGTACAGCAGCAAAATTCAAGAAGCCTATTCGCCATTGGTACAGCAGCAAAATTCAAGAAGCCTATTCGCCATTGGTCTGAGGCTGAATTGGAGAAAATTGATTATGATTTTCAAACCATTGATTTGGGATTGCTTTAGACTGGACTAGAGGGTCTGAAGAACGGTCTGTACCGTTTAGTATATTACTAAATGTAAAGGTTTACAATACTTGAAAAAGCTGAGTATATATTAAATCTAAAGGAGGTGAAGGTTTTGCAACTGAATGTAGGAAATATTATGATTAAGGATGTTCAGTTTGGAAAGTCTACAGAAGTGAAGGATGGCATTCTTTTTATTAATGAGGAAGAGTTAATCCAAGTAGCTAAAGAAGATGAGAGAGTAGCTTCTGTGGAAGTTTACCTAGCAAAACCAGGCGAAAAGATACGCATTATTCCTGTTAAAGATGTTATGGAGCCCCGCATAAAAGTGGAAGGCGACGGAGGCATTTTCCCAGGATTTATGAGTGGCGTTGAACAAGTAGGGAATGGAACGACTCACGTTCTTAAGGGAGCAGCCATTGTGACTACCGGTCGCATCGTTGGATTCCAAGAAGGTATTGTCGATATGAGTGGCCCAGGAGCTGAATATACACCATTTTCTAAAACAAACAACATTGTGTTAAAAATAGAGCCTATTGATGGCGTAAAACAACACGAGCGTGAAGAGATTGTTCGACTAGCTGGTTTCAGAGCAAACATTTATGTAGGTAAAGCAGGTAAAGACGTCAAGCCTGATGAAATTAAAACCTATGAGACAAAACCGATTTTGGAGCAAGCGCAAATGTACCCAGATTTACCAAAGGTACTTTATGTGTATATGCTACAAACTCAAGGATTATTACACGATACTTATGTGTATGGTGTAGATGGAAAGAAGATTATGCCTACTTTCCTATATCCAACAGAAGTGTTTGATGGCGCTATCGTTAGTGGTAACTGTGTTTCTGCTTGTGATAAAAATCCTAGCTATGTGCATATGAATCATCCTATAATTGAAGAACTGTATAAGCGTCATGGTAAGGACTATAATTTCTTAGGATGTATCATTACAAATTTAAATTTTACACTTATGGATAAAGAACGTTCTTCAAATATGACGGCTAAATTAGTTGAATTTTTAGGAGCTGATGCAGTAATTATTTCTGAAGAAGGCTTTGGTAATCCAGATGCTGATTTAGTAATGAACTGTAATAAAATCACTAAAAAAGGTGTTAAGACAGTATTAATTACTGATGAATATGCTGGTCAAGATGGTGGTTCTCAATCACTTGCTGACTCTACACCTGTAGGCGATGCAATTGTGACTGGTGGAAATGCCAACGAGATTGTTCACTTGCCTGCAATGGATACTGTAATTGGATATCCAGAAGTAGCCAGAAGTAATTGCAGGTGGCTTCCAAGGAAGTCTAAGTAAAGATGGTAGTATTACTGCTGAAATCCAGGTAATCACTGGAGCAACAAGTGAAGTAGGCTACGGATATCTTTCTGCAAGAACATACTAACCAGAATAAATATTATAGAAGAGGAAATCAAAGGAGGAAAAGGCCGTGTTAAAAGGTAAAAAAGTGGCTATCCTTGGAGACCGTGATGGTGTTCCAGGAGATGCTATTGCTGAAATTGTTAAAACAGCCGGCGCTGACGTAGTACTAGCTACAACAGAATGCTTTGTTTGAACAAGCGCAGGTGCTATGGACTTAGAAAATCAAGCTAGAATCAAAGATTTAGCTGAAGAGTATGGTAAAGACTTAGTTGTTGTATTAGGTGCAGGAGAGGCAGAAGCTGCTGCTCTAGCTGCTGAAACAGTAACAGAAGGTGACCCCTCTTATGCAGGTCCATTAGCAGGAGTTCAGTTGGGACTTGAAGTATATCACATTTTTGAATTAAAAGATGGAGTTGATGCCGAAGTATATGATGAGCAAGCAGGTATGATGGAAATGGTACTTGATGTGGATACATTATGCGAAGCAGTAAAATCATTTAGAAAATAGGTAATCCAAAAATAAAAGGAGGGAGAACCTTGGGAGTGAAAATAGTCCATTACATTAACCAGTTTTATGGTGGTATTGGTGGTGAAGATAAAACAGATTATGCTCCGGAAAAAATAGCAGGTGTAAAAGGACCAGGAATGGGACTTCAAGCTGCTTTTGGAGATAAAGCAACCATTACATCTACCATTATCTGTGGTGATACTTACTTCAATGAAAATATTGAAGAAGCTACAGAAAAATATTGGGAATGATTAAAGAAGAAAATCCAGATATTTTTATTGCAGGCCCTGCCTTTAACGCTGGTCGTTATGGCGTAGCTTGTGGTGCTGTTTGCAAAGCAGTATCAGAGACCTTAAACATTCCGGTAATCAGTGGTATGTATGAAGAAAACCCTGGTGCTGATATGTATAAGAAAGATGCACTAATTGTAGCAACTGGTAACTCAGCTGCAACAATGAAAGATGCACTTAAAATTATGTCTGCTATTGTTTTGAAACTAGTAGTAGGTGAAACTCTTGGCACTCCAGCAGAAGAAGGTTAATTACCACGAGGTTTGCGTAAAAATTTATTCTGTGAAAAAAGGTGCTAAAAGAGCTGTAGATTTATTGGTGAAGAAATTAAAAGGTGAAGTTTTTGAAACAGAGTATGAAATACCTGTTTTTGATAGAGTTGATCCAGCACCGCCAATTAAAGATATTACAAAAGCAAAAATAGCAATCGTTTCATCTGGGGGACCAGTTCCGAAAGGGAATCCAGATCGTATTGAGGCGTCTAGTGCATCTAAATATGGTAAATATAGCATTGAAGGTATTGATGATTTAAATCCTTCAAATGGTGAAACTGCTCATGGTGGTTTTGATCCAGTTTATGCAAACGATGGCTTAGATAGAGTTATTCCAGTAGTACCAATTTCAATGACAGTTGGAGCTAATAGAATTGTTTCTACTGTAGCTATTCCTTACCCATTAGGCAATCCAGCTTTAGGTGAAAAAGAAGAAAAGGAATTGAGAAGAAAGTTAGTCAGAGAAGCACTAAAAGCACTTCAAACTGAAGTGACAGAACAAACAGTATTTGAAGATTAATACGTGATGTTTAAAGGGGAAACCAATTCAAATGATTGGTATCCCCTTATTTTTAAGAATAAAGGAGGAATCTTATAATGAGTTTTCCAGTAATCAAAAGTGCATCATATAGTTTGTTTAATGCACCAACTATGACAATTCATCAGGGTACAACACAAACAACAGAGTTGCTAAAACATCCTGATTCTGAGCATGTTAAAAATTTGAAGAAGTGTTTGAGAAACTACGACGAATTTGTTAAATATGTGCCAAATCAGGTTTATATAGGAAATGGAACACCATAACAATTAAGATGTCATAAACAACCTTGGTATGGTAATTCGTTATCAACTTCTTCAAGAGAAGGCCGTTTTGGTGCTATTTACTATGAAAATGAGTTAATAGGTTTAATGAAGGCTGTCGATGTATTTGGTTTAGTTCTCCTAGAGGATGGTTTCCAAGCGTCAACAAAAGCTAAGCTTTCGAAAAAAGAAGAATTTAATGTAATGGAAAAACATCTTGAAAAATTAGATGGCGAAGGTCTAAAATTTGAAGAAATCGAACGTTTAGTTAAAGAAGAAGATGCTGAAGGCATTTATTATGCTGGTCGTTTAGTTGGTTGTGTTAAAAAAGCTCATGAGTTTGATGCTGTTTTAACAAGTCATGTAATGTTTCAAAACCTTGCTAGTAAAGCATCTTGTGCAGCTAATTTATTACAGTTATTTAATAAGACTGACTTAAGACCTGAGCAAGTTGATTATATTATTGAGTGTTCTGAAGAAGCTTGCGGTGATATGAACCAAAGAGGTGGCGGTAATATTGCTAAAGCTATTGGTGAAATTTGTGGCTGTAATAATGCTACAGGTAACGACACAAGAAGTTTCTGTGCTGGACCAGCTCATGCTCTAGTTGAAGCTGCTGCTTTAGTTAAAGCGGGGAGTTTATAAAAATGTTGTTGTTGTTGCAGGTGGCTCAACAGCTAAATTAGGTATGAACTCAAAATCACATATTGAAAAAAATATGCCTGTTTTAGAGGATTGCTTAAGTACATTTGCTATTCATATCTCAGAAAATGATGGTGCTAGCCCAATTATTAGAACGGATGTTGTAGGTCGCCACACTATAGGAGCAGGATCTGCTCCACAGGCAGTAATGACAGCAATTGTAATTGACCCGTTAGATAAAGTAGGTATTTCTTTAAAGGACATTGATAAATTTTCACCAGAAATGCAAAATCCTGAGATTACAGTGCCTGCTGGTGCTTGAGATGTGCCATTAGCGAACTTTAAAATGATTGCGGCACTAGGCGTTAAAAGAGGGGATTTTGAGCGTTCTGAAATAGAAAAAGTAGTTATGGAAAAAGGCCTAGTTGGTTATGCACCGACACAAGGACATATTCCATATGGTGTTCCCTATATTGGATTTGCGGATGGAAAAAGTAATGATCATTGGTAAGGGTAGTCTTTTCCTTGGTCGTCTTACCAATTTATTTGATGGCGTTTCTTTCTTAATTGAAAGTAATCCTGGTGAAATTAAAGATACAAAGGAAAGGTTATTGATAAAGAGGAAGTGCGCAGCATGGTTGCTGATGCAATTCGCAAGTTAGCTGATAATATATAAAGGAGGTGGCTTTGTTGGAAAATGCAGTAAAGTCTCCTATTTGAAAGAAACCTTAGAATAGGTCGCCAGTGCCCTAGAAACAGCCCATCTCGGTAAAAAGGTTCGTATAGGTATTACTACTTTAGGCAGCGAACATGGTGAGAGTGAAATTGTCAGAGGTGCGGAACTTGCTAGCAGGAGAAACAGTCACATTGAAATATTTGTCATTGGCAATAATGTGAATACTGAGCTAGAAGTTGTTCGTGTTCGTTCAGAGGAAGAAGCTCATGAGACTATGGATCGTATGCTTGAAGAAGGAACCTTAGATGGTGCAGTAACAATGCACTATAATTTTCCTATCGGCGTGTCTACAGTAGGTCGTGTTATTACTCCTGGTAAAGGTAAAAAGATGTTTGTGGCCAATACTACTGGTACATCATCCATTAACCGTGTAGCAGCAATGGTTAAAAATATAATTGCTGGAATTGGAGTAGCAAAAACTTGTGGTATTAAAAATCCTCCAGTAGGTATTTTAAATATTGAAGGAGTAAGACAAGTCGAAAGGGTCTTAAAGCAATTAGAAGAAAATGGTTATCCACTGGATTTTGCTGAATCAGCAAGAAGCGATGGGGGCTTTGTAATGAGAGGCAATGATTTATTATTGGGCGTGCCTATTGTAATGACTGTGGATAGTTTAACAGGAAATGTATTGATGAAAATTTTTAGTGCTTTTTCCAGTGGTGGAGACTATGAAGCGTTAGGATACGGCTATGGACCAGGCGTCGGAGAAGGTTTTGTGATCGAATTATCTGTATTCTATCAAGAGCCAGTGGCGCCAATGTAGCAGCTGGAGCAATTGGTTATGCTGCTTTATGTGCTGAAGGTAATCTAACTGCTACTGTTGATGAAGAGTTTGCTAAAGCAAAAATTGCTGGATTGGATAAAATACTTCAAGGTCTTGAATCAAAAGTTGAGGAAAGCAAAGAGGAAGAACCAATTGTTGAACCACCTTCAAAACCAACTGCTTCTGATATTCCTGGCATTGAAATTTTAGATTTAGAAGATGCAGTTCATGCATTATGGAAGGAAAATATTTATGCTTCTAGCGGAATGGGATGTACTGGACCAATTGTAATGGTTGCTGATGAAGATTTAGACCAAGCCAGAGCTGTTTTAAAAGAAAAATGATATATTTAGCATTCGGATAAATTGAGAAAGTCTATTATATAATAGACTTTCTCTTTTATTTATGAAAAAACCAAAAGAAAATGGTTTCAGACTTCTCTTTTCTTCAAAAACCCCTTGTTTTATTGAAATAAAAATTTAAATTATATATAATGAAGGAAGTAAAAAATTAATTTATTAAAGGCGGTGCAGATATGAGACGTTTAAAAAACTATGACCCTGAAATATCCAGCGTATTAGATAAGGAAAGAGCTAGACAGACAGATAAAATTGAATTAATTGCATCTGAAAACTTTGTAAGCCCTGCAGTATTAGAGGCATTAGGCTCTGTTTTAACTAATAAATATGCTGAAGGATACCCAAGAAAACGCTACTATGGTGGTTGTGAATATGTTGATATTGCAGAGGATGCAGCAAGAGATAGAGCTAAAAAGCTTTTTGGTGCAGATCATGCCAACGTTCAACCTCACTCAGGAGCTAACGCTAATGAGGCTGTTTTCTTAGCAGCTTTAAAACCTGGTGATACTGTATTAGGAATGGATTTAACTCATGGTGGACACTTAACTCATGGTAGCCCAGTTAACTTATCTGGTTTATACTTTAACTTTATTCATTATGGTGTGACTAAAGATAAAGAAGTTTTAGACTATGATGAAATCGAGCGTTTAGCAGTTGAACATAAACCGAAAATGATTATTGCTGGTGCAAGTGCTTACTCTAGACAAATTGATTTTGTACGCTTTAGAGAAATTGCTGACAAAGTTGGTGCATATTTATTTGTAGATATGGCGCACATTGCAGGTCTAGTGGCTGCTGGATTACACCCATCACCAATTCCTTACGGTGATTTTGTTACAACTACTACTCATAAAACATTAAGAGGACCTCGTGGTGGTATGATTCTTTGTAAAGCGGAATATGCTAAGATGATTGATAAAGCAGTATTCCCTGGCTTACAAGGCGGACCATTAATGCACGTTATTGCGGCTAAAGCAGTTGCATTAAAAGAAGCTTTAGAACCTTCATTTAAAGATTACCAAGACCAAGTTAAAAAGAATGCTACAGTATTGGCAGCTGAATTACAAAAAGCAGGTGTTCGTATTGTATCTAATGGAACTGATAACCATATGATGCTTGCAGACGTTTCCGGTAAAGGATTAACAGGTAAGGAAGCCGAAGCTCGTTTAGATGAGATTTCTATTACTTGTAATAAAAATACAATTCCATTTGAAACGCAGAGCCCGTTTGTAACAAGCGGTATCCGTTTAGGAACACCTGCTGCTACAACAAGAGGATTTAAAGAGGAGCATATGGTTAAAATTGCTGACTTAATTGCAAGAGCATTAAGTGATGAGTACAACACAAATAAAGCAGGACTTTCTAAAGAAGTCGATGCTTTATGTAAAGAAGTACCATTATACTTAGACTATAAAGCTTACAATGAGCTTGTAGAAAAAGTAATGGCAGGTGGACCAGCAGATGCTGATCTATATGCTAAAACACAAGATCCAAGCCAAGAAAAATGGGTAAAATAAGCCTTTTTTAATTAAAAGCTGGACTTTTAGAAGTCCAGCTTTTTTGTGGAATGAATTTGGTGTATATGGTATAATTCAAATATGAATGGGAGGTATTTTATGAAGAGAACGGGAGAATTTGTACTAGGGATTATTGGAATTTTAATTACATTAGGTTTAGCTGGTTTGTCATTTTTAGGCATGGGTGTTTTTGATGATCCAAATCTTGTATCTATGATGGGGGGGCAGTTGATGTTGAAGCCTTAAAACATAGTGCTTTAATTTCAACAATTATCGGAGTTGTATTAAGTGTTGCTGCATTAGTACCAACGATTTTAATATTTAGAAATAGAAAACCAATAGTTGCAGGTATTCTATTTTAGCAGTTGGCGCGATTAGCATTCCTTTTAGTCAGTGGATTGGTGGTGCTTTATTTATTATTGCTGGATTATTATCATTATTAAGAATAGAAAAGAAGCAAGAGTATCATTATTCTGAGGAGTAAAGGAGAGTCTTTCATGAAAAGAAAAACTGAGTTTATTTTAGCATTAATAGGTGTTATTATATCTTTCTTATACGCTGTAATAGTTTTGGGTTTTTCTACAGAAGGTGCGTTGACAGGAATAGTTAGCGCCATTGCTTTAGGGGGAACAATCTTACTAGGTTTAAATAAGAAACGAAAATTAGCAGGAACTCTTTTATTGGTAGCAGCAATTATTGATTTCATTGTTTTGGGAAATATACTAACTTCTGCTCTGTTTACAGTAGCGGGTGTTATGTTGTTTATTAAAAAATAGGAATGGCAGGATAGATGAAAATTAGAGAAGAAAGAGTGCTGGCAACATTAGGATTGATTATGATAATCATAATGACCTGCACCATATATTTCGGATTGAATAATGTAGTAAATACAATTGATAATATGTTTGTAGTTAAGAATGCGAACTTACAACATATGCTTACAAATATGATGACGATTGAGCAATTTGACATGTGGACAAATGAGACGCAGATGCGAACAATTTATGGTATTATTATTTCATTTTCTGTCTTGGTTGGACTTGTTTTTGCTCGAAGAAATTCCTCGAAAATGCTTAAATTTTCAGGGGTTATTTTTCTCCTATCTGGGCTTGCTGAAATGATTCTTTTAGGGACAAGTATTATTGGGTGGACTGCAGGACCCATGCTGATGATAGCAGGGTTTTTATGTGTATATAATAGCAAAAATCATTTTTGATTAGCTCTATGGGAAAATTTGAAAACATTTTCATTTTTGGCTGGATTAATGAAAATGGTTATGCTATAATCAAATTGGTAAGTATGTGTAAAGGAGATGAGATAGTGTCAGATTACAAAGATTTAATGGCTAAAATCAGCGGATATTTAGAAGAACATAAAGATGAGATGATAGCATTTCTGCAAGAGTTCATTCGCATTGAAAGTGTTACTTACAATGAAAAGAAAGCTGTAGAGTTTTTAGCAAAGAAGATGAAAGAATACGGTTATGATGAGGTTAGAGTCGATGCAGTTGGTAACGTATTAGGACGTGTAGGTAATAGGCCTAAAGTTATTATGCATGACGCTCATATCGACACAGCTGAAATGGGAGACCTAGCTGAGTGGAAATATAATCCTCTATCTGTGCAGATTTAGTTGACGGCTACATTTGGGGTCTGGTACAGTAGATAATAAAGGACCATTAGCCGCTATTACATGGGCAGGCAAAGGGGCTTAAAGACTTAGGATTGGATAAAGATTTCACTATGTGGGTTTCAGGATCTCTTTCAGAAGAAGATGTTGAAGGATCTTGTGTAGAAGAAATGATGAAAGTTAATAGTGACATTAAGCCTGATTTTGTTGTAGTTGCTGAAGCCAGCGAAATGCACATAATGAGAGGTCACAAAGGCAGAGCCTTAATCAAAATTACTGTGCCTGGTAAAGCTGCACATGCAAGTGCTGCACATGTAGGCGATAATGCATTAATTAAGGCATTGCCAATTATTGAAGGCATTGATAAAATGACAGATTTAGGCGAGGATTCTGTTCTTGGAAAAGGCACAATTGAAGTGACTAAAGTGGATTGCAAAACTCCTTCACTGAATACGATTCCAGGGGAGGCGGTTATCTATGCTGATAGAAGAATATCTTGTGGGGAAACTAGAGAACAATTAATTGCGGAAGTACAACCGCTTCTTGACAAGGTTCCTGGTTCAAAGGCAGTTATCGATATGGAATACTATGATACATATACAGGATATCATGTTGAAGCGGAAGATTATTTCCCTTCATGGATTTTGCCAGAAGAACACCCACTTATTCAAGCTGGAGTTGAAGCTTTTGAAGCAACATTCAATCAAAAATGCGATTTAAGTGTTTGGGCTTTTTGTACAAATGCTTACAGCCCTTTGCGGAAGATAAGGTATTCCAGCAGTTGGATTTGGGCCATCTGTAGAGGAGTTATGCCATTCAACAGAAGAAAAAATATCTGTAGATGAGTATGTTGACGCAGCTAAAGTTTACGCCATGTTAGCAATAACTGCTAGTGGAAAATAGAATAATTTAATTTAGAAAGGAAGATTGAACAACAATGAAATCTTTATTAAAAGGAAAACATTTATTATCAACAGCAGACTGGTCTGATGAAGAAATTGAAACGCTAATGCTTACAACTGAAAAGTTGAAACTAGAATACACTTTAGGTATTCAACATGATGACATTTGTAGAGCTAAATCTCTATTTATGTTATTCTTTGAAGAATCTACAAGAACTCGCAACGCATTTGAGTGTGGTATTACACAATTAGGAGGACACGGTAACTACTTAACTCCTAAAGCTACTCAAATCGACCACGGTGAAACGCCTAAAGATACTATTGAAGTATTAGGTAGAATGTGACATGGTATCCGGCGTACGTCATACATTAGTTGGCGGACATGACTGGATGGCGGCTCTTGCAAAATACAGCCAAATTCCTGTTTACAACATGCAATGTGATATCTGGCACCCAACTCAAGCTTTAGCTGACTTATTCACAATTCGTGAAAAATTTGGCAGAGACTTAAGAAAGAAAAATTCGTTATTTCTTGAACATCAGCGCCAAACTACATCCGTCCATTATCAATGGCTAATAACCTAGTTGAGTTAATGACTCGTACAGGTATGGATGTTACTTTAACTCACCCGGAGAAATTCGACTTAATGCCTGAAGCTATTCAAATGGCTAAAGATAACGCTGAAGCACACGGTTCTAAATTTGAAATTGTTCACGATATGGACGAGGTTTGCAAAGATGCTGACGTTATTTATGCTAAAGGCTGGGGTCCAATCATGTTTACTGGTAACGACGAAGAAGCTGGTTTAAAGTTAATTGACGAAAATCCAGGCTGGATTGTTGACCGAAGAAGAATGGAACTAGGCAAGAAAAATGCTATTTACATGCACTGTATGCCTGCAGACAGAGACATTGAAGTAACATCAGAAGTTTATGGATGGACCTCAATCCGTTTTATTTGACGAAGCAGAAAATAGATTACATACAATTAAAGCTTTAATGGCTTTAACATTCGGTAACGTAGGCGGAATAAGATAGTTATTATTTGGCTTATGTTTATCCAAAGATATAAAACGGGGAATGGATTATATATTCATTTCCCGTTTCTTGTTAATCCAATTGTAAAGGTGGAGAAAAATGAATATATTAATTAAAAACACTTGTATTGTAACAATGAATAAAAAAGGGACATTCTTTACGATGGTGCAATCTACATAGAAGCTGATAGAATTGTAGATATTGGACCAAGTGAACTTCTTGAAGAACGTTGGTCCCGCTGCAATAAAGTTGTTGATGGCAAAGGTAAAATTGTTTTTCCGGGTCTTATTAATACCCATAATCACCTTTACCAAGTTCTCTTAAAAGGACTTGGGGATGATATGGTACTTAAGGATTGGTTAGAATTTATGACTTTTCCTAGTTCGCCATTTTTAACTGAGGAAAATTGCTATTATGCTGCTTTAAATGGATTAGCTGAAGGTGTTCATAGTGGTGTAACTCTACTTACTTTTGACTATATGTATCCTCATGCTAAGGGCATACATGATTTAGATGAGGGTGTTTTAGCAGCAATGAAGGATTTGAAAATCAGAGGAGTATTAGGTAGAAGATATATGGATACTGGCATTGAATTTGGTGTTCATCCTTCTATGATTGAAAAGCCAGATGATATTAAAGCCTCTGTTCGTAGACTTTATAGAGATTACCATGGTAGCGAGAGCGGTAGAATTACAATTGGTATGGTACCTGCAGAACTTTGGTCAAATTCTGATGCTTCTTTAAAAATGACTCAAAAAGTTAGTGAGGATTTAGATATTTTGGTTTCTATTCATGTCTCTGAGACCCCATTTGATAAATAAGCTACATTAACTGAACATGGTAAGTGGGAATTACCACTTCTAAAGGATTTAAAACTGTTAAATGATAAATTTGATTATGGGTTCACTGTGTTTACCTTTCTAAGGAAGATATGGACGATATTAAGGCTTATGGTGCAACCGTATCACATAATCCTATGATTAATATGTATTTATCCTCTGGTGTCGCGCCAATTCCGGAATTAAATAGAAAAGATGTACCAGTTGGTTTAGGGTTAGATGGGGCAGCTAGTAATAATAGTAATGATATGATTGAGCTATTAAAAGCCGCTGCATTATTACAAAAAGTAACCCATCGCAATCCTACTATTATGACGGCTGATAAAGTTTTAGAGATGGCTACCATTAAAGGTACTAAATGCCTTAAAATGGATAAAGAAATTGGTTCTTTGGAAATTGGAAAGAAAGCCGATTTATTTGTTTTTAATCCTCAGCTTGATTTGAAAGCAATCCCAACACATAATCCAGTTTCCACTTTAGTTTATAGTTCTGGGAACAAAAATATTGAAACTGTAATAATTGATGGTAACTTTATTCTTGAAGATAGTAAACTAAAAGTGTACAATGAAGATAAAATTGCTATGGAATGCCAAAGAGTAGCTGATGAGTTTAGTATTAATGCAGGCACGGACTACTTAAAGAAGCGTCCATGGGGGTTTAATGAAATAGAAAAATAGAAATGTAATTGAATATAGACTACTATTCCAGGGATATTAACGGAGATGGATTTGATTCCAGCTCCGTTTTTTTATTTAATATTTTGAGGAGGTAAAAAAATGATTGTTTCATTAATGGTCAACGAAAATCCAGTTTCTGTGGAGGTTGAAAGCAATACAACATTGCTTCAAGTATTAAGAGAACAGTTAGGTTTAACAGGCAGTAAGTTTGGATGTGGCACAAATGATTGTGGCGCTTGTAAGGTACTGGTGAATGAAGATGCGAAAAATTCATGTGTTTTATTGGCTAAAAATATGGTTGGCAAGCCAATCTATACTATTGAGTTTTTTCTAGTGGGGATTCGCTACACCCTGTACAAGAAAGCTTTTTTAGAAGCAGGAGCTATTCAATGCGGTTATTGCACACCTGGAATGGTTATTACAACAATTGCAATTATTAAATAAAAACAAATGTCCAAGTCGGAAAGAAGTTATTCAGGCTTTAGATGGGAATCTATGCCGTTGGACAGGTGTTGCACAGGTTATGAAAAAATTATTGATGCTGTTATTTTAGCTGGCAAAAAATGGAGGTGCTTTCATAATGAAATCTATTGGTATTGGAGAAGGAGTTGAAGACGGCTTTGCTAAAGTAACTGGCAGGAAAAAATATACTGAGGATATTGTTGTTCCAGGTATGCTTTATGGGCAAATTTTATTTAGCCCAATTGCCCATGGCATTATTAAAAGCATTGATATCAGTGAAGCAGAAGACCTCCCAGGGGTTCATGGTGTCGCGCGTAACTTATAAAGATAGCCCTGATGTATTTTACAATAGAATTATGCGGTTTGTAGATGATGATTTACCAGCAACAGAAAAAGTCTTTGATAACCGAGAGTTCGCTTTGTTAGTGATCGAGTAGCAGCAGTAGCAGCAGTAGCAGCTGAGACTAGGGAAATTGCCAAAAAAGCGCTAGCTTTAATAAAGGTAAAGTATGAGGCGTTACCAGCAGTCTTTGATGTAGAAGAAGCTGCTTCAGAAAAAGCTTACCCTATTTATGATGGGAGTAATATAATTGAGGAACTTCATCAATTATGTGGTGATACTGCAAAAGGTTTTGAAGAAGCCGACTTTGTTTTAGAACATAGAGTTGAGACACCGATTTTGCATCATGGTGCTATTGAGCCTTATCTGACTGTAGCGAATTGGACTAATGACTAATTGGTTGCTAGAGGTCCACAACAAGGAGTCTATTCGGCTCAAATTATGTTGAGTAAAATATTTAATTTGCCTTTTAATAAAATCAGAGTAATCAACACGTTTATTGGTGGTACATTTAGTGGCAAAGAAGGTATGACTTTGGAGCCTATTGCTGCTTTATTATCAAAAAAAACTAGGAGACCTGTACAAATACGTTTAGATAGGGAGGCTTCTATTGTTTCAACGACTACAAGACATGGCTAAGTTCTTTATTCCAAATTAGGTGTGAAAAAGGATGGTACTTTAACTGCTTTTTCTACAGATGTTTATTTAAATAGTGGTCCCTACTGTGGCTGTACTTTGAATATTTTAGGTGCCATGTGTGGTAAATTATTTAAACTCTATAAAATGCCCAATATTGAGTTTAATGGCTATCCAACCTATAAGAACTTACCTGTAGCTGGTGCAATGAGAGGTTTTGGCTCTCCTCAATTATTTGCCTCTTTGGAGCTACTAGTAGATAAAGCAGCAAAAGTTACAGGCGTTGATTCTTGTGAGCTTCGGGCAAAAAATATAGTTGATCCATATGATATAGATCCTATATCTAATTTAAGTTTAGGAAATGCAGCCATTAATAAGTGTTTAATAAAGGGTGCTGAAGCAATTGATTGGAATAGATTGAAGAAAAGACCTAAAGAAGATAGTGAATATTATTATGGACATGGAGTAGCAGTATCCTTACATGGCAATGGTATTGCGCCATTTGCACCTGATTTAAGCGTTATGACATTAGCATTAAATGAAGATGGTATTGCTATTTATTCCACAAGACTATGTGATCATGGTGGTGGAACTAATACACTTCTCAAAAAAATAGTTTCGGAAATTGTAGACATTGATAGAGATTTAATTAAGCTAATTACAACAGATACCTATTGCACCCCTTATGATTTTATTGCAGGAGCAAGTAGAAATACTTGGGTTGGTGGTAATTGTGCTATTAAATTATGTGAGCATATAAAAAATGAACTTTTAGAAACTGCTAGTATGTTGTTAGAGGTTCCGCAAAATACTATTATCATGGAAAATGGCTTTTTGTAACGGCTGACGGCAGTAAAAAAGCTTCTCGAAAGGAAGTTATTTACTATGGTTGTTTTAAAATGAAAAAGAAATTTTCAATTACAGAAAGATACAGTTCAGAGTCCAATGCTGGTTCATATGGAGCTTATTTTGTAGCACTTAAGAGTCACAAACAAACAGGTGATTAACATTAACAGACTATGTAGCAGCTTGTGATGTAGGAACTGCAATCAATCCTACTCTGCTAGAAGGGCAGATTCACGGAGGTATTTAAATGGGTCTTGGAATGGATTTGGCAGAAGAATTTATTTTTAATGATAAAGGAAAGGTTGTTAATGCTAATTTTAAGAAATATAAGATATCTAGAGCAAAGGATATGCCTGAAAATATGAAGGTGCTTTTTATTGAAGAAGGAGAGCCATAGGGGCCTTTTGGGGCTAAAAGTATTGGTGAGGCTGCTGTTAATCCTGTTGCTCCAGCAATTGTTAATGGTATTAACAATTGCCTTGGAAGTGAATTTGTAAAGTTTCCTGTTACAGCTGAAATGATTAAAGAGAAACTTGCAGAATTGTAAATTAGCTGTAAAAATGAAGCTAATATTAAGGAATGCTACCTCTTTTTTAGAAAGACTTTTTAATGAGAACTAGAAGGTCTTTCTGTTTCTCTAAAATAAAAGGAGGTAAAAAGAGGATGGTCAAAAGGCGGTGTTATTCTAACACTGATACTTTTTATAATGGGTGGGATTTTTGGTTTTTTCAAGTTATTAGGAGCTGATTATGGAGAAGTACAACCTATATGGACAAAGCTATCAGATGAGCTTACATATTTAAAAGATAGTAAAGGTCGTTTGCACTTATTTCCAATAAGGATGGGTAATGAAGGTTGGGCATATTGCGTCAACCCTGGTGCTTTAGGTCCTGAATCAGGGAGCTATAATGCTCGTGTAGAAGCTTTAGAAAAAGCTTTTGCCAATGAAGGACACTAGAAAGACCTTGAGGACTATGGTCATGGAAGGCTTTAGATTGGTGGAAGAAAAAGGTTGTAGAAGTGATTTTCAAAAATGGTATGTAGTTCAGATGGCAATTAGAGCCTACATCAAAAATGGATGCCAAACTATAGGAAGCTGTAGAAAAAGTGTGGGGAATCATAGCGATGCAGCAGTATACTATGGCTATCATCATATTTTAGATTATGTTTCTCAAACAGATAATTTAATTAGCTTTACAAAACCTAATATTCAATTAAGCGTTGATGATGAGGATACCTTAAAAAGCAATATCACGGGTTTGGGATGTTGTCTTTTTGGAAACGACCTATGGTAAACAGAATACTGTAACATCAACTAGCCCTATGGTTGAGGCCTCAAATAAGATTGGTGTTACTTATGAACCAGCCTATTCAGAGCTTAAGTTATTAAAACAAGATGAAGATACAGGAGAAGTTTTAGAAGGGGCACGTTTTCAGTTTTGGTACAAAAATCCTAAAGAACATGGTTGTGAAAATAATTCATTAGGTGTTTTTAGCACCGATGCTAAAGGTGAAATTATTGTAGCAGAATTATTGCCTGAAAAAGATCCAATAATTTATTACAAGGAGCTTGAAGCACCAGCAGGATATGAATTATCCAGTGACTCATCTGTAGAAGAAGTAAATATTGAAGATTATAATCAGGTGTATGAGATAGTTTATAATAATAAGAAAAAAGTTCCTAAGTTTGTTAAAAAAGATTTAGCTGAAAGCCAACTTTTAGCAGGGGCTGAATTTAAAATTTATAATGAAGATAACACTTAGCAGGGGCTGAATTTAAAATTTATAATGAAGATAACACTATTGCATCTGTATTTAAGAATGGAGGATTAATTGAGGAAGCGGCAGCCACTATTATCAGCAATGGAAAAGGCCAGCTTGCTTTACCATCTGGGTTGAAGTTTGGCAATTACCAGTTAATCGAAACAAAAGCACCGAAAGGCTATTTACCCAATGAGGAACCTTATGCTTTAAATTGGAATTGTAATATGGATTTTGAAAAAGACCATATTGAAAAAGACCATATTATTACTAATAGAAAAATAGAGCTGGGAACATTTGTCCAAAAGACAGGGGACAAAATTATTGAGACTAATGGTCCTTTTTCTTATGAGTTTAATACAATCAGAAATGCTAGCAATGTACCTTTAGGTTCTTTTACTTGGCAAGAAAAATTGCCTCATGAATATATTTCAGTAGAAAAAATGAAAACAGGAACATATTTTGAGCCTGAAGGTTATGAGTTGTTTCTCTTATCACAGGACGAAGGAAAGATACAGATTAAAAATTCTTTAGATGATAAGGATGACCAATTATCAATAGGCAATAATGGATTTGAATATGATCAGCATTTTACTGATTTAAATATTGGTAACTTAACAGAAGATATCCAGGATTGTTTAGATGGAGATATTGACTATGGGTTTGATGGCAGTTCCTATAGCAATATAGAAGCTATTGAATATGCTTTGCTAGAGACATCTAGGGTAACTAATTTTACAACAGGTGTATATAATAATGCTGGACTGTATGATTTAGTAGTTGAAACAAATAAAAGAAAGAATATTAAGGTGGCAGAAAATCTTGATTCCTCCATTTCTCATATTTTTAGCTCAGCCGTTCTGTCTTTAGCGGAAGACGAATTCATTAAAAAATATAGAGTTATCTTTAAAATACCAGCCTCCCCTGGCTCTTTTACCAGTGGTTATTTATAATACAATGAAAAAAATCGCCAGCCAAAGACCTATAATTTATATCTGGAAACTGATGAAAAGCCTTTATTTTTATGGAAACAAGGGTTATCATCAGAACAGAACTATGATATTTAATTTTTAGAATTAGGATTAGGAAAAGAAGAAACTATTAAGGCTATAAAGGTGCGTTTTGATGATACGGTTTTACCTGGTTTTAAAAATATTGAAAAACCTTTAATAGAGGGAAGGGTTAAGAATTTAGAGTTTTTAGCTAATAAATATTTTAAGGGAGAACTATAAAGCGTTATTTTTCCCAATCTAGTCTTTGTTTCTGGGGAATATAATGGGGAAATAGTGAGCAATGGTGATGAGTGGGATTCTTATTCATTTGCAGGGCAACTTAAAAAAGAAAAATTACCTTCAACAGGTAATGGGCAATTTATGTTATTAGGTTTAATTTCAGTTTGGCTATGTCTAATATTAATTGCTTTGATATTAAAAAAATACTAATTTATTTTGAAGTAAGGGAATAAAAGAGTATTCATCTTAAAGTGGTATCCCTTACATCGGGGATACCACTTTTATTCTATAGCAAAAACCGTTGGAATTATGATATAATATGAGTACTATATTTATAGAAAAATATGAGGAGTGACGTGTATATGAAAAATGTAAAATACTTACAATGTATTGAGTGTGGCAAAACCTTTAAGCCTGAGCCTGGTCGTTATATTTGCGACGTTTGTGGCCCAAAATTAGGCATTCTCGATGTAATATACGATTATGAGTATATTAAATCAAAAGCTTCTAAGGAGACTTTTGCTAATAATGCAGACTATTCAATATGGCGCTATGAGCCATTTTTACCAATTGAGGAAAATGGACCAAAACCTAAATTAAGAGTGGGTTGGTCTCCTTTATATAAACCTGAAAAGTTAGCAAAAGAGGTTGGCTTAAATAACCTATATGTTAAGGATGATGGAATTAATCCAACAGGTTCTATGAAAGACAGGGCATCTTGCGTAGCTGTTGCTAAAGCAATGGAAGAAAATGCTGATGTAATCTGTTGCTCATCAACAGGAAATGCTGCTTCTTCTTGTGCAGGTAATGCTGCAAGTGTTGGTATTAAAACAGTTATTTTTGTACCAGGTAGAGCGCCATTAGGAAAAGTATCTCAACTTAAAATCTTCGGTGCTAATGTAATGAGCGTTCAGGGATCCTATGAAGAAACCTTTAAATTATCAGCAGATGCAATTGAGCAAAATGGCTGGTACAATAGAAATGCTGCAATTAATCCTTACTTAGTAGAAGGTAAGAAAACAATTAGTTTAGAAATATGTGAGCAAATGAACTGGGAAGTTCCAGATTGGATTGTTTTCTCTGTTGGAGATGGATGTTCAATTGCAGGTGCTTACAAAGGTTTCTTAGATTTATATAATGCTGGTTTTATTAGTAAGATGCCTAAAGTAGCTGGCATTCAAGCTGAAGGGTGTGCCCCTCTTGCTCATGCTTGGCAAGAAAAAAGAGAGTGGCATCAAGAAGCAGAAAATACAATTGCAGATAGTATTGCAGTTGGTGTTCCAAGAAATGCTATTAAAGCCTTACGTGCAGTAAGTGAATCTGATGGCGTATGGGAAACTGTTACAGACGATGAAATTTTAGATGCAATGCGTTTTATGGGTAAAAATGCTGGTGTGTTTGGAGAACCTGCAGGTTGTGCTGGAATGGCTGGATTAAGAAAATTAGTAGCCAATGGTGTTATTAAAAAAGATGAAACAGTTGCCTGCGCTGTAACAGGGAATGGTTTAAAAGATACTGCTAATGCTATTAAGGCAGCTGGTGAACCAATGAAAGTTGAACCAACTGCTGAAGGATTGAAAAAAGCATTAAAAGAAATCGGCTACTAGGAGGTATAACATGGGAATCTTACTAAAAGGCGGTACCATAATAACTGAAGATAAAACTTTCGTGGGTGATTTAAGAATTGAAGGCGAGACAATTGAGGCAATTGGCGCTTCAATTACTCCTGTTTCTGGTGACGAAGTTATTGACGTAGCTGGCCAATATGTATTGCCTGGAATTATTGATGCTCATGTTCACTATAAAATGCCAATTGGTAAAGTTTACACAATAGATAATTTTGATACGGGTTCAAGAGCTGCATTGTGCGGTGGTGTAACAACTGTTATTGATTACGCAGAACCAGTAGAAGGTTGTGATATGTTAGGTTCCTTAGACCATCGAGTGAAGGAAGCGTCAGGGCATAACTTTGTAGATTATTCTATGCACATGACTTTATCGGGTGATACTCCGTATTCTTTAGATGATATTGAGAAATTTAAAGAATATGGCGTTAATAGTATTAAACTGTATACAACTTATGATTTTATTTTAGATTATAAATCTATTGAGGCTATTTTAATTAAAGCAGCTGAATTAGATATGGTTGTGACAATTCATTCAGAAGATAATGCTATTATTCAAGAAAAAATAGAGGAACTTAAAGCAGAAGGGAAAACAGCAATTTCTTACCATGCTGTTAGTAGACCATCTGTTTCTGAAACAAAAGCAGTAGAAGACCTTGTTGATATTTGTGAAAAAAATAATGTAGGCGTTCACATTGTTCATGTGTCTTCTGGCTACACAGCTGAACTAATTGAAGTTGCTAAAAAAAGAGGGGTCAAGATAACAGCGGAAACCTGCCCTCACTATTTAATGTTAAATAGTGAGGTGTATGAGGGTGAAGACGCACCATTATTTGTAATGCAACCTCCTTTAAGAACAGAAGCAGAACGTCAACTATTATGGGAGAAACTAATTAGTGGAACTTTTGACTTTATTACAACAGACCACTGTGCCTATGATCATCATCAAAAGTTTTTTAGTCATACTTTTTATGAAACTAATGGTGGTATTCCAGGAACAGAGACTTTATTGCCAGTTATGTGGAGTGAAGGTGTTTCTAAAGGGAAAATTACCCCAGAACATTTGATGAAGATGCTTTCTGAAAACCCAGCGAAAACATATGGTCTCTACCCTAAAAAAGGAACTTTAAAAGTAGGGTCTGATGGCGATATTGTGGTTATTGATCCCCTAAGAGAGGTTACTATTTCTAAAGACTTAATCCACACTGCAGCAGATTATTCAACCTTTGAAGGTTTGTCTTTAAAAGGCTATCCAGTATTGACAATCTTGAGAGGTAAAATCGCCTTTAATAAAGGAAAATTCTGCTTAGGTGATCCAGAAGGGCAATTTGTAAAAATACTTTAAGATAAAAAGAATTGAATTGAAATCTGTGAAAACATATTGCAAAATTCTGAAAACTGTGTATAATGAAATTAGAGAATGTGATAATAGTATCCTAGATCCAGGCACCGGGAACTGGAATCAAATTGTTTAGGATTAAAAGCATGTAGCCGGCTTTGTTTTTAAAATCGGATATATGCTTTTTTATAAGTAAATTTTAATTGGAGGAGAAGGAGTACATGAGTAAAACAGTAGTAGTTGCACTAGGCGGGAATGCTATTTTAAAGCCAAAGCAAAAAGGAACTATTGAAGAGCAAATGGCAAACGTTCTTGACGCTAGCCGAAACATTGTGAAATTAGTAAAGGCAGGTTACAAAGTGGTTGTAGCCCATGGCAATGGTCCTCAAGTAGGTAACATTCTATTGCAGAATGCTGCAGCTAGAGATCAGGTGCCAGCAATGCCACTTTATGTTTGTGGAGCAGAAAGCCAAGGTCAAATTGGTTTTATGATTCAGCAAAATATTAAAAATGAATTAGCTAGACAAGGGGTAGAGAAAGAAGTAGCTACAGTATTAACACAAGTTATTGTAGATAAAAATGACCCTGCATTTAAAAATCCAACAAAACCAGTTGGGGCCTTCTATACTGAAGAAGAAGCTAAAGCTGGAATTGCTAACGGTGAAAACTGGGTAGAAGATTCTGGTCGTGGATGGAGAAAAGTTGTTGCTTCTCCTAAGCCAACAGAAGTTGTTGAATTAGATGAAGTAAAAGATTTAATTAAAGCAGGCCGTATTGTTATCACAATTGGTGGTGGTGGTATTCCTGTTACTGAAGACAAGGGGATTTTAACTGGCGTTGAAGCAGTAATTGACAAAGACTTAGCTAGTAGCTTACTTGCTAAAGAGCTGGGTGCTGACTACTTAGTTATTGCTACTGATGTTTCACACGTTGCAATTAACTTTGGTAAACCAAATCAAGAAAATTTGAAAACAATTGACATGAAAACTGCACAAAAATATTTAGACGAAGGTCAATTTGGTGCAGGCAGCATGGGACCTAAAGTAGAGGCTATTATGTCTTTCGTAGACCATGGTGGAGAAGGTATCATTACATCTTTAGATTTCCTAACAGATTCAGTAACTGGAGATGCAGGAACTAAGATTGTAAAATAAAGTACAGAAAAGGTTAAAGAGGCGAACAGGGTGAATAACAGTATTAAAAGGCGCTTTTGTTATGACAGAAGAAGGACTAAAAAAAGATTATGGCCGTGCGTATTGAAGGGAACACCATTGTTGAGGTTAGGTTTAACAGTGAGTTGAATATTTCAGGCGCAGACAAAGTAATCGATGCAACAGACAAAATGATTGCCCCAGGTTTCATTAATGGACAAAATCACATGTATGGTGTTTTATCACACGGTATTACAACTGAGGCAATTGTAACAGAATTTTCTAGTTTCTTAGATGATTTCTGGTGGCCATATGTTGAGGATCGTGTTGACCATGAATTAGTGGAAAAAACAGCTAGACGGCTTGTATAGAAGCTATTGATATCCAGGTGTAACAACATTTGTTGACATTTTAGAAGGCCCTAATTCTATTCCAGGAGCCCTAAATATTGAGAAAAACATTGGAAGAAGCTGGCGTTAGAGGATACTTAACTTTCGAAGCCTGTCAAAGACAAAGCGAAGAAAATGCTCAATTAGGTTTAAAAGAGGACTATGATTTTTGTAAGGATAATAATAAAGACAATAGTTTAGTTCAAGGACTTATGTCTATTCATACTCTATTTACTGGAGATGAAGGATTTGTAATGCAATCGAAGAAGATGGCTGATGAAATTTGGTGCAGATATTCACATGCATATGTCTGAAAGCGTATTTGAACCTAACTGGCGTATTGATAAGTATGGTAAAAGAACAGTAGAAGTTTATGAAGACTTTGGTTTCTTAGACGAAAACGTTTGATGTTGAAAAAGTGATTTTGAAAAAGCTAAATCAGAAATGCCAGCATACAAAGAAGAAATTGAACACGCTAAATAAGAAGGCGTTGAATTTATTACATTAGCTGCCCCCAAGTGCTGTTGAAGGTAAAGGCAAAGTTGAAAAAACTTGTTTATACGCCAATGGAATTAGGTGAAGCTGATGCTGATGGCAGAAGAAAACCTGTAGCAAGTGAAGCAGCTAGATGTCTACATTGTGGATGTACAAACCGTCAACGTTGTGTTGAGGTTTGCTCCTATGATGCTAGAACACTTGACTTCCCAGTAATGAAAGTTGATAGAGATTTATGTAGAAACTTGTTGGCGCATGCTTAACTGTGTGTCCTACAGGAGCTATAACAGATGAAGTTGTAGAGAAATTTACAAAAACTGATAATGAGCAAAACTACTTAGGCCTGTTTAGCTAATATTAATTAGAATTAAAGTACTCCTTTAGATTGGGGCCTTTTAAGACATTGTCTTAGAGGCCCCTTCTTCTTTTATTCTTACTTTAATGACTTATTAGCATGGATATGGATAAAAATTCTTCATAAAATAGATTTAGACTACCCTAAAGGCTGAAAAATCACCTTTTAAAGCCATAGTACAGTCTCGTTTGTATTTGATAAACGAGATAATTATTAATTAAAAAAATAATATGTCTACTTTATTTAGAAGGAATAAAAAAATTTAAAAAATATAATCTTTTTTCCCAAAAACTCTTTACATTCAATCTTTTTTGTTATATAATTTCTTATGCGTTCGAAAATGCGGGTGTAGTTCAATGGTAGAATCCCAGCCTTCCAAGCTGGTTGTGTGGGTTCGATCCCCATCACCCGCTCCATTTTTTTTGTTAGGCCTGTGCCAGTAGCTCAGTTGGATAGAGCAACGGACTTCTAATCCGTAGGTCGGGGGTTCGAATCCCTCCTGGCACGCCAAGAAAAAGCCCTTAACCATAATGGTTTAAGGGCTTTTTTGATGTTTGTTAACTAGCAACTGTTTTGAAAGTATACCCAATAGTATACCCAATTATTTTACAAGTGTTAGTTTCTTAAGAATGCTTTCATCTTTCAATTCATTTTCATCAATTCTGAATGTATCATGAACATATGTTTTAAGTGTAAAATCAATACTGTGATGACCCATTCTGTTTTTAACAACCTCAAGATTAACATTGTTTCGAACAAGGTGGTTAGTAGCATAGGTGTGACGAAGTGAATAGAGGGTATATTTTAGTTTTGCTTTTTACAACTTTTTCTAAATACTTTAGTTAAGTTTTCTGTTGTTTCATATCCTCTAAATTTATTGAATATAACATATGTATCCTTTGGATAATCTTTAAGATATTGTTTTAGAAACGAAAGAAGGGGAAGTGAAAGAGGAAAAGGGCGGTTTGCATTAACTGATTTTACTTCATCCCAATAATATCCCCTATCTTTTGAGTAACTTAAAGCACGTTTTACAATACCGTAGCCTTTTAAAAAATTAATATCTTGCCTTTTGTAATCCAACAACTTCTTGAGGTCTGAGTCCTTTTTTGGATATATACTAAAAAAGTAGACAGGAAAAAGTGAAACATGTTTTAAATAAGTAGACACATAAGAAAGGATAAAATTATGAATAATTACAAGAAATACGATGAAGAATTTAAAAAAAGTATTGTTAATTTACACCAAAACGGTAAAACTCAATCCCAACTTTCTAAAGAATATGGTGTCTCCATGTCTGCTTTACACAAGTGGATTAAACTTTATTCTCAGGTTAGAATTGATGATGATACTATTCTAACCGCTAAGCAGATTAAGGATCTTCAAAAGCGTAATGCTCGACTCTAGGAGGAAAATATCATTTTAAAAAAAGCAATTGCCATATTCACGCCTCACTCAGACAAAGATTAATGGCTGTTCATACCCTTCGTTTTCAGCACGCTATCTCTTTTCTTTGTCATGTCCTTAAAGTGAACCGCAGCTCCTATTACAAATACTTTTCGGAAAAACTTTCTCCTAGAACTATTGAGAATTAAAAACTCCGTCAGCTTATTCTCGGAGATTTGTCATCTTACTAAGAGACGTATTGGCCCATCTAAGATTAAGGCTCTTCTTTCCTATGACTATGGCATCAACATCAGTATTGGTAGAGCGAGCCGCCTGATGACTGACATGAATCTTCCTAAAATGCCTACTATCAAACTTCGGTTTATTCATCCGAGGTCTATTCCCAATTTTGATTGCCCTAACTACCTAAATCAAAATTTTAATGTTCCTCAGCCCAATCAAGTCTGGGCTAGTGACATTACCTATATTAATTTAAATGCCTCTTTTGCTTATCTCTGTGTTATTATGGATTTATTTTCTCGTAAAATTATTGCTTGGAAGCTCTCTCTTAAAATTGATACTTCTCTTGTTAAGGATACTTTTATCAAAGCCTTTTATTCTCAAAAACCTTCTACTTCTCTTATTTTTCATTCTGACAGAGGTTCCTAATATACTTCTTTTATCTTTAGAAAGCTCCTTGATTCTTTTGGTATCATTCAATCTTTTTCTAAGCTTTCTCATCCTTGGGACAATGCTGTCGTTGAGTCCTTTTTAAATATATGAAAAAAGAAGAAATTCTTCGTAGGTCTTTTTCTTCCTTTGCTCAAATTAAGCTTTCCTGCTTTGAACACATTGAGGGCTTCTACAACCCCCTATACGTCCCCACTCTGCTAATAACATTCTTTCTCCTAATTCCAAAGAAGACTATTTTTTCACTTCTATTAAAACTTAATTTCACTTTTTCTATCTACTCTATTGACATTCTTCCAAGCCTTGGAAGATGAAAGACAAGGAAAAACAATTACTATCGTATCTCATAGAATGTTTTCTGTTTCTATAGCAGATAGAGTCTATGACATTAGTGAGGGGCATCTTTGCTAGTATTGTCCAGAAATAAGGAGTGAAATCAATGAAAGTTATATATGTTGCAGTAGGTTTTGTAAGTTTTGTTTTAGGTGCTATTGGCATATTTATTCCCATACTGCCTACAGTACCTTTTCTATTAGTAACTAGCTTTTGCTTTGTAAAAGGTTCAAATCGAATAAATAACTGGTTTTTATCGACAACAGTGTATAAAAAAGTATTTAGAAAGCTTTGCTAAAGATATATCTATGCTTTTAAAGACAAAAGTATTTATTTTGTCATTTGCTTCAATAATGTTATTAATTGCCTTTTTTATGATGAATAATATTTATGGGAGAATTACAATTGCCTTATTAATTGCTTTCAAGTACTATTATTTTATTTTTAAAATCAAAACTATAGAAGAAAAAGATTAATAAAGATTTCGTTGTAAAGAGAACTGTTTTCAAGATAATGAAGACAGTTTTCTTTTATAATAATTAAAAGAAAAATAACAAATGTCAAAACTTGATTAAGCAGTAAAGATGTGTCAATATTATATATAGACTATGGTCATATTGTAGTCTAGAGAAAAATATAAGAGGTGATAGAAAAAATGCCAAAATTAATATTAGCAATGAAAACGTATACTAAAAAGCAGTTTTTAAAAGATATTACGGCTTGGACTATTGTAGCAATTATTGCATTACCGTTATCTATTGCGTTAGCAATTGCTTCTGGTGTCAGTTCAGAAAGAGGTATTTATACTGCTATTGTAGCAGGCTTTTTCATTGCAATGTTAGGAGAGGAAGTAGAGTTCAAATTTCAGGTCCTACTGCTGCTTTTGCAACTATTGTTGCAGGTATTGTTGCTACAAAAGGTATTGAAGGCTTAGTTATTGCAACAATAATTGCAGGTTTCGTTTTAATCATTATGGGACTTTTTAAATTTGGTGCTTTGGTCAAATTTATTCCTTATACAATTATTACAGGTTTTACTAGTGGCATAGCAGTTACTATTTTCATCGGACAGATAAAAGATTTTTTAGGTCTTACATTTAAAACCATGCCCATTGAAACCTTTGGGAAATTAGAGCAAGTTTTTTATCAATGGGTACAATAAACTGGCTAGCAGTTATGGCAGGTGTAATTGCTTTAATCATTCTAATTGGTTGGCCTAAAATAAATGCTAAAATTCCTTCTTCTTTAGTTGCTATTCTAGTAACAATTGCTTTAGTAAAAATATTTAATCTTGAAGTAAATACTATTGGAAGCTTATTTACTATATCTAATGCTCTCCCTCAGTTTGCTATTCCAGTTTTTAATTTAGATTTAATTAAAAGCATTTTACCAGATGCTTTTATTATTGCATTTTTAGTAGCTGTTGAATCATTGCTTTCCTGTGTAGTTTCAGATGGTATGATTAAGGACAAACATAATTCTAATACTGAATTGGTAGCTCAAGGCATTGGCAATATTGCTTCAGGATTATTTGGAGGAATACCGGCAACAGGAGCGATTGCAAGAACAGCAGCCAATGTGAAAAATGGCGGTAGAACGCCAGTTTCTGGTATGGTTCATTCTATAGTGTTAATATTAATACTTGTAGTACTTATGCCATATGCATCATTAATTCCAATGCCAACAATTGCAGCCATTTTATTTGTTGTTGCATACAATATGTGTGGTTGGAGGGAATTTATAGAGTTGTTAAAGAAAGCGCTTAAAAGCGATATAATTGTTTTATTAATTACATTTATTTTAACAATAGTCTTTGATTTAGTTGTTGCGATTCAAGTAGGAATTATTATTGCAGCCTTTCTATTTTTAAAGAGAATGTCTGAAGTAGCCAATATTAGAGAATGGGATATTCCAGAAGACGATACTGATGAGGACTTACATCCAGTGCCTCAAGGAACCTTAGTTTTTGAAATTGAGGGTACTATGTTTTTTGCAGCTGTAGACCATTTTTAAGAGTTTCAATTGACAAAGATAGTAAGGTTGTAATTCTAAGAATGCAGAGAGTGCCAGCTATAGATATTTCGGCCTTGCTTAAGTTAGAGGATTTTAGAAAATATTGTGTAAAACATCATATTGTACTGATTCTTTCGCATGTAATGGAACAGCCCTTTAAAGCTATGGAAAAAGCAGGATTTGTTGATGATTTAGGTATTAACAATTTCAGTGATAGTATTGAAGAGGCTTTAAAAAGAGCGGAAGAAATATATAAAAGTTATAATAAAAGAAAACATTGTAACTAATATGCCAATAAATCTAGCAAAATTATAAAATGATTCATAAGATATTCTGATGTAATAAAGATTTATGAAAACAGAAAATTGAGAAAATGATTTTATTTGAAAAGCCTTAGACTTAAATGTTGAATACAACATTTTAATGCAATACAAAATAAAAATAAGGATTACGCTTTCTCGATTAGAATATAAGTTTCAATATAACATTAAACCAACCAAAGAAATAAGTATTCCTTAGGATAAAAAAGTTAGGTGCTTACCACATGATTTAAGTAAATAAATCATGTGGCCAAATCTTTTATAAAGGGTAAACCTATTTATTTTTCAATTTGCCAATACAAACTATTTAGGGCAAGATAAGCCATGATAAATTTTGAGAATTTCAGATATTTTGTTTAGAAAAAATTCACTATATGGATTTAATGACCTCTATGCTTTTCTATGCGTTTTTGTTGTTTTAATTTAAAAGAGCGTTTTTGTTCCTCTTTTTTGTTGGCGAGATTTCTTTTTGCAGGCTATTAGCATTTCAGATTGTTGTTTTTGTAGAGCTTGCTGTGCTTTTGTGCTGATATTCTTTTTAGATATTTGTTTTTTGATTATTCGTTGCATCCGTTTTGGATTTATTCTTATTTTTGTTTTACCATATGATTTAATTTGGGGACTGAATGATTTAATTTGGGGACTGAAAGATAGAGTATTCCAATGTGTAAGAAAATAATCATATATTTCATAATTTTTTGGTTCTGTGCCAAATGTAATTGCACACTTCTGGCATATCATCGTAAATATGCTCATATACAGCAATCCAGAACGGATTTTCAAAATATACTGTTAGTTTACTTTTTTGCATAATAAAAGCCTCCTTGTTAATTCGCAAAGAAGGGACAACCAAGGAAGGCAGGTTACTAACAGTTTAATGACTGTGTCTGGACTACCAGCCAGACTGTGTTTTCATCATTGCATGTAATTGATTTTTTAATTATTTTACCAAATAAACAATTTGCTTTCAAGGCTCATATTCAAAGTTTTTTAAGTACAACTGCAAATCAGAAGATTGTATGTACAATAAGACAGATTCAATATTAATGTAGAATGTTATAAAATAATTCAGGCTTAAATCATCCATAAAAATCTTATGGGGTGTTTTAAATAAGAATACTTCTCTTGGCAAGTGATTCAGATGAAAAAAGGTGTCTATTGCCCCTCCCTCAAAAGTACTTAAATGTTCAAATCTGCTTATTTTTGTGTTGGTTCATTTTTTATTTTAAAATCTAGGTATCGTTATTTTAATAGGTAAATGATATAATATATCTAATGCCTAATGCCCATTTTTAGTGAATGAGAATACGTATTATGAAAGGTGATTAGATGAAAATTAGTAGTGTAGGCGGTGTTATAGCCGCAGCAAGTAACTCAGCAGCCTATCCGTTGCTTCAATTGGGAACAATGACAAGCATAAGAAGGATTGTAGTCAGTTTAAAGCAGGCTGGTGTTTTTCCTATTGTTGTTGTAACTGGAGCTAATGAAGGAGAAGTGCGTTATCAGCTTTCTGCAAATGGAATAGTTTTTTTATTAAGTGAAGAAACTGAAGCACCAGAATTAATTGAGTCTGCTAGACTTGGTCTTTCATTTTTAGAAAATAAATGTGAAAAGGTTATTTTTGCACCTGTCAATATTCCATTGTTTTCTCCAAATACTCTTGATAGCTTAATTCAATCAAAAAAAAGAATTGCAACGCCTTCTTATCAAGGTAAAGGAGGACATCCTGTTTGTTTAGAAACAAGTATTATTTCTAAAATACTAGCTTATAAAGGGGTAGGTGGTTTGAGGCAAGCGATAGCATCTATGGAAGAGGAACGAGAATGGGTTAATGTAGAAGATCCCGGTATTTTGTTAACAATTCATAATAGAAAAGAATTAGAGGAATATACAGAAGTACATAATAAGGAAATTATTAGACCAATTGTGCAGTTAAATATGGAACATGATAGCATTCTTTTTAATACGAGAACAAAATTATTATTAGTTTTAATCGCTCATAC
Source organism: endosymbiont 'TC1' of Trimyema compressum (assembly GCF_001584725.1). Taxonomy (NCBI): domain Bacteria; kingdom Bacillati; phylum Bacillota; species endosymbiont 'TC1' of Trimyema compressum. The sequence continues at coordinate 1,045,637 of NZ_CP014606.1, read as the reverse complement.
ACATTCTGTTCGAGGGGCTTGTAATCTAATGTCTATATCTTATAGTAATGGATGGGATATGCTGAATAGGATTGAACATGAGTTATGCTATTTACTAGTTGATCGAAAGCATGGTGGCAGTAAGGGTGGGAGAACCGACTTAACTAAAGAAGGGTATGATTTTTTAAAAGCATACCAAAAAATGGAAGAAAATGTTTCGAAATTTACTAAAGAGCAGTTTGAAGAACTATTGCTCAAACCAGGTATTGTATAATCAAAAGCAAGTTCCTTTTATAAAGTATTTGCAATCTGAAGATTTATTTTCTATAATGTAGAAAAACGAAGATAAAATTACTTGATTTTATCTTTGCAAAGTTATTGTTTGTATTATGGAAAAAGTCTTTTTTGTTAAGGGGAAAAAGCCTAAGTAATATAGATATGGTATGTGAAGCAAGATTAGAAATGGAGGTTAATAGAAAATGGATATTAGTAAATCAGTAAAAAAGAGAGACCATGAATTAAAGATTGCTGGTGAGGCAATTTATGTGGCTGATTATCCAACAGAGGGCATGTTATTTGGAAAAGTCTTACGTTCAATTCATCCCAGAGCAAGAGTATTAAATGTGGCATTACCTCAATTGCCAGAGGATTATTTATATATAGATCGAAATGATGTACCTGGTATAAATGAAGTCCATATTGTGCAGGATGATACACCCGTTTTTGCCAATGAAACAGTGGAGTACATTGGAGAACCCATTGGAATGATTATTGGACCAGATGAGGAGCGTGTGGATGCTTTATTAAAAGATATTGTAGTGAGTTATGAAGTGTTACCTTCTGTTTTAACTATAGAAGATTCTGATACAGTCTTTTTTAACTATAAGCATAGTAAAGGAGATGTAGATAAAGCTTTTAAAGAAGCTGATAAAATATATGAAGAGGTATTTGAAACAGGTTATCAAGAACATGCATATCTTGAAACTCAGGGAATGATTGCTGAACCTCAAAAAGATAGAATAATTATTCATGGTTCTATGCAATGTCCGTTTTATGTACATAACGCAGTTAAGAAAGTTTTAGGGATTGATGATAATCAAATTGAAGTGCAATTTGATACTACTGGCGGGGCTTTTGGTGGAAAGGAAGGGTATCCTTCAATTTTAGCATGTCAAGTTGCTGTGGCTGCTAATAAAGCGAAAAAACCTGTTTGCTTAATATTTAACAGAGAAGAAGATATGTCTTTTAGTAGTAAAAAACACCCTGGCAAATATACATATAAAGTAGCAGTCAAAAACAAGCAAGTAACTGCTATGGATATTAACTTAAAATTTAATAGTGGAGCTTATACTACTCTTTCACCAGTAGTATTACAAAGGGGCACTATATGTGCTAATGGCGTTTATAATATTCCTAATTTAAGGGCTGAAGGTAAGGCAATTAAAACTAATACAGTTCCTAATGGAGCATTTAGAGGTTTTGGTGCTCCTCAGGTTTTCTTTGCTTCTGAAATGATGATGAATCATATTGCAAAAGATTTAGGGATTGATCCTTTAGAGTTTAAAATGAAGCATATTTATAAATTAGGCGATGAAACTTCTACTCAAGGTAAGCATCATTTCCCAGTTCCATTAAATAGCATGGTAAAACAAGTTATTGAAAAAAGTCAATATAAAAGAAAGTATGATGAATATCAACATTTGAAGGGAAGGTTTAGAAAAGGAATCGGAATTTCAATGTTTTATCATGGTTGTGGTTTTACTGGTAATGGTGAAAGGGATTTAATAAAATCTATTGTTAAACTGCACAAATTTAGCAGTGGAAAAGTTGAGATACTTGTTGTAAATACAGATATGGGACAAGGTTTGAAAACAACTTTATCAAAAATTGTTGGAAAAGAATTGAATATTCCTGTTGATGAAATTATAATTAGAAATCCAAATACTACCAGAGTTCCTGATTCTGGTCCGACTGTTGCTAGTCGCTCTTTAATGATTGTAGGCGAATTACTACGCAAAGCTTCTATTCGTTTGAAAGACGAATGGGTTGATGGTAAAGAGCAATTAATTGAAGAACATTATAAGCATCCTGAGTTTTTAGTTCCATTTAGTCTCGAAAATTTTGTTGGTGATGCATATCCAGCTTATTCATGGGCAGTTAATGTTGTTGAAATTGAAGTGGACACTGTTACTGGTGTAAATAAGATTATTAATTCATATGGTGTTTATGATGTTGGGACACCAATTGATACAAATATTGTTATTGGACAAATGGAAGGTGGTCTTGCCCAAACTTTAGGGCACTCTTCTATGGAATTGATGCCTTATGATTTAAGTGGGAAAATAAGAAATAATACATATAGTGATTATATTATTCCAACTGCCATGGATATTCCAAATATGGAGTGCTCATTACATGTGGAAAAATATACTAATGGTCCATATGGCGCTAAAGGTGCAGGAGAGTTACCTGCAGTTGGAGGAACAGCTGCTTATTCTGCTGCGCTTGAACAAGCTTTAGGTAATATTTCAATTAACCATATTCCATTTAGTGCTGAAGATGCAATGAAAGTATTGCGAAAGGAGGCTAAATAATGAGTGAAATTAAATTTATATTAAATGATAAAGAAGTTGTATGGGAAGGCAACAAAGCAGCTCGTCTATTAGATGTTTTACGTGAAGAATTAGGTGATACAAGTGTGAAATGCGGTTGCAAAGAAGGTGAATGTGGTGCCTGTTCTGTGATTATTGATGGCAAATTAGCCAATTCTTGTATGGTTGCTATGGGGCGTATTGAAGGTAGTGAAATCATTACGGTTAAAGGCTATAAAAAGACCAAGCGTTTTAAAGTACTAAGCGATGCTTATGGAGAGGCCAGTGCTGTTCAATGTGGGTTCTGTATTCCTGGCATGATTTTAGCTTCTGAGTGTATTTTGAGAGAAAATCCGCATCCTACTGAAGCAGAAATTAGAGTAGGCATCTCAGGTAATCTTTGTCGTTGCACAGGTTATAATGCAATTGTAAAGGCTATAGATATTGCTGCAAAGGAAGGTGAGGGATTATGGTAAGCTATTTGCCAACAAATATTAAGGATGCTTTAGAGCTTAGGAGCCAGAAATCAGTAGTGCCTTATGGTGGTGGCACTGATTTAATGATTGAGGCAGAAAAAAATATTAGTTATCTTTTTCTCCATAAAGTTCCTGAAATGAAAAAAATTAAAGAAGCAGATGATTTTATTCATATTGGTGCATCTTGTACATTTACTGAAGTTGCTAAAAATCCTCTTTGTCCTCCTATTTTAAAGGATGCTATTGAACAAATAGCAGCGCCTGCTATACGAAACATGGGGACTATAGGTGGCAATATTGGCAATGGTTCACCAAAGGCTGATACAGCCTTAGTATTTTTTGCTACAGATGCAAAACTGCGTTTAATGAGTAAAGATAATGAGCGTATTATTCCTATAAAATCATTTTATAAAGGCAAGAAGCAGTTAGATTTAAAGTCTGATGAGTTAATTGTTGAAGTGCTTTTTCCAAAAGCTGCTCTTGGTAATTATTATTACCAAAAAGTAGGTGCCAGAAAAGCATTGGCTATTTCAAGAATATCTTTTGCTGGTTTATTAAAAATGGAGAATGATATTATTGTTAATTGTGCTACTGCTTTTGGGGCTGTCAGTGATGTTGTTATTCGCAGAGAGGATATTGATGCTTTGTTTATTGGAAAAACTATTAATGAAGCTAAGACTCTAAAAGAAGCTTATTTAAAAGCATATGATGAGGCTATTGTGCCTATTCGTGGACGTGTTTCAGAAGCATATAGAAAAGACGTCTGTATGAATTTACTCAAAGACTTTTTGAATATCAATGGTATTTAGATAATTTTTTAATTAATTAGTTGTCGCTGGAATTCAATCCTTTATTACACTCGAAAAGTCCTTAACCTAAATAACTCTGGTTAAGGACTTTTCAAATTGAGATATTACATCTGCCTTCTTCATTTGCGCGGACACTGTTAGGGATTACTCAGATAGACATCAATTTGACACTAGTAATTGATGCACTGTTATTAACAGTTAATATATTATTTACTCAAATCCTAAAATAGAAGAAGGGTGATATTCCAACTATTTCAGTTAGGTGGATAATAAATATTTTCATTTACATGTGATTTGCACCACCATTTGTATTCGAAAATGTTTGAAGAAGGCAGATGTAATATCTCATATACTGAATTAAAGAGGAATACAAGTTATGTATTCCTCTTTAATTGTAGTTGCTTAAATATTGATAACCCAAGTTGCATTTATATCATTAATGAATGGATTAGCAAAATAATCAATTTTAATCTTGTTGCTCTCAGCTGGCAGTCCATAGGAGACTATAGCCGTACGGGTTGGGTTGGTTAGAGCCTGTTGGAATTGTCTGAGCAACTTTAATTATATCAGAAGGATAGGTAGAACAAATAGTATTGTTGCTATCGTAGACTTTAAAGCCTAAGGAGCTGACTAGTAAATCAGTCGTATTATTAATATTTTCATAGGTGTATTCAATATCAATTACTTCACTAACGGTGCTGTCAGCATATGGAGTGCGGTAGTTGTTTTTACTGATATTCGTAATAGTAATTGTATAGAGAACATCTCCTTTTTTATTTTTAATTTCTACATGATCCCCAATGCCGTACTCGGTTTTCTGATTGTTCTTATCTCTTGGTTCTGTAGCTTTTTGGGTTATTGCAGAATCTGGCAGCTGATTTGTTGTTTGAATAGTATCTGCTGGCTTAAAAATAGTAGAGCTAATGGCTAGAGCAATTATTGATAGTATTAATCCTGCAATTGTCATTCCTCCTTGTTTTTTAAAGGGCAACTATGCCAATAATTAAACCAGGAATAGCTAATATAATTCCATATCCCATACAAAAAGAAAGGATTATTCCTAGAATTCCTAAAACCATACTAACAATTGTGAGACCTTTGTTTGAGTTAGTGTTTTTCATTATCTTACCTCCAAATTTTTTTACAAGGAAGTAAGCTGGTGTTTTAATTAGACTATCTGAGTAGTAAAAAATCCTAATTACTTCTTTGTTAAAAGTAGTATAAGATTTAATTATCAACTTTTTATCAACTTTTTGTTTTTTTATTCTATTGAAAATGAAACGGTAACAAGGAACTCAGAATTTAAATTGTTAATATGAATATTACCGCAGTGCTTTTTGCATAGAATTTCACTAATGGCCAAACCTAATCCGAAGGAACCCTTACTGTTTTTCCCTTGCTTACTGTTTTTCCCTTGATAGAAGGATTTGAAAATTTCTTTAATATTTTCATGATTAAATCCTAAGCCATCATCTTTCACTTGAAAACAGAGACTTCGCTCTTTAGTGTAAACAAAAATATCAACTTTGCTTTTTGCATAAGTAAGGCCATTGGTTATAATATTCTCAAGAACTCTATTAATTATATTTGGATCAACATTGACTATTTGCTGATTTAGCTTTTTTCAATATAAATATACTTATTATGCTGATTTACCAAATTTTGTATATTTGTTGTAAATAGTTCTATAAAATCAGTTAATTGAATTTTTTCTCTGATTATTGGTGTATCTTCAAGTTTTTGAATAGTATTCATCATTTCAACATAACTTTCAACTCTATTAATATTTTTTGACATAATTGTCAACGTATTATTGATTTCTTCTTTATCCAGATAATCGTGTTTGAGATAGGTATCGAGATAATCTAAGTAACCTTTTATGACTGTAATTGGTGTTCTTAAGTCATGAGAAAAAGCGCTATTAACTTCTTTTTGTTCTTCAGTCATTCTCCACATTTGTATATTGTTTTGATATAGGGCATTTCGCATTTTCTCAATAGAATTACAGAGTAACCTCATTTCATCTTCAATAGGATAACTGATTTTAAAATCAAGATTATTCTCAGCATTTTTTTGAACTATTAACAAGTAGATTTATAGGCTTTTTTAAACGTCTTTGAAAGAATATAAAGCTGGCTATTACAGAGAAGAATAATGAAAATATTAATAAGAAAACAAAAGCTAAGTAGTACCTATCAAAAGGTAAGAATTGGCTTATGCTATCTAAAAATCCTAAACTTATTCCGAATAAAGTGATTGTCAATAGTAATGAAACTGTAACAGACCAGGCAAAAGCATTTTTCAGGGATTTTCTTACAGGATAATCTTTGGTGTTCTCATTATTTCTCGTAGTCCAGCCATTATTGAGATAGTAGGATTCCAATGATTGACGCATTTGTTCTACTGATTGGATTAATAAACCAAATTCATCATTAATCAGATAATCAACTTTAAAATTTAATTCTTCTGACTCGATTTTTTGAAATGCTTCAATTAAAAGCTTTAGAGGCACTTTAATTCTCCGGCTATAAAATAGATACCCCACTAGCGTTCCAATGCCTAAAAGATTTATTAAAAAAGCAATAAAATAAAGAAAGCTACTTAGCAGGCTAGGTGTAATAATTTTAGTATTAGCCACAGTGACTATACTACCTGTTACTAAAAAACTAGAAAAACAACTAAAATGAAGTAAAGAGCACATGAAATCACAATGCTTTTTAGTATCGAATAATTTTTGTTTTTGTATTCTCTAGTTTTAATATTGCTTACTGCAAAAGAATGTTTTTTGCAAGGCTTTGTCTCATTTTTTCGAATGCGCCACAAGTCTGCCCTAATTCTCCTTTATAGGAATGTTTAAATTGAAAATCCAATTGACCATTTTCAATTTTTTGAATAGCTTTTTTCAGCTTCTTAATAGGCTTATTTAAATGCCAATAATAGAAAGCTAGACCCATCAGAATAGCAGCTATGAATAAAGAAAAAAGAGTAGGTAGGGACTGGATGCTGTCAACTGCCAGTGGGGGGGGGTATGATGGATTGAAAAAGTTTGAGGGTTTCAAAGGAGCATAATATAAGTATAAAGGATAAGATAATTAATAATAAAGTGAAATTAACAAAGGATCTAATAATTGAATATTTTAGTATGATTTTATTGTTTATTTTTTCCATTTGTATCCCATTCCCCAAATAGTTTCAATATAGGTTTCTGTTGTTAAGACGGATAATTTTTTACGGATACGACGAATATGTTCGGCTATTACCCTACTGTCTCCTTCACTATCATAATTCCAGAGTTTATCATAAATATATTCTTTATCAAATATTTGTCCAATGTTCAGAGTTATTAGTTCAATAATTTCAAAATTCCTTTTTAGGAAAAAATATTTGTTGATTTTTATAATGAATGGTTCTATCTGTATAGTTAATTTTCAAATTATCTATGATTTTAATGGCTTGTGAATTTATTAATCTTTTTCTCTTCTTAGGTGAGCCATAACCCTAGCTTCTAATTCATGAATATTAAAAGGTTTAATAATATAGTCGTCACCACCTACTCTTAAACCATTAATTTTATCAGTATCTTCAATTTTAGCTGTTAAAAATAGAATAGGACAGGATACTAAATCTCTGATAACTTTACAGACTTCAATACCATTTTTTCCTGGCATAGCAATATCAAGTAATATAATATCTGGATTAGAGTTGATTTTAGCAATTCCTTCTTCACCATTTTTTGCTGTAATTACCTGGTAATTTTTCATTTCAAAATAATCTTTTAAAAGATTAAGAATATCTTTTTCATCATCAATAATCAATATTTTTTCCATAATTACCCTCATTAATTAATACTTTTCATTTTTCTATCTTAAGTGTATTTTAGCATATTAAATTAGTTTAAATAATCAGTTTTGTTAAAATAAATTTATATATTAACAAATAAGACGTATGTTTCATAGCTATAATTTAAGAAAGCAAAAGCGACTAAGAGTGTTATAGTATGCCATAATAGTATTAACAAAAATAGGAGAATAGGAGGTGCTTAAGATGAAAAAGTTTATTAATACTGCATTTGTATATGTTGTCTTAGGAATTATTGGTGGTGTATTTTTTAGAGAATTTACAAAATTCAATGATTTTCCTGGCTTTACATCACTGTCTTTTGTTCATTTGCATTTATTTACTCTTGGGATGATATTTTTTTAATTGTAGCTCTTTGCATTAAGCAGTTGGCAATTGGTAAAAGCAAACTATTAAGCTGGTTTTTTGGGCTTTGTAATGTGGGCTTAATAATTACAATTGGCATTTTTTTATGGAGAGGTATAGCAGAAGTCAAAGGTATTGTTTTCACTAGTGGCTTAGATGCAACTATTTCTGGCATTGCAGGTCTTGGCCACATTTTACTAGGCGTTGTAGGTATCATCTTATTTTTTCTGGCCTTAAAAAGGGCAATAAAAGGGGAGAACACTAAAAAGTAGAGCCGTAATATGTATTTAATCCACAAAAGAATTTCTCAACCTAACAATCGGCGATAAAGTTGTTGCAATAAGGGAGATAAATCGTAAGTGATTTTTTCAATTGTAGTACCCCTTAAAATTAATTGTTATAGAAAAAATAGGTTGGTTTAACCAGCCTATTTTTATACTATTCTTTTAATATTTTATTTAATTATTTTTGTTTCCAAATATTGATTTTATCTTCTATGTTTTTGGTAGGAATTAAGTCTATTTTATCTAAGAGAATTTCAGTTCTTCCATTACTAATAGTGTCTCTTCCTTTTGACAGCGCACTGAAATTTGAGTCTCTTAAGCTTTTTTTGACTGATTTAGCTCCTGAGTAGAGGTTAGCAGCATGACTTGAGATATTTTCATGAGTTTCATAAAACCAATCTGGTGTTTCTAAATAATCTATATCTTCTGCAATACTTTGAATGGTTGTAAGTACCTCATCTGCTTTGTCTGTCCAATTTGTTGAGTAATTAGTTGCAGAATTGAAATTGTCAATTGCCGCTACCATTTCATCAATAAGTCTATTCATTTCATTAGTATAGTCTAATTCTTGCTGTTTAGATAATTCAATATTATTTTCATAAGTTGCTTCTGCTTCATTTAATGGGATTTGGTTTATAATAGTGTCTGTAATAGCAGAAGTAGTAGATTGGGCCATAAAAAATAAAACAATTATTGAGATAATTAAAGCAATGGATGAAAAAATAGTGCCTAAAATACCAATAATACTTTGTTTTTTAACAATAGCTATAATACCGAAAATAAATCCAGGTAAAGCAAGTACTAGGCCAACACTAAAGCAAAATGATAAAACAACAGCAAAAAAACCTAAATATATACTAGCTATAGCAAGGCCATTAGGTTGTTTGTTTTTACTAGGAACTATTGTAACATTATTTTTTTATTGTTGGTCATTATGTATTCCCCTTTTTAATAAATGCTTATGTGATGATATTACCAGTTTACATTGTAGTTAGTCAAGTTGACTGCTTAGAAATCTTAATTTTAAGCTATTTCTGATTCATGATATACTATGTACAAAACTAATTAATATTAAGGAGTGATTTAATGGATACATCATTACTCTTAAGAAAAAATATGATAGTGAATCTCTAATTACAGAAAAAGAAATAGTAAAATTGCAAAGGCATTCAGAATTGTTAAACAGTTTAACAGATGTATTTATTGAGAAGCCAATGTTTGCTATTTGGAGGATTATTGCATTATCAGAAATACCTTTTTCAATAAAATTAGAATACACAAAAAGGGTTGTAGATTATATAGAGGAATTTTTAGGCACATCTAGTGGTTTTACTTTGACTGGTAAGGGAACAGACTTATTACCTTGCTATAATGTGGGATGTTAATAGAAGCTTTTTTAAAAATTGGACTATCTGAAAATAAGTATGTGAAAAATGGCGTAGAATGGATAAAAGAATATCAGGTTTTTAATAGGGAAAGCACATCAAGCTGGAAAGGAAAAGGTATTCAAAAGCATGGAGGATGTCTTAAAAAAACACCTTGTTTTATAGGAATCGTAAAAAGTCTTAAGGCTCTAGTCGCCCTATAATCATTTTTTTGAGGGGGTTGATTTTAAAGTTAATTCATTGATTAATGAAGGCTTGAATTATGTTTTGAAACATGAGCTTTTTAAAAGGTTATCATCGGATGAGCCTGTTAATAATCATATTTTAGATTTAGCTTTTCCTCAATCTTATCAACTGAATATTATTGAACTTCTTGAATTAGTTTTTAATACAGGGAATATTGAAAACGAAGCCTGTAAAAGTGGGATTAATTATATAATGAGTAAACAAAAGAAAAATGGTGTTTGGCGGATAAATTATGTTTATAGAGGTGAGGGTTATATTACTTTTGATAAACGGGGTAAGGATGGAGAATGGCTAACTTATATTTTAAATAAAATTATAAAATAAAAGGGATACAGTTGTATCCCTTTTTGTCTATCTATATCATAATAATAGTATAGTTATCGTTTTGCTTCTGAAAACATATATCGAGTAAATGGCTTTCGCATAGCTTTTTCAATTAAGAAAATAACAATTACTTGAATAGGTAACATAATTAATTCCTTAACAACACGCATTGGCATAATAGCCATAAAACCTTTGTCATACATTAAGAAAAGCCAATAAGAATTAAGTAAGCCTCCTATAAGAATTAAGACGATTAGACTGCTTAATATTAAACGGATTAATAATGCCTTAGTTTCAAAAATACCATCTTTCTTATAAAGGAATAAGCCATAAATTAAGCCCGTTAAAAAAGCGCTTAAAGTAAAGCCGATGAAGAAAGCCCCAGATGGAAATAAAAAAACACCTATTAAGTCAGCAATGCCTGCAATAATTGTACTCCACGCAGGACCTAATAGGATAGCTGAAAGAATAATTGGAATAAATGAAAACCCTATTCTTAAAAATGGGGTTTGGATAGATAAAAATCTAGTCATAATAATTACTAGAGCTAACAGTACCGCTGCGGTTATTAATTTTTTGACATTAGACATAAAAAACTCCTTTCTTTTCTACAACAAAGAAAAAAGAAAGGATAGACACATTCTTACTCTATGTTATAGCGGAATGCAAAAACAAACAAGCAAAACAAATGTTTTTTCCCTTACTAACAATTTCCCGTCTAGTAAGTCTTTACCGAATGTTTCCTACTCTATAATTTGTTACTTTAATTATTATATTTTTTTAAGGTCAATATGTCAATGATAAATCTTTAAATAATCTTGTGAAAAAATATTCATGTTAAAGTTAGGATAGGTGAATTAACCTTAATATAAGGTAAGTATATAATTAACTTGGGAAGTAGGAAATGGAGTAATATGATTTGAATAAACAAATCCAAAAAAAAGAGGACAAAAGAGAACAGATTCTAGAAGTTGCCTTGGAACTTTTTGTCAAGAAAGGTTATTATCAAACTAAAATTACAGATATAGCTTCAGAAATGGGAATGAGTGTAGGACTTTTATTTCATTACTTTAAATCTAAAGAGGTTCTTTATGAGACTATAATTGAAATTGGCTGTGAAGCCTTTGAAACAATATTTGCTTGGCAAGAAAATACCCCTCTCAAAAGTTTCAATGAAAATAGCTTATAAATTGTTATTAGCCCATAAGCAAAAGCATCTATCAGCTTCTATTTTTGTATTTATTGAACAAGGTAGGCGTCAAAAATTTGAATCTAAACTAGTCTCTCATTTATTTGAAAAGCACAATGTAATTAAATTAAGCCTTCCATATATTGAGAAAGGACAACAACAGGGTGAGATTAAAGAAGGCAATCCTTTGGCTTTGGCTATATTGTTTTGGAAAGCTTTACAAGGTATTGTTGTTGAATTAGTATTTTATCCTAAATCTTCTTGTCCAGAAAAAGAATGGATCCTTGATATTTTGAAGAATAATGAGTAATAAAAAAGAAAGTCTATTTCAGACTTTCTTTTTTATTGGACATTTTTACTAAGATGTTACAAGAGCACCAGCAAATGTAATTGCCCAATAAATTGTAAAAATCAATGCTATTACACTAAGTATTACACCTGCAATAGCCATACCACCTTGCTTTTTAGTTAAAGCTATTATTCCCAAAATTAGCCCTACTACAGCAAAAACAATTCCAAAAATACCAATGCAGAAGTTTAAAATAACAGCTATAATACCTAATACTAAACTGGCAATAGCCAATCCTTTACTTTGGTTTTCCATAAACTACACCTCCAATACAATTATTTAGCAAATTAATAAATTAATTCCACTTCAGATTATACCTTAAATAAGTAATCATCTCAAATACTTTTCTTATGTTTTATTGCCTTCTTGGAGAATGAACGGTATACTTATAACTATAAGTTAATTATTATTTTGAAGAAGGCTAAATTGTGGAAATTGTATGGGAAATAATTGCATTAATAGCAATTCTAGGAGGATTAGTAGCTATATTTCTAGCCAGTTCAAAAAGAAAGCGAGGCGCATCCTTTGAAAACTATGTAGTTCTGAATATTCTTGGTTTTGGATTATGTTTTGTAAGTTCTCTGATTTTAGCATTAACAAGAGTTATGGATACAATAGGGTTACCGAGTTGGATTCTTTATATTGTTGTAGCATTTTTCTTTATTTTTTTTAATTTGGAATATAAAGAAATGGATTGATATAAAAAGAAGCAAATAAATAGATTAGCAAAGGGAGATTAAGGATGGAAAATGGATTTTTGTTGGAAGGCATATTATTAATTGTAACATATGCACTGTGGATTGTTGCCGCAATTATATTAGTATTAGCATTAGTAAAAGGTAAAAAGGATATGCAAAAATATCATTTCTTTAATATTATTGGCTTATCTTTTCTTGGATTAGGTGGAGTAGTCTATTTAATAAGGGACTATTTAGTTTATAGCTCAATTAGCATAATCGGCCTTTTATTATTTATATTAAATCTTAATTTTAATTGGTTCTAATATTTTTAAATTCAAAAAACAGTAAATTTTTATTAGGGAGGATGATTCTAATGGATACACAAGTGGTTTTAGGAATAGGTTCCTTTTTAGCCTTTATTATGGCGGCTATATTAATTATATTAGCTTTGGTTAAAGGTAGAAAAAGCATGAGAACATATTATCGTTTGAGTATTGCAGGATTAACTACCTTGCTCATTGGTGAAATTTTACAAATTGTAAATGATTATGTTTTTCTAAGTGGGATGATTAGTATGTTTAATGTACTATTTTTAGTGCTTACAATTGTCTTGATGATAATCATTATTAATCGCTATAGGAAATTATAGTTTTTCAATTAAATTTCCATGACTTATGAATGTTATTAGATTAAAATATAATGATGCTAAAGCATATAACCGATCTTTTAAACCTAAGATTTATTATGAATTATGGTTTTTAAGACAGGGGGTTGAGGGAAACCTTAACGCCTTCCACATTTGAAAAGGTTTTGTGGATAAAATAATAAGGATTCTATGGCAATAGAAATTAGTATTATGAAAATTCCTCTTTTCAAAAGAGGAATTTTTTATTTAAAGTTAATATTTAGTGTTTTACTTAGTTATAAAAGACTAGGAAAAATAAATAAAATGGTGGTTATTGGAGGTCGAAATGTTGAAAAAATTATTAGGTATTGGAAGTGTTTTGTTTTTTGCACTTCTGCTAGTTGTAGGCTGTGGTGGACAAGAGACGAAAACAAAGGAAGATTTTACTATTAAATTAGCAACAACAAGTACCCAAGATTCTGGTTTGTTAGATGTGTTATTACCGGAATTTACAAAGGATACAGGTATTAAAGTAGATGTGTTAGCCCAAGGAACAGGACAAGCCCTTAAGACAGCCGAAAGTGGTGATGCTGATGCTTTATTGGTACATGCAAAAGCAAAAGAAGAAGAGTTTATTGCTGCTGGCTTTGGAACTAAAAGACAAGAGCTAATGTATAATGACTTTATTATTGTTGGACCTAAAGCGGGATCCATTAGGAATAAAGTTAACAGCAGGCACGGATGCTAAAAAAAGGCGTTCACAATGGTGGCAGCTGCTAAGACTGCTACTTTTGTTTCAAGAGGTGATGAATCTGGAACAGATGCAAAAGAAAAAGCATTTGGAAAGCAGCAGCTATTACACCTGAAGGCCCTTCTTGGTATGTTTCTGCTGGTAAAGGAATGGCTCCTGTTTTAGAAATGGCTTTTGAAATGCAAGCCTATACTCTAACAGATAGAGCAACATTCTTAGCTTTGAAAAATCAACTAGATTTAGAAATTGTAACTGAAAAAGATCCTACTTTATATAATCAGTATGCAATTGTAACTCTAAACTATGAAAAGCTAGTTACTTCTGAAGCTCAAAAAAATGCTGCAGAAGAATGGATTAACTGGATGTTCAGTGAAAAAGCTATTAATTTAATTAAAAAGTTTGGTGTTACTGAATATGGTCAACCATTGTTTATTCCAAATCCAATTAAATAATATTTATGTTAAAAACAGGCCCTGTAAAGGGCCTGTTTTTTGAATTCAGAATTAGAGTAATATTATTTTTACTACTGCAAAAGAATAGTCTGTCTTATTGATGTTTAGCAACATTTTTAAACCAGAGTTTCATAGTTAGAAACTGGAATTCAGGGAATCTATATTATGATGAGATTGAAAAGAATACCTGTTTATTGTATACTTGAGAAGGTTGAAACTGGTAACTAAAGTAAATTAAAGAGAGTAACCTCTATTTATGAAGGTAGATAGAGGTTTATTTTATGTAAAGGAGAAAAAATGAACAATATTATTTTTGAGAAGGCAACAGAGCAAGAACTGCTTGAAGTAGCCTCTTTATTTAATATTTTTTTAAGTGAATTGAGAGATATTACTGAGGACTCTTATTTTGATTTTACTGATTTGCCTATTGAGGATAGAGAACAAAGGTTAAGAATGAATATGGAAGAACATAGTGGTTGTGTTTATCTTGCAAAGGATGGAGAATATATTGTAGGCTTTTTATCTGGTGTTGTTATTGATTGCTTTTTAGCGGTGTCTTAAATTGAAAAAGTTGGTTATATTGAAGGCGCTTATGTAAATGAAAATTATAGAGGACAGGGATTAATGTCTCAAATGGAAGCTAAAATGATTGATTATTTTAGAGGTCTAGGGCTAGTATATTGCGAGCTTTGTATTATTTCAAAAAATCAAATGGCTAGAGATTGTTGGGAGCATTTAGGATACAAAACATTTAGAGAGCAAATGAGAAAAAGTATTCTAGAGAGATAAAAAAATAAGCACCTTCAATATATTAGGATTTAATATATTAAAGGTGCTTGGGAAAGATAGAGAGAAAAATTAATATCTCGGTTATTTCTAATTAATAATATCTTGGAGTATCCTTCAAGACACCTATATGATATCATATGGGGTCTATGAAGTCAAAAATACATATATTTTAAATGGTTGTAATTTACTTGTATTAATAAAATTCTATATAATATGAAAAAATGAAAGGAGGAATAGTATGGGCAGACAGAGAAAAACAAAATCATTACTTAGAAGAGTTAATAGAAAAGGACATCCCGTAAAAGATTTTTTTAGAAAGTATCTTTTTCTATTTGTAACTTTATTCTTCCTTTTAATTGTTTTCATTTCTGGTGCTATTCTGATAGCTTTAAATCCAGAAACTAAAAATATTGTTATTATTCCTACTATTCCAAATGAAGTTTTATCCTATAAGGATACAGTGACAGAGGCCATGATTATCCATGGCGTCCCTATTGAATATGAATCATGGATATTAGCCCAGATGCAACAAGAGTCTAAAGGTAAGGGTGATGATCCTATGCAATCTTCAGAAAATAAATATGGAAAAGTTGGGGCTATTCAAAATCCTGAAGAATCTATTATTTGGGGCATTGGTGTTTGGCGTGAGCATATGGCAATCATACAGGAATTAGATTTAAAGGAAACCCTGGAATTATTGCTTCAATCTTATAACTTTGGAAAAGGATATTTGCATTGGCTAAAGAAAATGGGCTACGAAGGATTTACACCTGAAAATGCCTTAGAGTATTCTCTTATTATGAGTGCTGGCCTTGATGAAAGTTTATATAGAGGAGTTAATGAAAACAAAGAAGCCCGATATGGTGACTATTTATATGTAGAACATGTAAAACGATTTTTAAATTAAGTAAAGAGGTAATTTCCCTATAGGATTTGCCTCTTTTTTATTGTCCTGAATTATTGATTTAATAAATTTGACATTAGTACTTGCTCTAATAGAACATAATTGATATAATGACAAAAAGATATGTCAGTCATAAAATGTTTTATTAAGAAAATGGAGGTGTATATAGATGAGTAATCACAATGAAAAAGGTATTTCTAAAGATGCCTATGGATGTATAAAAGGAGTTGACTATGAACCCTATATCCCTACTTCAGAGGTCATGCCTGAAATTACGGGTTATTCTATTATTCTTGGTATTATTTTAGCTTGTTTTTTTACTGCCGCAAATGTATATTTAGGCTTAAAAGTAGGGTTAACAATTACCGCAGGTATTCCTTCAGCTATTTTAGGTGTTGGAATATTTAAAGCTTTATTTAAAAGAAATAATCTTTTGGAAGCTAATATAACTGCTTCCATGGGAGCTGTAGGTGAGTCCGTAGCAGGAAGCTTGATTTTTACAGTGCCAGCTTTAATTATTTGGGGGATGTCCATTAATTTTTTTCAAGCAGTAGTATTGGTTATTTTAGGTGGATTTTTAGGTATATTTTTAGTAACACCTTTTAGAATGCTACTGGTTGTTGAAGAACATGGTAAGCTTTTTTATCCTGAGGGTATGGCAGCAGCAGAAGTATTAGTCCATAGCAGTGAAGGTGGCAGTGGTTTTAAAACTATATTAACAGGAATTGGTGTAGGCGCTGCTTATAAATGGTTGTCTGGTGGATTTGGTTTATGGAATGAATCAGCTTCTATTTATCTCAAGAGTTATCAAGGAACTAAATTTGGTTTTGAGACATTGGCTTCTTTATTAGGACTTGGCTTTATTGTTGGCACAAAGACTGCTTCTTTGTTGTTTGGAGGATCCTTAATTGCCTGGTTTACTTTAATTCCACTAATTAAATATATTGGAGCAGATGCAGTTACGGCCATAGAACCTGCCACTACATTAATTGGCAATATGACATCTGATGAGATTTGGCAACAGTATATTCGTTATATTGGAGCAGGTGGCGTAATTGCTGGTGGTTTAATTTCTCTTGTTACCTCTTTGCCGAGTATTTTTAAAAGCTTTAAGTCTGCAATTACGGGGCTGGAAAAAAAAACAGCTATAGGTGGTACTACATTACGTTCTGATATGGAAGTTCCTATGTTCTGGGTTTTAATAGTAGTCATTGCTGTTTTTCTAATGACTTGGTTGTTGCCAATTGTAGGAAGTAATATGGTGGGAGCTGCTTTGGCCATAGTCTTTAGCTTTTTCTTTGCTGTTGTTTCAGCTAGGATGGTAGGGATTATTGGGGTATCAAATAATCCTGTATCAGGTATGACTATTGCAAGCTTATTAATTGTTACTTCCGTATTTAGGGCCATGGGTATGGTTGGAAATGAAGGTATGGTAGCTTCATTAGTCATTGGAACTATTGTCTGTGTTGCTATATCTGTTGCAGGTGGAGCTACACAGAATTTAAAAACAACCTTTGTTATAGGTGGAACTTCTAGAAAAGTACAATATTCTATGATTATCGCACTGCTTTTTACAACTTTTGTAGCAGTTGGTATTATGATTATCCTTACCTCCACCTATCAAATTGGAAGTGCTAATTTACAAGCGCCTCAGGCTACATTAATTGCGCTATTAATACAGGGAATTATCAATGCCCAGTTGCCATGGTTATTTGTGTTAGTTGGCGTATTTATTGCAATTGCTTGCTGGTTCTTGCGTTTACCGGTATTATCAGTTTCATTAGGTATTTACTTAAATATTACATTAACTGCAACTATCTTTCTTGGTGGTGTTATTAGAGAACTTGTTGAAAGACGCTTCAAAAAAGATCAAAAGCTTAAAGATAAGAAGGTTGAAAAAGGGATTCTCCTCTCTTCTGGTTTAATTGCAGGGGATGCATTAATTGGTATAATTGTAGCTGTTTTTGCATTTATAGGCGTGAAAACAGATATTTTCAGTAATGTAATTACATCACCAGTAGCAAAAAGTATTGTTACTTTTATAATATTTATTTTATTGGCTATTTGGATGTATTTTGTAACTGTTAGGAAAACAAAAGAAGATAAGCAGATAAGCGAGGAAAAGTAATGAAATATAATCCTAAGCATAATTTTTTAAGCTATGTACCTGTGATTATTCATAAGGATTATCAGCTGGTTGAGGATCATATTATTCTCTATTTTCATTATAAACAGCCGATACAACGTTTTTTTACTTGGCTATTTAAAAAACCTACAACAACAGATATTACATTAGATGATAACAGTACTCGCGTTTGGCTATTAATTAATGGTAAGCGGTCAGTTTATGATATTGCTAAGATAATGGCTGAAGATTTAAGGGATAGTGAAGAGGTAGCTATTGCCAGATTAATTCCATTTATGAGACATATTTTAAAACAGAGATATATTAAATTAGATCATATTAAGGAAGAGAGGGATTGGGATGAATTTTGATCAATTGGAAAGTAAAGATGTTTTTCATTTTTTTGAAGCTATTAGCCAGATACCCCGTTGTTCAAAAAAAGAAGGCAATATCAGTAACTATCTTAAAGGGTTTGCTCAAGAAAGAGACCTTTGGGCAAAACAAGATGAAGCTAATAATATTATTATTAAGAAGCCTGGCACAGGCTCCTTAAAGGATGGGCCTATTGTTATTCTTCAAGGTCATATGGATATGGTTTGCGAAAAAAAAGCTGACAGCAAACATGATTTTAGTAAAGATCCAATAAAATGGGTAGTTAATGGTGATGATTTATATGCTGATGGAACAACTTTAGGTGCCGATGATGGTATTGGAGTAGCTTTCTGCTTAGCCTTACTGGATAGCCAAGATATTGAGCATCCACCATTAGAGGTTTTATTTACGACAGATGAGGAAACTGGAATGACAGGTGCTCATGCATTAGATGCCAGTGTACTTGAAGGTAAGATTTTCATGAATATTGATACGGAAGAGGAAGGGAAGTTTTATGCTTCCTGTGCAGGTGGTAATACAAATGCTATTACGATTCCTATAAAATTTAAAGAGACTCAAGGTCTTCTGTTAAGTGTCAGAATATTTGGCTTACTAGGTGGTCATTCAGGGTTGGAAATTGCTAAAGAAAGAGCCAATGCTAATAAACTAATGGGCAGATTTTTAAATAATATGAGTGTTGCGAATATTAAATTTTCTTTAGGTGGCATATTTGGAGGAGCAAAAAATAATGCCATACCTAGGGAGTGTAGAGCTACCGTATTAATTGAAGCATCCAGCCTGGAGAAAGTAAATTCAATTATTGCTACTTTAGAGGAAGAATTACAAGCAGAATATACTCCTCAGGATTCTAATATTAAAATTGTAATAGAGGATTCAACACAAGGTATATTTAAAGTAATGTCTGTAGAGGATAGTCTCAATGTTGCAACTGTTTTAACATTAATTCCCTATGGTCCTTTAAGCCGCAGTCAATATATTGAAGGATTGGTACAGACCTCTATGAATAACGGTATTGTGAAAACAACAGAAAACCATGTATTGTTAGAATCTGCCTTAAGAAGTTCTATTAAGAGTCAGGGGATGGATTTAGTTAATAGTTTAAGCTGTTTAGCTGAAGCGGTTGATGGAACTGCAGAAAATTATGGTTTCTACCCAGCTTGGGCTTATGAAGCTCATTCAAAAGTAAGAGATTTATGTACGAAGTGCTATAATGCTAGGTTTGATAACAAAGGTGAAGTTGTTGCGATACATGCTGGTCTTGAATGTGGTATTTTTAAAGAAAAGATGCCAGATATTGATGCTATAAGTTTTGGACCTACTATTATCGGAGCCCATACTGCAGAAGAACATCTATCAATTTCATCAACAGAAAGAGTATGGAAGTTTATTAAGGCAGTGCTTCAAGATATTAAAAGTATTTAATTAAGCTATATTAATTATACGGAGGTGGAAAATGAATAAGAAAGACGCGGACAAAATCAGAAAATATCGTTTGGGAAAAGGCTATTCAATTCGTGAATTAGCCGATGCAGTAGGAATTACTAGGCAAAATCTTTATATGATTGAAGGTGGAACTGCTAATCCTTCAATTAAAACTTGCAAGAGTATTGCTCATGTTCTTGGGCATTCTCTAGATGATCTTTTTGATAACTAGTTAGGCATTATCTAAAAAAACAGTTGGAATTTATAATTCCAACTGTTTTTTATTGACAAAATATAGTTATAAGATTATAATAATAATCAAACTTAATTAATAATTGTTAAGAATTGATTATTATTGTCACGTTTTGATTTTTTTATATTAAAAATTAAGAGAGGATTATGAAAAAAATGAGTAAAACATTACTAAAAGCTATAAAGCTATAAAATGTGGTTTGCTTCTTTTAATCATAGGAATACTTTTATTAACAGTATGTCAGCAAAAAGAAGAACCTTCAACTTTAAATATTTCTGCAGCAGCAAGTTTGCAGGATGTCTTAGAAGAATTGAAGACCATTTACATTCAGCGACATCCGTCAGTTGCTATTCAATATAATTTTGGTAGTGCTGGTTCATTGCAACAACAGATAGAACAAGGTGCTGCTGCAGATATTTTTATTTCAGCATCTCCTAAGCATATGGAAGCATTAATTTTTGAGGATTTAGTTTTAACAGATACAAAGGTAAATCTCTTAAAAAACAAAATAGTATTAATTGTGCCAAAGGATAATTCGATAATTAACAGTTTTGAAGACTTGGGTGATTCAAATGTTTCTAAGGTTGGAATTGGAGACCCTGGTAGTACACCGCTAGGTGTTTATGGTACAGAAATAATGAACTATTATGGTATTTTTGATGCTGTTCAGGAAAAATTAGTTTTTGCGAAGGATGTAAGAGAAGTTTTATCCTGGGTAGAAACCCAAAATGCAGATGCAGGCTTTGTTTTTGAGACGGATGCTAAAGTGGGCAAAAATGTTCAAATTGCTGCAATTGCTCCAGAAGAAAGCCATAAGCCAGTTGTTTATCCAGCAGCTATTCTGAAAAATAATGAAAATAAAGAAGGTGCGGAAGTTTTTTAGCATTCTTACAAACTAGTGAAGCAAAAGAAATATTTACCAAGTATGGTTTTAGTACTGTACAATAAATCAGATTGATTAATATTTTGGAGGTATATAATGAAAAATATGTTATTTAAAAAGAGTAGGAGTATTGTTATTGGGTTATTGCTTTTGTTTAGCAGTTGTTTTTTACTAGTCGCTTGCGGTAACAATGGCACTGACACAAGTAAAGAACCATCAAAAATTACAGTTTCTGCAGCAGCCAGTTTGAAAGATGTAATGGAGGAAATTAAAACAGATTACATTAGTAAAAAAAAGAATGTGGAAATTGAGTATAATTTTAGTAGTTCAGGTTCTTTGCAGCAGCAGATAGAACAGGGAGCTCCTGCTGATTTGTTTATGTCAGCAGCCCCTAAACAAATGAACGCTTTGGAAGAAAAGGATTTAATTGTTAAGGGTACCAGAATAGACTTACTAAAAAATAGGGTTGTACTGATTGTTCCTAGTGATAATAATCAGGTGGCTTCTTTTGAAGATTTAACAAAAGACAGTGTAACTAAAATAGGCATGGGAGATCCAGCCAGTGTTCCTGTAGGGGTTTATACTAAGGACGTTTTAAATTATTTTAAGCTTTTTGAAAAAATAGAAAGCAAGCTTGTTTATGGAAAAGATGTAAGAGAAGTCCTTTCATGGGTAGAGACTAAAAATGCTGAGGCAGGTGTTGTTTATGAAACAGATGCCAAAGTAGCTAGTGGTGTAAAAGTTGCAGCAACAGCACCAGAAGACAGTCATAAACCAGTTACTTATCCAGCAGCAGTTCTTAAAGATGCACAAAACCAACAAGGGGCAAAAGATTTTTTAAACTATCTAAAAGGAGATGAAGCTAAAGCTAAATTTGAAAAATTTGGTTTTACTAAGATTCAATAAGTGATATATTAATAATAGAGTAAGTCAAGATTTCTTGAAAAAGCAGAATCATTTTGGTGCTGCTTTTTCTTGATGAAATAAGGAAAGCAAATTGAGGTAAGTAAATATGGATTGGTCTCCATTAATTGTTTCTATAAAGACGGCCTGTCTTTCTATAATTGTAACATTTTTTTTAGGATTGCTAGCAGCTTGGTTTGTAGCCAGATCTAAGAGTAAATTTAAAGGTGTCATTGATAGTATTTTAATGTTACCATTAATATTACCACCAACAGTGATTGGGTTCTTTTTGCTAGTATTTTTTGGTAAAAATGGTCCTATAGGTTCATTTCTTTTTGAGTCATTAAATGTTTCAGTTATATTTACATGGACTGCCACTGTTATTGCTGCAACTGTAGTTTCTTTTCCATTAATGTATAAGACTGCTAGAGGGGCTTTTGAGCAAGTAGATGATAGTTTGATTTATAGTGCTAGAATTTTAGGGGCAAAAGAGTGGCGTGTTTTTTGGAAGGTAGTAGTACCGGTAGCTTGGCCAGGCATTTGTGCTGGAGCAGTTTTAGCTTTTGCCCGTGGCTTAGGAGAGTTTGGTGCAACTTTAATGATTGCAGGAAATATTGTAGGAAAAACCCAAACTATTCCCTTAGCTATTTATTTTGCAGTTGAAGCAGGGGATATGAATAAAGCTTATTTATGGGCGGGATTGATTTTCTCAATCTCTTTAATTGGCATGATTTTAATGAATTACTGGACCCAGAGACAGCAGAAAAATCAATATGGAAGGGGTCGTTAAAATGGCTTTAAAGGTTAAGCTGAAAAAGAAATTTAAAGAATTTACCCTAGATGTTGATTTTATTTGCAAAGAAAAGATTACAGGGATACTCGGGGCATCTGGTTCAGGTAAGACTATGACTTTAAAAGGTATTTCTGGAATTGAAAAGCTCGATGAGGGACAAGTTATTTTAAATGATATGGTTCTTTTTGATAGTGATAAAAAGATTAATAAATTAGTTAGAGAACGGAAAATTGGCTATTTATTTCAGGATTATGCACTTTTTCCCAATATGACTGTAGTGGAAAATATTGGCTTTGGCCTTCATAAGTTAGCAAAGGAAGAAAGAAATGAATCTGTGGCTAAAATGATTTACCGGCTGGCATTAAGCGGTTTAGAAAATCGTTTTCCAAGTCAGCTTTCTGGAGGTCAGAAGCAGCGAGTAGCTTTAGGGAGAGCATTGGTACTAAATCCTGAGTTGCTTCTACTAGATGAGCCTTTTTCAGCTTTGGATAGCTATTTGAGGCATCAGATGATTGAGCAATTGAGGGAAAATCTTAGCTGGTATCAAGGTTACGCTATATTTGTGACTCATAATATGCGGGAAGCTTATCGTTTATGTAATGATATTATTGTTGTAGATAAAGGAAAAGTTGAAGCTTTTGGAGACAAGAAGACTATTTTCAAAAAGCCCCCTACTTTAAAGACGGGACAATTAACAGGGTGTAAAAATTTTTCTCAATGTAGGAAAATTGGTGAATACGATATTTTTGCTATGGATTGGGGTATCAATTTAAAAACTGAGGATAGGGTTTCAGATAATGTTACACATGTAGGTATTCAGGATCAATATTTACGTTTTGCTAGGGAAAATGAAGTAGCTAATAGGGTAGTTCTTTATCCTGTAAATGTTGTTGAAAACCCTTTTGATATGAGTATTTATCTCAGTGTATCAGAAAAAACAGAGGAAAACTTATTACGTTGGGAAATGAGCCGAAATTTTTGGCAAACTATTGAAAATAAGGGAGGCCCTTGGACAATTTATTTTGATCCAAAGGCTTTAATATTGGTAGATAAATAAAGCAGTTATTAGGTATATGAAAAGAGACTATCTCTAAGTGGAAATAGTCTCTTTTTTTGATAAGGTAACTTACCCTTTTCTAAAATGTTCTTTTGTCATACCACAAATTGGACAGAACCAATCTTCAGTCAGGCAAAGACTCGAATGGTGTTCCTGGCCCAATACCTGCTTTTGGGTCAACAACTGCAGGGTCAATATGTATACCAACAAACATTACAGATGTAACTATCCATTTTAATTCCTCCTGATTGTACTTTTCCTTATTATAATACATTTATATCATTTTTGAAATGATTATAGATAAAAACCATTAAAAATATTAATAAAATTTTGCCTTGGAATTCAGTAAATGTAAAGCATAAGAATATTAAAAAAATTGTGATTATATATAATGACATTGAAAACCAGGTTGGGTATATTTTAATTAACGAAGGGTTCCAGTCCCCCTACTAAAAAACTAGATTTTTTTAGTAGGGGATTTTTATTGATAGAGAAAGGAGGAAATTTAAGGGTAAGCCAGATAAAAGCAGAAGGAAGGAGTCTTTAAAATGAAAGGAAAATCAGACATTGATGGAATGCTTCCCTTTGGGGAAATGAGTATGCTCAGAATTCAGCAAGTTTTGGCCTTTTATTCAGGTGGTGTTGCTATTCCTTTAATTGTAGGTGCAGGTCTTGGACTTTCGCATCAAGAAATTGGCATTTTAATTGCAGCAGATTTATTCACTTGCGGTATCGCCACAATTATTCAGTCTTTGGGAATGGGAAAACATATAGGTATTAGGTTACCAGTAATTCTAGGGTGTGCCTTTGCACCAATAGCTGTTATTATTTCTACAGGGAATAATTTTGGAATAACAACAGTCTATGGATCGATTATTGTTGCAGGTGTTTTTATTTTTCTAATTGCGCCTTTGTTTGGGAAGATTTTGAAGTTGTTCCCACCAGTAGTGACAGGTTCTGTAGTTTGTATCATTGGTTTATCTTTAATTCCCAATAGTATTACGGATATTGCAGGAGGGGCTCAAGTTGTAGGAACGGATTTATATGGTGCTCCTCAATTTTTATTGTTGACAGGTATTACGTTACTGCTTGTGGTCATAATCAATCGTTTCACAAAGGTTTTTATGAAGTCAATTTCAATTTTAATTGGCCTTATTGCTGGTACTATAATTGCAGCTTTTATGGGATTAGTTGATCCAACACCTCTTTTTGAAGCCAGCTGGTTCCAATTTGTTAGACCATTTCATTTTGGCTTGCCTACTTTCAATATCCAGGCAATTATTAGTATGTGTGTTGTGATGTTAATTGTAATGATTGAATCAACGGGCACATTTTTTGTCATTGGTAATTATGTTGGCAAAGAAATTGGAGAAAAGGAAGTGACAAAAGGGTTACGAGCTGAAGGAATTGCTACAGTCCTTGGAGGAATTTTTAATTCTTTCCCATATACAACCTATTCAGGTAATGCAGGTTTAGTTGGTTTAACTAGAGTTAATAGTAGATTTGTAGTTGTACTAGCAGGTGTTTTTCTCTTTATTTTAGGATTACTGCCTAAATTTGCTGCTTTAGCAACTATGATACCGAGACCTGTTTTAGGAGCCGTTATGTTGATTATGTTTTCTATGATTGTAACATCTGGTTTTAATAAAGTTGATGATATTGAAGACATTGAAGAAGATGCAGTTGTAACTGGAAGAACATTAACTGAATAAGCTAATGATAGAAAGGAAGAGGCATTATGGAAAAACACTCTTATATTAGACATAGGGTGAAGAGAATTGATGCTTTTAATAAAGTCACTGGACAGAGTAAATATGTTGGCGATCTTAAAATGGTTGGAATGCTTTATGGGAAAATTTTAAGGAGTCCAGTGGCTCATGGCATTGTTAAAAAAATAGATATTAGCAAAGCTCAGAGATTACCTGGTGTTGTTTCAATACTAACCTATGATGATGTACCTATGATTCCTTACACAACAACAGGTCACCCTTATCCTGAAGATACCCCTTTAGATACGTTGATTCTGACACAACATGTACGCTATATTGGGGATCCCATTGCAGCTGCAGCTGTTGCAGCTGAAACAATTAGAAATAGCTGAAGAGGCAATTAGCCTCATTACAATGGACATAGAGCCTCTTCCTATTTATGTTACTCCAGAAGAGGCATTAAAAGAAGGAGCAGTGGATATTCATCCCGGGTACAGGCAACATTACTGATAGTCATAGCTATGAAGAAGGAGATATTGAAAAAGGTTTTCAAGAGTCTGATTTGATTTTTGAAAATGAAATCAAGGTACCAATTGTACAACATGTTCCTATTGAACCAGCTGTTTCTTTGGCTTATTTAGAAAATGATGGAACTTTAGTTGTGCATAGTGCTAATCAAGGTCCTCATATTTTAAGAAAGACAATTTCAAAAGCCCTTGGCTTGAATCTTGACTCAGTCCGAGTCATTAAGACATTAGTTGGAAGAGGTGGCTTTGGTGTAAAGCAGGATGCAGTTCTGGAACCTTTAAATGGCGCCTTAGCTTTAGCAGAAAAAGGCCTGTTCTCTTAGAATTTACAAGAGAAGAGTCAATTGAAGCTACTCGCACAAGGCATAGTATGGTTTTTAAACTTAAAACAGGGGTACAAAAAGATGGAGAAATTATCGTCCGTTCTATGGAAGTAATCTCCAATACAGGAGCTTATAGTGCTCATGGTCACAGTGTTTGTGGTAATATAGGGGGTCAGTTTTCTGTATTATATCCAGCACCAAATCTAAGCTATAAAGCGACTACAGTCTATATAAATCTCTTAATAGCAAGTGCTATGAGAGGGTATGGTATTCCTCAGCTAACATTTGCAGTAGAATCTCATATGGATAATATTGCTCAAGAAATGAAGTGGGATCCTATTGAATTTAGAGAGAAAAACTTATGTAAAATAGGGGACTATAATTCTGTTAATGGCTTTGCTATTAGGAGTTGTGGTTTGCCAGAAATTATTGCCAAAGGCAAATCCATTATTAAATGGGACGAAAAGAGAGCTCTGGATAAATTAGTGAGTGGAAAATATTATGGTGTAGGCATGGCTCTTTTTAGCTATTTTCAATCTACTTTTCCTCATAATGTGGAATTAGCTGGAGCTAGAATAATGATGAATGAAAATGGATCAGCAACTCTTTTTATCGGTTGTGCAGAAATTGGTCAAGGCACGGATACAACAATGGCTCAGATTGCAGCTGAAGCTATTGGTATAAAAGCCGAACAGATTAAAGTGATTGGTTCTGATACAGCGCTATCTGTCCTTTTGATTCAGGCGCTTATGCATCAAGACGAACCTATGTAAGTGGAATGGCGATAAAAAAGCGGAAAAAAATGTAAGAAAGCTATTTTGAAAAAGCAGCTATTGTGCTGGCAGAAGATAGAAAAAATTTAGATTTAAGAGATGGAAATGTTATTAATAAGACTAGAAGGGAAATAGTATGTACAGTAGAAGATATCACAATGAAACTATTCTACGATTATAAGAATCCTCAGACATTAACTAAGGAAGCCTACTATTCTCCTACTACAAATGCTTTAACATTTGGGGCAGCGTTTACTGAGGTTACTATAGATGCTAGTACTGGTAAGGTTGAAATAGAAAAAATTACAGCCATAATTGATTGTGGTAAAGTGATTAATCCTGATTTAGCAGAAGGCCAGGTTGAAGGTGGAACAGCTATGTCTGTAGCCTATGGTCTTTATGAAGAAATTTTGATTGATGAAAAACAGGTAGAGTCAGAAATGGCAATCTTTTGGATTATAAAATTCCTACTATGATGGATATTCCTGATGTGGAAGTTCATTTTATTGAAACAGAAGAACCTAGCAGTGCTTATGGTAATAAGTCATTAGGAGAGCCACCTAATATTGCCCCTGCTGCTGCTATTAGAAATGCAATTTTAAATTGTACAGATATCCAGTTTAATCAATTGCCTTTAACTGCCGAGAGAATTAAAATGGCTCTTATTAGAAAAAAGAAAGTGAGGTATAGTTATGGAGAATAAGACGCTGATAAAAAATGCACAATGTATTGTTACATGTGACGATAAAGGTACTTTATTTAAAAATGGAGATATTTTAGTAGAAGGTCCTATTATTAAAAATGGGAACTAATATTGAAGATAATGAAGCAAGGGTTATTGATGGAAAAGGAAAATTTATTTATCCTGGCCTTGTTAACAGCCATCATCATCTTCTTCAGGCATTTACTAGAAATATTCCAGAAATACAGTCTCTTCAACTTTTCGATTGGCTTATGTATTTATATAATGTTTGGTTAAAAGTTACACCTGATTCTCTTTACTATAGCTCCATAGTTGCTATGTCAGAATTTATAAAATACGGTGGTACAACTTTATTTGATCAACATTTTGTTTTTCCAAGAGGTGCTGGCAAAGAAATGTTAGATAGACAATTTGAAGCTGCTAAGTCCTTAGGACTTCGTTTTCATGGTGGTAGAAGTTCCTTTAATAGAGGTAAAAAGATGGTGGTTTACCACCAGATGATTTAATAGAGACTTGTGAGGAGACCCTTAGTGATTGTCAAAGACTAATTGATAAATATCATGATGCCAGTCCTTTGTCTATGGCACAAGTTGTTGTGGCTCCTTGTTCACTTTTTTCAGTGAATACAGAAATCATGATTGAGGCTGCAAAATTGGCTAGAGCCAACAAGGTTCGTTTGCATACACATTTAGTGGAAACTATAGATGAAGAAAACTATTGTCTAGAATTTTATGGCAAAAGGCCATTAGCATGGGCAGAGGAATGTAACTGGGTAGGTTCAGATGTCTGGTATGCTCATGGTATTCACTTTTCAGATGAAGAGTTAAAAGTTTTAGAGAATACGGGGACTGGGGTAGCACACTGTCCTGTTTCTAATATGAAACTATCTTCAGGCATTGCAAAAATACCTCAAATGCTAGAGGCAGGTATCCCTGTTGGTCTAGCCATTGATGGCTGTGGTAGCAATGACGGTTCTAATTTAATGGCGGAAATCAGAAGTGCTTATTTACTTCATCGTTTAAACAACAGTGTAACAGCACCAATAGGATTGGATATTCTTAAACTAGCCACTATTGGCAGTGCAAAACTATTAGGTCGAGAAAAGGATATTGGATCTTTAGAGGTTGGTAAGGCTGCATATTTATTTATGATTGATGTAAGTTATTTAGAGCAGGTAGGTGCTCTATTGGATCCTGAATCATTTTTAGCAACTGTAGGTTATTCGAGACCAGTAGAGTTAACAATGATTAATGGAAGTATTGTTTATCAAGATGGTAAAATGTTAACAATTGATGAAGAAAAAATTAAATTAGAAGCTAAAAAACATCTAATCAAATGTATCAAAATTAGTAGATGTTTCAATAGGGAAAGCCTCCTTAAAATTAGGGGGCTTTCCCTATGTTTAAAGCTTTTTAAATTGATTAACATCCCCATATATGTTACGATAAAATAGTAGATAAATTAGAAAAGGAGTGGTGAGATGAAACAATTAAAAGACAATGTATATTATACAGGTGTTTTAGATGCTGAATTAGAGTATTTTGATGTAATATTTGAAACAGAAGCTGGTACATCCTATAATTCATATTTAGTGCGAGGGGAAAAAAATGCAGTTATAGATTCTGTAAAGGCTGGATTTAGTGAGGAGTTTCTAACAAAAATAGAAAATATTACACCTCTTGAGTCTATTGATTATATAGTTATGAATCACACTGAGCCTGATCACAGTGGATCATTAAAGGCGTTTTTAGAAAAAGCACCAAATGCAAAGGTTGTGACTTCTAGATTTGCAGCAAATTTATTAAAAGAAATCTTAAATGAAGATATTGAGTGTATGATTGTTGGAGATGGAGATGTGTTGGATTTAGGGGGTAAAACATTAAGTTTTGTCTCAGCTCCATTTTTACATTGGCCTGATACTCAATTTACTTATTTAAAAGAAGATAAAATATTATTTCCATGTGACCTCTTTGGTTGTCACTATGGTAATAAAGACTATTTAGACTTTAAATCAGGTAAAGATACTTTAAGGCATTTTCAGCAAGTCTATTTAGATGGTATTATGAATCCCTTTAAAAACTATGCAATTGATGGAATTGAAAAAATTAAAGATTTAGACATTGAAATGATTGCACCTTCCCATGGTCCGATTTTAACTGAAGATATTGATGATACTATTACTTGGTATAAGAAGTGGGCAGAACAAAGTTTGAAAAAAAATGAACCTAAAGTAGTTTATGTTCACTACGTTAGTTGCTATGGCTATACGGCAATGTTAGCAGAAAAAATTGGAGAAGGTATTGAAAGTACAGGTTTAAAAGCTAATGTTGTTGATATTGGTACTTTACCAATTGATCATGTAGTTAAGGCTGCTGAAAAAGCAGATGGTTTGGCTCTTGGATCACCAACAATTAATAGAGATGTTCTAGAACCGATTTGGGAAGTTACACTTGGTTTAAGTCCCTATACTTCACGAGGCAAAAATGCTGCAGTTTTCGGCTCCTTTGGCTGGAGTGGTGAGGCATGTAAGTATCTTGAAGAACGTCTCACTAATTTAGGCTTTCAAGTTGTTGGCAGTACAAAAACGAAAATGTTTCCAAATGAAGAGGCTCTGAGAGCAGCTTATGATTTAGGTGTTAATTTAGGCAATGCAGTGAAAGCATAATGTGTGTTAAAAAAGTAGGGAAAACCACTTTTTTATCTTTTTTGATATTGAAAGGATTGTGTTTTGGAAGAATTATATATATATATAAATCATTTTATTAATTTCTTATCTGTTGAAAAAGATTATTCTCAACATACAATAGAAGCTTACAATAAAGATTTAATACAATGGACGAATTGGCTTGAATCATTAGATAGAAGGATTAACTTAAGTGAAGTTGACCACAAAGCTATTCGAGTTTATATTAATTATTTAAATAAGCATAATTATAGCAAGAGAACGCTGGCTAGAAAGATTGCTACTTTAAAATCTTTTTTTAAATTTTTAAATAGAGAAGCTTTTATTGAGAATAATCCAATGGTCTATATTCAAAGCCCTAAGCTAGATAAGCGATTGCCAAATTTTATGTATGAATACCAGATTGAAAAACTTTTATCAATACCAGACAAGGAAACCCCAAGGGGTTTGAGGGACTACTGCCTTTTAGAGGTTCTTTATGGAACCGGTCTTCGAGTAAGTGAATTAGTTAATTTAACTAGGGGGGATCTTCATTTAAAGGAAGGCTATATTAGAGTAATTGGTAAGGGCAATAAGGAAAGAATTGTACCAATTGGTTCCTTTGCCATTAAAAGTATTAATGCTTATTTAGATAAAGGCAGACCTGAATTTTATAAAGAAGGTATTTCTTTTGAGTTTTTATTCATAGGTGTAAGAGGAAAAGTATTAAATGACCGGATGGTGCGGAAAATTATTGACGACTGTATTGAAACAACGGCTCAAAATATTGATGTATCTCCTCATATAATTCGCCATAGTTTTGCAACCCATCTTCTTGAAAGAGGTTCAGATATTAGGGTGGTTCAAAGCTTTTTAGGGCATGAAAGTTTATCGACAACGCAAGTATATACTCACATAACTAAAAATCAACTAAAAAAAGTATATGATAATGCTCATCCTAGAGCAAAAAGGGAGAATTCCTAGAAGCACTAGCTACAACACTTTTTACCAATATTTTTATTTATACAATGAATGTATTTTTTTAATATACAAGTATTGACAGAAGAGCATATGCTATTGTAATATTGAAACGATGTAAATCAAAAACAGATTGAATGAAAGAAGGGTGTTTATGAGAGTCAAAAGACTATCTATTTTTAGGATAGCGATGATTTTTTACTAGTAATATTTATTAGTGCTTTAAGTATAATGACAACGAGCTTTTTAAAGGCCGAAGAGACAGTAACTTTTGCACAGCAATTTCCTAATGTACATACAGCAGAGGTGATAGCAGGAGAATTTGGAAAAAATGTTAATGATGTGATGGATCAAAGTGTGTTAAGTTGTACAGAATTTGATTTAGAACAAAAAGGACTGGCTGACGTTACAGGTATAGATGTTTTTACTAATTTACAATATTTAAACTTGAGTTCTAACCAAATAACAAGTATACTAGAAAGCATTGGTAAATTATCTGATTTACAAATTTTAAATTTATTGGATAACCAGTTAACAAATGTGCCGGAAAGCATTGGTAATTTAACTGGGTTAATAGGTATAGATTTATCAAATAATCATCTGTCAGTTTTACCTTTATCATTAATTAAGCTACAGTCTATTAATGAGTATTTGAATTTATCTAATCAAACAATCAGTTTATTGCCTAAAGATTTCATAACACAATCATTTACATTAACATCATCGATTACTGCAATGGGAGAAGTCGTACCACACCTACTAGCGGAACAGGTGATTGTGTGATTACAGGAAATGATATTGCGTGGAAATCATTAACAAAAGATACTAGTTCAGTTAGTTTTGTGTTTAATAAAACAATAACAATAGGTAATGGGAATTCTGATTTTTCAGGAACTGTTATACAGCCTTTAAATTATGCAGAACCGTTTTATAGATTATCTTTTGATTTAAAGGTGGTAGCGGAATTGCTCCAGAGAATCAAATGATTAAAATAGGAGGTTTAGCAAATCCTGTAGATAATCCACTAAGAGAAGGGTATACATTTAGTGGCTGGAATACAGCATCAGATGGAAGTGGGTTAACATGGAATTTTGCAACAACTATCATGCTAGATAGCGACATTACAGTATATGCTCAATGGATTCAAAACAAAAGGTCAGAATTATTAGATTCTGAAAATAAATCCGATAACCAAGCTAATGAAATTGGTAAAATTTCTAGAAAATCATTGCCTAAAACAGGTGGTTATGAAGTGCTATCAGTTGGTTTTTAATTATTGGAAGTGGACTAATTGCCAGTTTAACAGTATTTAGGAAAAATGGAAGAACGTATTAATACTATTTAGTAGTAATTAAAATGACTTTGGCAACTATTTTTATGAAAATAATATAAAAGTACATTATAGAACTCCTTGGGCAAAATGCTGGAGGAGTTTTATTGTATACAGATAAAAAAGATTACTTTATATATGTTTAGATGTTATGGAATGCTTCAAAATGGAAATGGTTTTTATGTTATGCTTATAAAGAATATCCTTCTTTTTATA
Source organism: endosymbiont 'TC1' of Trimyema compressum (assembly GCF_001584725.1). Classification (NCBI taxonomy): domain Bacteria; kingdom Bacillati; phylum Bacillota; species endosymbiont 'TC1' of Trimyema compressum. Next base: position 1,012,551 of record NZ_CP014606.1, on the reverse strand, counting down.
ATAGGGGAAATTTGCTATAATAATTAGATAGAAGAAAATCAGGAGATGACGTGATTGAAATATTTTATTGAAATATGGGGCTGTCAAATGAATGAGCATGATGCTGAAACTTTGGCAGGTTTAATAGAAAAGAAGGGTTTCACTAAAAGTGATACGATTGAAGAAGCAGATTTAGTGGTTTTATATACTTGTTGTATCAGAGAAAAAGCTGAGGCAAAAGTGTTAGGTCGAATAGGTGCTCTGAAGAAAATTAAGGATAAAAAAGAAGGGAATATGATTACTGCTGTAGGAGGCTGTATGACCCAACAAGAAGATGTAGCTACTATGATTCAAAAACGTTTTAAGCAAGTAGATATTATTTTTGGGACTCATAATCTAAATGATTTTGATATTTTTCTTGAACAGAAAATGGCTAACCATGAAGGGGTTTATGCAGTTTCAAAAGAAGATTCTATGATGATTAAAGATCAAGTGCCTATGCGCCGTGCAGATGATTTAAAAGCCTATGTAAATATTATTTATGGTTGTAATAATTTTTGTTCTTACTGTATTGTCCCCTATGTGAGAGGTCGGGAGAAAAGCCGGTCTATTAAAGCTATTAGAGAGGAAGTTCAGTCTCTTTTAGCTAATGGCTATAAGGAGATTACTCTTTTAGGCCAAAATGTTAATTCATATGGTAAGGATTTTAAAGATGGAACTGATTTTTCCATGCTTTTAAAGGAGTTAGATCAATTAGGTGATTACCGTTTGCGTTTTATGAGTTCTCATCCTAGAGATTTTAATGAGGCTCTTGTTGATACTATTAGCGAAAGTAAAAATGTTTGTCCTCAATTTCATTTACCAGTTCAAGGAGGTAGTGATTCTGTTCTTAAAAGCATGAATAGAGGTTATACTAGAGATAAATATTTATCTCTAGTATCCTATATCAAAAAAGTGTTTCCTGAAGGGACTATTTCAACAGATATGATTGTTGGTTTTCCTGGAGAGACTGAAGAAGATTTTCAAGATACTTTAGATTTAATGGAAAAGGTTGGTTTTGATCAAGCTTATATGTTTATTTATTCTGTTCGTGAAGGTACACGAGCAGAAAATATGCCAAACCATATTAATCCTGAGGTTCAAAAAGAGCGGTTTGATAGAATGCTAACTTTACAAAAAAGAAAAAGTCTTGAGCGAAATGAAGCTATGTTAGGTAAAGTTTATGAAGTATTAGTTGAAAACAAGACGGCTAAAGGTGCTATGACTGGCAGAACGTTGGGTAATAAGGTTATTAATTTTAGCGGTTCGGAAAGTTTAATTGGAGAATTAGTGAAAGTGAAAGTAACTGATGCAAATACTTGGTCACTTTTTGGGGAAATAGTGGAGTAGGAGAAGAAGATGGCTTTGACACCAATGATGCGACAGTATTTAACAATTAAAGAAGAGCATGAAGATTGTTTTTTATTTTTTAGATTAGGTGATTTTTATGAAATGTTTATGGAAGATGCTAAAAAGGCATCTGCTATTCTTGAAATTGCTTTAACTGGAAGAGACGCAGGATTAGATGAAAAAATTCCTATGTGTGGCGTTCCCTACCATTCAGCAGCAAAAACTATATCAACCGCCTTGTTTCTAAAGGATATAAGGTGGCTATTTGTGAGCAGGTAGAAGATCCTAAGTTAACTAAAGGCATCGGTGAAAAGAGAAGTTGTCAGAGTTATTACGCCTGGTACTATTTTAGAGGAAAGAATCTTTATTAAGCTGTATCCCTTCTTATAATGGGTATGTTTCCATGTCAAAAGGGGAACATGTTGGTGCTTTAAAGAAACTGATTATGGAAGATACTATTAAAGGTTATAAAAGCATTAAAAAAAGTGCTATGATTTTATATCATTATTTAGATGATACTCAAAAAGGCAATATTGATTATTTAAAATCCATAGAATATTATACTTTAAATGACTTTATGTTTTTGGATTACCAAACTAGGAAAAATCTTGAAATTACTGAAAATATTAGAAAAGGTACACGAGAGAATACTTTGCTTTCTATTTTGGATAAAACGAGGACTGCTATGGGAGGTCGTTTGCTTAAAAAATGGCTAGAACAGCCACTTTTAAATAAAGAGGAAATACTTTGGCGCCAATCTATAATATCTTATTTGAAAAATGATTTGTTTTTAACAGATTCCCTAGGGAAGCATTTAAAAGATATTTATGATATTGAAAGAATACTTGGAAAAATTAGCTATGGGAATGGCAATGGTAGAGATTTACTTGCTTTAAAAAACTCTTTAGTGAGTATCGAAGTTATAAAAAAAGAGTTAATGGAGAAAGCCTTTAAACCTTTAGTAGAAGTAGTTGAGGCACTTGGTAATCCGATTTCACTTGTTGAATTATTAGAAAATAGTATTAATGAAGAAGCACTATTAACTGTAAAAGATGGTTCTTTGATTAAGGAGGGTTATCATAAAGAGGGAGCTGAATTAAGAACTATTACAAAGGAAAGTAAATCACTTGTTTTAAAGTTAGAAGCTGATGAGAAGAAAAGAACAGGCATTAAGTCTATGAAAATAGGCTACAACAGAGTTTTTGGTTACTACATAGAGGTCATAAAAAGTAATGTTCATTTAGTACCAGATAATTATATTATAAAGCAAACTATTGCTAATGGAGAACGCTATATTAGTGAACCTTTAAAAGAATTAGAATACAAAATTATTCATGCAGATGAAAAATTGAAACAGCTAGAGTATGAAATATTCCTAGGCATAAGAGAACAGGTTTTAAGCCAGACAGTTTCTTTAAAAAATCTGCCTATCATATTGCAATTATTGATAGTCTTTTGAGTTTTTCAAAAGTAGCCAATCAATATAATTATGTGGCAGCTGAAATTGTAGATGAACCAAGCTTTGAAATAGTGGATGGCAGACATCCTGTTGTGGAACGATTAGTTGAGTTTGGAGACTATATTCCTAACTCTTTCACAATGAATCCCAATGACAAGAATTTAGCTATTATTACTGGGCCTAATATGGCTGGCAAATGAACCCTTGGCTATTGTTTACTATAATGGCTCAATGTGGCAGTTATGTACCCTGCTACAGCCTTTAAATTAAGTGTTGTTGATCGCGTATTTGCTCGAGTAGGAGCCAGTTGATGATTTAGCCAGCGGTCAGAGTACTTTTATGGTTGAAATGAATGAGGTGGCTACTATTATTAATAATGCTACCGATAAAAGTCTGGTTATTTTAGATGAAGTTGGCAGAGGAACCAGTACTTTAGATGGTTTGGCTATTGCCTGGGCTGTCAGTGATTATTTATTAACAGCTATTAAAGCTAGAACTGTATTTGCCACCCACTATCATGAGTTAATTAATTTGGAAAATGAATACGCCAATGTGTTGAATTTATCAATGGCTGTTCAAGAATACAAAGATGATGTTGTTTTTTAAGGAAGGTAGTTAATGGTGGTGCTAGCAAAAGCTATGGTATCCATGTTGCTAAAATGGCTGGATTGCCTGAACATTTAATTAAGAGAGCTGAAGTAAAAATGACTGAATTAGAAAATCATGTACCTCCAATAACAGGAATTAATGATGGATAGCAAATGACTTTAGAGTTTGTGGAAAAAGAAAATCCATTAAAAGAAATGTTGGATTCAGTAGATCCTAATGCTATGTCTCCAATGGAAGCCTTACAGTTTCTTTTTGAGTTAAAGAAGGGGAAAAGGTAAATGTATGGAAAATACAATAATATTATTAGATAATCATACTATAAATCAAATTGCAGCTGGAGAAGTTATTGAATCACCAACTGATGTTATTAAAGAACTTGTTGAAAATAGTTTGGATGCTAAGGCGACTATGATTTATATTACTATTGAAAATGGTGGCTTAGATAAAATTAAGATTATTGACAATGGTTATGGGATACCTAAAGGGAATATTAAAAAGGCATTTATGCGTCATGGAGCTAGTAAGCTTACGACAATTGACTGGAAGAATGTCAATAGAGTAGATAGAAAAAGTGAAATTAAGTTTTAATAGAAGTGAAAAAATAGTCTTCTTTGGAATTAGGAGAAAGAATGTTATTAGCAGAGTGGGGACGTATAGGGGGTTGTAGAAGCCCTCAATGTGTTCAAAGCAGGAAAGCTTAATTTGAGCAAAGGAAGAAAAAGACCTACGAAGAATTTCTTCTTTTTTCATATATTTAAAAAGGACTCAACGACAGCATTGTCCCAAGGATGAGAAAGCTTAGAAAAAGATTGAATGATACCAAAAGAATCAAGGAGCTTTCTAAAGATAAAAGAAGTATATTAGGAACCTCTGTCAGAATGAAAAATAAGAGAAGTAGAAGGTTTTTGAGAATAAAAGGCTTTGATAAAAGTATCCTTAACAAGAGAAGTATCAATTTTAAGAGAGAGCTTCCAAGCAATAATTTTACGAGAAAATAAATCCATAATAACACAGAGATAAGCAAAAGAGGCATTTAAATTAATATAGGTAATGTCACTAGCCCAGACTTGATTGGGCTGAGGAACATTAAAATTTTGATTTAGGTAGTTAGGGCAATCAAAATTGGGAATAGACCTCGGATGAATAAACCGAAGTTTGATAGTAGGCATTTTAGGAAGATTCATGTCAGTCATCAGGCGGCTCGCTCTACCAATACTGATGTTGATGCCATAGTCATAGGAAAGAAGAGCCTTAATCTTAGATGGGCCAATACGTCTCTTAGTAAGATGACAAATCTCCGAGAATAAGCTGACGGAGTTTTTAATTCTCAATAGTTCTAGGAGAAAGTTTTTCCGAAAAGTATTTGTAATAGGAGCTGCGGTTCACTTTAAGGACATGACAAAGAAAAGAGATAGCGTGCTGAAAACGAAGGGTATGAACAGCCATTAATCTTTGTCTGAGTGAGGCGTGAATATGGCAATTGCTTTTTTTAAAATGATATTTTCCTCCTAGAGTCGAGCATTACGCTTTTGAAGATCCTTAATCTGCTTAGCGGTTAGAATAGTATCATCATCAATTCTAACCTGAGAATAAAGTTTAATCCACTTGTGTAAAGCAGACATGGAGACACCATATTCTTTAGAAAGTTGGGATTGAGTTTTACCGTTTTGGTGTAAATTAACAATACTTTTTTTAAATTCTTCATCGTATTTCTTGTAATTATTCATAATTTTATCCTTTCTTATGTGTCTACTTATTTAAAACATGTTTCACTTTTTCCTGTCTACTTTTTTAGTATATGTCCAAAATTAACTGAAAAGAGAGAAAAAGCAGAAATTAGAGAAGAAAAGCCCTTAATTGAAGAACAAATTACCCTAACAGTTTCAGGTAAGGTGAAGCCATTGAAAAAATCCATTTGAGGAAGTAATGATTATTGGTGACGTATCCAAACTTATTTAATTGGTGTATTGGAAGATAATTTGTATTTATTTGATCAACATGCTTGTCATGAAAGAGTTCGTTTTGAAAGAATTAAAAAAACAGTTTTTAGAAGATGGTTTTAAAAGTCAGTTTTTATTAAAACCTGAACTAATTGAGGTTGGCCAAAGCGATTATTTAAAAATTGTTGAACATATTATGACTTTAGAAGGTTATGGTGTCTTGTTAGAAGCTTTTGGTGAAAATGGTTTTACTTTAAGAGGGCTACCCTTATCTATGCCAGGAGAAGAAGCAGGACGGGATTTTCTCCTGGAATTAGTTGATAAAATTGAAAATAAAGAACTTGAGATGATTGAAGATTTTATGATTGAAAAAGCAGCTTGTGTAGGCTCTGTGAAAGCCTGGCATGTTTTAACAGAAAGTGAGAATAAAAGTTTATTGCTCCAGTTGGGACAATGCGAATTTTCCTACACCTGTCCTCATGGCAGACCGACTGTAATTAAATGGCCTACGGATGATTTAGAAAAGTTATTTTTAAGGAGTTAGGAATGATAGGATGTGTTTTAGGTCCAACGGGAAGTGGTAAAAGCAGTTTTGCTATTGCTACTGCAAAAGCAGTTAATGGTGCTATTATTTCTTGCGATTCAGTGCAAATATATCAAGGCTTTAATATTGGTTCAGGAAAAGTGACAGCAAAGGAAATGGCAGGTATTCCCCACTATATGTTAGATATTGTAACTGCAAATGAACCCTTTACTGTGGCTGACTATGTTAAGGCATTAAAGGAATCCATTAAAATTGTCCAAGATTCAGGTTATTTTCCTATTATTGTTGGGGGAACAGGACTATACTTTAAAGCATTTGCCTATCAATATAGTTTTAAAGAAAAAGCAATAGATGAAGCGTATAGAAAAAAGTTATACCAATTAAAGGAAACCAATGGTTCTGCCTATTTACATAATATGTTAGAAAAGGTAGATGCTTATTCGGCAAAACGAATTCATCCCAATCATGTGACCAGAATCATAGGAGCATTAGAGGCTATTCATTTAACTGGAAAACCAATTTGGGAACAAGAAAATGAGAGTGGTGGATTAAGGGATGATCTTATTGCAGCGGCATTAGATGTAAATAGACTTGCTCTTTATGAGCAAATTGAAAAACGGGTAGACCAAATGATAGACGAAGGGCTGTTACAGGAAGTTGAAGTATTATTGAATGCAGGGGTTTCAGAGGATTCTGCGCCTATGAAGACAATCGGTTATAAGGAAATGGTTTTATTTTTAAAAGGTGAAATGACTTTTGCAGAAAGTGTTTTAAAAATGAAACAGTCTACAAGACAATATGCTAAGAGACAGTTAACTTGGTTTAGAGGACATTCTGAGATTACTTGGCTACCATATACAAATAATCATGATAAAAAAAATAGTTTAAAGTGGTTTATAAATGAAATAGAAAAAAAACAGCAATTGTAATATTGCTGTTTTTTATGTTATAGTGTTACTTGTACAATAGTCATGAAATCGAGAATTAAAGTAGCATCCTTAAAACGAACTTCATAAATTTCGAGTGCATCTCCTCCTTGTTTTATTGTCATTGCAAAATCAGGGGATTTTTTAATAAATTCATCTTTTATGTCATGAATAGTAAGATTGCTTTTTCTACAGTACCTCCATTAACTCTGATATGATTGTTTCCTGTTTCTGGAATAGTTGTAAAGGCAATAGTGTTATTTTCAGTAAATTCCTTAATCTTATTATTGCCTTTAAATGTTGAAAAGTAGAGGATGCCTTTATCCTCTGGTGGGTTGTAAAAGAAATTGACCATTCTTACATTTGGCGTAGCTACTGTAGCTGTTGCTAGAGCAACTGTCTTTCCCTCAGTCATAATTTTGTTGAATGCATGTAAATAATCCATGTTAATAACTCCTTTTCTTATTCTAGATTAAGTATAGCATGGCAACCTTGACATCTATCTGTCAGGGTTATAAAATTAATTTAGCTTAATAGAAATAAGAAAGGGTTTAAAATGAAAATAGATCGCTTAATTGTTATAATAATGGTACTCTTAGAAAAAGATAGAATCAGTGTTACTAAACTTGCTGAAATGTTTGAGGTATCGCCAAGAACCATCTATGGAGATGCTGATACGCTAGATTTAGCTGGAATTCCTATTATAACCTACCCTGGTGTTAATGGTGGGATAGGTATTCTGGAGAATTACAAAGTAAGTAAACAGTTTTTCACAGCAATTGATATTACAGCTCTTTTATCTGACTTAAGCAATATATCTGCTACGTTATCGGCTGAGGATATGGCAGGTACATTAGCGAAAGTGAAAAGCCTAATACCAGAAGGTAAAAGAGAAGATATTGAACAAAAAGCTAAGAAAGTTTATATTGATTTGACAATGTGGTCTGGCAATACCTATGCTAGTCCTAATTTAGAAAAAGTAAAGGAATCTCTAGAGGGAAACAAGCTCCTTACTTTTACGTATTCTAATAGTGGTAACAAAAATCAAGTCGCACAGTTGAACCTTATCGTTTCGTCTTAAAAGAGGGGAGTTGGTATCTCCAAGCTTATTGTAGATTGAGGGAAGAATTTAGAATATTTAAATTAAATCGCATGTTTGAGGTAAAGATTGTAGATTCATTATTTGAGCCTAGAGAATTTATTGAGGAAGATCTAAGTGGGAAAGGCTGGGTTGATCAAAGAATTGTCTATATCAAATTAAAAGTCCATAATGATATGAGAGAACGGGTTATTGAACGGTGTAAAGAAGCAGCAATTAAACCTGTAGATAGTGATTATTTTATTGTTGATTTTCCTTTTGTAGAAGATGAATTAGGCTATGGTATTTTATTGAGTTTTGGTGATAAATGTGAGTGCCTTGAGCCTCAGCATATTAGAAATGAGTTAAAAGAAAGAATTATTAAAATGATGGCAATCTATTAATTAGATTAAAGAGGGAAGAGGTTAAAATGATTGAATTAATTTTTAGTCCCAGTTGGGGCAGCTAGTTTGGGTCTGGCGAAAGCCACAGGGGATAAGTCTCAAATTATGGGAGTGGAAATTTCTGGGAATACTTATGGTAATGAAAAGATTACCAATACTGTAGTTAAACCCTATACAGGGCTTAAGATTTCTGGAGATTACAGATATAGTGCTTATTTGGCTTTTGGCATAATCAGGGGATATCTCTCAGGTTACTGATGTAGACTCTCATATGAAGATGGTAAAGGAGATTTATGAAATTCATAATATGAAAAAACAATTGGGTGGAAGAAGAGCGTGAGAGTTTTAAAACACAATTAAAACGCCTTTATAAGACAGGGGATATGGGAGAAGATATTAGAATCTGGTGGAGTGATGCACCAGCTGAAGCCTGTGGATTTTACTGGGCTATGCATATTTTGCAAGACTCTAAAAGTAGAATTACCAGTGTGAAAATACCCCCTTTTAAATTGGAGGGAGATAGTCTTAGGTTTATTAATGGGACAAGTGATTTATCTCCAGAGGATATTGTAGAGATTTCTGCTACTGAAAAAAATATCATTTTTGAAGAGCGGAAGGCTGTGGCTCTATTTTGGGAAAAACTAGTGACTGAAAATGCTCCTTTGCGAGCAGTTGTTAATGGTATTCCTTGTTCTTTAGAAGAAGATTTTTATGACTGGGTTTTATGGAAAATATTTCCCCAGAGAGACTTTCAGGTAGTAGAAGCAATTGGCTTATCATTAATTCAGGGGACCTATTGTGGGGTAACTGATTGGTGGTATGCCCAGAGAATTAAGGCTTTTATTAGAAAAACAGGTTAGAAATAGTAGAAGACAACCAGAACTTTTACTATTCAGTAGTTTGTATAGCAAAGTAAATAATATGTATTATAATTTAAAAAGCCGTGCAGAGGTTTTCTGTATGGCTTTTTAAATTTCTAAATTATATTTACTTTATGAATAAAATCTTTTTTATAGGGTCTGTGGGCAAGATTGAGACAATAATTACCAATTATGATTATATTTTCTTCTTTTGCAGTTGCGTAATTAAGGGCACTGGCATAACTGTTAACTTCTGGGATTGGATAAGGTTCCAACTCGATCATTTCAGTAGTTCGAAGACCATTGGTTTTACTTGACCACAGATATGGACTAGCCCTTTAATAAACCTTTTTTAGTGCTTCAAAAAAGGTTTATTAAAGAGTTGGTTCATTTGCTTGAAAAATTTTTGGCCACTATATTTAAATTACCACTGGGATCTCCGTAGGAAATTATGGAAACACTTTTTTCTAATGCTAAATCCACATAGTGAAGTAAATCATTTTTTAATCTTTTTAAAAAATCAACTATAGTTGGATCCTTTGTTAAAATAGCTTTATAAAACAGACTCGTAGACATTATAAATTCACAGATTATAAAGGGACCTTCTATTTTTAAAACAATAGGTGTTTCATATTTTTTCTTAATCTCTTCAATTGCTTACAATATCTCTTTAAGGATGCCTTTGCCAAAATTCATAGGAGGAATATTCTTTATATCGTCCATAGATGTATAGATTCCTTGGTCTTTTACAATAGGTCCTGTCATGTCTGCACCTAATTGAAAGGCGCCTCCTAAAGCTTCGCTTTCAATGTTGGTAGAGAAGGGGATTGTAATGGTATCTTTATTTTCAAAGTTTTTTAAAGCAATAGCCATTTTAGCCATGCCTTTTCCAGTCGTAAATATTTGCTGAGGGGACAGTTTTTCTTTTTCAATAAGTAGGTTTGGAAAGAAAATTTGATCATCACCACCACAGCTAAATAAAGGTAATTTATCCATCTGTTTAACCTCTTTCATTGGATTTAGTATAGCCATTAATTATTCTTTTAGCAATGGTGAAAATTAGCTTTTAGAGAATATCATATACAAATACTTTATGTATATTTATCTAATGATAGGAGCATCTGGAGATTAGTTTATTATGATTTAGAGCAAAAACAGCTACATTTTGAATCATGAAAAGCATGTATTTAGTGCCATGTCCAAATGTGCATACTAAAGCAATGGAAAGTATGTGAAATTATGCAATCAAATGAAATAGTTTTTGCTAAGATGATGCTATACAATCAAGTTAAGAGACAGGTAAATTTTTTCAAACGCAGAGGAGGATAGGGTATGAATAACAAATCTATTTTAATGGAAGCCTTAAATAATAGGGATCCTGAACGGATTCCTTGGTTACCTTACGTTGGCGTTCATAGTGGCTATTTAATTGGTGAAACAGCAGAAGATTTATTAAAGTCAGCAGATTTAATTTTTGAAGGATTTAAAAAAGCTAGAGAAGAGTATAATCCAGATGGTTTGCCAATTGCCTTTGATTTGCAACTAGAAGTAGAAGCTTTAGGGTGTGGTTTGCTGTGGAGTGATGAAAATCCACCAGCAGTTAAGGATCATATTTTAGATAGGGTTCCTCTATCAGAATTAAAGATGATTACTGAAGAAGATGGTAGAATACCTATTGTTTTGGAAGCAACAGAAAGAATTATGAAAGAATATGGTGATGATATTGGCGTATTAGGTCTTGTATGTGGTCCCTTTACATTGGGCTTACATTTACTGGGTAGTAATATGATAACAGCCATGATTAAAGATCCTGAAAGAGTGTTGGAAATTTTAGAGTTTTGTGATGAAGTTTGCCAAGAGATGATAAAAATGTATTTAAAAAGAGGGGTTGAAATTATTGCTATAGTTGACCCTATGACCTCTCAAATTAGCCCTCAATTCTTTGGTAAATTTGCAGCTCCATATTATCAGAAGAGTATTGATTTAATCAGAGAAGCAGGAGGATACTCATTGATTTTTGTTTGTGGCAATGCAACGAGAGTTATTCCCAATCTAGCTAAAGTAAATGCAGATGGCTTTGGCGTATATGAGAACTTAGATTTTGCTTATGTAGCAGAAGAAGCTAGAAAAGAGAAAAGGGTATTTGCTGGAAATTTACCACTGACAGTAGGCATCCTTTTCGGTGAAGTTGAGGATAATATTGCTTTTGCTGAAAAATGCATTGAAGAAGGCAAGGGACCAGGATTTATTTTAGCTCCTGGCTGTGATATTCCTTATAGCAGTAGTCCTGAAAATATAAAAGCAATTACAGATGTTGTTCATAGAAATGATTAAGGAGGGTCCTCATGAGTAAGAAGGTATTGATAGAATTATTTACATTGGATTCAGGTGGATGTGCTCCCTGTACTTATATGAAAGAACTAGCTTTAGATGTGAGCGGAAAAATAGATGGAGACATTGAAGTTATTGAGCATAAGATTAAAGAAAAGGCAGCAGTAAAATTAATGAAATAAAGAGGTGTCACTGCAATTCCTACATTATGCATTGATGGTGATATTATGTACGAAAGCATTATTCCTGGAGAAGACTAACTCAGAAATGAATTACTTAGACGATTACAAGGGTAATTGGCTATGGAATAAAAAGAATGGAGGCGTTATCTATGAAAGAAGAAATTTTAAAGAAACTCAGTTATGCAATTGCTGAAGGTGAAACCGATGAAGGAAAAGCATTGGTTAAAGAAGCTATGGCGGCAGGCATAAGCCCCTTGAAATCTTAAATGACGGTGCTTCAAAGGGTATGGATATTGTTAATTAACGCTACAATGAAGGGGAGGCATTTTTACCTGAATTAATTGTTTCAGATGACACAATGACAGAAGTCATTGCCCTTATTTTTGAATCTATGAATACTGAAGAAATTGCTTCAACAAAATTAGGTTCTGTAGTAATTGGACAAGCTAAAGGGGACGTTCATGATATTGGTAAAAATATTGTAGCAGCTCTTTTATCTGTCAATGGATTTGAGGTTCATAATATTGGTATTGATGTGCCAGTAAAATCATTTATTGAGAAAGCTGAAGAAGTTAATGCCGACATAATTGGTATTTCTACTTTGCTGACTACTTCTCTACCTTATCTAAAGGATATTGTAAGCTATTTAGATGATTCAGGTACAAGAGATAAGTACTTTTATGTAGTAGGGTGGAGGACCGGTTACTGCTGATTTTGCTAAGGGTATTAAAGCTGATGGTTGGTCCAGAACTGGTTTTGATGCTTTAGAAATGTGTAAGCAGTTAATTAAGCAATGTAAACCTGTTGCTCAGGATACACTCATTGTTGACTCAGAATTAAATTAGGAGGATAAGGAAATGCATGATATTAAAGTTCAAAAATTACTAAATAATTTAGACAAAGCATATAGTGGTCCTCTATGTACAGTTAAGGAGTGGGATACTAAAGTAGTACCAGGCGCTATACGTTCCAAATTAAAGGAGCATGGACTAGAAAAAACCTATGATCCTGAAAATCCTATTAACTGTGATGATAGTTTGGCAGATCGTTTCTTTAAAGCTGGCTGGGAGTTGACTTTGGAACTGGGAATACTTTGTGAAGATACTGAGAGAATTATTAAAATTGACGAAAGTGAGCTTTTAGAGTGTATTCGGGATTATCAAAAAGTGAATATTTTAGGAGAAGGTCAAGATCAGGTTGTTATGCATCCTAGAAAACCAGAAGATCCTATTGAACCTCTTTTATGCGTATCTTTAGGGATTGCTTGCTCAGAAGATTTGTATATGCCTTTAGTCGAGGGTATTGTTAAATACAATAAGTTAGTTGATGTCCTGCACGGGCCTACTTTAACAACGGTTTTTGGTAGAACTATTAGAGCAGGTACACCCTACGAAACATTAATGGGAGATTATGAATCAAAGCTTAAACAAGAAGCACTTTGGAGAGCGGGTAGACCTTGGAATGGCTTGTACTGGAGTTGCAGGGGCTTGTAATGGAGTTGCAGGGGCTTGTACTGAGTTTGGGCATTTAGGAGGCGCTGGCCAGACTTGCAGGAAAAGGCAATGTTACTATGTCTCTAACACCAGTTGAGCTTAAATGTACTTTCAGTAATTTCCATAGAATTATTCATGGTTTAAATAATGGGCATAAAATTAGAGCAGGAGGCTTTTCTTACATTGGTAGTTATGCAGGTCCACCAGAAGGTACTATTTTAGCTAATATTGCTACAGACTTGTTGTTACCAACTATTTTACAGGCAAGATTACACAAGTTCTTATTTCTATGATATTCAATTATTTGGTAACTGTGGTAGAAAAGCAATTTTGGCAAACAGTGTAGCAATTCAGGCAGTAAGTAGAAATACAGGGTTTATGAGAAATAAGATTGTTAATGAGACCGCTGACCATGTACTGAAATGTTCTTATATGAAGCAGCAATGGGCCTAATGAATCACTGTGTATCAGGGTGCTTCTAAAACAACACAGCATCGTTCCGCAGGTGGCCGTTATACAGACTCTATATTACGCCTTTAGAAGCGTGTTGGTGTGGAGAAACATTTAAATCTTCAGCAAGGTATGACTAGAAAACAAGCTAATGAAATTATGAAGAAAGTACTACCTAAATATGAAGAGCAATTGTTGGCACCACCCAAAAGGCAAGTCCGTTCAAGAATGCTTTGACTTAAAGAAAATGGAGCCATCACCTGAGTATAAAGCAATCTACAATAAAGTAAAAAATGAATTAATGGACTTAGGAATGCCTTTAAATAAAGTGTATGGAGAAATGGTATGCTTCCTATGTTAAATATGCAATAATAAAGAATAAGGGAGGATTTGTCAGAGGTAGAGTTAAACTAGCTTGAGCATAAATCCTCCTTTTTTCATATTTGGGAAGGGGATGACGAGAATGGAGCTTAGATTAGAGGAGTTGCTTAGTTGTAAATTTTTGTCAGAATCAAAATTTTTAACTGCCGATAAAAATAGTTATGATGCTGTAGTGAAATCTGTAGCTATAATGGATACCCTTAATGGTCATCATTATTTAAAAGGCCATGAAATGGTATTAACCTCAGGTTATTTTTAGCCCATGATATAGAACGACAAAAAACAATTATTAAGGATTTAAAAGAAAAGAATGTTGCCTGTTTGGCAATGAAACTATATTTTTTTGATGGTAAATTACCTCCTATTTTAGAGGAGGAGGCCAATCGCTATAAATTTCCCATTATTAATTTGCCAAATTATGCTGTTTATACAGAAATTGCAAATTTTATTGAATCAAATTTAATGACGAAAGAAACTAAGGAAATAAAAAATATTAGTCAAATTCAAGAAGAGATTAGTGATTCATTTATGAGCCATGGTTTTCAAGGTATGGCTGAATCTGTTTATAAGTGGACGGGATTAAAAACTATTATTACTATTAGTGACGATTACTATGCCGCTCCTTACCAGGAAGAAGCATTTCCTTATCAAGTTGGATTATGGAAAAAACCTCTCCAAGCTGGCTACTACACAACAGCTCAAGCATACTATATCAATAAGGAAAATAGGCATATTGAATGGTTTGCTTCAGAAATTCAGGTGAATTCAGATGTTTTAGGACATATAATTTTAATAAAAGATAGCAGAGTCCCTCATAGGGAAGTCTTTCAAATTCTAGATTATTGCATTCTTTTAACTAAAATAGAAATGCGAGCTAATATTAAAATTTTGGAAATTAAGAGAAAACATAAAAGAAATTATTTAAGAAAGTTTTTGTTTGAAAAAACGTCTCTTGAGAAAATGCGTAACCAGTCTTTAGGATTGAATTATTACTTATGTCCTGAAGGTCATGTTGTTTTAATTAAAGGTAAGCTTAGAGCAGAGACACTTGAGAGAGTTGTAGGGAAACATTGTGTAAAAGGTACATTAAAATAATCAAAGTTAATCAATCTGTTTCCCCTTAGAAAATATTACAGTGGAATCTATGGAGGATACTGTATTAAAAAAAGTTTTAAAAGCAGCTAATATTCCTACGGATTATCCATGTGGTGGCGGGGTCATGTCATAAATGTAAGATTTTAGTACGGTCTCTTGGCTTAGAGGCACCTTGGGAAAAGCAATTAGCCTGTAAATATAGAGTGTCGGAAGCAATAGAAGTACAGGTTTTGAAGAAAGTGAAAACATTGGATAAAAAAGTAATTTACACAAAACTAAAGAGGTTTTAAAAGACAGTGAGGCCAATGTAGTTAAAACTGTATTTTCTTTAAAGGCTTATGAAGAAAATTGAAAAAGTCTTCAAAAGCAACTTGTCAATGTTTTATAGGATCACAATTTCTATGTAACTATGGATATAGAAACTCTGAAAGCTTTGAGTAAAGTTTCTAGAGAATATGGAACTAGTGAAATTACAATTGTAACTTCTGGGGATAGGATTATTGCTTTAGAAGAGGGAAATACAGCAAATATTCTATATGGCATCGCTTTTGATATAAGGACTACCTCTGTGGTAGGTTCTTTAATTGATTTGAAAACCGGAGAATATATAGCAGTAGTTTCAAAAGAAAATCAACAAAAGGAGTTTGGCGCAGATGTAATTTCAAGAATTAGCTATACATTGGAAAATAAGCATGGACTTTCTTTACTTCAAGAAAAATTGTTAATACTATAAATGAACTTATTGAAATTTTAGAAAGTGAAAGTGGTATAAAGAAAGAATCAATTTATGAATGTACCCTTGTTGGGAATAGTACTATGAGCCGTTTGCTTTTAGGTGTTTCACCTGAGTGTTTAGCTAAGGTTCCTTATCGGGGCGTATTTAAATATCCACCTTTAGTAAGGGCAGAATCTCTCCATGTGAATATTCATCCAAAAGGCCTTTTAAGGATAGCGCCTTGTATAGCTGGACAAAAAGTAGTGGGTGGTGATACAGTAGCGGCAGTCTTAGATACCCAATTTTTAAAGAATAAAGATATTAATTTACTCGTTGATATAGGGACTAATGGGGAAATTGTCTTAGGTTCTAAAAAAGTTGGTTTTTTAACAACGTCAGCAGCGGGCCCTGCTTTTGAGGGCGCTGAAATTCTATGGGGTATGCGAGGTATTAAGGGTGCTATTGAAAAGGTATTTGTTGAGAATAATCGATTGAATGTTAGCGTTATTGGTGAAACTGCTCCTGAAGGCATCTGCGGTTCTGGGCTAGTGGATGCCATTGCCGTTATGTTAAAGGAGGGCGTGTTAAGTAAAGGCAGCTCTTTAATTAAAGCTGAAGAAGCTACTTTTTTGAAAGAAGATATTCGCAGAAGAATAACTGACCAAGGCTTTGTATTGAGTTTTCCAGAAGAAAATAAGTTAGGAGAGGCAATTTATATCAGCAAGAATGATGTAAGGCAAATGCAGTTAGCAAAAGCAGGAATATTAGCGGCGATTACTCTTTTAAAAGAGACCCTAGGTGTCAAGGGAAAAGAGATTCAATCTGTTGTTTTAGCTGGTGCTTTTGGTTCATATATTGATAAAAATAGTGCCATTACAATTGGTTTGTTTCCTAAATCTGTTAAAGCAGAACAAATAAAGATTGCTGGTAATTCTGCTGGTTTAGGGGCTAGAAAACTTCTTTTTACAGAAGGGGTTTTGGAAGGAGAAAAAAATTGCCAAAAAAATAAATTTCTTAGATATTGCAATGAAAAAAGACTTTCAAGAAGTTTTTATGAGGGCAATTCAATTTCCTTAAAATGAGGAGGAGCATGATTAAACTCTATCTTTTTAGTGGTTTTTTAGGATCTGGAAAAACTACTTTAGTAACGACATTGGCAAAAAAATGGTAATGGAAGAACATAAAAAATAATGTTAATTGTTAATGATGTTGGGGATGTTGGCATTGATGGAAGCTTAATGAGATAACTGGATACAGATGTTTATGAAATTTTTTGGGGCTGTATTTGTGGACAAATGGGTAATTTAAATTCCCTTACTGAAAGTTGTTGGCACAAAATACGATGTTCAAGATATTCTTCTAGAGGTATCAGGCATTGCCCGACCTGAAAAGTTTTTGCAAGATATTTTAAAATTTGCACCAGAAGGTATGGATTTAAAAATAATAACATTAATTGATGTAACTCGATGGTTTATTTTAAAACAAGTAATTGGCGAACTTTTGTTCAATCAGATAAAAACAGGAGACTTGTTAATTATGAATAAAATTGATTCAGCATCTGAACAAGAAGTTCAGAATATAATAAATGATATTCAAGCTGATTTTCCTGACAAAAAAGTTATTAAAATGGCTACTGATAAGGAAGAATCAATTATGGCTCATTATGAGGAGGTTCTCAATGGATAGCGAAGCAGCGTTAACCGCTTATGCAGCATCGGTTACTATTTCTTTGGAAAAACCATTGAATGCTAATGGCTGGAAAGCCTTTGTAGAAGAGGTTTTTAATGGAATTGTGCAAGAGACTACAGCATCAGGTGAAGCAGTTATAAAGGTGATTTAAATGGTGAAAAAGCTATTGCAAAACTAGACTATAATGTGTTATTATATGGATTGTCGATTGAAAAAGTTGGCAGGCTTGCTTCTGAAATACTAAAAAATCTGGGGATCAGAGAGCTTTAGAAAAACTGGAAGTAATGCCGTTAAATAAAAATAAAAAGGAATGATAATATTTTTAAAAAGCCATTGACATTTAATTGCATTATGATATAATTATTCTTGCGTTCAGGTTCGGGGCGTAGCGCAGTTTGGTAGCGTATCTGGTTTGGGACCAGAGGGTCGGGGGTTCAAATCCCTCCGCCCCGACCAGTAATTTTTATTAAATTAATATTCTAGATGGCCCGTTGGTCAAGCGGTTAAGACACCGCCCTTTCACGGCGGTATCAGGGGTTCGATTCCCCTACGGGTCACCAACATCTAGGCCCCGTGGTGTAGCGGTTATCACGCCTGCCTGTCACGCAGGAGATCGTCGGTTCAAATCCGATCGGGGTCGCCATGTAAGCTGGTGTAGCTCAATTGGCAGAGCAGCTGATTTGTAATCAGCAGGTTGCGGGTTCAAGTCCCATCACCAGCTCCATTTATTTGGGGAGATTCCCGAGAGGCTAAAGGGGGCAGACTGTAAATCTGCTGTCGACGACTTCGCAGGTTCGAATCCTGCTCTCCCCACCAAACGCTGGGGTATGGCCAAGTGGTAAGGCACCGGTTTTTGGTTCCGGCATGCGTTGGTTCGAATCCAGCTACCCCAGCCATATTTTAAAACAAACATCTATAAAGAAAAGTATTAAACTTTTTTATGGAAGGTGAAAATGACTCAAAACCGATTAAAGAACCAGGCGATAAAAGCTAGAAATTTTTTTATTAAAATTCTAAATGGTATGGCGTATGGTTTATTTGCTACTCTAGTAACAGGTTTAATTCTTAAACAACTGGCTCTATTATTTAGTTTGCCAATATTAAATGAAATAGGTATGGTTGCTGGTTTATTCTTAGGATCAGCTATTGGTGTAGGTGTAGCTTACGAATTAAAAGCACCGCCACTTGTCCTTTACAGTTCTATTGTTACAGAAGCCTTTGGAGCTGGGGCTGTAGTTATCGACAGCGGTGTGCGCAAAAAAACACGGCTATATTAAAATCCAATGAGCCTGTAGGTGCTATTGTAGCAGCTACAGTGGGTATCCTAATAGGTCGTCTAGTAAATGGAAAAACTAAATTAGATTTAATTGTAGTACCTTTTGTAACAATTTTAACGGGAGCATTAACCGCTTATTTAATAGCGCCTCCTATTGGTGCTTTTATGACATTTTTAGGTAGCTGTATTAATGGAGCAGCTGAACTTCAACCTATTCCTACTGGTATCCTTTTAGCAGTTATTATGGGGATTATTATGGTTTTACCAACCAGTAGTGCAGCATTATCAATTGCTTTAGGAATTAATGGTCTTGCTGCAGGCGCTGCCTTAACAGGTTGTTGCTGTTCAAATGATGGGTTTTGCAATTTTAGGCTACAGAGACAATGGTATTTCAAGTTTTATGACTCATGGTATTGGCACGCCTAAATTACAGATGGGTAATATTCTTAAAAAGACAATTATTTGGTTGCCTAATTTAATTTTAGATGGTATTTTAGGCCCTATTTCTATTCTGGTTTTTAAAATGGAAACTAGTTCTATTGGAGCAGGCATGGGAAGCAGTGGTTTAGTTGGTCAAATTGGCCACTATTGATGTAATGGGGTGGGTGGAATCCATACCTAAAATCTTAGCAATTCAGTTTCTTATACCATTGTTACTAATTGGTCTTGTAGGTTTTCTTTTTAGAAAAAAGGCTGGATAAAAGATGGAGATTTAAAATTAGAGGAATAAATAGTATCACATTTATATTATTTAATAAAACGAGGATAATAAATTGTATTATCCTCGTTTTATTTATTATTAAATACACACAAAGCTAATTTTTATCAGCTGCATAAGGGGTTTAATGGTTAGAGCCCCATTGTAAAAGAGCATAAAATTTGGTAGAATGTAACAATTAGGAGGTAGGTAGATTTGAAACAATATAATCCAAATGAAATTGAAAAAAAATGGCAGAATATCTGGGAAGAAAAAGGCGTTTTTCAGGCTGAGGATCAGAGTGATAAACCAAAGCTTTACCCTTTGGTTGAGTTTCCATATCCTTCTGGTAAAGGCCTTCATGTAGGTCATCCAAGACCTTATACGGCCTTGGATATTGTGGCGAGAAAAAGAAGATTACAGGACTATAATGTGCTGTTTCCAATGGGCTGGGATGCCTTTGGGCTACCTACAGAGAACTTTGCAATTCAAAATAAAATGCATCCAAGAGAAGTGACAATTCAAAATATTGCTCGTTTTAAAAAACAATTGCAAGCTTTAGGATTTTCTTTTGACTGGTCGAAGGAAATAGATACAACAGATCCAGAGTACTATAAATGGACACAATGGATTTTTATTCAAATGTTTAAAAAAGGCTTAGCCTATAAAAAAGAATTTCCAATTAACTGGTGCCCCAATTGTAAAGTTGGTTTAGCCAATGAAGAAGTTGTCAATGGAGGATGTGAGCGCTGTGGCAATGAAGTTGTCAAGAAAATTAAAAATCAATGGATGCTTAAAATAACAGCTTATGCAGATCGTTTAATTGATGATTTAGATGATGTTGACTATATTGAGCGTGTAAAAACACAACAAAAAAATTGGATTGGTCGTTCCTATGGTTGTGAAGTTGATTTTAAAATTGAGGGTACTGATGAATCCTTGAAAGTATTTACAATGAGAGCAGATACATTATTTGGTGCAACCTATATGGTTATTGCTCCTGAGCATTCAATTATTAATACTCTTAAAGATAAAATTAAAAATGGAACAGCCTTAGATAACTATAAGGAGGCGGCAGCTAAAAAATCTGATATTGAAAGAACTGAGTTAGATAAAGAAAAGACTGGGGTAGAAATTGAAGGGATAAGAGCAATTAATCCTGTTACTGGAAAATCCATTCCAATTTTTATTTCAGATTATGTTTTAAGTGGTTATGGAACAGGGGCTATAATGGCTGTGCCTGCCCATGATACGAGAGACTATGCATTTGCTAAAGCTTTTGATTTACCTATTATTGAAGTTGTTTCTGGTGGCGATATTGGTAAGGAAGCCTATACTGATAATGAAAAAGGCCTGTTAGTTAATTCAGATTTCCTTGATGGCTTAACTGTTCCAGTAGCAATTGAAAGAATGAGTGAGTTTTTAGAAGGTAAAGGTATTGGGAAGAAAACTACTAATTATAAATTAAGAGACTGGGTATTTTCAAGACAGCGTTATTGGGGGGAACCAATTCCTTTAGTTTATTGTGAAAAATGTGGTTGGGTTCCTGCGCCAGAAGAATCTTTGCCTGTTGAGTTACCAGAAGTTGAAACTTATGAACCTACTGATAATGGAGAATCACCGTTAGCCTTAATGGATGATTGGGTGAATACTGCCTGTCCGATTTGTGGAGGAGTAGCTAAGAGAGAAACTGATACAATGCCTCAGTGGGCTGGATCTTCTTGGTATTTTATCCGTTATATTGATTCTCAAAATAAAGAAGCTATGGCTAGTGAAGAAAAAATTGAATACTGGCTACCTGTAGATTGGTATAATGGGGGAATGGAGCATACTACCCTTCATCTTCTTTACTCAAGGTTCTGGCATAAGTTTCTTTATGATATTGGCGTAGTTAACACAAAAGAACCTTATCAAAAAAGAACGTCGCATGGTATGATTTTAGGTGAGAACAATGAGAAGATGTCAAAATCCAGAGGCAATGTAATTAATCCAGATGATATTGTCAATGAATTTGGAGCAGATACTTTACGCATGTATGAAATGTTTATTGGAGATTTTGAAAAAAGTGTGCCTTGGTCCCAAAATGGGGTTAAAGGTTGTAGACGTTTCTTAGATCGAGTTTGGAAAATGGCTTCTAATTTAACTGAGGGAGAAACTTATTCTAAGGAAATGGAAGTTAAAATCAATCAAACGATTAAGAAGGTTAGTGAAGATTTTGAAACATTGAAATTCAATACAGGTATTTCTGCATTAATGGAATTAACCAATGAATTTCTACATAGAGGAACTATTAATAGAAAGGAAATGGAGACATTTTTAATTTTACTCAATCCAGTAGCCCCTCATATTACAGAGGAGTTATGGGTAGAGTTGGGGTATCCTGCCATGTTAAATCAACAACAATGGCCAACATTTGATGAGTCAAAGACTCTGGAGGATGAAGTGCAATTACCAATTCAAATTAATGGTAAATTGAGAAGTACTATTTCAATTAATAGAAATAGTACTGTGGAAGAAGCAAAGGAAATTGCTTTTAAAGAGGAAGGTGTTTTACGCCATCTTGAAGGGAAGACCATTGTTAAGGAAATTTATATTCCTGGCAAGATTTTCAACTTGGTTGTAAAATAAAAGGTGACTAATTATGGACTATAGTAAATTTGTATCTGAGGGCGTTAAGTCCTTAAAGCCCTCTGGTATTAGGAAGTACTTTGAAAATGCTGAGGGGGTTATTTCATTAGGGGTCGGTGAGCCGGATTTTGCTACTCCTAAGGCTATCAGTGATGCTGCAGTGCAATCTATTTTCAATGAAGAAACCTATTATACTAGTAATTGGGGATTAGAATCATTACGTGAAGCAATTAATGAATATTTAAATAAGCGCTTTAATCTATTCTATAATCCCGAAAATGAAATATTAGTAACTACAGGGACAAGTGAAGCTTTAGATTTAGCTTTGAGAACTCTTGTAAATCCTGGTGATGATGTTTTAATTCCGAAACCAAGTTATGTTGCTTATGAACCTGAAGTTATATTAGCTGGTGGTAAACCTGTATTAGTTAATTTAACAGCTGAAAACAAGTTTAAATTGAGAAAAGAAGATATTCTTAATCATTTAACTGACAAAACAAAAGTATTGCTAATGCCTTACCCAATGAATCCAACAGGGGCTATTATGACAAAAGAAGAAATGATGGAAATTAGTGAAGTCGTTAAAGAGCATGATTTATTTGTAATTTCAGATGAATTATATGGTGAGCTAACTTATAATGGTAAAAAACATGCAAGCTTTGCTTCTTTGCCAAATATGAGAGAACGTACTCTTGTTATTAATGGTGTATCAAAAGCTTTTGCTATGACTGGTTGGAGATTGGGTTATGTTTGTGGTCCTTCAGAGGTAATGACTCAATTGGTTAAGATTCATCAATTTACAATGCTCTGTGCGCCAATTATGGCTCAAGTTGCAGCGGAACATGCTCTAAGATTCGGTGTTCCTGCTATGGAAGAAATGGTTAAAATTTATGATAAGAGAAGACGTTTTATTGTTGATAGATTCAATGAAATTGGCCTAACTTGCTTTGAACCTGAGGGTGCATTTTATGCATTCCCAAGTGTTGAGAGTACAGGACTTGATGGGGAACAGTTTGCTGATAGACTCCTTGCTGAAGAGGAAGTTGCTGTTGTTCCAGGTATTGCCTTTGGTGAAAATGGGAAATATTTCTTAAGAATTTGCTATGCTTATTCTATTGAAGAAATAGAAGAAGCTTTAGTCAGAATTGAACGTTTTGTTAAAAAATTACAGGAGCAGTTATGATCAATACCTATTTAGAATTTTTAGAATCAATGTTAGGGAAAGGAATTGTTGCATTGCCAAAAGTTCTTTTCACTAAATTTCGTGAGTTGAATTTAACTATGGATGAATGTTTTTTGTTAATGGAACTTTGGTATTTTAAGTACGGGGAAGACAATGAGTCTCCTGCTGAAGATCTTTTGTGTAAAACTATGGGTATTGATGAGGGTCAATTGTTCTTATTATTATCTAATGTAATTCAAAAAGGAATGGTTACTCACGAAGAAAACAATGGTTCTATTAGCTATTCATTAACCCCTTTACTTGAAAAATTATTTGAGCTATGGAGCAAAGAAGAAAAAGCAGATAAACAACATAATATAGAAGAAAAAAAAGAAGTTGTTGCTGATGAAGCCATTATTAGCCAAGGCAATATGTATCAGTTATTTGAAGGGGAGTTTGGCAGAATTCTTTCTCCTATTGAAATTGATAATATTCAGGAGTGGTTACATGAAAAAATGTATTCGGAATCAATGATTAAAGAAGCTTTAACTGAAGCTGTTCTCATAGGTAAATTGAATTTCAAATACATAGACAGAATTCTTTTAGACTGGGAGAAAAAAGGAGTTAATTCAGCATATGAAAATGAAGCTGTAAAAAAAAACAAGACTGAAGTTAAAAATAAAAAAACTAAGAAGAAGTCTACGAATAAGAGTAAATACGATGATGTTTATTTAAATTAGAAACAGGGAGATTATTTTGGATAATAGTGTAAAAAAGCAATTAGATGCTTTGCTTAGTAAGTTAACAATTTCAGATGAGAAGACTTATGTTTGCGAAAAATGCAAGGATACTGGTTATTCTGTTGTTGATGGCAAAGCATTTCCATGTACCTGTGATAGTTATAAAAGGGAAGTTAGGCTGCCTAAAAAGCTAGATGGTGTTTCTTTAGATGATTTTAAAATTAAGTATTACCCTAATAAAGTCATTGATGCTACAGTTAGTGGTGAAACCTATGAGGATAAAGCAGCAAAAGTATTAGTAGCTTGTGAGTCCTTTGTAGTAGAAATTATGGAGGGTAAAAAAAACCTTAAAGGTTTATTTATTACTGGACCAGTCGGTTCAGGAAAAACCTTTATTTCCGCTTGTATTTATAATGAGCTGAAGAATCAAGGGAGAGATGTTGTTTTTTATGTAGTTCCGGAATTACTGGGAAAAAGTAAGGAAGCGATGTTTGATGATAGCCGTAAGGATAATTTTATGGATGGTGTTAAAAATGCTTCTGTTTTAATTTTAGATGATTTAGGTGCTCATAATTATACAGCTTGGACGACGAATCAACTTTATTTGTTATTAAATTACAGACTTAATCATATGCTTCCTACTGTGATTACAACAAATTTAGACTTTAATGATATTGAAATGTATCTAGATGAGAGAATCGCATCTAGAATTTTAGAGCTATGTAAAGTCTATAATTTAAAAACAGATAAAGATATTCGCTATAAAAAGTTAAAGGAAAAATAGGGATTTATTGACAGGGTAAGTAAAATGTCCTATAATTAATTATAGTTGAATTGAATATGAGCTTCATCGAAGTAGAGGTCGCAAGGACCATTAGTACTATTCCAGAGATGGAAGCAAAGAAGGAATAGAAAAGGGGAACTTGCCGAAGTCAAATAAGCCCGAGCTTATTAGGCTGGTTATGAGTTTAATAGATTTATAACTGTCACAGGAATGTGGAGTGCTAACTCAGATGAGCATTTTAGTTAAGGTTTAATAGGTCGTAAGCAAAATGCTTATGACCTTATTTTTATATTAAAATTGAGGAGTATGAATATGAAAGTATGTGTTTGCGGTGCGTGTGGTAAAATGGGCAGTGAAGTAGTCAGAACCCTTAAAAAAGAAAATGATATGGTTCTTGCGGGAGCTGTTGATGCTTTTCATGTAGGCGAATCTATTGGTGATATTGCTGGAACAGATGATGCTATTGTAGTATCAGATAATTTAAAAAAAGTATTGGAAGAGTCAAAGCCAGATGTAATGGTTGAATTGACATCGCCAAAAAGTGTTTATAATAATGCTAAGACTGCTTTAGAATGTGGTGTACCTGTTGTTATTGGCGCTACTGGCCTAACAACTGAACAAGTAGCAACATTAGGGAAAATAGCTGCTGAAAAAGGTATTGGTGTTCTTTGGGCAACTAATTTTGCTATTGGCGCAATCTTAATGATGGAGTTTGCTGCTAAAGCTGCTAAATACTTTAAAAATGTAGAAATTATTGAATATCATCATGATAATAAATTAGATGCTCCTTCTGGAACTTCTTTAACAACTGCTGGTTTAATAGAAAAAGTTAGAGAAAGCCATAAGCAGGGTAATCCAGAAGAAAAAGAGCTTATTCCTGGTGCTAGAGGTGCCGAGGTAGATGGCTTTAGAATTCACAGTGTTAGACTACCAGGTTTTATAGCCCATCAAGAAGTGATTTTTGGGGATATCGGTCAAGTTCTTACAATTCGTCATGATAGTATGAGTAGAGAATCATTTATGCCTGGTGTTATGATGGCATGTAGAAATTTAATTGGTAAAAAAGGCTTTATTGAAGGCTTAGACAAACTAATATAAGAGATAGGAGAAAGGATTAAAAATGAGACAGTATAACATAGCTATAGTAGGGACTGGAGCAGTTGGCTCTACTTTACTTCAAATATTAGAGGAGAGAAACTTTCCTATTGGTAGCTTAAAATTATTAGCTACCGAGCGTTCAGCAGGTCAAAAAATGACTTATAAAGGGGAAAAATATACAATTGAGGCGACTACAATAGATGCTTTTGATGGCGTGGATATTGCTTTTTTTGCAGGTGGCAAGGCCAGTGAATTGTATGCTAGAGAAGCAGTAAAAAAAGGTGTAATTGTTATTGATAATGGTAGCTTTTTCCGTTTAGATGATGATGTGCCACTAATTGTACCAGAAGTGAATCCTGAAGCCATTCGCAATCATAATGGTATTATTACTAACCCTAACTGTTCAACTATTCAAATGTGTGTGGCATTAAAACCATTCTATAATAAGTCAAGAATTAAAAGAATAATTGTTTCTACTTATCAAGCAGTAAGTGGTGCAGGTCAAGAGGCTATGGACGAATTAGTTGAACAAACTAGAGAAGTACTTGCAGGAGAAAGTCCAACTGTTGAAATGTTTCAACATCAGATTGCTTTTAACTTAATTCCTCATATTGATATTTTCATGAACAATGAATATACAAAAGAAGAAATGAAAATGACTTTGGAAACACAAAAAATATTTAATGACTATGATATGAAAATATCAGCTACAGCTGTAAGAGTACCTATTTTAAGAAGCCACTCTGAATCAGTAACTATAGAAACTGAAAATAAAATTACAAGAGATGAAGCGTTAGAATTATTATCGGATGAAAAAGGCATTGTACTCCAATATGATCCTCAAAATAACATCTATCCTATGCCTTATTTTACTTCTGATACAGATGAGGTCTATGTAGGTCGAGTGAGAGAAGATTTAGCTTTTGATAATGGCATTAGCTTTTTTGTAGTAGCTGATCAATTAAGAAAAGGTGCTGCAACTAATGCTGTGCAAATTGCAGAACTGCTTCTTGAAGAAGAATTAGTTTAGGAGGAGAAAATCATGTTTGGAAAAGTTATGACGGCAATGGTTACACCGTTTAGAGGAGACCAAGTTAACTATAAAGAGGCTCAACGACTTGCGCAATTTCTAGAAAAAAATGGTAGTGATTCTATTTTGCTTTGTGGTAGCACAGGTGAAAATCCTACTATGTCAAAAGAGGAAAAAATTGAACTTATTAAAGCTGTTAAAGATGTGATTTCTGTTCCTATTATGGTGGGAACAGGCTCATTTAACACAAGAGGGTCTATGAGCTTTACAAAAGAAGTTCATGATTTAGGTATTGATGGTTTTCTTTTAGTTACCCCTTACTACAATAAGCCAAATCAAAGAGGTATTTTTGAACACTTTAAAGCAGTTGCAAGTGTAACAGATAAGCCTATTATGCTTTATAATATTCCAGGTAGAAGTGTTAAGGAAATTGAAGTGGATACTATTACTGCTTTAAGTAAAATACCTAATATTAGCTCTTTAAAAGCAGCCTGTGGAAATTTAGAAAAAATCAGTTTAACTAGAAGAAATACTGATAATAATTTCTTAATCTATAGTGGTGATGATGGCTTAACATTACCAATTCTTTCAATAGGTGGTTGCGGTATTGTCAGTGTTGCTTCTCATATTATTGGAAAAGAAATTAATGAAATGGTTACATCATTTTTAGCTGGTAATCAAGACAGGGCTAGAGAGCTACATTTAGAATATTTTGATGCATTTAAGGATTTGTTTTGTGATAGTAATCCTGTGCCAGTGAAGTATGCACTTTCAAGAATGGGATTTGATACCGAAGAAGTTCGCTTACCATTAGTACCATTGGATTTACAAGGTAAGAAAATAGTGGATACTCTCTTAAAAAACATAATTTAGTTTAGATTTTAATATATACAAAAAGCCTAGCTTGATAAATCCCAGCTAGGCTTTTTTGGCTATTTAAGAACTAAATAGCAGTATAATTCGCCTTACTTCAACAAGTAATATTTTAGTAATAATTATAAACATTAAAAGATAAGATCCGTATTGAAAAATTTGGAAATCAGTGCTATGAGACCAATAATGAATGCAAGTGCACCTAATCCGCACAAGATTAGAAATAGAGTGCCTTGGGTAGGAAAGCCAGTAAGCGTACCAATGGCGTCTCTAGTTCCAGAAATTATAGACAGCGCTAAACCTAAGAAGAATAAAATAATAAAAGTGTGTTCCCGAAGAACTTCTATATTAAGATTTTTTAAAATGTATATAAAATAAATAATGGATCCCAGTATTAAAAGTGTTGATATTATTTTTAGATGGATTCCTAAATATGAATTAAACATAATCTAAATTCTTTCTAATTTAATTGATAATATAATTGAATAAACTGCTCAATATGATTTTTTAAATTTTCTTGTGCTTCGCTTTTTAAAAGAAAACCCTTTTCACAGTTTATTATGAGCATATATATTGGTGAGAAAAATTGGAGGGCTACTATACTAGGGTTACTCTGATGAATAATTTTATTTTTAACCAGTTCTTTAAAAATAATTGTTTGGTATTTAATTGGTTCTAAATAATAACGTTTAAACAATAAATTAGCTGCTTCCTTATTTTGGAATTGCTCAATTGTTAATAAATGTCGAAATTTCTTTTCTTTTTCATTGTCTAAAAAATATTCAAATAGGCCTTCGCTAATCTTAAATAATTCTTCAGGTGTAACACCTTTGTAGAAGTCAATTGCTTTTTATTGTTTTGAGGAATATTAAACCTAATTTCCTTATCTTTATAACTTTTATCCATCATTGTAATAATACCTTCTAAAATAGCTTGTTTGCTTCTAAAATGTTTATAGATTGAACTTGCTTTGATGCCTACTCTTTGAGCAATTGTTTCTACGGAGACTCCCTGGTATCAATGGATTGAGAAAAGAGTTAGGGATTCATCTAATATTTTTTCAGCTGTTGATAGTTTTAATTTACTATTCATTTTCCATTTAACCTCCTAGGCTAATAAAAAGTTAAAATGAATAATCTAAGCTAACGATACATTTATTTAGATTTATACATTTAACGTTCCTTAACAAAATTCTTATTTGTTTAATAAATAATTAATACGCCCATAATCAAGCTATAAAATTAAGGTCATATAATGATTATAAAAAGATTGATAAGGAGGAACTATTATGAAAAAAATATTTTTAGGTTTAGTATTAATAGTGAGTTCAGTGTTTTTAGTTGTAGGTTGTAGGTTGTAGCAGTAGCGGAGGCGCAAGCACAGGGTTAAAAATATCTTTAGTAGGTTCGACTTCTATAGCACCTTTATGAAAAAGAAAGTGCTTCATTTGAGGCAGAAAATCAAGGGCGTAAAATTGATATTCAAAGTGTAGGTTCCTCAGCTGGGATTAAGGCAGCTGAAGATGGCACTGTGGATATTAGTATGTCTTCACGTTATCTAAAAGAAGGTGAAGGAGAAGATTTAACTGAAACAATTATTGCTTTAGATGGCATTGCCCTGGTCATTAAAGAAAAGAACCTAGTTAATAATTTAACAAAGGAACAGATAAAGGGAATTTTTTCAGGCGCAATTACTAATTGGTCTTAAGTAGGTGGCAATAATAAACCTATTGTTGTAATCAGTTGAATTAGGAGGATTTATGAATAAAGTAAGTCATAAAATTATTGAAAAACTATTTATTCTAGCGGCAGCAATTTGCATTTTGTCTTTGTTTCTGATTATGTTTTTCATATTTTTTAGAGGAACACCGGCAATTTTTGAAATTGGTTTTGGCAATTTTGTTTTTGGTACTGATTGGAAGCCAACAGGTGGCTTATTTGGTATCTTGCCTATGATTGTATCAATTTTGCTTTCTACACATTAAGGGCAGCCCTGATTGGTGGACCTATTGGTGTTTTAACTGCAGTATATATGGTTTATATCGCACCGCCAAAGTTAGGTCGTATTTTAAGGATTGCTGTTGATGTTTTAGCCAGTATTCCATCTATTATTTTTGGCTTTTTTGGTTTGATGATTTTAATTCCTCTAATTGATAATACAATTGGTGCTGGTACAGGAGGGAATAGCCTCCTAGCTGTTATTATTGTTTTATCTATTATGATTTTACCTACTGTAATCAGCATTATAGAAACATCCCTAAGAGAAGTTGAAGGCAACTTTAAAGAGGCTTCTTTGGCTTTAGGAGCAACTGAAATTACAACTATCTTTAAAGTACTAGTTCCAGCTGCATCTTCAGGTATATTATCTGCTGTGATTTTGGGGGTTGGGTAGAGCATTAGGAGAAGCTATGGCAGTTATCCTAGTTTCAGGAAATGCAGCAAAGCTTCCAGATTCTATCTTATCACCAGTGAGAACTTTAGCTGCTAATAGTGCTCTTGAAATGTCCTATGCCACTGGTCTACATCAAGACGCTTTATTCGGCACTGGAGTTATTCTCTTTATATTTATTTTTGTTTTAAACTTATTGTTTCAAGTATTTAAAATGAGAGTAGATAAGAAAAATGGGTAAAGTAAAAGATACCATTTTGAAATTACTTATTTATTTTTCCGTCTTTGTAACTGCTGGGGCACTTCTTCTCATAATTGGCTATATTCTGTGGAATGGTTTTGGTGCTTTGAATTTTAAATTTTTTGCTGACTTAACGCCGAGTATTGTAAGTACTCTCATGATTATTTTTCTTTCAGTTTTAATTGCTGTACCTATTGGATTATGTACTGCTATTTATCTAACAGAATATGCTAAAAAGAAAAAAGTAGTGGCATTTATTAATTTTGCTATTGATAGCCTGGCAGGTATACCTTCTATTTTATGTGGTTTGTTTGGATTAGTTTTTTGTAACAAACTTAAACTTTAAATGGTCATTGTTATCTGGTAGTTTAACATTAGCTATTATGATTTTACCTGTTATTGTTAGGGTTACTCAGGAGTCTTTATGTTCAGTACCCATTAGTTTTAGAGAAGGTTCTTATGCTTTAGGTGCTACTAAAGTTTCAACAATAGGACGTATTGTAATTCCGACAACTATGAAAGGCATTATTACAGCTGCTATTTTGGCAATTGGCAGAATTGTTGGTGAAACAGCTGCAGTGTTTTTAACAGCAGGAACTGTAGATAGAATGCCAGGTGGTTTCCTTGATTCAGGAAGAACCTTATCTGTTCATTTATATTTGCTAGCTAAAGAAGCAGTTGGTGAAAATGCTTTTCAAGATGCCTTTGGTACTGCTACAGTTTTAATTATAATTGTTTTAATACTGGTACTGGCAACGCAACTAATTTTTAAGGAGAAAAAGACTAATGTATAATAACAGTGTAATAGAAACAAAAAACTTAAATTTATACTATGGCGATGTCCATGCCCTAAAAGATATTAATTTAGGTGTTAAAAAAATGAAATCATGGCTCTAATTGGTCCTTCAGGATGTGGTAAATCCACTTTTTTAAAAACACTGGATCGTATGAATGATTTGGTAGATAGTTGCCGTATAGAAGGTGAAGTTTTTTTGATGGCGTAAATATTTATAGTGATAAAATTAATGTTGTTGAATTGAGAAAAAATAGGGATGGTCTTTCAAAAACCAAATCCTTTTAAAATGTCTATTTATGACAATGTTGCATATGGACCTAGAATCCATGGTATTAAAAAGAAAAGTGAGCTAAACAGTATTGTGGAAAGCTCATTGAAAAAAGCTTTTATTTGGAAAGAAACAAAGGATCGTTTAAAGAAAAGCGCTTTGTTTTTATCAGGAGGGCAACAGCAGCGCTTATGTATGGCTAGAGCAATAGCTGTTGATCCAGAGGTCCTTTTAATGGATGAGCCAACTAGTACTTTAGATCCTATTTCTACTCTTAAAATTGAAGATTTGATTATGGAATTAAAGAAGAACTATACTATTATTATAGTGACCCACAATATGCAACAAGCGGCTCGAGTCTCCGATAGAACGGCTTTCTTTTTACAAGGAGAAGTAGTAGAATATAATCAACAGAAATTATTTTCAAGCAACCTAAGGAGCAGAAAACTGAGGAATATATTACAGGTCGTTTTGGATAGAAGGGAAAACAAAGTGAAACAATTAATTTATGTTGTCGATGATGAAAAGAACATAAGGGAACTGTTGACTTATAATTTGGAAGCTAATGGCTATGAAGTTATGGCATTTGAAAATGGCAAAACATTTTTAGATGCTTTAAAAATTAGGAAACCCATATATTTTGTTTAGATATTATGTTAGGGGATTATAGTGGTTTAGAACTATGTAAAATTATTAGGGATGATGAAGAAACAAAGCATATTCCTATAATAATGATTACTGCAAAAACTACAGAGTTTGATACAATTGTAGGCTTAGAATCAGGAGCTAATGATTATCTAAAAAAGCCTTTTTCAATTAATGAGCTGATTGCTCGAGTAAGAGCACTTTTAAGACAATTTGCACCTAAAACAGAGGTGCCTAAGAGTAGCTTATTCTAGATTAAGAATCTTATATTTGATATGAATAAGAGAGCGATTAAAAAAGATGGGAAGATTTTGAAATTAACATTGAAAGAATATGAACTCCTTAAACTTCTAGCTTTAGGAAATGGCAAAGTTTACTCTAGGGAAAGCCTTCTTAATGAAGTTTGGGGATATGATTATTATGGAGATGGCAGAACAGTTGATGTTCATATTCATAATTTAAGAAAAATATTAAGTGATGAAGCTGAAGCATATATCGTAACGATTAGAGGCGTTGGCTATAGATTTAATAATGGGTAGGAGAATGTAATGAAAAGGAAGATTTTTTAAGTTTTTTTATATTAAGCTTTTCAATTATTTTAGTGTGTGTAGGCTTAATGGGTTTTGTTGCAACTAAAATATATGTTCAAGAAAGAGAAAAAGAACTATTTACTGCTACTGAACTAGTAGGAGCTGATTTAGTTAATCGAGATTCCTATTCAGAATTAGGGGTACGCTATAGTGCTTTAGGCCGTTTAACATTAATGGATTTAAATGGCAGAGTCCTCTACGATTCTAGTGTTAAGGATATACTTTTTAGCCATAAAGATAGACCTGAAGTATTATCTGCTTTAAATTCAGGCAGTGGTTCAAGTATTCGTTATAGTGATAGCAATGCAACTTATTATTTATATGCAGCAGAAAAATGGTGACTATATTATTCGTTTTGCTACTCCTATTGATAGTTTAAGTTCCATTTTTTTAAAATTGGTATTTATACTGGGATTGCTTTAGCTGTTACTCTTTTAATTACAATACCTTTAACTTTTTTTATAAAATGAATATGAAACCAATAAAACGCTTAATAGGCTATATTGAAGGTGTTGATAAAGGGGATAAGGTGGGAGATTTAGTCGTATCTAAACTGCCTAAAGAATATAGGGCATTAGCAATTTTGTTTAAAGATAAGACACAAAAGCTTTAAAGAGGAGTGCTTCCTTAGAGGAAGAAAAAACAGTTATTTAAAAAATACAATTGATGCTATGGAAAACGGTTTTATTGCTGTTAATAGAAATAACAAGGTTACTTTAATTAATAAAGAAGCCCGTAAAATATTTTCTATTGAAGGTGAAATAGAGCCATTAGAAGACTTTCTTGTGATTACCCATAATATGGAACTACTAAATAGTTTGAATAGGCTTAATGCAAAGAGTCGCACTAAAGAATTAACTTTAAACAATTTATCTTATAAAATTAACTTTTATCCTATTAAGAATCAAAATAAGAAAGTCATTGGTACTATTATTTTCTTTTATGATGTAACAGAAATTAGAGCTTTAGAGAATATTAGAAAAGAGTTTGTAGCAAATGTAAGCCATGAATTGAAAACCCCATTGACATCAATAAGAGGATTTATAGAAACTTTGAAGAATGGTGCAATTTCAAACCCAGAAGTTGCTCAGCGTTTTTTGGATATAATTGAAGTGGAAAGTGTTCGCCTAGAAAATTTAATTAGCGATGTCTTAAATCTTTCAGATATTGAGGAAAGAAAAGAAGATCAAGTTAAAGAACCAATTATTTTAGAAGTTGTAGTAGCTGAGTTAGTGTCACTTCTCAAGTCTTCTGCTGTAGAAAAAAAGTAACTTTAAAAGTTTCTGTTAAAGAAAATACAATATTTTTTGGACATCCCTATTGGCTGAAACAACTTCTTTTAAATTTATTTACCAATAGCATTGAATACAATGAAGAAGGTGGGTCTGTTATTGGTAATGTCTATATTGAAAAGAGTAACCTTATTATTGAAGTAAAAGATACTGGAATTGGTATTTCAGAGGAAGACCAAGAAAGAGTTTTTGAACGTTTCTATAAAGTAGATAAAAGCAGAAGCAAAAATCCTAACAGTACTGGACTTGGATTATCCATTGTAAAGCATATTGTAGAGCTTTATAATGGACGTATTGAAGTAAGTAGCGCACTCTGGGTAAGGGTACTTTTACAATTAAAATAACATTACCAGTCAATGAAGGGGGGGGGGAGAAATTAATGAGTAGGAAGTCATTTGATCAAGTTTTAAGTGAGTTAAATTATGATGTAGTTGAGCTAGGGGCTTTAACTATTCAGGTTCTTGAGGAGTCTAAAGATGCATTAGAAAATATAAATGTAGCTCTTGCTAAAAAGACTATTAAACGAGACGAGTTAATTGATCAAAAGGAAAAAGTTTGATTGAACTCTTTGATTTAACAATTGATATTGTAAAGAAAGTAATGCGTAGCTACAGTGATGGCAATATTGAGGACGCAAAAGCAGTCTATTTAGAGGACGATATTCTTGATAATAGCTATAAAAGTGTGGTTAGATGGTTAAAAAATGAAATGAGTTCTAATCCTGACGATATTAAAGAATATTTAGACTATGTATTTATTAGTAAATATTTTGAGAGAATTGGAGACAGGGCAAATGCTATTGCTAAATGGACTGTTTATAAAGAAACTGGTTCTACTTTAATTGATGGCGATAATGATGATTTAGGAGATTAATTTATTAATACTAAAATAGAGTGTCAGGAAATTGGCGCTCTATTTAATTTCTTGAAAGGTGTATTTAAATTGGCTCTTAAAAAATTTAGTGATAGGCTATTTTATTATCTACATGAGACTACTACTGATAGGCCTATGCTAGCTTATTATAAAAGAAAAGGAGAAAAATATATACTTGCTATTGATGCGGGCAATTCTGCTAGTCATGTTGAAGATTTCTATGCTTCTTTAGAAGTGGAACAATTCCTTAAACCTGATTATACTGCCATTACCCATTGGCATTGGGATCATACATTTGGTATGCATCAGATTCATGGAGTCTCTATTGCCCATAAAAGGACCAATGGGTTTTTGAGAAGGGAAAAGAACAGATTAAAGGAAGAGTCCTATAGTAGTCATTTTCTAAAAAGCGATGACCAGTGTTTAGCGAAGGAATATGAAGATTGTGATATTATAGAAGTTCATTTCAATGCTACTTTTATTTGAATGAGAAGTTGAAATAATACAGTAACGGAAAAACTATTATATTGTTTAAAAACTGATCAAATAATTTATCTCTAATAAGTATTTGTAAAAATTTATATTGTTCTTGCCAAAATTGGAAATATATTTTAATGCGTAGAAAGTTGTTGTTTTTTTCTTCATGGAATATTTTTATATATTCATTTTAAAAAATCTATATAATTATTTAAAACATCATCTTTAGATTTAAAATTATTATAAAAACTCTGTTTCTTAATTTTAGCAAAAGTAAAGACTTCTGTAACAGTAATAGTTTTATAGGGATTAAGTAACAGTAATATTAACAAAGTATTAATTATTAGATTTCTGGTTTTGATAGTAAAAAAATTATATTTTTTATTCATTTTAAAAGACGATTTAATATGAGTTTAGTTGAAAAGCTGTATTGAAGATAATAAATTTGATAGATATTAGTTTGATGTATATGTGATTTAATATAAATAAATAATGAATACAAATTTATTGTTTTTGCAAAAATATAAGCAATATGTTACAATAAATATATGTCAAAAAAAGGAGGCATTAAATTGAAGAAAAAAATTATTGGGTTAGTGTTTATTAGTGTATTGGCAGTTTGCGGCTTATCCTCAAAACCAATAGAGGCAGCAAATCCAACATTTGCTGAGCAATTCTCAAATGAGCATACTGCTCAGGTTATTGCAAATTATTTTGGGAAATTAGTAACAGATGAAATGGATGCAACTGTATTGAACGCTTCAACGTTGGACTTAAGTCGATAGAGATTTTTGATAAGCTTGAAAATCTAAGATTAGGCTATAATGAAATAGCTGAATTACCAAGTAATATTGGTGATTTAAGCATGTTGAAATCACTGGCCTTAAATAGTAATAACATTACTAGCTTGCCAGATAGTATTGGAAATTTAAGTAACTTAACTTTTTGTTCTTTAGATACTAATAAGCTTGATGATTTACCAAACAGTATAATGAATTGGAGTAAATTATCAACTTTAAATTTAGCAAACAATCAATTTAAAACAATACCAACAGGTTTATTACAATTGAACAATTTAAATTGGCTTACTTTGAGCAATAATTTATTGACTTTTTTGCCAGATGAATTTAGTCAGTTGATAAATCTAATTGACTTGCAAATCCAAGCAAATAGATTAACAAGTTTGCCTGAAAGCTTTGGACAATTAAATAAATTGAAACACCTTCATATTGGTTGGAATCAATTAACAAGTTTGCCAACTAGTTTTAAAAACCTAACAAATTTGGAGTTGTTAGTGGCAATTAGTAACATGCTTCCTACGGGATACGCAGATACATTGAATAATTTAGGGTTTACAAATTTTAGTTTTGAGGGGCATAAGCAAGAAAATTTATCGATTGAGAATATTCCAGAGCCAATGTTAATTTTAAAAGAGACAGATCTTGATTCTATTGATCATATGTCAATTTTGAAAAAAGTGGTGTCCATTCACTATCTTCAGCACATAATTTCATTTTAACAAACCACATGGATGATTCACAGAATGCAGTTAGTATTAATGATTATATTCGTAATGGCGTTGTAATAAAAATGGAAAGGTTTTTGTTCAAATTAGAGCAACAGGGGAGGGGCTTTTTTCAAATGCAAGTGACAATGCTATTACGGCTGAAAAGCTAGAATTGAATTTTGAGGTGACCTATTATAAGGTATCATTTGATTTAAATGATAATACAGGAACATAGCCTCTATCTCAATCCCTATACTAAGGAGATAAAATTATAGAGCCGATGTTACCAACTAGACTAGGTTATACATTTGTTGGTTGGAATACACAAAAATATGGAAGTGATGCAATGTGGGATTTTGAAAACTCAACAATGCCTAGTAATGATATTATTTTATATGCTCAATGGGAGAAAAATAGCAGTGAAGGTAGTAACGAAAGTAACGAAAGTAGTCAAGGTGGTGAACGTAATATTTTTGAGGAAAAATCAGTTACTGATGATTCAGTGAAAAAGCTTTCACAAACTGGGGGATTAACAGTAATATATGGTTTGATAGTAATGATAGCAGGATACTTATTTATAGGATATTACTTAAAAAAGGAATAGACAAATAGGTAATATGAATATATTTATAGATATTAAGCATTATGAGATATTGACTATAAGGTAGTTTTTATTAAAAAACAAGACATTTTTTATTTAGAATTTGTCTTGTTTTTTGATAAAGATAAGAATGAGCAG
Organism: endosymbiont 'TC1' of Trimyema compressum; assembly: GCF_001584725.1. Taxonomy (NCBI): domain Bacteria; kingdom Bacillati; phylum Bacillota; species endosymbiont 'TC1' of Trimyema compressum. Next base: position 974,923 of record NZ_CP014606.1, on the reverse strand, counting down.
GGTATACCTTTACCAGCTGGAAAACAACAGAAGATGGAAATGTAACAGCGTGGCAATTAGGAACAACTCCAATGGCAAATAGTGATGTGAAGTTATATGTGCAACGGAAAAAATAGTTTATTATGAATTAAGCTTTGAATTAGTAGTTTAGCCAAAAAGCTACTTGGCTTAAAAAGAACAAACCATAAAGTTTGTAGGTTGGAATACACACGCTGATGGGAAAGGTACAAAATAGGATTTTAATAAAAGCAAAATGCCTGTAAATAATATTAAATGATATGCTCAATGGTCAATTGGTGAAATGATATATTATAATATATATATTTTAGAAATTGAATAGGGCTGTGAATAATACAAAACTTAATAACTTTTACATTAATTACGGTGATTTGGATATGTAGTAATTTTTATCTCTATGATTTTCTATTTGCAATTTTGAATTAACAGCAGGTGTTTTATTTGTTGAAGTATAGTTATTATCACTAGTTTCCTTATCAATTTTTTCCCCTAAAAAATCAGTTTTGAATAATTAGATAGTCTTTAAAGGAGATGAATTGATGATTACTAAAATAATCTTAATTATCCTTATTATTGTTCTTTTAATTATGAGTATTATATTATTAAGGGGGAAAGGTGGTATATTAATTGCTGGCTATAATTTAATGTCAAAGGAAAAAAGAAACAATATAATGAAAAAGCTCTTTGTAGATTTATGGGAAAGTCTCTGTTGTGTTTACGCTAGTCTATGCTAATAAGGGAAACCATTTTAAAATTACTGAAGACGAAGATTAGGACACACTAAGAAGAAAGTCTATGGCATTCATTTGCTATAGACTTTTTTAATTAGCTATTTTTTAGTATAATAGATGGGTAAGAAAAATTTTAAGATATATAAGATGAATATAGAGTTGGAGGATTTAAATGGTATCATTAGATTTATCTCAACACAATAAAATAGATTTTAATAAATGGCAACCAGCAATAGATTCAATTCATGAGCAAATAGAAGTATTAAAAGATTCAGAAAATAATTTCTTAGGATGGATTGATTATGTTGAAAAAGAACAAGCTTATATTGATTATATAATTGCTTTAGGGAAGTCATTGCAACATTATGAATTAATGGTAGTTATTGGTATTGGTGGCTCTTTTTTAGGTGCTAAGAGTGCCTATGAATTACTTAAAAACAGAGATGGTGATAAAGGTTGTGAACTCTTATTTGTAGGAACAGACTTATCCGGACACTATTTAGAGGCTACTTTAGAGCTTCTTAAGAAGAAAGATTTTTGTGTTAATGTTATTTCCAAATCTGGAGGCACTTTGGAAACAGCAATTGCGTTTCGTTTTATTAAAGCTCTTTTGAGTGAAAAATATGGTGAAAAAGCAAATGAGAGAATTTTTATTACAACGAATCCCAATAAAAGTTCATTAGGATGTTTTGGTAATAAGTCTGGCTTAAATTGCCTTGAAATTCCAGAGAATATTGGAGGAAGGTATTCTCTTTTTACAGCAGTTGGTTTATTGCCTTTAACAGCGTCTGGCGTTAATATAGAGGCAATGATAGAAGGTTTTAAAGATGGCAAAAAATTATATGAGAAGCCTTTACTTAAGGATAATTTAGCTTATCAATATGCTGTGGCAAGACGGGTTGCTAACATGGGTTCAAAAGAAGTTGAGATTTTTACTGCTTATGAGCCGAGTATGTGCTTTTACTTAGAGTGGCTAAAACAATTGTTTGGAGAAAGCGAAGGCAAAGAGGGTAAAGGCATTTATCCAATAAGTGTTGTAAATACTAGAGACCTTCATTCATTAGGGCAATTTTTTCAAGAGGGTACCCAAAAACATTTTGAAACTATTATTTTTATTGAGGAAGGTTTAGGTTTAAAAGTGCCAAACCATGATTCGAATTTTGATGGTTTAGATTATCTAGCTGGTGTAACTATTGATACGCTTAATCAAGTAGCAATGGAAGGAACGCGAAATGCTCATCATAAAGGTGGTATACCGAATATTCTAATAAAAACTAAGGGAATGAATGGCAGAGTTTTTGGTCAACTTTCCTATTTTTTTATGAGAGCTTGTGCTATGACATGTTATTTATTAGGTGTTAATCCATTTAATCAACCAGGAGTAGAGCAGTATAAAAAAGAAGTGAAAAAATTATTGGAGGCTTTTTAGTAATGTTTAAAACAGCAATTGAAGTAGAGTCATTTATTTATAGTTCTTATGTAAATAAATATAAAATGATTCCTGGAGGTAGTGATAAGTTTGCCCGGAAACCTCAATTCACAAGACAATTATTAGATGGACTAGGAAGCCCAGATAAATTACAAAAGAATATACTGATTACTGGAAGTAAAGGAAAGGGTTCTCTCTCAATTCTGCTAGCTAAAATATTAGAAGGAGAGGGGCTTGAAAGTAGGTTTGTTTACTAGCCCTCACTTACAAAATTATCGTGAACGCATTCGGATTAATGGTAAAGCTATTGAGGAAAAGCGTTAGTTCTTTGTGGTAATCGTCTTAAACCATTTTATGAATCTATTGAAAAGGATTTAAAAAGTTATGAATATATAGGTCCAGTTGGTGCTACTAGTGTTATGGCAATGGACTATTTTTTAAGAGAGCAAACGGATATTAATATAGTTGAGTGTGGTCGTGGCGCTAGATATGATGATGTGAATCAAATTGTGGGATTTATGGCTGGTATTAATAAAATATTTATAGAGCATAGAGACGCTTTAGGTCATACTATTGATGAAGTTGCTTATCATAAAGCAGGCATTCTGAAAAAAGGCATGAAAAGGGCTTATACTGCAGAGCAAAGCAAATATGCTGATCGAGCTTTGCGCTATGAGAGTCGTAAAGTTGGGGTTCCTCTATTCCATTATGGCATGGATTTTAAAACTGTTAAGATTCGTTTAGAATCTAGTGGCACTTGTTTTGATGTTCATACACTATATGGTGATTACAGGAATCTTGAGTTATCGATGCTGGGGTATCACCAAGGGGAAAATGCAGGTTTAGCAATTGCTATGGCTGAAGGGGTTCTTGGGAGACAACTTGAAATAGCAATTTTAAAAAATACTCTAAAAAAATTCACTGGCCAGGACGTATGGAAATTATTAAGCAGACTCCTCTTACAATATTAGATGGTTGCATTACTGTAGAATCATTGGAGGAAGTTAATAAAGTGCTAGATGGATTTAGTGAAAGAAAAATCGTTACTGTTTTAGCGATTCCTGAAGATAAAGATTATTTAGGAGTTTTAAAAGGAGTTAGTGAATTCTCTAAGGATATTGTAATTACTTATACTGAAAATGATTATTTAAAGTTTTCAAAAAATCAGGTTGAAGAAAGTAATAAAGTTATTCCTGTACTGTTTAGAGAAAAAATATCTGAAGCAATTGCATTAGGGAAATCGCTATTAAAAAGCAAAGAGGATATTCTCTTGTTTTTAGGAACACAATCATTTATTAGAGATGTAGAAAGTTTATATGGCTTAGATACATTAAATGTTTAGGAGGGGAATTGTTTGAATAATAAAAAAAATGTATTCATTTCTATCCTAATTGGTTTAGATACATTAGGAACTCTTTTCTTTTTCTTAGATGATATTGTTTTTTATTTAAGAAGTGTTTTAAGTTTCTATATGCCATTTGAAACATTAGATATATTAATGATTTATATTAAATGGATTATAATAATTATTATTGGTGGGGGAATGGCTGTTTTTTGTTATTATTTTGTTTTTTTAAGATTGCCTAAAGCTTATAAATCTCTATCTAAGAAAAAGAAAATAGCTAGTATTTTCTTTTCTGTGATCTTTTCATTATATATTACGTTGAGCTTGGTACTAAGTGCAGGTAATTTACTTACTAAGCCTCTTTTTACTTGGTATAATATAGCATTGTTTTTTTTACTTCTGTTATTGTTTTTTACAATCTTTATCCTATTTGTAGCAGTTGATGGATTTGAGAGTTACAATAAGGAGAAAAAAATATCTATTAAAAGATTATTTGTATATAGTTTACCAATTATGATAATATGGGTTATCTATTTGTTAGGCTCTTTACCTGCAAATGCCAGTTCAGATACTTTTTATCAATGGTCATTGATTCATTCGAATCCTGTAATCTTAGATAATTGGCATCCTCTTATACATAGTATGTTTTACAAAGCTATTACTTATATTTGGAATTCCATGACTGCCCTAGCGCTGGTGCAAATTTTAATATTAAGTTTAATTTATGGCTATGGTTTATATTCTCTTGAGAAAACAGGGTTCAATAAAAAGTGGTTATGGTTTATTGCTTTTGCTGTTGGCATTAGTCCCTTAAATGGATTTTTTGTAAATACTTTATGGAAAGATATACTTTATAGTGGTTTTGTATTATTATTAATGATTTATATTTTTAATATTATTGTTACCAAAGGCCTTTGGTTAAAGAATAAAGGTAATGTAATTTTATTTGCTTTTGTTTTATTTTTAACGGCTTCTTTTAGAAATAATGGTATTGTTCCCGCAACATTAGTCGGTTTATTTTTATTTGTTTTTATTTGTGTAAATTGTAGAAAATATTTAGGACGAGTTATTGTAATTGGGACATTATTCACAGTTGTTTTTTTAGGATACTCTATAGGTATTATGAAAGCTTTTAATGTTGTACAGCCACCTTTTTCCAATGGGGTTGGACTCCCGTTACAAGTTGCTGCTGGTGTTATTAATAATGGTACAATTACTGAAGAGGAAAGAGATTTTTTTAGAAAAATTAAAACAGATGAGGACTGGCAAAGCTATTATCCCTATTTAGCAGATAATATTAAAAATGTAACGCCCCTTGATAATGATTATTTAGAAGAAAATGTTGGTGAGTTTTTAAAGAAAACCATTGCGGTTTCATTAGCAAATCCACGTCAAGCCATTGTTGCTTATTTAAATCAAACAGATTTATTATGGTCCTATGTTGATAAAGGGCGTTTTTTCACCTTTTTATATAATCCTGACAATGGAGAGAAGATAATTAATGCTTTTAAAGAAGGAAGACCAGGATTTTCAGCGCAACATCCTCATGGTTTTGACTATGTGGATATTGATGCTATTAGTCACAGAACTACTATTTTAACGCCTATAGTAGGTGGGCTCTATTTATTAGCTGAAGCTTTACTAAGAGCAACTTTATTATACAATCCTGCTTTTTATTTGGCACTACTTACTTTTTTAAGTTTTGCATTTATGGTTAAAAGAGGTAGAAACAGTATTTTGCCTATTCTATTTTTAATGATTACTATTTTTGGTAATGTGTTAAGTCTTTATATGTCAATTGTGGCGCATGACCTAAGATATGCTTATCCAATTTTATTTGCAATGCCATTTTTAGTGGCTGCATTATGGGTGAATCCAAGTAAGGAGATATCAAATGTTAAGACAGAGGAAGGATGTGTATAACCTATGCCAGATTTAACGACTATAATTTTAGTAACCTTAATTGTTGTATTATTGACTGTATTTATTCTGGGCAGAGTCGTAATATCTAAAGAAAATCAAAAAGTAGAAGAACTATATGATGAGTATTTACATGGTGGGTATGAAAAAATATTAGCTGAAGTAAAGGGGCGTTCCGACAGAGGTTACTTGTTAAGAGGATTAGCCTTAATGCAACTGGATAGAATTGAGGATTATGTTAATAATCTTTCAAAAGTTGGGTTTAAGGAAATGAATATGGAACCCTTATTTTTTGAGGCAATAATACTTGCGCATCATAAGAAACAAGAGGAAATTTATAAGTTTTTGTTAGGAGAATACAGGCGTTATCCAAAACTGAATAAAACTTCTGTATTAATTTTTACTGCAATGGATGCTTATGATAAAGAAGATTTTGAGAAAGTAAAAACTGTAGTAGAACAAATTAGTATTATAAATGAAATGTATCCTGCTCAGAGGGATTATGTAGAGAAACATTATAAGTCATAATGTTAATTATTTTAAAATTGACATTATCTTTAAAGTGTATTAAACTAGAGATTATAAAGAAAAAAGCTATGATTAGGAGGAGTATTTTCAGATTCCCTTTATAGAGAGGAAAGTAGGGTGTAATCTTTCCAAGGAGATGAAAAGAAGGTAGCCTAGGAGCTGGTGTTGGGAATTATGAGTACTAACCATTCGGGATAAGCCCGTTATAGCTTTTGAGTAATAAATTAAGGTGGTACCGCGATCTGTCGCCCTTTTAGTGAGGGCGACAGATTTTTTTTATAAAAAAGGAGGGTTATTTGTGACTAGTGAAATGTCATCTAAATATAATGCAAAAGAAGTAGAATCTAAATGGTATCCGTGGTGGGAAAAAAATGGTTACTTTCATCAAGAGGTTGATGAAAGTAAAGAACCATTTTGTATTGTAATGCCACCCCCAAATGTAACAGGACAACTACATTTAGGTCATGCCATGGATAATACTTTACAGGATATACTCATTCGCTTTAAAAGAATGGAAGGTTATAATACATTATGGGTACCAGGTACAGACCATGCTGGTATTGCAACTCAAGCAAGAGTTGAAGAAGAACTTAAAAAAACGGAAGGACTTACTCGCCAAGACTTAGGTAGAGAAGCTTTTCTTGAAAAAGTTTGGAACTGGAAAGCATTATACCATAAAAGAATAACCAGCCAACTGAGATTATTAGGTAGTAGCTGTGATTGGCAACGAGAGCGCTTTACGCTAGATGATGGTTGTTTAGATGCCGTTAAAGAAGTTTTTATTCGTTTATATGAAAAAGGCTTAATTTATAGAGGGAAGTACATTGTTAACTGGTGTCCGAGTTGCTTAACAACGATTTCGGATATTGAAGTAGAACATGAAGATGATGAAAGTTCGCTCTGGCATATTCGTTATCCAATTGATGGTACTAGAGACTATATTACTATTGCTACTACACGACCAGAAACCATGCTAGGTGATACAGCTATTGCAGTTGCTCCTGATGATGAGCGCTATCAAGACTATATTGGTAAGTTTGCTATTTTACCTTTAATTAATAGAAAAATTCCAATTATTGCTGATGATTATGTAGACAAGTCTTTTGGTACTGGTGCTGTTAAAATTACGCCAAGCCATGATCCAAATGACTTTGAAATTGCCGGCCGTCATAACCTACCTCAAATTGTTGTTATTGATCAAAAGGGAAATATGACAGGAGATGTTGGGAAGTATCTTGGTATGGATAGAGATTCATGTCGAGTAGCAATTGTTGAGGATTTAGAAAAAGCAGGATTTCTTATTTCGATTGAACCTCACACCCATGCTGTTGGTAAATGTTACCGCTGTGGTACCATTATTGAGCCTTTGGTTTCAAGTCAATGGTTTGTGAAAATGGACAGTTTAGCTAAGAGAGCTTTAGAAGAAGTTAAAAAAGGAGAAGCTAAATTTATTACTGAACGCTTCACCAAAGTCTATACAAGTTGGTTAGAAAATATTAAAGATTGGTGTATTTCAAGACAACTATGGTGGGGACGTCGGATACCTGTATGGTATTGTGAAGATTGTGGCGAAATGATGGGCTCAAAAGAATCTTTAGAAAAATGTACGAAATGTAATAGTACAAATATTTATCAGGACCCTGATGTTTTAGATACTTGGTTCAGTTCAGCATTGTGGCCATTTTCAACATTAGGATGGCCTGAAAAAACTAAGGAGTTAGAACAGTTTTATCCGACTAGTGTTTTAGTTACTGGGAGGGATATTATTTTTTTCTGGGTAGCTAGAATGTTGTTTATGGGATTAGAATTTATGGATAAAGTGCCATTTAAGGAAATATTTATTCATGGCTTGATTTTAGATAGTAAAGGCCGGAAAATGAGTAAATCATTAGGTAATGGTATTGATCCTATAGAAATTATTGAAAACTATGGCGCGGATACACTGCGTTTTATGCTAGTGACAGGTAATACACCTGGAAACGATATTAGTTTCCAAAAAGACCGTTTAGAAGGGGTACGCAATTTCTGTAATAAGATCTGGAATGCGTCACGTTTCTTAATGATGAATTTAGAAGGTTGCAATGGTGAAATGCCTAATAAATCATTATTCACATTAGCTGATAAGTGGATTTTAAATGAATACAATGAAACCATAAAAAAAGTAACCCATAATTTTGATGAATACGAATTAGGTGAAGGTGCTGATACAATTTATGATTTCATTTGGAACTCTTTTTGTGACTGGTACATTGAAATTGCTAAGAATCGTTTATATAATGGCACGGCAGAGGAAAAGATTGTAGTTAAGTGGATTCTCAATAAAGTATTAATTGGTTCAATGAAGCTATTGCATCCATTTATGCCATTTATTACTGAAGAAATTTGGCAACACTTGCCTCATAAAGGAGAAACAATTATGTTGGATTCATGGCCAACTGTTAATGAAGAAGAGTGCTTTATAACTGAGAAAAATCAGATGGAGAGTATTATGGAAACTATTCGTTTAGTAAGAAATATTCGAGCTGAAATAAATGTGCCTTTAGGCAAGAAAGCATCTATATACTTGTTTGTAAAAAATGAAAATGAAGAACTGGCAAAGTTGGCTATCCCTTATTTAGAAACGATGGCTAATAGTGAAGCAGTTACGATTGGTTTTGAAGGGGATGATAAACCAGCTAAGGCAGCTACTGGTATAACTAAAAAATTTGAAGTCTATTTACCATTAGAACATTTAATTGATATGTCTGCTGAAAGAAAACGTTTGGAAAAAGAGTTAGCTCATTTAGAAAAAGAAGTTCAGCGCATTGAAAAAAAATTAAATAATGAGGGCTTTGTAAAAAAAGCGCCAGCAAAAGTAATTGAAGGTGAAAAAGAGAAGCTAGCAGGTTATAGGGAACAATATAATGCTGTGAAAGAGAGATGGGAAGATTTATAAAATGAAAGATAATAAAATAGATGAATATGATGAGGCAATTGCTTATTTAGAGAGCCTTGAAACATTTGGCTGGCAGCCAGGTCTTCAACGTATTGAAAAACTATTATCCATTTTAGGGAGTCCTCAAAATGACTATCAGTCTATTCATGTCGGAGGAACAAATGGAAAAGGGTCTGTAACAGTTACACTGGCGAAAATTTTAAAAGATCAAGGTTATAAAGTTGGTCAATTTATATCCCCTGATATGTTCGATTTTAGAGAGCGAATTCAATTTAATGGTAATTGGACTGAGAAAGCTTCTCTTGTTAAGCAAATTAGAAAAATAAAAGAGGCTATTAGCCAGATGGTAGCAGCTGGAGATGAGCATCCTACTAATTTTGAAGTATCAACAGCCTTGGCATTTCTTTATTTTAGTGAGAAAAATATTGATATAGCAGTTGTGGAAGTTGGATTAGGTGGAGCCATTGATTCTACGAATGTAATTACACCTTTAATTTCTGTTATTACAAATGTAACTATGGATCACAAGGAATACTTGGGCAATACTGAGGAGGAAATAGCTAAAGTTAAAGCAGGCATTATTAAGAATGGTGTTCCTGTTGTGACAGGGAGCCTTGATTCTGATGTTTTGAAAGTCATTGAAGAAAAGGCAAAGTCATGTGGTTCGAAAGTTTATCGCATTGGCTATGAATTTTCTGCATTGCCTAAATCATTTTCTAAAAGAGGGTCTTACTTTATTTTTCAAAATAAGGATTGGGAGAAAAGAATCTTATTTTCTTTAGTAGGTCATCATCAAGTGAGAAATGGTGCTTTGGCGTTGGAAACAATTTGGTGTTTGAAAGAAAATGGCCTTATTATTGATGAAGAGAAAATGAGAGGAAGTATGGAGCATGTTCTCTGGCCAGGGCGCTTAGAGTTAATCGAGTACAAAGGGAAAAGAATACTCTTAGATGCTGCCCATAATGTAGATGGAGCCAAACATTTAGGATTAGCTTTAAAGTCAATTTATCCTTTTCGAAAGTTTGTATTCGTGCTAGGCATTTTAGGTGATAAACAGCGTCAGGAAATGATGCAGTATCTAGGACCAGTAGCTGATGCTATCGTAGTTACAAAGCCTAATAGCCCTAGAGCAGGAGACTACGAAATTATTGCAACTTTAGCTAAAGAATATGTTTCTGATGTTATTTTAGAACCCAATATTGAAGAGGCTGTAGCTATAGGTTTATCTAAAGCCAATGAAAATGATATTGTCTGCATTACAGGCTCTATCTATATGATTAAGGAAGCAAGACATTACTTTAAAGGAGGTTTACTAAAGTGAAAACCGCTAAAATTCCTGAAGTAACCATTATGCGCTTAACAACTTATTCTAGATATTTACTTCATTTAAAAGAGACTGGAAAAAAATTACTTCATCAAGAGAAATTGCTGAGATTACAGGTTCAACATCTGCTCAAGTTAGAAAGGATTTTGCCTATTTTGGAGAATTTGGTGTTAGAGGAGTTGGCTATGATGTAGATAAACTCTATGAAGTAATTTCTGATATTATTGGCCTTCATAGAAATTGGCAATTGGCAATTATTGGAGCCGGACATTTAGGTGGAGCATTGTTGGCTTATTCTGGTTTTGGTGACAGAGGCTTTTATACATCAGCTATATTCGATGCTGATAAAAGTAAAATTGGTACTGAAATTGGTGGGTTAATTGTTGAAGATATTAGTAATTTCAAGACTATAACTAAGCGAGAAAAATAGATATTGCAGTTATAGTGTAGTACCGGATGATAGGGCTCAGAAAGTTGGAGATATTGTTGTAGAAAGCGGTATTAAAGCTATTTTAAACTTTGCACCTATTGTTTTAAATGCAACTCAAGACGTTGAAGTTAGAAATGTAGACTTTTCAATATATCTTGAGATATTATCTTATAATATGTTGGTTAAGGGGTTATAGATGATTAATATAATTTTAGCATCAGCTTCTCCGAGACGAAAAGAAATACTAGAAAATGCTTTAGCAATAAAACCGGAAATAATTATTTCAGGAATTGAAGAATCAGTAGATATTACTAAGTCTCCAGGAGATTTGGTATTGGATTTAGCCTTTCAAAAAGGAGAAGCTGTAGCAGAAGCTTATAAGGAGTCTCTTGTTATCAGTGGTGATACTATTGTTTCTTTAAAAAGAAATATTTTAGGAAAACCTAAAAATGAAAGTGATGCCATAGCTATGCTTAAATCGTTATCCGGGCAGTGTCATCGAGTTTATACGGGACATTGTGCTTTTTTATGAAGGAAAAGTTGTTAAGGGTCTGTCAACATCCAATGTATATTTTAAAGAGTTAAGTGATCAAGAAATCTTTAAATATGTTGCTACAGGTGAGCCTTTAGATAAAGCAGGATCTTATGGTATTTAAGGACCAGCCAGTGCTTTTATAAAGCAAATTGAAGGGGATTTCTATGGCATTATGGGATTATCACCTTATATAGTCAATGAATTATTTCAGCGTTTATCAATTGAAGTGTAATGAAGAGGAGGATGGATAATATGAAAAAATTAGTTTTGTATGAACCTGCTAAGGATGCTTTATCAGAAGGCATGTCTTTGGGAGATGAAGCCCTTTTTAGAATTTTAATTTTTATTAATGAAATGGCACAAAATGAGGATATAGCAATTGAGCGCTATAATATTAAAGATGATCCTAGAGCTTTTGTTATTAATAAAACAGCAAGCAACTTAGTAAAAGAAAAAGGTCATTCTGTATTGCCTTTAGTACTTTTAAATGATTTTGTAATTAAAGAAGGTGGCTATCCAACAGATGAAGAATTAACAGAGGCTTTAAAAAGAATTGCAAACTAAATAATAATGTAAAAATAGAATTAAACTAAAATAAACTTCCTTTACTATGGAGAATAATTTACTATGGAGAATAATTAGTAAGTAAAGGAAGTTTTTGTATGTCAAATATTACAATGAAGGAGCGACCTATAAGTATACATCCTCGAGAGAGAAGTGTAGCTGTTGGCATAGCAAACTTAACGGACCAGGAATTAATAGCTATTGTTTTAAGAAGTGGTTATCAAAAAATAAAATAAGTGAATTATCTGTTAAAGAACTATGCCAAATTAAAGGTATAGTAAAAGCAAAAGCTATTACTTTATTAGCTGCTTTAGAATTAGGCAAAAGGTGCCTTTTATTTGAAGAACTAACAACACCAATTATTACTTCGTCAAAAAAGCTGCACAGGTTCTGGAAAAAGAACTCATGGGATTGAAGAAAGAACATTTTTTAGTCATTCAGTTAAATACTAAAAATCATATCTTAAAAGTTGAGACAGTTTCTATCGGTAGCTTAAATGCTTCAATTGTACACCCCCGTGAAGTTTTTAAAGATGCTGTAAAAAATAGTGCCGCCTCAATTATATTAGGGTATAATCATACTAGTGGTGATCCTCATCCCAGTCGGGAAGATTGCCAAGTTACTGAGAGAATTGTCAAAGGAGGTATTTTGCTTGGCATAGATGTTATTGATCATGTAATTATTGGAAAAGGCAATTATTTTAGCTTTAAGGAAGAAGGAATGATATAGTCTATGGTATAATGATATGTGGTATCTTTTCAAGTTTAAAGAATGTGTAAAAAGTAAGAGTTGAGGATATCCCCAACTCTTTTTTTATGTTATAATAAAGGATGGCTAATGGTCGGAAAATATCAGCAAATTTTGAAATTAAATCCTGTTTTTAACAGGAGAAATATAAATCAAAAAAAGGAGTGGAAACATGTTTGGTTTCGGAGTAAAGGATTTAGGGATAGATTTAGGAACAGCTAATATATTAGTGTATATCCGCGGAGAAGGCGTCGTAATGCAGGAACCTTCCGTTGTAGCTGTTCAGCAGCACACAAAGGAGATTGTTGCTGTTGGTGAAGAAGCAAAACAAATGATAGGTAGAACACCTGAGAATATTACAGCAATTCGCCCATTGAAAGATGGTGTTATTGCTGATTTTGATGTAGCGCAGGCAATGCTTCGCTATTTTATTGATAAAGCTAGAGGACGTTTTAGCTTTTTTAAACCTGTAGTTGTTGTGGGAATTCCTTCTGGCATTACAGCCGTTGAAGAACGTGCTGTCAAAGAAGCAGCTTTACAGGCAGGTGCTAAAGAAGTTCAATTAATTAGAGAACCTATGGCTGCTGCAATTGGTGCTGGTCTTCCTGTTGAAGAAGCAACAGGCAATATGATTGTGGATATTGGGGGAGGTACTACTGAGGTAGCTGTAATATCCTTAGGTGGTATTGTTACCGATCAGTCCATCCGTGTTGGTGGTGATGGTATGGATATTTCTATTGTGAATTATCTCAAGAAAAAATACAATCTAATGATTGGTGAAAGAACAGCAGAAGAAATTAAAATTAATTTTGGTAGTGCTTATTTTCTAGATACGCCAGAAGATTTAGAAAGAAGACATTCACGTTATGCTGTTAGAGGTAGAGATTTACTTGAAGGATTGCCAAAAACCATTGAGATTACTGGCGATGAAGTCAGAAGTGCTCTGGAAGAGCCTCTTGCCAGAATGGTAGAAGGCATTCGTTACTGTTTAGAAAATACACCACCTGAATTGTCTGCTGACTTAATTGATAGAGGCATCATTTTAGCTGGTGGTGGCTCACAATTATATGGTTTTGATCGCTTAGTTAGAGATGTTACAGGTATGCCTGTTTATGTGGCTGAAGACCCATTATTGGCTGTAGCCAAAGGCACAGGGTTAGTAGTTGATAATTTATCAGAATGGAAGAATATAATAGGTAGCGATAAATAAAAATGGACAAGAAAATTAAAAAGGGCACTGGAGACTTCAAAATAAAGGTAGTCATCAGTGTCATTGTCATTATTTTTGTAATTATTATGAGAATAACAAGTACAACTCAGTTAGGATTAGGTCCTGTTGAAAGTATTATGAGGGAAGTATTTAACCCTGCTCAAACAGCTTCCTATTCGGCCGGGAACGGTATTGTTAATTTTTTTAAGGGTTTAGTAGATTATAAAAATGTTAAAGATGAAAATGATGAAATAAAAAAAGATTTAGCTCGCTTGGAAACAGAAAACAACATACTCCAAGAATACAAAGTTGAAAATGAGACTTTGAAAAAAACATTAGATTTACAGAAAAGTAATAAAGAGTTGCAAATTGTAACGGGTGAAGTAGTTGGAAGAAGTATTAAGGAATGGTATAAAACTATTTCCATTAATAAAGGATCCAATGACGGTATTAAGGAAAATATGCCAGTAATTACCTATAAAGGTTTAGTTGGCCGTGTAACATCTGTCACAAATAGTACTGCAGAGGTTACACTTATTACTGATTCTAAATATGGAGCTGTAGCAGCTCTTGCGAAAGAAATCAGGTATCCTGGTATTGTAATTGGCGAGGATGATGGTTCCAATCAATTAAAGATGATTCAAATTCCCTCAGATGCACCTATCCAAGAAGGCTTTGAGATTATTACCTCAGGTTTAGGTGATATGACCTATAAAAATTTAAAAATAGGAAAAGTAAAGTCTATAGAAAACGCTTCTGATGGCTTAATGAAAGAAGCTATTATTGAGCCTTATGAAAATTTAAATAGTTTAGATTTTGTAATGGTTATTACTAGTCAAGAGTAAAGGTACTAGGAAAGGAAAGAGGCCAGTGAAAAAATTATATATTCCCATTTATATTCTGCTAGTAGCTTTTTTTCTTATTTTGGAATCAACCTTTTTTTCCAGACTGGATTTTTTTGGAGCCCAGCCTAACTTATTATTGATTTTTACTATAACACTTACTTTTTTTATAAGCAGAGAATCTAGTATTGTTTGCGCCTTAATCGCTGGTGGGATTGAAGATTTTTATATTGGTAGAATGATTGGCAGCAATGTAATTGCTATGGTTTTGACTATCTTTATAATTAGTCGTTTTACTTCTAGAATTATTAAAGAAAATGTATTGACACCTATTGCAGTTATTTTTATTGGCTCCATTATAAATGGTATAGTAATGGCAGTCTTAATGGTCTTAGCAGGCAATGGGGGATTACTTAATTTAATGTATGTAAAAAATATGTTATTAGGTAGTGTTTATAATGTATTAGTTTCTTTAGTTATTTATCCTATAACCTATTTGATTCTCCATAAATTTAAAGGGGAAGAAAACAAATGAACAAAAAAAAAGATAATGAAGGTAATGTTCATGGCTATTTAATTTTTATTGCTGTTGTGTTCCTCATTTTAATAGGTCGTTTATTTCAAGTCCAAGTTATTAATGGCGCGAATTATCAGACTCAATCATCAAATAATACACTGAGATTAATTGATATTCCAGCTAAACGAGGAGATATTATAGATCGCAATAATGAACCTTTAGCAGTTAGTAGGCCAATGGCTTCAATAGCAATAGACATTAATGCTCCAAAAGACGACTATGAAAAAACCATCTATAACTTAAGCGAATTACTTAAACCTTTAGGTTTTGATGAAGAAAAAATAAGAAAGAAAATTGAAGACAAAGGTGCCACTGGCGCTTATGGTGTAATAGAGATTGTGAAAGTGCCTTATGACCAAGGGGATGGCATGCAAATTATTAGTAAAATCTATGAGAGAGCTGCCATTTTGCCGGCAGCGAAAGTGCAAATAATACCTACCCGCTATTATCCTCAAGAAAGTGTTTTAGGAGTAACCTTAGGTTATGTTGGGGCCATTAACCAAGAAGAGTATGAAAAAAATAAAAGTATTTACAAGCAAACTGATTCAATTGGTAAAATGGGACTGGAAAAGTCTCTAGAGCAATTTAAAAAAGAAGGTACTGATTTAAGAGGGCTTTATGGTATTAAGGGAACTCAAGAAGTGGAAGTTGATATGGAGGGGAAAACCATTAAAACCAAAGGGGAAATCAATCCTTCTAAGTCAGGTGATAATTTTCAATTGACTATTGATTTAAGGTTGCAAAAAGCATTAGAAACAGCTTTAGATGAGCAAATTAAGATTAGCCAAGGTTCAAATCCTAAAGCAGGCAGTGGCTCAGCAGTAATAATGGATGTTAAAACTGGGGAAATTTTAGCTATGGCCTCAAAACCTTATTTTGATCCTAATGACTTTGTTAATGGTTTAAGTGAAGATAAAGCCGATTATTATATTAGAAGTTTACAAACACCTATGGTGAACAAAGTTTTAAATACACCTTACCCACCTGGTTCTGCATTTAAAATGACTACTGCTCTTGCTGGATTAACTTATGGTAATTTAACACCAAACTCTCAATTTACTTGTAACGGTAAATTTTGGGAACCGCCTTATATTCCGTGTACAGGTGTTCATGGAACCATTAATCTTGAAACAGCTTTGAAAGTATCATGTAATGTTTATTTTCAAGCAGTATCTCAGCAAACTGGAATAGATAATATTTCTAAAACAGCAAGACAATTAGGCTTAGGTGTTGATACTGGATTTACAGATATGTCAGGTGTATCAAAAGGATTTTTGCCAACACCAGATTCTAAATCTGCTTATGAAAAAGAGTATTTAGAAGGCATTAAGGAAAATTTAAATGGTGCTGCAGCTGATAAAATTGTTGCAATTAATCAAAATAGTAACTTAAGTGAAGCTGAAAAACGAAAACAAATTGAAGCAGTTGAAGGGGAAAGAGATGAGACTATTAGTGCCGCCACATCTAATTATGAATGGGCAAAAAGTTGGTATCCTTATGATACATATAATTTATCAATTGGACAAGGTATGAATAACTATACCGTATTACAATTGGGTCAATATGTTTCAACTATTGCCAATGGCGGAACCCGCTATAAACCTATATTAGTTAAAAAAGCTGTAACTGGTGCCGGAGAAGTTGCCGAAGTTGCCTATGAAGCTCAGCCAACAGTATTAAATAAATTAGAAGTAGCTAAGGCTGATTTAGATTCTATTAAGGCAGGTATGTATCAAGTAACTCAATCTGGTGGTACAGCTGGGTCGGTATTTAGTGACTATAGTATTCCTGTTGCAGCTAAAACAGGGACAGCTGAGACCGGAAGAGCAACGGATAATGCGAAAACAGACTATTATGGCGTTTTTGTTGCTTTTGCGCCTTATGATAATCCGCAAATTGCTATTGCAGTTATTGTAGAATATGGTAAGGGTAGTTCAACCTCGGCGGCTTGGGTTGCTAAAGGAGCATTTGACGCTTACTTTAATAAATAAAAGAGGAAAAGATGAATAGAGACTTATGGAAAAAAACAGACTGGATTTTTTTTGGTCTAACAATGCTTTTAGTTGCAATGGGTTTTGCACTAATATTTTCTTCAGCTAAAGGTTTAGCTGAAGATGCTAACTTAATTATTATTAAATCCATCTTTTTTCTGATAGTTGGACTGATTATTATTTTTATAGTAGGTTCAGTTGATTATTTAAAATACATGGAAATGGAAAAACTTTTATATGCTATTATGATGATTATGCTGTTAGCTGTCTTGGTTTTTGGACAGGATATTAATGGAGCAAAAAGCTGGTTTTCATTAGGTGTATTCGGTATCCAACCTGCGGAGTTTAGTAAGATTCTTTTGATTTTGTGTCTTGGGGGATTTTTTAATAGAAATTTTGATAATCTCAATACCTGGACACAAATGTTTAAAGCTTTCCTTTATATATTGCCACCTTTTGCATTGATTATGCTTCAGCCTGATTTAGGGACTGCAATGGTCTATATTTTTGTTGTTTTTGGGATGTTGTTTTTTTCAAATGCGAATAAAAAAATTGTTTGTATTATTTTATTCAGTGGATTAGGATTAATTGTAGGTTGGTTAGCACTACACTTGATTTTTGGAGTGCCTATTCCTTTAGCAGAATACCAAATACAGAGATTCACTGTATTTTTAGACCCATATAATGATGGTAAAAACGGATTAGGAGCAGGCTATAATATTGTTCAAGCGCTTATTGCATCTGGTTCAGGTGGCCTTTTTGGCAAAGGTTTTGGCAATGCCGCTCAGATTAATTTTTTGCCTGAGCATCATACAGACTTTGCTTTTTCAGTTATTGGTGAAGAATTTGGATTTATTGGCGGGGTTGTTCTCTTGGTCATTTATTTCTTCTTTCTTTTAAAGGCTTTGTCTATTGCTCATGAATGTTTAAATCACTATGGTTTTATTGTAATTATTGGTTTTGTTAGTATGTTTATGTTCCATATTGTTGAGAATATAGGTATGAACATTAGTTTAATGCCTGTAACAGGTATTCCGTTGCCCTTCATAAGTTATGGAGGTAGTAATTTATGGACAAATTTAATGGCCTGCGGTATTATTATCAGTATTAGTATGCGGCGAACCAAGGAGATATTTTAATAGAGGGGTAGAGTAGTATTGTGAAGCAAGATAATTTAAAAAATAAAATTGAAAAAAAACTGTTGCCAAAGGTTGAAAAGCCAGGTCGCTATATTGGTGGTGAGTGGCACAGTACAGATAAAAGTTTTAAGGAAACAAAATGTCAAATGGCATTTTGTTTTCCTGATGTTTACGAGATTGGAATGTCTCACTTAGGGATGCAAATACTTTATGGCTTAATTAACGAAGAAACAGATTTTTTAATGGAACGGGTATTCTGTCCTTGGCCTGATATGGCCTCTTTAATGGAAGCTGAAAGTATACCACTTTTTTCTTTAGAATCTTATACACCTTTAGCTCAATTTCCTATTGTGGGATTTACTTTGCAATATGAGATGAGCTATACTAATATTCTTAAAATGTTGTCATTAGGCAATATTCCAGTGACAAGAGCAGAACGAAAGAAGGGGATTTATCCAATAATTATTGGAGGAGGACCTTGTGCTGTAAATCCAGAGCCAATTAGTGATTTTTTTGATCTTTTTTTAATTGGTGACGGAGAAGAACTTTTACCTCAAATTTTAGAAGCAGGAGCAGCCTTTTTAAAAGAAGGCTTTATTGAGGACCGAGAAGGTTTTTTTAAGGCAATTGCTCATTTAGATGGTGTTTATATTCCAGAGTGGTATGAGGCTCAATATGAAAATAGTGTTTATAAAGGTACTTTTCCTACTAATAATGAAGCTAATGAAAAAATTAGGAAAGCTATTGTTAAAAATCTAAATCAAGCCTACTTCCCTACAAAGCCTGTAGTTCCTTTTGTAGATGCTGTTCATGATAGAATGATGCTTGAAGTACTAAGAGGTTGTACTCATGGTTGTCGTTTTTGTCAAGCTGGCATGATTTATAGACCAGTAAGAGAAAAAACAATAAAAACTTTAATGGAACAGGCCCATCAATTAGCCCTTAATACAGGCTATGACGATATTTCCTTAACATCCTTGAGTACGGCTGATTATACAGGTGTAGAACCTTTAGTAAGTCAGCTAATGGCTGATTTTGAGAAAGAGAAAATAAGTGTTTCTTTACCATCATTAAGAGTGGATACATTTTCAATTAATTTAGCAAAAATGATACAGACTGTTCGTAAAACAGGCTTTACTTTTGCGCCAGAAGCCGGGACTCAGAAAATGCAAGATGTAATTAATAAAGGGGTTACAGAAGAAGATTTAATTGAAACAGCTACAGGTGCTTTTAAGGCTGGCTGGAAAAGAATTAAGCTTTATTTTATGATTGGGTTACCTGAGGAAACTGACAAAGATATAATAGGGATTGCTGAATTAGGTAAAAAAATTCTTGCATTAGGAAAAAGTTTAGGAGTTAGAGGATTGACGATTACTGTTAGTGTAGCTTCTTTTGTACCAAAGCCATTTACACCATTTCAGTGGTTTGGCCAAAACAGTCAATCTGAGCTGGAGAGAAAACAGAGACTACTTCGAGAGCATATTCAGGGAAAAGGTCTTAAATTTAACTATCATAGTGCGCCTTTAAGTGTTTTAGAAGGTATGTTAGCTAGAGGGGATAGACGATTGAATAAGCTATTGTTAAAACTTCATGAAAATGATTGCTACCTTGACAGTTGGGATGAGTGGTTTAAGCAAGATGCATGGAATGAGGCATTAGCAGAAACTGGAATTAATATTACAGAATATAGTGAACATTTTTTTGCTAAGGAGGAGCCTTTATACTGGGACCATATTAATATAGGCGTTGCCAAGGACTATTTGTGGAAAGAGTATAAAAATGCAAAAAAAGAAACTCTAACAAGAGATTGTAGAAAAGGATGTACAGGCTGTAGTCTTTGTAATGAAGAGGAAGGCTTAAAATTAGATTTAAAAGGAGCATACCGTGGTTAAGTATATTATGTTATTTAAAGTGGAAGGCTCATTAAAATATTTATCTCATTTAGAGTTAATGAAGTTATTCCGCCAATGTTTTAAAAGAGGTCAACTTCCAGTAGCTTTTAGTGAAGGTTTTAATCCTCATATGAAGCTGTCTTTTGCTTTAGCAAAAGGCGTAGGCCTTGAAAGTGAAGGGGAGTTATTAGAATTAGAAGTTGAATCAACATTAAATATGAAAAAAGCTTTAAAATTGGTTAATAATAATCTGCCTAAAGGTATAAAAGTTTTAGAAATAGAAGAAAAAACTGAAACCAACAAATCATTAACGGCTCTTTTGGAAAAAGCGGAATATGATATTGTTTTTGCTTGTATGGATGAGAACAGAAATGAAATAATGAATAAAATCGATTCATTTTTAAGTCATCCTTCAATTTTAATAACTTTAAAAACAAAAAAAGGCATTAGAGTAAAAGAAGTTAAAGAGGAGATTATAACGTATAAATTAAGTAAGAAAAAGGGCATTGTTGATTTAAAAATTCTCACGACTTGTGGAAGTGAGAGAACGCTTCGTATTGAACCTCTAATTAAAACTTTAGTTCAAGCTATTGGTTTTAATGGAGAGTATACTATAAAGAGGTTGGCTTTATATGGAGCTGATAAAATACTAATCCATTGTATTTAGAAAGGAAATTATTATGGCATCAAAAGTATTTTGGGGACTGATTTTTATTGCAGCAGGTGTAATTATAGCATTAGACTTATTTAATATTGTACCTTTTAATCAAGGCTTTTTAGGGGTTATACTTCCTGTGATATTTATCATTTATGGTATTTTTAATATTATTCAAAATAAGAAAATTTTCTTTGGTGGATTCACTATTGTTTTATCACTTATTTTCTTATTAGGTAATTGGTTTGTCTATTTCTGGAAAATTTTATTTCCAGCAATTCTAATTCTCTTAGGACTCCAGATTATTTTCGGCAAAAAGACTAATTACAATAGTAATTGTGATAACCAAAACAACGATAATAGCAACAATAATAAATAAAGGTGGTAAAAATGAAAAGTAAAATTATTATAGGTTTAATATTAATCATAGGCGGGTATTTTAATAGCTTTATCAAGTCTAAATATTATGCCATTGGCAAACTATGTCATTAAAATTGCAATTGCAGTCTTATTTGCAATTTATGGTTTATATCAATTGATTTTTAGAAGAAGTATTTTCTGGGGAGGTTTAGTTACTTCTATAGCTGCTATGTTTATTTTAAGTTATTTTGTTGAAAATGCTTGGAATTTCTTGGTGCCTTTAATTTTAATTTTTTTAGGTTTAGAATTTATATTTATTAAAACTGGAATTATTAAGATAAAAAACATGATAATATGACAAGAGAAGATTCTCAAGGAGATACTATTTATGTAAGTTCTATTTTATCAGGTAATGGAAAGCGTGTTGTTTCAAGTCATTTCAAAGGTGGATCTGTTTCAGCTTATTTAGGTGGATCTGAGGTAGACTTAACAAGTGCTACTATAGCTTCTGAAGGTGCAGTTATTGATGTTAATTGTATTATGGGTGGTATTGAATTTAAATTACCTGCTAAAATGAAGTTGCAAAATGAGGTGACTGCAATTTTAGGCGGTTCTGATGTTGAAGGAAGTCCTTCATCTGTCACTGAAGGTTCTACACTAATTGTAAGAGAGGTACTTGTGCTTTTGGAGGCATTAGCTTCAAGTATATATCCTAGCCTTGACATTACCCTAATAGTGGGTTAAGATTAAGTTAGTTTTCTAGGGTTCCGCACAAAAGTGGTCTGGTCCGAGGTAAAACCCCAACAAATAAGTTGGTCACGGAAGGATAAAAGCCTGGGAGAGTAATCTCCTAGGCTTATTTTTTGTAGAAAATGAGGTGTAAAAAATGAGTTGGCTTATTTTATTAATAGCAGGAATCTTTGAAGTAGTTTGGGCAACAGGACTTAAATTTTCAGAAGGCTTTAAAAAGCTAATTCCCCCTATCATTACTATTGCAACAATGGTTGTTAGTGTCGTTTTACTATCTTTTGCAATGAAAACACTACCTTTAGGGACTGCTTATGCAGTTTGGACTGGTATTGGTGCAATTGGTACAGTAATTTTTGGTATTTTTGTATTTAAAGAACCAGCAACTATACCAAGATTAACATTTGTTGCTTTTATATTAGTAGGCATTATTGGTTTAAAAATAACTTCTGGAAGTTAGGCGTTATAAGCATAAAATTAATTAATAAATGGGTCAGTAGCATACTATAGTCCGTTGGTCCATTTTAATTTGGTTTAGATAATTTCTGATATTGATTTTCTCATTAATCTTAAAAAACTAAAAAGTGCAATAACAAGTCCGAAAACTAGTACTATTCACATTAATAGAAGTATATGGTTTATAAAATATTAGATTTTAGGATTGGCAATCGTTATAAAAATGATATAGTAATTCAGATAGTATAAGTGTCTTCAAGAAAAATAAACTTGCGAAAATATTAAAATGAATTTTTCAGGGAAGTTAGTGCTATTTTATTGCATAATAGTTAAAAAAAAGGTATAATAATAATGTTCGTTTACAACCCCGTGGAAAAGGTTTTAAAAGAGTTGAATCTCTACCTAATCAGGGAGTCTTTTGCGGAGGAGGTGCAAATAGTATGTACGCAGTAATAGAAAATGGCGGTAAGCAATATAAAGTTTCTGAAGGCGATGTTTTACGTCTTGAGAAAATCGAAACTAAAGTTGGTTCTTTAGTAGAGGATTCTAAAGTGTTGCTTGTTAGCGATGGAAAAGAAACAAAAATTGGTACACCAGTTGTTGATGGTGCAAAAGTTACTTTAAAGGTAACCGATCATGGCAAAGGTGAGAAAATTATTGTTTATAAAATGAAACCCAAAAAAGGCTACAGAAGAAAGCAAGGTCATAGACAACCTTATACTGAAGTAACTGTAGAGAAAATTCAAGGCTAATGAATAGTATTGTAATCTATAAGGATAAACAGGGTAATTGGTGTGGTTTTGAAAGTTGTGGTCACATTGGTGAATATGATGAAGAAGCAGGTCAATACAGTTTAGTCTGTTGTGCCTTATCTATGCATTTACAGACAATTGCTTATTCTTTGGAGAAGCATATGGATTTAGTCAAGTTAATAAGAGATGATGAGGCAGGTTATTTAAAAGTGATTTTTAAAGGAGATTCTCCTTTATTGCTAGGCATTGAAACTGTATTTTTAAATGGCTTAACCTTACTTAAAGAAGATTATAAGAAATATCTTAAGGTCCACGAAGAGGAGGTGGAGTATCATGTTTAAATTAAACCTTCAACTATTCGCTCACAAAAAGGGGCAAGGTAGTTCAAGAAACGGTCGTGACAGTAATGCCCAAAGATTAGGTGTTAAAAGAGGCGACGGCTGTGTTGTCAAGGCAGGGAATATTTTGGTACGCCAAAGAGGAACTAAAATTCACCCAGGCAATAACGTAGGATTAGGCAAAGATGACACTTTGTTTGCATTAATAGATGGTGTTGTGCGTTTTGAAAGAAAAGGCAGAGATAAAAAACAAGCCAGCATATATGCAGTCCAATAAAAAAATGATTTAGAAGACGACTCCCCTTAATTATATTAAAGGGGAGTTTTTTCACTTAAAAGGAGTGTGCTCAATGTTTTATGATAAAGTAAGAATATTTATAAAAGGCGGTTACGGCGGTAATGGCATGGTCTCTTTTCGAAGAGAGAAATATGTTCCTGAAGGAGGACCTAGTGGCGGTGATGGTGGTCTTGGAGGATCAGTTTTTTTAGTTGGGGATAAAGGCGCTACTACTATGATTGACTTTAAATATAAGAAACATCATAAAGCAGCAAAAGGGGAAAATGGTAAAACCAGTAATATGCATGGTAGAAATGGACAAAACCTCTATTTGAAAGTACCATTAGGCACTATTGTAAAAGATGAATTAGGAAATGTATTGGCGGATATTATTGAAGATGGCCAAGAGGTGTGTGTGGCTGCTGGCGGCCGAGGTGGCCGAGGCAATGCCCGTTTTATGTCCAATAAAAACAAGGCTCCGAGAATGGCTGAAAATGGTGAGCCAGGAGATGAAAAAACGATTTATCTCGAATTAAAACTACTGGCGGATGCTGGGATAGCAGGTTATCCTAATGCAGGAAAATCAACTTTAATCAGTAGCGTTTCCAATGCTAGACCAAAGATTGGAGACTATCCTTTTACAACCCTTAATCCACATTTAGGCGTTGTTTCATTAGGCGATAAAAGTTTTGTTTTAGCTGATATTCCTGGCTTAATTGATGGCGCAAGTGAAGGGATTGGTTTAGGACATCAGTTTCTTAAACATTTAGAAAGAACTAAAGTTATTGTTCATCTTCTCGATGCTGGCGGCTTTGATGAGGAAAGAGATTTATTTGAAGATTACACAAACATTAATAAGGAGCTAGCACTTTTCAATGAAGCATTAGGAAGGAAAAAGCAAATTATTGCTGTTAATAAAATAGATGCATCAGGTGCGGAAGAAAAAGCTGAGATATTTATCAAGAAACTTAGAGAATCAGGGGTAGAGGATCCCGTATTTAAAATATCGGCTGTTACTCGACAGGGTTTAGAACCATTTTTATATGAAGTATTAAAATGGGTTAAAGAAATTGAAGCACCAATCATTGCAACTGTAAACCATAAAATTACCCAGTTGGAAGATGATTTGATTTCGGTAGAAATTGAGCCATTAACAGGTATTTTTATTCTTAAAGGATATGCTGTAGATCGTGCTTTTAAAATGGCTTACTTAGCCAGTGATGAAGGCATCAGGCATTTTCATCAACAGTTAGTGCGAATTGGTGCCATTGAATTATTAAAAGAAAAAGGTGTTCAAGCTGGAGATGCAGTTAGAATTGGTAAAACAGAATTTGATTATGTAGACTAAAATGCTATAATCAAGAGAAGATAGAATGAGGAGTAATAGAATGTTAACAGGGAAACAAAAACGTTATTTAAGAGGACTTGGTAGCTTAATGAACCCCGTAGCTTACGTCGGTAAAGAGGGTTTTGTCAGAAGCAGTTATTAAAGAAGTATCTCAGTCCATAGATTCTCTAGATCTAGTGAAGGTTAGAGTTGGTAAAAATGGGGCTGAAGATATTAAAAAAGTAGGAGCTGACCTTGCTGAAGAAGTAAAGGCTGAATTGGTGCAGGTGATTGGAAGAAACTGTTTATTATTTAAGTAAAAAAAAGAAAAGAGTCAATATATAAATTACCGTAGGATGTGAAGATATGATTGTAGAGTTTCAGAGGGATATCAAAAGGATTATAGTAAAAGTTGGAACCAGTACATTAACCTATAAAACAGGGGAAATCAATATTGATAGAATGGAACAATTAGTGCGAGGCATTGATGATTTAAGCAATAGAGGGTATGAAGTTCTATTAGTTTCTTCTGGAGCAGTTGGTGCTGGTGTTGGTCGTTTACACCTTAAAAAAAGACCTGACACACTACCTAAAAAGCAGGCTGTTGCAGCTATCGGTCAAGTTGTATTAATGCATATGTATGAGAAATTATTTGCTGAATATGGTAAAACCGTGGCTCAAATTCTTTTAACTAAAGAAGACTTTTCTATTAGGAAGAGAAATTTAAATGCTAAAAATACACTATCAACATTATTGCAGATGGGTGTAATTCCTATTATTAATGAAAATGATACAGTTGCTGTTGATGAAATGAAAGTTGGAGATAATGATCATATAGCAGCATTAGTATCCTCTTTAATTGATGGAGATTTACTGGTATTATTATCGGATATTGATGGTTTTTATACTGAAAATCCAACAACGTCCTGTAATGCAAAATTATATGAAACTATTGATAAGATAACGCCTCAAATTGTAGAAGCAGCTGGGGCCAAAGGTTCTTTATTAGGAACAGGAGGCATGGCAACTAAGATTCAAGCAGCAAAAATTGCTATGGCTGCTGGTGTTTATATGGTTATTGGCAATGGAGAAAAAAAAGGACTCTTGTCTGATATTGTTAATAGACGCTTTGAGGGAACACTTTTTATTCCCCAGAATAAAAAGATCCATACAAAAAAGAAGTGGTTGCTTTTATCATCTAGACCTAAAGGGAGTCTTGTAGTTGATAATGGTGCTGCAGATGCATTAGTAAATAAAGGGAAAAGTTTACTGGCTACTGGAATAGCAGAAGTTGTTGGTGATTTTGATGATGATATGGTAGTTAGTATTTTAAATACAAATGGAAATGAAATAGGCAGAGGCATTGTGCTTTACGATAGCAATGCTATTAGAAAAGTTAAAGGACTGAGAACTAAAGAAATGGCTCGTCTATTAGGAGAAGAATATATTTACGAAACAATTATCCACAGAGATAATATGTCTGTAAGAAAGGGTTAGGGAGTAAAATGCTAAAAGAAACAATTTACGCGCAAGGCGTTTTAGCAAAAAAAGCAGCTGATGAAATGAGAAATATGTCTGTTATTAAAAGAAACAGAGCTTTAAAAGAAATGGCTGATGCTTTAAGAAGACAAGAAAATGCTATTTTAATGGAAAATAAAAAAGATATGGAAAAAGGGCGTGCCAGTGGTCTTTCAAGAGCAATGTTAGATCGTTTACTGTTAACAGGTAATCGGATTGAAGCCATGGCAGCAGGTCTTGAACAACTGATTAGCTTAGATGATCCAGTTGGTTCAATGACCAAAGCTTGGAAAAGACCCAATGGCATTGAAATTGGTGTTGTTAAGGTACCACTAGGCGTTATTGGTATGATTTATGAAGCCAGACCTAATGTAACATTAGAGGCGGCAGGATTGGCTGTTAAAACTGCTAATACGGTTATCCTAAAAGGCAGTTCAACAGCTCATAATTCTAATAAAATTTTAGTCTATATTCTAGATAATGCAGCTAGAAATGCTGGCTTGCCTGATGGAACCATTCAGCTTATTGATAGTTTAGATAGAGAGGCTGTTCAAGTTATGCTAACAATGAATGACTATTTAGATGTCCTAATTCCACGGGGTGGAGCAGGTCTAATTGAAACAGTTATCAAAGGTTCAACTGTTCCTGTTATTGAAACAGGAACAGGCAATTGTCATGCTTATGTAGACACAACAGCGGATCTCGAGATGGCTTTGAAAATTGTAATCAATGGCAAAACCCGAAGACCAAGTGTGTGTAATGCCTTGGAAACTTGTTTAGTTGCGGAAGATATGATGGCTGAATTTTTACCATTATTAGCCCTTGCTTTAGAAGATAAAAAGGTTGAAGTTAGGGCTTGTGAAAAAAGTAGAGAATTCTTTAAGGATGCTAAATTAGCAACTGAGGAAGATTATGCTACAGAATTTTTAGATTATATTTTAGCAGTGAAAAAAGTTAAGGATGTTAATGAAGCAATTGCTCATATAAATAAGTATGGTACGATGCATTCAGAAGTTATTATCACGGATGATTATGAAAATGCAAGAACATTCCAAAAAGGAGTTGATGCAGCTTGTGTTTATGTTAATGCTTCAACCTGTTTTTCAGATGGTGAAGAGTTTGGGTTTGGAGCAGAAATTGGTATTAGTACGCAAAAGCTACACGCTAGAGGTCCGCTGGGACTAGATGCATTAACATCTATTAAATATGTTATTAATGGAGACGGACAAATAAGAGAATGAAAAAAGTTGGTATTTTAGGAGGAACTTTTAATCCCATTCATAGAGGTCATGTTGCCCTTGGGGAAGCTGCCTTAAAGGTGTTTGATTTAGATAAAGTTTTCTTTATTCCAGCTGGAGAGCCTTATCATAAAAAGGATGGTAACACTGTAAGGGGAGAAGAACGTCTAAAACTAGTGAGTTTGGCTTTGGAAAATGCCCCAAAGCTTATTCCCTTGGGAATTGATGTGGAAAGAAAAGGTCCTACCTATACAATTGATACTATTAATGAGTTGAAAATAATGGAACCTGATAGTCAATTTTATATTATTTTAGGTTCAGATGCCTTTAAATACATTGAACAATGGAATGATATTGAAGCCTTGGCGGAAAAAGTGTTTTTCATAGTTGCTGTTAGAGCTTGCGAAGATGAAATAGCTTGGCGTTCCTTTGTTAAAACAATGCCTGAATATATTAGTAATAAGACACTTATTATGCCTCTCAAACCTTATTTTATTAGCTCAACTGATATTCGCTATAAAGGAATTAGAAAAAGCAAAAGAAAGCTAGATAAAAGAGTCTATAATTATATTCTAGCAAAAGGATTATATAAATAATGACGTATAATGATTATCTGGAACAAATAGATAAAGAATATGCAGCATTAGCTACTACCATGAAGAAACAGTTATCTAGAAGAAGATGGCAACATGTGGCGGGAACTGCAAAAAAAGCTTATGAATTAAGTAAGCAGTATGGAGTAAATACTTATCAGGCAGTTTTAGCTGCTTATTTTCATGATTACTTCAGAGAAGTAAATAAAAAAGCAATGATTGCTATGGCGAAAAAATATTTGTTGGCTGTAAGTGATTCAGAATATGAAAAGCCGAGTTTGCTCCACGGCAAAATTGCTGCTACTTATTTTGAGATGGAAAAATTAATTAGTGACCCAGTAGTATTGTCGGCAATTAGGTGTCATACACTGGGCAAACCAGGTATGGATTCAGTAGCTAAAATTCTTTATATAAGTGACGCAATTGAAGAAACAAGGGATTATCCTAGTGTTGAAGCATTACGAGATTATGTTTCTAGGCATTCATTAGAAAAGAGTTTTCTCTATGTGATTAAAGATTTAATTATAGAATTAATAAAGGATAATCAAAAGGTTTATTTCGAAACAATAGAAACCTATAATAAAGAGGTGTAGGTAAACAGATGATAAGTTTAGAAAAAGGAAAAAAATTAAGGAAGTGCTTCTTAATAAAAAAGCAATTGATGTTATATTATTAGAGGTAACGGATGTTACTGTACTAACAGATTATTTTGTTTTAGCTACAGGTATGAATAAAAAGCAGGTTGAGCAGTTGTTTGCTCATTACTGTGAGGAAGCTCTGGAAGAAGAAGGGATTTTTAAGTTAAGAAAAGAAGCCAGTGAGGATTGGGTCTTAATTGATTATGGCGATGTAATTGTGCATTTATTCTTAGAAGAAACTAGAAGCCGATACGGCTTGGAAAAAATTTGGCATAAAGGTAAAGTTATTGAGTCTTAATGTAAAAAAATATAAAATTAAAGAAATAGAACCTTCTTGTGTAAACGAAACACAAGGAGGTTTTTTATGTGGGAAAATTTATGTCTCTTGAAAAAGAACATCAGAGAATTTTAATTGTAATTGTAGTATTAATAATTATTGGAAGTGGGTTTTTTAGGTTTTCAGGTTAAGCATATTAATGGCAAAGAGGGAGGGACGTACTTGTTGTTAATACTGCTCCAAAGGAGGAAATTATTCTGGAAGAAGAAACAGAGAAGGGAGTTATTGTTTATGTTAGTGATGCAGTTAGGTCTCCAGGTTTTTATGAATTATCGGAAAAGGATCGAGTCTTTCAGGCGTTGGAGAAAGCGGATCCTTTAGCGGAGGCGGATTTGGAAAGCCTTAATTTAGCCGAGTACGTAAAGGACGAAGATAAAATTCATGTTCCTAAGAAAGGTGAGCAGGAAGTATCCATTAAATATAAAGAAAGAAAAGTCTGATTTCAAAGAAGCCAAAGTAAGTATTAACAAAGGAAGTCAAACTGATTTAGAAACGATTCCTGGTGTAGGACCGCAAACGGGCTAGACGAATTATTGAACATCGTAAAGCTAATGGTCTGTTTAAGTCCATTGAAGGTCTTCTTGAAATAAGTGGTATTGGGAAAAACTTTAGAAAAAATTAAATCCTACATTACCCTATAATGGTTATTAATGAAAAATTAGGGACTCTCTTATTTTCGAGGGAGTATTCTGTTTAATGTATTTGAGAGTAATTTTGGAGAAGTGAGGGAGTATAAAGGATTAATAGAGATTACTGATATGTGGGATGAAAAAGAAACTTTTACTTATATTTTTTTATTAAAGGATTTGTCTTTGAAAAAAGCAATAATATATTCTGAAAAGTCATTTGAGGTTGGTGAAATCATTGATATTGAAGGTTTCATAGATGTTCCTAAAAGAGAACAGAATAAAGGAGGATTTTCTCAAAGGGCATATTTAAAAGGTCAAGGAATAAACTTTATCTGTACTCTGAAGAAAGAGGAGATAATTAATAAAAAAGATACTATTTATAGCTGGCTTTACAACTATAAAATGGCAATGAAAAATCAAATTTCTAAATATTTAGAAGAAGATACAGTATTATTTACTTCCTTTTTTCTGGGTGATAAAAAAGGATTAGATGATGGTTTAAGGGAACTGTGGCAAAATTTAGGCATTAGTCATCTGTTAGCTGTTTCTGGAACTCATATGAGTTTGCTTATGGATATTTGTATTTTTTTACACTTGTTATACCAGGTGGTAGCACTAGAAAAAGAATTGTTTTTATTGGTTTCTTGCTTTTATATACACTAATTACATTTTCCCCTTCTGTCTCGCGGTGCTTTGTCTTTTTTGTTGTATCTATTATATTTAAAAGATTTAAGATTGAAAGTTCAGCTCTTTTTAAATTAGGGTTAACCTCAGTTATTTTGCTGATTTTTAACCCTTACTATTTAATTAATATAGGGTTTCAGCTTTCATTTACTATTGTAGGTGGCTTATATTACTTTTCTTTTTTATTTAAAAAATGGGGTTTTCTTAAGAAATTTTTTTATTTTGGATTTGTTTCCTTTATATGTAGTTTTCCTATTTTATTATTTTATTTTCAAAAAACTTCTTTGGCTAGTATACTTGTAACCCCTTTAATTATGCCAATTATTGAGATTGTTCTTATCATTGGAAGTCTTTTTCTATTTTCCTTTTCTCGATCAGTTGTTGTTGCCTTTTGGTTATAGTTTAAAGCTTATAATAGGCTTTTTAAATGCTGTTACTGAGTCTCTTAATCAATTTAACCTTCCTTACCTCAACCAGATGTTTTTCTTATTTTTTGTTTTTATAGTTTGCTAATTGTATTAGGTTTATCAATAAAAAATAAAAAGAGGGGATTGATTGTATTATTGAGTAGTATTTTATTGTTATTTTCCTTGTTTTTATTATTGCCAAAAAAACAATCGAGGATTGACTATTCATTTTATTAATGTAGGTCAAGGTGATAGTATTCTAATTACAACACCAAGCAGTCACAAGAGAATATTATTAGATGGCGGTAGAAAAAGTATTTATGTTGATATGGGTAAAAAAGAAGTAATTCCCTATTTGGAGAGACAGGGCTATTTTTCAGTAGATTTAATAATTAGTTCTCATGGAGATGAAGATCATAGAGGGGGATTAGAGACCGTATTAGAGAGAATTCCTGTTTCTTTAGTTTTATTGCCACCTTTAGTATATGATGAGAAAAATGATTATCAATGGATGAAAAAGGAATACAACAATCTTTTGCAGGAGGTAGGGATTGGTGATGAATTTACAATTGATGGTATTACTTTTAAAATCAGAAATCCTTTGAAAACAGGAGGCGGTAAGGGTAGTAATGAAAATTCTTTAGTAGTTGCCTTTGAATACGAAGGTCAAAAAATACTTTTAACTGGAGATTGCGAATTAAATGTTTTATCTGATTTAGTAGCTAATAAGGAGTTTTTTGATTATGTGATTGTGCGCCCCATCATGGTAGCAGAAAATCCTTTAGAAAAGGAATTTACAATGATTTAAAAACTAAGGCAGTCTTTTTTCTGTAGGTAAAAATCCTTATGGAAATCCTGAACCTGAAATTATAAATGATTTATTAGAGAACAATATTTGTTATTTTAGGACAGACGAAAATGGCACCATTATTTTAAAAATTGATAACGGGGTTACTATAGAATCAACTTATGAATTATGGTAAAATAAGGGTTAGGAAAATTACTGGAGGCGTTATGTTTAAACCATTATATTTTTTCCATG
The DNA here is from genome assembly GCF_001584725.1 of endosymbiont 'TC1' of Trimyema compressum. Classification (NCBI taxonomy): domain Bacteria; kingdom Bacillati; phylum Bacillota; species endosymbiont 'TC1' of Trimyema compressum. The sequence goes on along the minus strand of NZ_CP014606.1, from coordinate 942,768 downwards.
GGGAAAATGAATTTCAGATAAATAAAAAGATTCATGAAATTAGTGAGAAATATAACTTAACTGAGAAAATTATGCTTGATGAAATGGGCTTTCCAGAAGTTATTATGAATCTCAATACACCTTCTTTGTTTGAAGGCCAACTACTTTATATTGTGAGAGATGAAGCTATTTTAAAGGATGATGAAGGATTAGATGTGTTGATAAACTATATTAATAATCCTTCACCGTTTGCTTGTCTTGTTTTAGCTTTTCCTAAAAAAGTGGATATGCGGAAAAAAATCCCTAAGTATTTGAAAAAAGAAGGCTTTGAAACTGTCTTTTCATTAATGAAGCCAAGAGAATTAGAGAAATGGATTAAAGAATATTTTTGGAAAAAAGGATATGACATTACAGAAGATACTCGCTATTTTTTAATTGAAGCTCTTGGTGATGATCAAATTTTGTTAGAAAGTGAAATGGAAAAAGTATGTCTGTATGGTCCAGAAGAAAAAAAACTTACAATAGATAGTCTTAAAGATGTGATTGCTTATAGTATAAAAGGGAATGTATTTCAAATATTAGATGGGCTAATGGAAAAAAATGGTAGCAAAATGATTCAATCGTTAGATGCTTTATATAAACTTAAAGAACCGGAAGTTAAAATAATATTTATGGTTATTAGGGAGTTTAGGTTAATGCTATTAGCCAAATGGTTAGTTGAAAGAAGAGGGTCTAAAGATGATCTTATAAAATCTTTGAAAGTCCATCCTTTTGTAGGTGGACGATTATATACGAGAACCAAACAATTTTCCTTTACCGTTATTAAAAGCTATCTAAACCGATTATATGAACTTGAAGAGAAAATTAAAACAGGAAAAGGTGATTCTAAAATATTATTGACAAGTACTTTAATGGCTTTTTGCAATCACTAGGGGGATTTATATGTATGATATTATAATTGTTGGATTAGGACCTGCTGGTTCAGTTCTAGCACAATATTTTAGATAAAAAATTTAATGTATTAGCGTTGGATAAAAAGCTGAGAATCCTTTAGATGATGGTTTTCAAAAGCCCTGTGGCGGTCTTTTAGCACCTGATGCTCAAAAAGTATTGGGGCTCGTTTTGATTTAACATTACCGGTAGATGTTTTGGCGGATCCACAGATTTTTTCAGTAAAAACCATAGATATGCCTGCCAAGGCAACTCGTTATTATCAACGTTTTTATTTGAATTTAAATCGTCATAAGTTCGATTTATGGTTAAAATCCCTTATACCATCATCAGTTGAAGTAGAGCATAGAGCTACAGTTGTTGCTGTTAAGAAGAACAGGTAGTAATTTTGAAGTTACTTACAGGGTTAATGGTATGGAAAAAACCGTTTTAACTCAGTATTTAGTTGGGGCTGATGGCGCTAAGTCCCATGTTGCCAAACAAATGGGATTAAGAAAAAATACCTACTTATATTTCCATCCATATTTCCATCCAACAATGGTTTAAAAATACTCACAGCACACCTTTCTATTCTTGTTTTTTGATAATGATATTACAGATTGTTATTCTTGGGGCTTATCTAAAGATGAATATTTTGTCTTTGGAGGAGCATTTCCAAAAGACTATGCTATGGAGAGATTTAAACTTCTTAAAGAAAAAGCAGAAGATTTCGGATTTGTTTTTGGTGACGTTGTGAAAACTGAAATTTGCCAAGTACTGAGACCGAGAGGCATTAGGGATTGTAACAGTGGGGATAATGGTGTTTTCCTAATTGGAGAAGCAGCTGGCTTTATTAGTCCTAGCTCTCTTGAGGGGATTAGCTATGCTTTAGAAAATGCATTTATACTCAGTCAGGTTTTTAATTCTGGCCAAACAGGTTCAATCCTTGATAAAACTTATCATAGAAAAACCCGTAAGTTGAGAGGGAAAGTATTTTCAAAAAATTTAAAACTGCCTTTTATGTATACTAAGCATTTAAGATATTTGGTACTGAAAAGTGGTATGAATTCTGTTAAAATAGTTGAATAATAGGCAATAAAAAACCTTCTGTATAGAAGGTTTTGTTTTATTCTTATTTAGAAGCCACATTGTATTTCTTTTGCAACTGAGAGATTTTTCTATTGGCTGTTTTATCGTGAAGAATTCCTTTTTGTGCCATTTTAGCAATGGTACTAATGGTTTCATTTAAAACAACTTCTTTTTGTTGATCTTGATTTTCAATTGCTGCTTCACATGTTTTCACTTGGTTTCTCATACGAGCACGTTGTTGTGAATTTACTACATTACGTTCAGCTGCTAAAAGCGCACGTTTTTTTGATGATTTAATGTTTGCCATTGTTTCACCTCCTCAGTTTTTTATATTGCTTTAAAAGTATATCATTTTATAATAATAAAATCAACAAGAAGTTTATCTAAATCCTTTTAGTTATCCTAAATAGTAGTCAGTTTCTTGGTAGACATAATAGTTAATCCAATTGGCATAAAATAAGTGAGCATGGCTTCTCCAATTTACCATGACACCTTTATCAGGCTTATTATCCAGATAATAGTTTTCAGGCATTGTAATATTAAGACCTTTTTTTAAATCTCTTAGATATTCATTGCCTAGTGTTTCCTCATCATATTCTGGATGGCCAGTTACAAATATTCGTTTCCGATCTGTTGATGCTAAAATACTTGAGCCTGCTCTTCCAGAGGCTGCAACTACTTCTAAATCGTCAATGCCTTCAAGTACTTCTTCAATTATTTCAGTATTTCTTGAGTGCGGCATATGGAAGCGATCATCAAAACCTCTCATTAGTTTTGCAGTTTTGTTTAGTGCGCTATGTTTATAAATACCAGAAAGTTTTTTCTAATTTTCTTTTTTTGAATATTATAGTAATGATATAGAGCTGCTTGAGCTCCCCAGCAGATAAATAGGCTGGCATGTAATTGGCATCTGCCTAGTCTAAGATAGAGGTTAGCTCTTGCCAATAGTCTACCTCTTCAAAAGGGAGGAGTTCAATAGGAGCACCTGTTACTATTAAAGCATCAAATCTCTTGTTTTCAATGGTCTTGAAATTAGTATAAAAAGAGTTCAGATGGGCTTTTAGGCGTATTTTTAGATTAATGTGTTGCCATATGTAAAAAGGTTAATTCCAGTTGTATTAAGTTGTTACTCAATAAGCGCAGTATTTGAGTTTCTGTTACAATTTTTGTTGGCATCAGATTTAGAATAACTACATTTAAGGGTCGAATATCTTGAGCAATGACTCTTTTGGCATTCATAATAAAGATATTTTCTTTTTGTAGTTGTTCTGATACAGGTAAATTTTCTGGTATAATAACGGGACTCATAATAACCCTTCTTTCGTTATTTATTAAAAAATCCCCTTTCCGTTTTGGAAGGAGACTATTAAAAGAAATGTTTTCTTTTAATCATCTCCCAGTCAGAGATCGTAGGAGTTAGCACCTTACATTATTGTAGGTTGCTGAGGTGTCATTGGGCCTATTCCTTAACCTCTCTTGATGACTACGTTAAATTATAACAAATTGAAGTTGAAAAGTAAATTGATAGAATAGGAGTACTTTCATATTTCTCTGATTTCAAGTTAGCAAATTGAGTAATAACAAGTTTATGCAAAAATGATAAACTGAAATCAGTTACAATGAATTTGAAGAGGTGAGCTATGTTAGATATAATTTTAAGGTCAGGGAGAGTAGAAGGCTATGAAAATCTAGTAGATGTTGGCATTAATAATGGGAAAATTGTTTCTATTGAAAGTAGGATTCAAGAGGAAGGCCAAGAGGTAATTGTGGAAGAATGTCATGAAATTAAGTTTTAATAGAAGTGAAAAAATAGTCTTCTTTGGAATTAGGAGAAAGAATGTTATTAGCAGAGTGGGGACGTATAGGGGGTTGTAGAAGCCCTCAATGTGTTCAAAGCAGGAAAGCTTAATTTGAGCAAAGGAAGAAAAAGACCTACGAAGAATTTCTTCTTTTTTCATATATTTAAAAAGGACTCAACGACAGCATTGTCCCAAGGATGAGAAAGCTTAGAAAAAGATTGAATGATACCAAAAGAATCAAGGAGCTTTCTAAAGATAAAAGAAGTATATTGGGAACCTCTGTCAGAATGAAAAATAAGAGAAGTAGAAGGTTTTTGAGAATAAAAGGCTTTGATAAAAGTATCCTTAACAAGAGAAGTATCAATTTTAAGAGAGAGCTTCCAAGCAATAATTTTACGAGAAAATAAATCCATAATAACACAGAGATAAGCAAAAGAGGCATTTAAATTAATATAGGTAATGTCACTAGCCCAGACTTGATTGGGCTGAGGAACATTAAAATTTTGATTTAGGTAGTTAGGGCAATCAAAATTGGGAATAGACCTCGGATGAATAAACCGAAGTTTGATAGTAGGCATTTTAGGAAGATTCATGTCAGTCATCAGGCGGCTCGCTCTACCAATACTGATGTTGATGCCATAGTCATAGGAAAGAAGAGCCTTAATCTTAGATGGGCCAATACGTCTCTTAGTAAGATGACAAATCTCCGAGAATAAGCTGACGGAGTTTTTAATTCTCAATAGTTCTAGGAGAAAGTTTTTCCGAAAAGTATTTGTAATAGGAGCTGCGGTTCACTTTAAGGACATGACAAAGAAAAGAGATAGCGTGCTGAAAACGAAGGGTATGAACAGCCATTAATCTTTGTCTGAGTGAGGCGTGAATATGGCAATTGCTTTTTTTAAAATGATATTTTCCTCCTAGAGTCGAGCATTACGCTTTTGAAGATCCTTAATCTGCTTAGCGGTTAGAATAGTATCATCATCAATTCTAACCTGAGAATAAAGTTTAATCCACTTGTGTAAAGCAGACATGGAGACACCATATTCTTTAGAAAGTTGGGATTGAGTTTTACCGTTTTGGTGTAAATTAACAATACTTTTTTTAAATTCTTCATCGTATTTCTTGTAATTATTCATAATTTTATCCTTTCTTATGTGTCTACTTATTTAAAACATGTTTCACTTTTTCCTGTCTACTTTTTTAGTATATGTCCAGTTTGAATGTCAGGGGAATGTTATCTCTGAACCATTTGTAGACCTTCATACTCACATGGAGAAAACATATTTGAATAACTTGACAGATGAAGGCACTTTAATGGATGCTATTGAAGCTTTTTTTGAATATGCTGAACATAGTTTTACGAAAGATGAAGTAAAACTAAGGGCGCGGAAAATGCTTGAGAAATGTATTGAAAATGGTACCGGATTTTTACGAACCCATATTGTTGTTGATGAAATAGTAGGCACAGGGTTTTTAGAAAGTATTTGCGAAATCAAAGAAGAATACAAAGCTTTTATAGATATTCAGATAATTGCTATGATGGGTACCTTATGCTTAACAGAAGGACAGAATAAAAGCTTAAAAAGGGCAGCGGATTATGATATAATAGGATATAGAGGCGCTCCTACTTTATGTGAAAATCCATTTGCCGTAGTTGACTTTCTTTTTGAGCTTGCCCTTGAAAACAATAAGCTTATTGATTTACACATAGATGAGTCGGATGATGCCAATGTCGATGTTTTAGAATACGTTATAAAAAAAGCAAAAGCTTTAGATTTTGAAAATGAGACAACTGTTGGTCATATTACTGCATTGTCTGCCGTTAGCGAAGAACGAAGCAACGAAATTATCAATCAATTGAAGAACAGTGAGATTAATGTAGTTACATTACCATAGAGACCCTTTTAGACCTTTTGGTAATGGTAATTTACTTGAAGAGGCTTTACTGACTGTTCAAGTTATACAAAGAGGAACGGATTGTGATTTAGAAGAGGTCTATAATATGATAACAAAATATCCTATGAAGGCTTATGGCATAAAAAATATGGTATTCGTTGTGGCTATCCAGCAAATTTAATTTTAATATATGCACCCTCAAAAAAAGAAGCTGTTTTGTCTCAGGGTAGTATTTTAGCAGTGATTCATAATGGAAATCTTATTTTCAAAAAAAAGAAATCAATATTGCATATTTGGGAGGGTATCGTAGTGAAACAAATTGATGCTCGAGGTTTAGAATGTCCTAAACCTGTTATTTTAACAAAAAAAGCATTAGAGGAAACAAATAGTATATCTATTCTTGTTGACAATGAAGTAGCGAGAGACAATGTGAGGCGATTTGGTGAAAATGGTGGCTTTGATGTGACTATTTTAGAAAATAGTAAGGGTATCGAACTATTTTTAAAAAAAATCAAGGGTCTTGAAAAGACAACGAATAATAGTCCGGTTGTTGTCTTAATAAAAAAAGATGTTTTTGGTGATGGAGAAAGAGCCCTCGGTGAACTATTAATGAAGAATTTCCTTACTAGTTTATTGGAGAGTGACGATAAAATAGGTAGTTTAATCTTTATGAATAAAGGGGTTGTTTTAACAACAACTTCAGAAGATGCGATACCTATTTTAAAAGATTTAGAAGCACAAGGCACTAGAATTTTTAGCTGTGGTACTTGTCTTGATTTTTATGAGCTCAAAGACCAATTGAAAATTGGTGAAATTACCAATATGTACAGTGCTACAGAACTATTACTGAAAAAAAATATAAGAACAATCATAATTTAAAGGAGTAAGTGATGGAAAAAGAAAAAGAAAAGGTCTTAAATGTCACCTTAAGTCAGATAGAAAAACAATTTGGAAAAGGTAGTATTATGCGTCTTGGAGAGTCGAGCAGAAATAGATCCATAGAGGTAACATCAACAGGTATTTTACCTCTAGATATAGCTGTTGGCATCGGTGGCTACCCAAAAGGTAGAATTATTGAAATTTATGGACCAGAGTCTTCTGGCAAAACAACTGTGAGTTTACATGGTATTGCAGCCTCTCAAGCAACAGGTGGAACAGCCGCTTTTATTGATGCTGAACATGCTTTAGATCCTGTTTATGCAAAAAATTTAGGTGTTAATATTGATGATTTATTAGTTTCTCAACCTGACACAGGAGAACAAGCTTTAGAAATTGTTGAGGCCCTAGTTAGAAGTGGAGCAGTTGATTTAATTGTTGTTGACTCCGTTGCTGCATTAGTGCCAAGAGCTGAAATTGAAGGGGATATGGGAGATTCTCATGTAGGCTTGCAAGCTAGATTAATGTCCCAGGCTTTAAGGAAACTAGCAGGTGTTGTTAGTAAATCTAATGCTACAATTATTTTCATTAATCAACTTAGAGAAAAAGTTGGCATTATGTTTGGAAATCCAGAAGTAACTACTGGCGGTAGAGCTTTAAAATTCTATTCTTCTATTAGACTTGAGGTTAGAAGACAAGAAGCTATTAAAAAAGGTGTAGATATTATTGGTAATAGAACAAAAGTAAAAGTTGTTAAAAATAAAGTAGCACCACCATTTACAATTGCAGAATTTGATATTCTCTATGGAGAAGGCGCTGTTAAAGATGGTTGTATTTTAGATTTAGCTGCTGAGTTTGAAGTTGTTCAAAAAGCTGGATCTTGGTATTCCTATGGTGAGGAACGCATGGGTCAAGGTAGAGATAGTTCAAAAGCATTCCTCAAAGCTAATCCTGAGCTTTCAAGTGAAATTGAGCATAAGGTATTAATTGCTTCAGGAATTATTGAAACAGAAGAAAATGATGAAGCTAGTGTTGAAAATGAAAAGCCAGCTGTAGCGGATAAAGGCGATGAAAGCTAGAGAATACGGTTTATACTTACTAAATAAAAGAGCTTATACAAGAAAAGAGCTTGAAAATAAATTATTTAAAAAAGGATTTCAGTGTGAGGAAGTTACTGAAGTCCTTAATGAATTTATGGAACTAAAATGGATTAATGATTATGTATATGCCGAAACATATATTTTAAATCAAATTGAATATGGTTTTAAAAGCAAAATGCAAATTCAGTATAAGCTAATGGAAAAAGGTATAGATAAAGACCATATAATGGCGCTTATGGAACAATATTATACTAGAGAAAAAGAAGAAAAGAATATAAAATATCTTATTGAAAAATACAGTCGAACAGGAAGCTTGCCAAGGGAAAAGTTAATTGCTCGGCTAGGGCGCAAAGGCTTTTCAATCAGTTTTGTTGTTTCTGTGTTAGATGAAGAATAAGGGCTGACCAAGTATTGTAATGCCCTATTTTTCTATTGACAGTATAAAAAAATTTAATTACAATTAAATAAAATGAACTAGGAAATTATCACTTAGTGAAAAAGTAACCCTTTGAAATAGATTGACATCATATACAAGCTGACATACATGAATAAAGATGTATAATGATTACAGTGTATATAATGAAAATTGAATATAAGTGTGCTTTTTACCTAAGTACATGTCATAAACATGTTTATATTAGGTTAGGAGGGGAATACCATGACAACAACACCACTATTCGCAGTACTGATAGCTATTGTTACAGCCATTGTTGGTATTATTTTAGGTTATATTCTAAGAAGAGTGTTATCGGAAGGCAAATTAAAGAATGCTGAAATGCTATCGAAAGATATTGTAGAAAAAGCGGAAAAGGAAGCTATTACTAAGCAAAAAGAAGCTATCATTGAAGCAAAAGAACAAATTCAAAAAATGAAAGAAAAAATGCATGGCGAAATTGAGAAAGAACAAAGAGAAAGAAAATTTGAATGGCAACAAACAGAAAAACGTCTACACAGTAAAGAAGAAAGCATTGATAAAAAACAGCAAAATCTAGAAAAAAAAGAAGATAAAATTCATCATAAAGAGCAGGAAGTATGTCGCTTAAAAGAGTCTGCTAAAGCAGTTTACTATGAACAAATGGCTAAACTACAAGAAGTTTCCAATATGACGTCTGATGAAGCAAAAGAGTTTTTACTAGAAAATGTTGAACAGGAAATTCGCCAAGAAACAGCTGTTTTAGTTAGAGATATGAGAGATAAGGCAAAAGAAGAAGCGGATAAGGAAGCTAAAGAAATTGTTGTAAGAACAATTCAAAAATGTGCAACAGATCATGTTGCTGAAGCAACTGTATATGTTGTATCATTGCCCAATGATGAAATGAAGGGCAGGATTATTGGTCGTGAGGGCAGAAATATTAGGGCTCTAGAAACTGTAACTGGTATTGACTTAATTATTGATGATACGCCAGAGGCTGTAATTCTTTCAGGGTTTGATCCTGTGAGAAGAGAAATTGCTAGAATTACATTAGAAAAATTAATAACTGACGGCAGAATACACCCAGGTCGTATAGAAGAAATGTATGAAAAAGCAAAAACAGAAGTTGAAAAAGAGATTAGAGAAGCTGGAGAACAAGCTGTTCTTGAAACAGGTATTACACGTATTCACCCAGAATTAATTAAATTAATTGGACGTCTGAAATACAGAACCAGCTATGGTCAAAATATATTAAAACATTCTTTGGAAGTTGCTCATTTATCAGCTACAATGGCTTTTGAATTAGGTGCTGATCCAAATATTGCAAGACGTGCAGGATTACTTCATGATATTGGTAAAGCAGTGGATCACGAAGTTGAAGGTACGCATGTTGAGATTGGTGTTAATTTGCTTCAGAAGTATAAAGAAACACCAACAATTATTCATGCAGTTGAAGCCCATCATGGTGATGTTGAACCAGAAACAATGGAAGCAGTAATTGTTCAAATTGCTGATTCTTTATCAGCAGCAAGACCTGGAGCAAGACGTGAAACTTTAGAATCCTATATTAAGCGTCTTCAAAAACTTGAAGAAATTGCTGATGGATTCGAAGGTGTTGATAAATCATTTGCTATTCAGGCTGGTCGTGAAGTTCGTATTATGGTTAAACCGGATAAAATTGATGATTTAGAAACCATTAACTTAACACGTGCAATTGTAAAAGAAATTGAATCTGAAATGGACTATCCAGGACAGATTAAAGTTATGGTTATCAGAGAGACTCGCTCTGTTGATTACGCAAAATAGATGAAAATACTTTATTTTGGCGATTTAATTGGAAAAGCAGGCATTAGGGGACTTTCTCTTTATTTAAAAAAACAAATTGAGGAGAAAAAACCTGATTTTATATTTATCAATGGCGAGAATCTTGCTGGTGGCAAAGGGATAACCGAAGAAGTTTTTAACGAGGTTAAGGACTTAGGGGTTGATGGCTTTTCAACAGGGAACCATGTGTTTGATAAAAGAGAGGTTATTTCTTTATTACGAGAAACAGGAGAGATTATTAGACCTTTAAATTACCCCGTAGGAATTCCTGGTAAGGGATACCAAGTCTTTAAAAAAAATAATCTTAAAGTGGCAGTTATTAATCTTTGTGGTCGTGTATTTATGAAACCCTTAGATTGTCCCTTTAAAAGAGTAGAAAGTGCTATTAAGGCTATTAAAGAAGAAACTGATATTATTTTAGTGGATTTTCATGCAGAAGCAACAGCTGAAAAACAAGCCCTTGGCCATTTTTTAGATGGACAAGTAACAGGGGTTTTTGGCACTCATACCCACACCCAAACCAATGATTTGCAATTACTTAAAAAAGGCACTCTTTACCTCACTGATTTAGGTATGGTAGGAGCAAATGATAGTATATTAGGAAGCAAAAAAGATACCATTATTAATCACTTTTTAACTGGCATGCCATTTAGAGTTGAAGTTGAAGTATTTGGTTCTATACGTATTAATGGTGTAGAATTCGATATTGATGTTGATGGCTCTATAAACTCTTTCCAACTAATAAATGAACTCATTTAATGGAACTAGATAAATAAAGGAGGCATCATAATGGAAGTATTAAAGGTTTCAGCTTCATCGAAGCCGGGATTAGTAGCAGGGGCATTAGCAGCTGTTATCAGAGAAGAAGGCACTGTTGAAATGCAAACAATAGGAGCTGGTGCATTAAATCAGGCTATTAAGGCCATTGCAATAGCAAGAGGATTTGTAGCCCCCAGCGGTATTGATATCTATTGTATCCCCGCATTTACAGATATTGAAATCGGAGGGGAAAAAAGAACGGCCATTAAGTTAATTGTTGAATCAAAAAAGTAAAATGCAATATAAAAAACTGTAGGTTTCCTACAGTTTTTTATAGTGTAAATAAATGTTATATAAAGTGTGTCTCTAACTGGAAAGGAATTACCATTATAAAACTTTTTCTTAATTTTGATTATGCTTTTATCTAGGGAATAGCTTATTCGTCAGATAAACATAGTTATAAATATGTTTATGTTAGGCATACCTTTATACCACACGGCATCTGTTTGATTCCTGCAAAAATTATAAATTGCCTAGCACTCTCATTCCAATAGAACAAAAATAGTTTGTTGGTATGGCGAAAAAGAATTAAATGATTATAGCTGAGATATTAAGTATCTGAAAAGCATTTGCCTAAAGTGCTTTTTGCGGAATTATTGATATTAATTATGGAGAATATACCATTATGTATCCAGAAAATTGTTTAGAGGATATTATTTTCACTATGTCTTCAGAAATAATGTTGTAAACTGATTTAAACTGTAGGTTTCCTGCAGTTTTTAGGCAAAAGAAGATTTATTTTTTTAGCTATATTATAAGATAAAATAAGAACATTTAACCTATATTTAATGACGAATAAAAAAATGTTACAATTGTAGTGAATGTAAATTAGAGGGAGAACTATTTTAATGTATACTACTGACCAAATTAGAGAAAAAGTTTTAAGCTATTTCGAATCAAAAAATCATAGACGAGTTGAAAGTTCATCTTTAGTACCTGCTGAGGATCCAACTTTATTATTTGTTAATGCAGGTATGGTACAATTTAAAAATGTCTTTCTGGGATTGGAAACTAGAGACTATAAAAAGGCTACTTCTTCTCAGAAGTGTGTCCGTATTAGTGGCAAGCACAATGACTTTGAGGTTGTAGGTAGAACCCCTAGACATCATACTTTTTTTGAGATGCTAGGTAATTTTTCTTTTGGTGATTATTTTAAAAAAGAAGCTATTATGTATGCATGGGACTTTATAACAAATGAGTTAGGATTAACTAAAGATAAGCTTTGGGTTACAATTTTTGAAGAGGATGATGAGGCTGGTGCTTTATGGCAAGCCCATACAGATATAAATGTTGATCATATTGTAAAGCTGGGAGAAAAAGATAATTTTTGGTCTATGGGAGACATTGGTCCATGTGGTCCCTGTACTGAAATTCATTTTGATAGAGGCGAAGAATTTTCCTGTAGCCCTGAATGTGGTTTAGATTATTGTGAATGTGACCGTTTTATGGAAATTTGGAATCTTGTATTTATGCAATATAATAGAGATGAGGCAGGTGTCTTGACACCTTTGCCTAAACCGAGTGTTGATACAGGTATGGGTCTTGAAAGAATTGTATCTATTATGCAAGGGGTAAACAGTAATTATGATATTGATATTTTTACACCTTTATTAAGTCAAGTAAGTCAATTATCGGGACTACCTTATGACCAAGGGGATAATGGATTTCCATTTAGAGTAATTGCGGACCATGCTCGTTCAGCATCATTTCTCATTGCTGATGGTGTTTTACCTTCAAATGATGGTAGAGGCTATGTTTTGAGACGTATTTTAAGAAGAGCATTGCGCTTTGGAAAGGGTATTGGCTTAAATGAGCCATTTTTATATAAAATTGTAGGGACTGTAGTTGATACAATGGGGACAACCTACCCTGAACTGGAAGAAAAACAAGCTTTCATAGAAAAGGTAGTGAAAATTGAAGAAGATCGTTTTCTTGAAACATTGTCTGATGGTTTAAATATTGTAGCTTCAATTATTGAGACTATGGAAGCTGAAAAAAGAGCTACTATGAGTGGGGAGGAAGCATTTAATCTATATGATACTTATGGTTTTCCTGTGGAATTAACAGAAGATATTTTGACAGAAAAAAATTATACTTTAGATAAAGAAGGCTTTAAAATAGCCATGGATAAGCAAAAAGCTTTAGCTAAAAAAAATAGTAAGAAAAATGAATTTGCTAAAAGTGTTGCTTTAGCTAATGTGTTAAGTACATTAGAAGCTACAGTTTTTGTAGGGGACGAAACATTAGAAACAGAAGCTCAAGTATCGGCAATCTGTGATTTAGAAGGTAATCTTATTGATCATATCGGTATTGATGAAGAGGCAATATTAGTGACCGATAGAACACCATTTTACGGCGAGAGTGGTGGACAAGTTGGAGACTTAGGTTCTGGTTACAAGGAGGACTTTCTTGTTTTCGAAGTTAAAGATACTCAGAAAACTCAAGATGGTAGAATTTATCAACTTATTAAATGTAAAGATATTTTAGAGACTGGTGATACTGTAGTTTTAAAAGTAGATGTTGAGAGAAGAAAGACTATAATGCGTAGCCACTCTGCAACTCACTTGCTTCATAGAGCCTTACAAGAGGTCCTAGGGAAACATGCTTCACAGAAAGGATCTTATGTGGATGAGCATTACTTGCGTTTTGACTTTTCTCATTTTGAATTACTATCTAATGAAGAGTTAATTGAAATAGAAGATTTAGTCAATGATTACATACTTTCATTTAGCCCAGTTACTATTGAAGTGCTATCAATTGCTGAAGCTAAGAATAAAGGTGCTATGGCTATTTTTGGAGAAAAGTATGGTGATCAAGTAAGGGTAGTTACTATGGGCGATATATCAATGGAATTTTGTGGAGGCACTCATATTGACAATACAGGAGAAATTGGTGCTTTTAAAATTCTGTCTGAAGGCAGTGTAGGTTCAGGATTAAGAAGAATAGAGGCTATAACAGGCAAAAATGTAATAAAGTATATGCAGAAAAGAGAGCAATTTTTAGAAGATATAAAAAATAAGCTTAAGGTACCTGAAAAAGAAATAATTGTTAAAATTGAAGGCTTACAAAAGGAGCTCAAAGAGACTCACCAATCCCTCCAAAAGTTAACAATGAAGTTAGCTGAAAATGCAGCAAGTTCAGTTGCTGACAATGTGGTAGTCATTAATGAAATTCCTGTTATAATTGAGAAACTTGAGGAGCGTTCTATGGATGACTTAAAAATGTTGGCAGATACTTATAGGGATAAGATTGGAACAGTATTAGTAGTGCTCGGTTCAAAAGAGGGTAATAAAGTTCATCTATTAATTGCAGCTAGTAAGGATTTAAAAGACAAGGTCCACTGTGGACAGCTGATTAAGTCAATTGCACCTATTGTCGATGGCAGTGGAGGCGGTAGACCGGATAGAGCTCAAGCAGGAGGTAATAACATAAAGAAAATTGATGAAGCCTTGGCAAAGGTGAAAAGCCTATTATAAATATAACATGGAGGTGTTATTATGAGTTCAGTTGATAATACAATGCGTATTACAGGAGAAGAAGTTGAAGAAGCTACTATTAAGGCAATGCTAACAAAGGTATACGAGGCCTTAGAAGACAAAGGGTATAACCCAATTAATCAAATTGCAGGTTATTTACTGTCAGGTGACCCTGCTTACATTACAAGTCATGGCAATGCTAGAGCCCTTATTAATCAAATTGATAGAGATGAAATTATTAGACATTTGGTGAGAGGATACTTAAGGTAAGTGCGTTATTTAGGGCTTGATTTTGGGCTGAAACGTATTGGTCTTGCAAAAAGCGATCCATCAGGGTTAATTGCTCAATTTTATAAAACTATTTATGTATCTAGAAATCAAGAAAAAATTTTCTCAGAGTTATCAACAATTGTTGATGCCGAAAAAATTGAGGCTATTGTTATTGGGTTACCCTATCACATGAATGGTGAGAAGGGTGAAAAAGGTCAGATGGCAGAATCTTTTGGAGAAAAATTAAAAGACTATATTTCCATCCCTGTTTTTTATGAAGATGAACGATTAACAACTGTTTCAGCTGAAAGAATACTAATAGAAGGAAATATGAGTCGCAAGAAGAGGCGAGATAAAATCGACAGTCTTGCAGCTACTTTTATATTACAAAAGTATTTAGACCGAAAAAAGATAAAGATGTGCTATAATAGTTAAGATAAAAAAGGAGGGCATAATTATGTCTAATGAAGAAAAAGATTTAATTGAAGAAAAAGATATTGTTGTATTAAATGATGAAGAAGGTAATGAACATCAGTTTATTATTATTGATATGGTAGAGCTAGATCAAGGGGTTTATGCTGTTTTAATGCCTTTGGAAATTATGGAAGAAGAAACAGAGGATGACGAATGTTGTATTCTTTTAAAAGTAGTTAAAGATGGCGATGAAGAAGTATTAATGACTATAGAAGATGACGAAGAATATGATAAAGTTTCTGCAGCTATAGAAGCTTTATACGAAGATGAAGGCATTTAATAAAGGAGAAACTACTTGATGGAAACCAAAGCAGGAAGACGTAGCAGTCGAGGGGCCAAGAAAAAAAGTGGCATCAAAAAATATTTTGTTTTTGTATTACTTATGTTAGGTATTTTAATTGGCGCTACTTTTTATGTTTATTTCTTACCTCCCAATGTAAATGGTGAAGTAAGTATAATGATTAATGAAGGTGATTCCTTGGATACAATAGGCACCACATTAATGGATAATGATGTAATTAAATCAAAACAAATGTTTATTTTATATAGTCGTATGAAAGGCGATTCAGCAGATTTTAAATCTGGTACATTTATCATCAAAAGGCCGATTTCTTTAGAGAGTTTAAATAAACAGTTAAAAGAAATTCCAGCAGCTGAACAAGGGGTTAAAATAACTATTCCTGAGGGTTATTCTATTAGTCAAATTAGCAAGCCTTTTGCCAATAGTGGCCTAATGGATAAAGATACTTTTCTAGCTATTGCAGATAAAGGGGATTTTGATTATAAGTTTTTAAAGTTCGCAAAACCTGAAAATGTGAAATATAAGTTAGAAGGATTTTTATTCCCTGATACTTACTATTTCGATAAAGGAGAATCTCCAAAATCTATGTTTGAAAAAATGCTAAATCGTTTTGATGAAGTTGTTGGAACTCAATTAATGAGTAAAGCTCAGTCTTTAGGAACAACACCTTTAGCGTTAGTAACAATGGCTTCGGTTATAGAAAAAGAAGCAGTAATATCAAAGGAAAGACCTATTATTTCTGGCGTTTTTTATAATAGAATTAAAGAAAATATGAAATTAGAATCCTGTTCTACTGTGCAGTTTGCATTAGGTAAAGAAGAATATAAACCAGTTGTAACATTAGAGGATATCAAAATTAATAGCCCTTACAATACTTATATGTATGGCGGTTTACCACCAGGACCTATTGCTTCTCCAGGCAAAGAGTCATTAGAAGCAGCTTTTAGTCCAGAAACAACAGCATATTTGTATTTTGTTGCTAAAGGCGATGGTTCTCATATATTTAATACAAGTTATGAAGAGCATTTAAAAGCAACTGAAGAATATGTAAATTAAGGAGTACTATGAATAAGATAGAAGTGCTGACACCAGCAGGTAATTTAGAAAAATTAAAAATTGCTTACTTATATGGAGCAGACGCAGTATATATAGGCGGTAAGGGTTTTAGTTTAAGAACTAGGGCAGGAAACTTTTCTTTGCCTGAAATTGAAGAAGCCAGAGGGATTAGTCAAGTCTTAAATAAGAAGCTTTATGTTGCTTTAAATGTTTTTCTGCACAACAGTGAGGTTAAGGAAGCAATAGCTTATTTAGAAGCTCTAAATAAGATTAAAGTTGATGCTTTAATTATTGCAGATCCAGGGGTTGTCTACTTAGCAAAAGAGTATGCTCCAGATATACCTATTCATTTAAGTACCCAGGCTAATACACAAAATTGGCCAGCTTGTGCATACTGGCAAAAACAAGGTGTTGAGAGAATTGTACTGGGGAGAGAAGTTGGCTTAAAGGAGATTAATGACATTCATCAACAAGTTGATGTTCCCTTAGAAGCTTTTGTTCATGGTGCTATGTGTATGGCTTATTCAGGACGATGTATGCTCAGTATGCATATGACTGGCAAAAGCGCTAATTCAGGCGCTTGTACTCATCCATGTAGATGGGAATATTATGTAATTGAGAAACAGAGACTTGAAGATGCCATGCCAATAGAAGAAGATGAGTTTGGCACCTATATATTCAATTCAAAAGATTTATGTATGTTACCTTATTTGCCAGATTTAATAAAAAATGGGGTAATGAGTTTGAAAATAGAAGGTAGAATGAAAAGTATTCATTATGTAGCTACTGTAACTAAAATTTACAGAGAAGCCGTGGATTTAATTGAAGCAGGTGCTGATTTTTCAGAAGCAATGCCAGCGTTGATGGACGAATTAAATGGGATAGGGGAAAGAGACTATACAACTGGTTTCTATTTAGGAACTCCTGATGCTACAATACAGCAATATTATCCAAGAAAAACAACAGATAATATTCGTTTTATAGGTCAGGTCCTTGGGCATAGTGACTCAGGCTTATTGAAAATTGAGCAGAGAAACAAGTTTGTTTTAGGTGATACTATTGAAGTATTAATGCCTACAGTAGAGAATAAGACATTAGTAGTTGAAACACTAATTAATGAAGCTGGCGAGGCTGTTAATGAAGCACCTCGTCCTAAGGAAATACTTTACATCAATGGCTTAGATTCAATTGTACCTGGTGCCCTATTACGTTTAAGGAGTTAGTAAAATATGTTTCATCCTGAATATTTTGTAGATACTGTTTTTAATATTGATTATGAACAATTGAAATCAATTGGCGTTAAACATATCTTAATCGATATTGATAATACTATTGTACCTTTTAAAAATCAACTGCCTACAGACAGAATTAAGGACTTCATTGAGGAAGGTAAGTCCAAGGGCTTAGATTTTTGTATTGTTTCCAATACCTTTTTAGATAGAGTAAAGAGAATTGGTGATTGCCTTGATATTCCCTATATTTCTGGGGCAAAAAAGCCTTCAAGCAAAGGAGTTATTAAGGGGATGAAATTATTGAATGGAACAGTTAATAATACTATTTTAATAGGAGATCAATTCTGTACAGATATTATAGCAGCTAAAAGAGCAGGAGTACGCTGTATTTTAGTTGAACCTATTACCACTAGTGATTTTTTTATGACAAAAATATATAGGCTTATTGAATGGTTTTTTAAAAGAAATTTTACAAAGGAAAATATGAAGGATGAGAAATAGATTAGGTGTAATTGGCTACCCTTTAGGACATAGTCTTTCTCCGGAAATCCAAAATGGGGCTATTAAAGAATTAGGATTGAATTTAACCTATGAAAAATGGCCTCTAAAAGAGGCTGATTTAAAAGAGTTTGTCACTTCTGTCAAAAAGGAGTATAGTTCTATTCTGGGGTTTAATGTAACAATCCCTTATAAAGAGACTATTCTAAAATATTTAGATGAGATTTCTGAAAGAGCGCAAGTAATAGGTGCTGTTAATACAGTTCATTTAAGAGCAGGTAAATTAGTAGGTGAAAATACTGATGGTATGGGATTTATTGAAAGCTTAAAAAGACAAGGTATGAAAATAGAAAACAAAAGTGTTTTAATTATTGGAACAGGCGGTGCAGCTAAAGGAATAAGTATTTCTTTAGCTTTTTCTGGTTTAAAGACCATAGATTTTGTTGGTAGAAATAAGAAAGCAGCCTCTTTACTGGTAAATGCAGTTAAGAGGCTGTCGGGGAAAAGTAACTGGTATTCTTTTTCAGAGCTTGCAACAATGTCCCTTTCAAAATATGATTTTATTGCGCAAACAACACCTCTTGGTATGAAGGGTATAAAAGGGAAATTAGAATTTCCCTATAATCATCTTAGAGAAAATCAAGTTTTAGTCGATATTATTTACAATCCATTAAAAACTGATTTTTTACTTGAAGGTGAAAAAAGAGGTACCCCTATTGTTAATGGTGTAGGTATGTTAGTATGTCAGGGGGCAGAAGCCTTGGCTTTATGGACTGGTAAAAAACCTAATAAAGATTTAATGGAAAAAATATTAATTGCTAACTTAGTGGAGGCAAAGAATGAATAATATTGTATTAATTGGATTTATGGCAGTTGGAAAGACTACTGTAGGTAAAAGTTTAAGTTATTTAATGCACTATCAATTTGTTGATACAGATATGTATATTAAAAAAAAAGAAGGAAAAAAAATAGCCACTATTTTCAAAGAAGATGGTGAGCCTTATTTTAGAGAGTTAGAAAGAAATGTATCCAAGGGGTTATTGAAAAATCCTAGAAAAGTCATTAGCACTGGTGGAGGGCTTTTTATGGATGATATTAGTAGAGGTTTATATTTAAAAGAAGATTTTGTTGTATTTTTAAAACTGCCTATGGATACTATCTATAAACGTTTAATGAAAAATAATAAAAGACCTTTAGCGCAAAGTGTAACAAAAGAAGAATTAACTAAACGCTACCAGCAGCGTTTGCCTATTTATAAGAACGCTCATTTAGAAGTTGATACAACAGGTAAAACTGCTTTTGAAATTGCTAAAGAAATAAAAAAAGCCTACTATGATTGGCTTACAAAAGGAGAACAAAATGGTAAAAGAAGAAATACTAAAAAAAGTAATTGATACTTTAGTTGGAAATGGTGCTTCCTTTGCAGATGTTTTTATAGAGCGTAAGAAAACACTATTAATTAATATGGAAAATAAGAAACTTGAAAAAATCACCACTGGAACTCAAATTGGTGGTGGACTTAGAGTTCGCTATGGCGATAAAACTTTTTTTGGCTATACAGAGGATTTATCAGAGAAAGCATTACTTGCTCTAGCCAAAAATCTTTCTAGTAAAGAAAAAGGGAATTGTGAGGCTACTTCGTATAACTATGCATTAAAGGCAGCCCCTACTACCTATATTGAAGAGGGCGTAAAGGGAGATAATATTTTAAAAGAAAAAATTGATTTAGTATTAGCTTTAAATGATGTAGCTTGGAAAAGAAGTTCAGCTTTAGTCCAAGTTATGGTAGCTTATGGGGAAGCGGAACAAGAAATATATGTAATGAATTCTAAGGGTATTTATGTTAAGGAATTTAGACCAAGAACAAGAGTCGTTTCTGAAGGCTTGGCTGAAAAAAATGGCTTATTACAAAGAGGCTATGACGCAATGGGAGGACTAGGTACTTTTTCCTGGCTTAAAAATGAAGATGTTACAGGACTGGTAACAGGAGCTATGGACAAGGCTGCAAATTTATTGTTAGCCAGTGAAGCACCAAGTGGCACAATGGATGTTGTATTATCTGGAGAAGCTGGTGGTACAATGGTTCATGAGGCTTGTGGTCATGGCTTAGAAGGGGATATTGTAAAAAAGGGAATGTCAGTTTATGGTGGAAAAATTGGAGAAAAAGTTGCTTCCTCCCTAATTACAGTTGTTGATGATGGCACAATGAAAGGCAAATATGGCACTTCTTATTATGATGATGAAGGTACTAAAACTAATCAGAATATATTAATTGAGAAGGGCATTTTAAAAGGCTACATGTGCGATTTAAAATCTGCTGAAGACTTAGGCTTGAAGGCTACAGGTAATGGTAGAAGAGAAGGTTATTCTGTTCCGCCAATTACGAGAATGACAAATACCTATATAGCCCCTGGTGACATGGATAAGGATACTATTTTAGCTTCAGTTGATCAAGGACTTTTTGTTAAAAAAATGGGTGGTGGACAAGTTAATACAACTACAGGGGATTTTGTATTTGAAGTATCAGAAGGCTACTTAATTGATAAAGGTATTATTAAGGAACAAGTTAGAGGAGCTACTTTAATTGGCAATGGACCAAATGTTTTAAATAAAATTGATATGGTAGGTAGTGATTTTGGTTATTCTCTAGGTACTTGTGGTAAAGATGGTCAAAGGGTACCTGTAGCAGATGCTCAACCAACATTAAGAATTCCTGCATTAACAGTAGGAGGTACTAAATAATGGATTTTCAAAAATTATTAAATTACGGAGAAAAACAAGGTTGTCAATTAGTAGAATTTTATATATCTAAAAGCAAAAATCTATCTTTGAAATTAAGAGAGGGTATTTTAGAAAATATTACTGAGTCAATGGGACAAGGCATTGGTATTCGGGTTATTAAAGATAATCGACAGAGTTTAGTTTATGCTACTGAAATTAGTGATGAGAGTATTAAAAAAGCTATTGATGATGGTTTAACTATAGCGCCCTATTTAGATGAAGAAAAAGAGTTGTCTTTTGAAACTAATGTTGTTTTTGAAGACGTTTTAGAAGCAGATAAAATAAAGGCAATTGAGGATACTGAGTTAGCTGAGAAAATAAATTATCTTCATGAGATGGAGAAAACTGGGAAAGAAAATAGTAAGTATCCTGTTACTATTGAATCAGCAAGTTACGAAGAAGCTATTTATGAAAGTTGTATTTTAAATTCTCAAGGCTTATCAAAAAAAGAAACAGGAGCTTATTGTGGTAGCTATGTTGCTATGGCGTTAGCTAATGAAGGCGTTCAAGAAACAGGGGATAGTTACTGCTATACAACGGATATTAAAGAGTTGTTCAATAGAAATATTGGTAAGGAGGCTTATAGTAAAGGCGCTTCTATGATTGGTGCTACTGGACTTAAAACAGGAACCTATACAGCTATATTTAATACAGAAGCAACTATAGATTTTCTATCTTTATTGGGGGTTTCTTTTAATGGTGAAAATATATATAAAGGAAAATCTTTGTTTAAGGATAAGTGGAATCAAGCATTAATTTCACCGCTTATTTCTATTGTGGATGATGGTACTTTAAAAGGTAAAATGGGGACCAGCTATTTTGATGGTGAAGGTGTTGAAACTAGAAGAACCCTTCTAATGGATAAAGGGGTTTTTAAAGAGGGCCTTTATAATTTAACAATGGCTAAACTCAGTGGACGAAGCACTACGGGAAATTGTGCGCGAAGTTATCAGTCATTACCAAGTATTGGCGTTAGTAATTTTTATATTGAAAATGGAGAAACACCTAAAGGTGATTTGCTTAAAGAAATGCACAATGGTTTAATTATTAAAGATTTAATGGGACTACATATGGCAGATCCAATAACTGGAGATTTTTCTCTTGGGGCTACCGGCTTAATTGTAAAAAATGGTCAAGTAGAAAAAGGCTTTAGAGGCGTTACAGTATCTGGAAATTTAATGGATTTATTTTCCAATGTACTTAAAGTTGGAGATGATTTAACATTTAAAATTACTAAAGGAGCTCCATCTTTATTGGTTAAAGATGTGATTATAAGCGGTAGTTAATTGTTTTCTCTTATGCTAAAATAAAAGGAAGAGGTTGAAGATGAACATACATATTATTAATGGTCCTAATTTAAATTGGTTAGGTCAGAGAGAAGTTAACATTTATGGTAAAAAAACACTTGCTGACTTGAAAAAAGATTGGCAAGATTATGGTGTTAAAAATAATCTTAATGTTAAAACCTTTCAGTCAAACTGTGAAGGTGCAATTTTAGACTATATTTACAGTACAGTAAATGATGCTGATGGTTATATCCTTAATGCAGGTGCTTTTACCCACTATAGTTTTGCTTTAAGAGACTGTATTAGCGGTATTGATAAACCTGTTATTGAGGTTCATATTTCTAATCCAGAAAGTCGTGAATCCTTTAGGCATACCTCTGTAATTACCCCTGTTGTCCAAGGGAAAATATGTGGATTTGGTGTTAAGAGTTATACATTAGCATTAGCAAGTTTTTTAGAGGACTAACTAATTGATGGAAATAACTAGGATTAAACTTTTTCAAAAACAATTAATTAAGGAAAATATAGAGAGTTTCTTAATTTCTAATCCTCTCAATTGCAACTACTTAGGTGGTTTAGAGGATGCAGAAGGTTTTTTATTGGTATTAGCTGATAAAAGCTATTTCTTAACGGATTTCAGATATGTTGAAGCTTTAAATACTTTAGATTCGGGGATAGAGGTAGTCGATTGTAAAGGGAGTGTCCGTGAAATATTAGTTGAACTTTTAAAAGCTCAAAAAGTATCTTCGTTGGCTTTTGAAGAGAGCATAATCTATAGTCTATACCAACGTTTTAATGATTATTTGGAAGATTTTCAGATTGATTTTTTCATGGGACCTCAAATATGTGAGACTCTGAGAATGGTTAAAACAGAAGACGAATTAGCTTTAATTAGGAAAAGTGCTGAAATTAACGATGCCATTTTAAAGCATACCATTGGTAAAATAAAAGTTGGTATGACTGAGCTTGATTTAAAGAATGAATTGGAATTTGCTTTGCGAAAAGAGGGCGCAACAAGTAGCAGTTTTGACTTAATTGTTATTAGTGGAAAACGCACCAGCCTCCCTCATGGTATAGCCAGTAAAAAGAAAATAGTGTATAATGAATCTATTCTTTTTGATATTGGTGTAACCTATAAAGGCTATGCTTCAGATATGACTCGCATGGTCTATCTAGGCGACCCTAGTGAAGCATTTTTAAAGATTTATAATATTGTTAAAACCAGTCAAGCTATTGGTCTTAAAACTATTAAGTCTGGTCTTAAGGCTCATGTAGTCGATGATTCAGTAAGAGACTATATTAGTAAAGCAGGTTATGGTAAGGCGTTTGGTCATAGTACAGGTCATGGGGTTGGTTTATACATTCATGAAAGACCTAATATTAGTATTAAAAGTGACAATGTTTTAAAACCAAATATGGTTTTTACTGTAGAACCTGGAATTTATTTAGAAAATAAGTTTGGTATTCGCATTGAAGATTTAGTCGTTTTAGGTGATGATTCAGTGGAAGTGTTATCTAAAACAAGTAAAGATTTGTGTATTATATAGAGTAGGAAAGGGGATCATAACGTGATTTCAACAAGTGATTTTAAAACAGGACTAACAATCGAATTTGATGGTGCTATTTATACAATTGTAGAGTTCCAGCATGTTAAACCAGGAAAAGGAGCTGCTTTTGTTAGAACTAAACTAAGAAACAGAAGAACAGGGGCTACCGTTGAAAAAACTTTTAGAGCAGGAGAAAAAGTAGGCAAAGCACATATTGAGAAAACTGAAATGCAATACCTTTACAATGAAGGAGATGATTATGTATTCATGGATACATCAACCTATGATCAAGCATCTATTTCTGCTGTTCAATTAGGAGAGGAATCAATCCAATTTTTAAAAGAAAACATGAATATTGCAGTTATGTATTATAAAGATGAAATTATTGGAGTAGAATTACCTAATACGGTTATTTTAGCTGTTAAAGAAACAGAACCAGGTGTAAAAGGTGATACCGCTTCAAATGTTACTAAAAATGCTACAATGGAAACAGGAGCAGTTGTGAAAGTACCATTGTTTGTTAATGAAGGAGACGAATTAGTTATCGATACTCGTACGGGTGAGTATGTTTCCCGTAATTAAATATATTGTTTTAGATACAATTTAGAGGAGGATTTTAAAATGAGTGAATCAGTAACAGGAAATAGTGTAGGTAAAATTAAAATTGCTGACAATGTGGCTGCAGCTATTGCCAACATTACAGCTCAAGAGGTTGAAGGTGTAATCAGAGTAACTGATAGTTCAACATCATCAATCGGTGAAATTTTCGGTAAAAAAAACTACTCAAAAGGTGTTAAAGTTAGCATGGAAGAAGAAGGTACAAATGTTGAATTAGCTTTAGTAATTGAACATGGCGTTAACATTGTAGCTTTAGCTCAAAATGTTCAAAATAGTGTTAAAGATGCTGTTGAGTCAATGACAGGCATTAATGTAAAGGAAGTCAATGTAACAATTAGCGATATTGTTTTTGAAGATAAAAAACAACAGGAAGAGAATAAGGAGCAATAAGATGGCAAGAAGAATACTAGCTATTCTATTTACCTTAGCTATAATTGTTCTTTCAGTTTCTGAAGGTGTTTTATGGGTTATGGGTTCTACAGTTATGGTATCACCATACCTATTGAATATTGCTGTTTTTATTGTTGCTTTACTGACATTAATTATGTTATTAGGTGACGGACAAAAAAATCATAGACATAAAAAAATATTTGTAAAAAACGATAGTGATACAATTGCTATTACTGAAGAGGCAATTATACAGCTAGCGAAAAATACATTAGGAAAAATAAATGATATCAACAATACAGTTGTCAGAGTAGGTTATACTAAAGATGAAAAAATCATTTTAGAAATTGGTTTAACATTAGAAGTAGGTAGCAATATTGTTAAAGTAACAGAACATGTAAGTAAGCAAATAAAAGAGGTGTTTGAGAGCACTGTTGGCGATAACCTTGAGGATGTCAAAGTTACCGTTAATGGTTTCACAAATTACAGTAAATAATCTGAGGTGAAATATTGAGTCGACATGAAGCAAGAATCTACAGTATGGAGTGGATGTACCAGTTAGAGTTAGGCACCTTAGATAAAGATGCACTTAAATTCCAATTAGAAGACAAAGAGTTGATAAAAGGGGAGAAAGCTTTCGTAGGAGAGCTTCTTTCTCTTGTCTTTGATAATGAGGAAACTTTAAAAACACTGATACAACCAGTTTTAAAAAAATGGACATTTAATCGCTTAGGAGTTCTAGAGAGAAGTATTCTTCTTTTAGGTTCTGGCGAGATGATGAATTGTGCAACAATTCCTTTAGCTGTCTCTATTAACGAATGGGTTGAGGTTACAAAAGAATATTGTGGCGAACAATCAAAGAAATTTGTTAATGGTGTGTTAAATGGAGTTATGAATCAGTTGATTAAACAAGGCATTAGACAAGTTGAAAAACAAAAGGGAATAGATAATATAAAATTCGAGGAGGAAGTAATGTATAAGATTATTAGAAGAGAACAGCTTGGTTCTCAAATTGTTGCAATGGATGTATTCGCTCCTAAAATTGCAAAAAAATGCAATCCGGGACAATTCATCGTACTACGCATTGATGAAAAAGGAGAAAGAATTCCACTGACTATTGCTGATTTTGATAGAGAAAAAGGTACTATCACAATTATTACACAAGCAGTAGGCTATTCCAGTAGAAAAATTTGTGCTATGCAAGAAGGTGAAGCATTTATTGATTTCGTTGGTCCACTAGGACAGGCAACTGAAATTGAAAATTATGGTAAAGTTTTATGTGTTGGTGGTGGTGCTGGAATTGCACCTGTTTATCCAATTGCTAGAGCCTTAAAAGAAGCGGGTAACAAGGTAATATCTGTTATAGGAGCTAGAAACAAAGATTTATTAATTTGGAAAGATAAAATGGGTGAAATTAGTGACGAGCTATATGTAACTACAGATGATGGTAGTGATGGCGAAAAAGGGTTAGTAACCGATGTAATTAAACGTCTTGCAGATCATGGTGGTATTAATAAAGCTTGGGCAATCGGTCCAGTTATTATGATGAAATTTGTAGCCTTATTAACTAAAGAATATAATTTGCCAACTATTGTTAGTATGAATCCAATTATGGTAGATGGCACCGGTATGTGTGGTGCCTGTCGTTTAGAAGTAGATGGTAATGTTAAATTTGCATGTGTTGATGGTCCTGAGTTTGATGGACATAAAGTAAACTGGGATTTATCATTAAGAAGAATGAATATATATAAAGCAAAAGAGGCTATTGCGTTGGAAAAAGCAGAAAAGGGGGGTTTAAAATGGCTTTAAATTTAAATAGAGTTGATATGCCTAACCAAGATCCTGAAGAGAGAAGTAAGAATTTTAAAGAGGTTTCTCTTGGGTTTTCTGAGGCAATGGCTAAAGAAGAGGCAGAAAGATGCCTTAATTGCAAAAAACCAAAATGCCGTGAAGGTTGTCCTGTCCATATTGATATTCCTAAGTTTATTCAAGAAATTAAACATGGGGAGTATGATGATGCCTATACGACACTAAAACAGTATAATCTTTTACCAGCTGTTTGTGGTAGAGTGTGTCCACAGGAAAACCAATGTGAAGGTGCTTGTATTCTTAATCCAAAGGGCGGAGCTATTGGCATTGGTCGTTTAGAAAGATTTGCTGCAGATACCTATATGAATAGTGGTAAAGCTTTACCAATTGAAGATGTAAAGAAAACTGGTAAAAAAGTGGCTATTTTAGGAGGGGGACCAGCTGGACTTGCCTGTGCCTATGAATTAATTAAAATGGGTCATGATGTAACTATTTTTGAAGCTTTACATACTATGGGTGGGGTTTTGATGTATGGTATTCCAGAATTCCGTTTGCCTAAATTAATTGTTCAACAAGAAATTGACCACATGAAAAAAATGGGTGTGAAAATGGAAGTTAATAGTGTTGCGGGAAGCATTAATTCTGTGGAAGAATTAATGAAAGAGGAAGGCTTTGATGCTGTCTTTATTGCAACTGGTGCAGGACTGCCTTATTTCTTAAATATTCCTGGCGAAACCTATAATGAAGTGTATGCAGCTAATGAATTTTTAACACGTGTAAATCTAATGAAAGCTTATGATTTTCCTAACTATGATACACCGGTTGTAGTCGGTGAGAAAGTAGCTGTAATTGGAGCTGGAAACGTAGCTATGGATGCTGCTAGAACAGCTAAGAGAATAGGCGCTAAAGAAGTTCATATTGTCTATAGACGTTCAAGAGATGAAGTGCCAGCTCGTTTGGAAGAGTTAGAACATGCTGAAGAAGAAGGTATTATTCTCAGTCTGTTAACAAGTCCAGTGGAAATTTTAGGTAATAATGAAACAGGACAGGTTACTGGTTTAAAGTGCTTGAAATATGAATTAGGTGAACCAGATGAAGGTGGCAGAAGAAAACCTGTTGCTATTGAAGGTTCTGAGTTTGAATTACCAATTGATATGGTAGTTATGGCTATTGGTCAAGGACCTAATCCATTATTACTGGAAAGCACAAAAGGTTTGGAATTAAATAAGTATGGTAATATTGTTGCTGATGAAAAGGGACAAACATCTCTTGATGGCGTATTTGCTGGAGGAGATATTGTAACTGGAGCAGCAACTGTAATATTAGCTATGGGCGCTGGTAAAAGTACGGCGACTGCAATTAATGATTATTTATTATCTAAACAAAAGGAGGATATGGTATGTCAGGACAATTACTAGATGGAAAAGCAATAGCAAAAGAAATTAGAGCAGAAGTAAAAGAAGAGGTTGCAGCTTTAAGAGCGCAAGGCATTGCTCCTAAAATGGCAGTCATCTTAGTTGGAGATGATCCTGCAAGTGTTTATTATGCACAAAGTAAAGAGAAAGCAGCAAACAATGTAGGTATTGATTTTGATTTTCATAATCTACCAACTGACACAAAAGAGAGTGATTTACTTGCATTAATTGAAAAATTAAACCAAGATAAGGGCGCTCATGGCATTATGGTTGAGTTGCCATTACCAGGCCAAATTAGTACAGATAAAGTAATGGAAGCTGTATTACCTGCAAAGGATGTCGATGGTATTCATCCTATGAACAGAGGTTATATTTTAAGTAATGGACCTGGACTATTTCCAGCAACACCACAAAGCTGTATTGAATTAATGCTTAGAAGTGGTGTGGAAATTGAAGGCAAACATGCTGTTATTGTTGGCCGTGGAGAAACAGTTGGTAAACCACTTGTTTTCTTATTACTACAGCACA
This sequence comes from endosymbiont 'TC1' of Trimyema compressum, assembly GCF_001584725.1. Taxonomy (NCBI): domain Bacteria; kingdom Bacillati; phylum Bacillota; species endosymbiont 'TC1' of Trimyema compressum. Next base: position 914,366 of record NZ_CP014606.1, on the reverse strand, counting down.
ATCCAACGATTACAATTTGTCACTCAAGAACAAAAGACCTAGCTTCTTTTGTTAAACAAGGTGATATTGTAATTGCTGCCGTAGGCAGACCTAACATGATTACAAAAGAAATGGTTAAACCTGGGGCTATTGTTGTTGATGCTGGTATTAATGAAGTTGAAGGTGGCGGTTATTGTGGAGACGTTGATTTTGAAGGGTTAAAAGAAGTAGTAAGTTTAATTTCACCTGTTCCAGGCGGTGTTGGTTCATTAACAACTTCTTTAATTTTTAAAAACCTTTTAAAAGGTATTTCTATTCAACAAAGTAAATAGGAGGAGTCATTATGAGTAACAAGTATTTTGATAAAAGCTATAGAGAAATTTTAGCTGAAGCGTGTTCTGATGCCCCTACACCAGGTGGTGGCAGTGTAGCAGCTATGGTGGCTTGCCTAGGTAACGGTATGGTTGCTATGGTTGGTAGTCTTACAAAAGGCAAGGAAAAGTATGCTGATGTCCAAGCAGAAACAGTAGCATTATTAGATAAAACACAAGATATTATGGTGCGTTTAGAAGGTCTTGTTAATGAAGACATGGCAGTATTCAACCAATTTATGGATACTTTAAGAATGCCAAAAGACAATGATGATGAGAAAAAAGCAAGAAGTGAGGCTATGCAAAAAGCTTATATTGCAGCAACTGAAGTTCCATTGACAATAGCTGAAACTTGCTTGGAAATTATTGAATTAGCTGCTGAAATTTGTGCTTATGGTAATAAAACAGCAATTAGTGATGTTGGTGTTGGTGCTTATGTTGCGGAAGCTTCCCTACACGGAGCTCTTTTAAGTGTTGATATTAATTTAGGTGGCATTAAAGATAAAGAATATGTTGACAGAGCAAGTGCGAGAAAAGCGATTCTCATTAATAAAGCTAGAGAAGCTAGAGAGAAAGCAATTGTTATTGTCAAGGAAAGAATGTGATGGTAAAATTATCGGTTTCTGAAGTTAATAACTATGTAAAGGTCCTTCTTGAGAAGGACCTTTATTTATCAAATATTTGTATTAAGGGTGAGGTGTCTAATTTTAAAAGAGCTATGTCAGGGCATCTTTATTTTACCCTTAAAGATAATAAAAATGCTATTCAATCTGTTATTTTTAGAAGCCATGCTGAACGTATGAAAATGCCTATCAAAGAAGGTGTGTCTATTTTAATTAAAGGTAAGGTATCTCTGTATCCTGTTACAGGACAATATCAATTTTATGGTGAAAAAGTTGTGATGACTGGTGTAGGCAATATTTATTTAGAAATTGAAGCTTTAAAGAAAAAGTTTCAGCAAGAAGGTTTATTTGAAATTGAGTATAAAAAACAATTACCTGAGGCTATAGAAACTATTGGAGTCGTAACTTCATTAAAAGGGGCAGTTTTACATGATATCAAGACAGTAGTCGCTAGTAGAAATCCTAGTGTTAAGCTTGTTTTAATACCAGTTGGTGTACAAGGGGAAAAGGCACCTTTTGAAATTGCAGAAGCAATTGAATCATTTAATGAATATGGAAAAGTAGATGTTTTAATTGTTGGTCGTGGCGGTGGTTCAGTTGAAGACTTAATGGCTTTTAATACAGAACCAGTAGTCAGGGCAATTTTTAATTCAAAAATTCCAGTTATTTCAGCTGTAGGTCATGAAACTGATATTACATTAAGTGATTTTGTCGCAGATGTTAGAGGGGCAACACCTTCTCAGGGAGCAGAAATTGCCACTGAAAATATTTGGCAAAAAATGACTTATTATAAAAATAGACTCATTAAAGAAAAAGCTAATGTTGAAAAGAATATTGATAATTATTATCAACAATTAGATCCAATCTATGAAAAACTTAAGAATTTTAAAGGGGACATTGAGAATCTTAATAAATCTTTGGATACTTATTATGGTAAGCTAATACGGGAAATAAGTGTTCATCTTGAAATTGAAAAAAATGCATTGAATCATAAAGGGGAAAAACTTCATTTAATGAGCCCTTTAGCTTTGCTGAATAAAGGCTATAGTATCACCTATAATGATGAAAAAAATATAGTAAAAAAAGTGAATGATGTTTCGATAAATGATATAATAAAAACAGCGCTGTCTACAGGTGTGTTAACTTGTAAAGTAATTGGAAAGGAAGAAGAAAATGGCTGTTAAAAAAAGCTTTAAGGAACTTATGGATGAGCTAGATCAAAGCGTCAAAGCTCTTGAAGAGAATGATTTAGATATTGAAGTAGGTTTGAAAGAATTTGAAAAAGGCATTAAACTTTTTCAACAGTGCAAAAAAAGACTAGAATCAATTGAGAAAAAAACACAAATACTAATTGCTGAAAATGGCGCATTTTTCCTTGAAGAAATAGATGAGGAAAATTAATGACAATAGATTTTTTAAATACCTATATTGAAAAAATTAATAGATGGTTGCCAGAGGTTATGCCTGAAAGAGCTAAACGAGCTGCTGTAATTTATGAGGGTATGGAATATGCATTAATGGCTGGAGGAAAAAGAATCCGAGCTGTCTTTAATTTAATTGGTTCCGAAATTGCCGGTGTTAAAAGGGATATTGTAAAGCCTTTTGCCTGTGGTATTGAGTACATACATACCTATTCTTTAGTACATGACGATTTACCAGCAATGGATGATGATACTATGAGACGTGGTCAGCCAAGTTGTCATATTGCATTTGGCGAAGCTGAAGCAATTTTAATTGGTGATAGCCTATTAACCCATGGTTCCTATCTTTTATTAGAGTCTATGCCAGGTATTGATGAGAAAAATCAGCTTAATGCAGCTCGCTATTTGCTAGAAGCCGTAGGGGTTCATGGGATGATTGGTGGCCAAGCTGAAGATGTTGATATTGATAAGAATCAAAGTGTAATGGATGAGGCTAAATTAGCCTATATTCACCGTCATAAAACGGGTAAATTTCTAACGGGTGCTTTAGTCAGTGGTGCTTTATTAGGAACGGAAGATGAATCTATTATAAATGATTTAACAGTTTATGGTGAATCTTTTGGATTAGCCTTTCAAATTACAGATGATATTTTAGATATAACTGCTGATGAGATTACTTTAGGTAAACATACAGGAAGTGATGCCAATAATGGCAAACTTACCTATCCAGCAATCTATGGTCTAGATAAATCTAAAGAAATGGTTTTAAAAGAAATAAAAAAAGCAAAGAACGCTGTAGATAAATATGGTGTCCTAGGTAAACAGTTAGCTGACTTAGCAGATTATTTAATAGATCGAAAATATTAAAGGGGATAGAAAATGGAGTTTTTTGCGCAAATTGTTGACTTTATAGTTCATTTAGATAAATATATTGGAATGATTATTGATTGGTTTGGGAATTGGACCTATGTGATTCTGTTTGTTGTTGTTTTTTGCGAAACAGGTTTAGTGGTTACCCCTTTCTTACCAGGGGATTCCTTGCTGTTCATTGTAGGTGCTTTAGCAGCAAAAGGGGAGCTGAATTTATGGATTGCTTTAGCTATTTTTTGGACAGCAGCTGTTCTTGGTGATGCTGTTAATTATCAAATAGGTAAATTTTTCGGACATAAATTATTTACTAAACCTAATGCTCGTTTTTTAAAGAAAGAAAACCTAGAGAAAACCCATCAATTTTATGAAAAGTATGGAGGCAAAACAATTATTATTGCCCGCTTTGTGCCAATTATAAGAACATTTGCACCATTTGTTGCAGGTATGGGTAGTATGACCTATAAGCGTTTTTTTATGTTTAATGTTATAGGCGCTACTTTATGGGTGATAATTGCTCTATTTACAGGCTTCTTTTTTGGTAATATTCCTGTTATTAAAGATAATTTTACATTTGTAATTTTTGCAATTATATTTATTTCTTTACTACCTGTTATTATTAGTTGGATAATTGAGAAAAGAAAAAGTAAAAAAGAAAATAAAGAAGAGAAATAAGGAGTCAGGTAATGATTAAATTAGCTTTAGATGCTATGGGTGGTGATTTGGGTTACCCAGCCATGGTAGAAGGTGCTGTTATGGCAGCAAATGAAGAATTGCAAGTTATTCTTGTAGGCAATGAAGCAGTTCTGAAAGAAGAGTTAAATAAATATCCTAATAATCCCAATTTATCCATTTATCATGCCAGTGAAATGATTGAAATGGAAGAAGAACCTGTTATGGCTTATAAGAAGAAAAGAGATGCTTCAATAACAGTTGCTACAAAATTAGTTAAGGATGGCTTAGCCGATGCAGTGGTTTCAGCTGGCAGTACAGGAGCTCAAATGACTGCGGCAATATTTGTGTTAGGGCGTTTAAAAGGTATTACTCGCCCAGCAATTGTAACTTACTATCCAACACCTAATGGTGTGAAAATTCTTTTAGATGCAGGTTCAACACCAGATTGTGATAAAGAAAACCTACACCAATTTGCTTCGATGGCAACTGTTTTTGGAAAACATTATTTGAAAATGGATAAAACGTCAGTAGGTTTATTGAATATTGGTTCTGAAGAAAAAAAAGGTAGTGTCCTCTATAAAGAGACTCATCAGGTTTTAAAAGAGGATAAAAATCTTAACTTCGTGGGTAATATTGAAGGTAGAGATATTCCCAAGGGAGTTGTAGATATTGTAGTCTGTGATGGTTTTGTAGGTAATGTTGTTCTTAAGCTAATGGAAGGCTTAACAGAAACCCTAATTGGGGAAATTAAAAATACAATTTATAGTAGATTTAAATATAAGATTGGTGGCTTATTTTTAAAAAGCGCTTTTAAAGAAATTAGGTCTGGTCTAGATTATTCTGAATATGGTGGGGCACCATTATTAGGGGTGAAAGGCCTTTCTATTATTTGTCATGGCAGTTCAGATGCTAAAACTATGCGTCAAGCATTATTTGCTGTAAAAAAAGCTGTAGACAGTGGCTTTCAAAGTGAAATGACTGCCTATTTTAAAGGAGGAACAGTTGAGTAATTATCAACGGAGTACAATCGAGTGTCAGAAGTACTTAGAAGAATTTAATATTTATTTTCAGCAATTAGATACTTTAGAAAAGGCTTTGACTCACCCTACTTATGCTTATGAAAATAATCTAAAGGACAGTAATCAGCGTCTAGAGTTTCTTGGAGATACAATTTTAGGCTTTATTGTAGCTGAGTATTTATTTCAAACTTACACTGATAAAAATGAAGGAGATCTTTCAAAAATTAAAGGAGCTTTAGTATCTGGCGAGTCATTGGCAATTGTAGGTAGAGATATTTTTCTCTATAAATACTTGCTTATGGGTAAAGGCGAGGACAAAATTGGTGGTCGCTATAAAGACTCTGTTATTAGTGATGCCTATGAATCCCTTCTAGCTGCTATTTATTTAGAATTAGGCTATGAAGTTGTAAAGCAATTTATTTATAGAACACTAATGCATAAAATTGCTGAATTACTGGAAAATGGCATGATGGATTTTAAAACTATTTTACAGGAATTAGTGCAAAAAGAATATAAAAAGAATGTGGAATATAAGATTCTTGAAGAAAATGGACCTGATCATGATAAAAGCTTTACAGCAGGCATATTCTGGGAAGATAATTTAGTAGCTATTGGTGTTGGTAAAAGTAAAAAGGAAGCAGAAAGGAATGGGGCAAAACTGGCCATTAGCTATTTTGAAAATGAAAAATTTAAAAAGGAGCAGTAACTATTGTTTTTAAAACGATTTGATTTACATGGATTTAAATCCTTTAAAGATAAAACCTCTCTGGATTTCAATGAAGGTATTACCACTATTGTAGGACCAAATGGCAGTGGTAAAAGTAATATTGCCGATGGTTTTCGTTGGGTTTTAGGAGAACAAAGGGTCAAGGCTTTAAGAGGTAAAAAAGGTGAAGATGTTATTTTTAATGGTACCACAACCCATAAACCATTAGGGGTTTCATCTGTTGTGATGCATATTGATAATAGTGATAGACATTTAAATACACCTTATGAAGAAATGAAAATAGGCAGAAAAATATACCGTTCTGGAGAAAGTGAATATTCAATTAACGGTGCTGTTTGTCGTCTTAAAGAAATTCATGATCTTTTCCATGATACAGGTTTAGGTAAAGACTCCTTTTCCATTATTGGACAAGGAGAAATTGATAATGTTCTAAATGCAAAACCAGAAGACCGAAGAGGAATGATTGAAGAACTTGCTGGGATTGTCAAATATAGGAATAGAAAAGACGAGTCTTTAAAGAAAATAGCTTCTGCAGAACTAAATTTAACACGTGTTTTAGATATTTTAAATGAACTTAAAAGCAATTATGATTATTTAAAAAATGAGTCAGCAAAGGCTGAGCGCTTTTTAGAATTAAAGGAAAAAGCTGACCAACTAGAGCTTTCTTTAATTGTTGCTGATATTACTGAAAGAGACAGCGAGCTTTCTGTTTTAGAGGAAGAATTAAGCAATTTAAAGGATTCTGTGGCTGGACTTTTAAATCAATTAGAAGAAAAAGAAGTAACCTATGAGCAAAATAAGATGACCCTTTTATCTCTGGAAGATATTTTAGGAGAGAAAAGGGAACACATGCTATCCTTAAAAGATTTAATTGCTTCTCTTAATACAGAGATTATTAAAGATGAGACACTTTTAACAAGTCTAGAAGAAAAAAGCGAAACTATTAGTACTGAAATTAATGAGTTGGCTAATAAGAAGGAGACTCTTGCCACTATATATGAGGATAAATTAGTAGAACAAAAAAAGTGGCAATCTTTGATCAATAATCAGAAAATTGAAATTAAAGAGATGGAGTTAAAACTAAAAAATGAAGTGGATAATAAAGATCGATTATACAACGAGGAGCAGAGTATCCATCATGATTTAATTGACCTATTTCAGACAATAGCTGTTTTAAATAATGAAATTAAGTCAGCTGAAGAAGATCAAGAACAGCTTCATAAAAAATCCCTTTATTTTGTTGAAAATAAACAGCAATTAGAAGATCAATTAGGCGCATTTAGTAAGACTATAGAAACTACTAAGGAAGCATTGGCTAAACTTGAAAAAGAGCTTCGTCAAATGAATGCTGCTATTGAAGAAAAACAACATAGAAAAAAAGCTTTGGAACATGAAAAAGCCCTTTTAGAAGAAGACTATAGAAAAGAGAATAGAGTTTACCAAGAAGTCAATTCAAAATACAGTGCCTTAAAAGATATTGATAGAGAGTATCAAGGCTACTATAGCGGTGTTAAAAATATTCTAGTGGAAAAGGAAAATGGTCATTTTAAATCTATTTATGGTGCAGTTGGTCAATTAATTGAAGTTGATAAAAATTATGAAAAGTCCATTGAGGTAGCCTTAGGTGGGGCCTTACAAAATGTAGTTGTAGCAACCAGTCAGGAAGCTAAAAAAGCTATTTCATTTTTAAAGCAAAACCATAAAGGTAGATGCACCTTTTTACCTCTAGATGTAATTAAGGAGAGGCAACTAGGTAATAACTTTAAACCTCTTTTACAAGAAAAAGGGGTTATTGGTTTAGGCAAAGATTTACTAAAAGTAGATTCTAAATTTCAATTAGTAGTGAACCACCTATTAGGCAATGTCTTAATTGTAGATACTGTAGATACAGGCATTGCTGTAGCTAAAAAAGCCAATCATCAAATTAAAATTGTTACCCTTGAAGGTGAACAATTTAATCCAGGTGGTTCCTTAACAGGGGGAAATAATGGTAAAATCAGTAGTCTTTTATCCAGAAATAGAATGATTAATGAACTTGAAGTAACTGTAGCAGAAAAGAAAAAAGTATTGAATGCTATAGAAACTAAGGGAGACAGTATTAATAAAGAGCTTTACCCATTAGAAGGTTCTATTGCAGCTTCTTTCATTCGCAGAAAAGATTTAGAAAATGAAGTTGGGGCTCTGAATCAGAAGTTAGCTTTAATGAAACAAGAAGAAGCAGGTAAAGTTGATAAAATAGCTTCCATGGATTTTGATGTAGCGAACACTAGAGACGAAATTGAAGGTCTAGATAAGGAAAAAGATCTTTTAAATAAACGACTTTTAGAGGAGTCAGAGAGAAAAGAAACATTAGGTGAATTAAGAGAATCTAAGAAAACTGAAGGGGAATCTCTTAAATCTATAATTGAAAAAACGCAAACAGTAATCTTAAATGAAAAAATGGCTCTAGCAACATTAGAAGAAAAGGAAAATGCTCTAGGAGAGTTTTTAGCTGCCTACTATTTAGAACAAGATGATATGGTTTCTTTAAATGAACGAAAGACTACACAATTAAATGAAATAGAAACTGCTGAAAAAGAAGCAAAAGTTCGTTTAGACGAAAATCAGCTTCTCAAAAAAGATAAAGAAAATGAGTATGAGTCTTTAATTGTATTTATTCAAGAAAGAGATACAGGAAAAGATAATCTGCGTATTGAAAATATGAGTCTTGAGAAAGAGATTAAAAATCTCAATGGCGCTGTTAAAAAAGAGGAAACTGTGCTTCATGAAAAAGAGATTAAAAAAGCCAAACTGGAAACAGATAAGCAAAATAAATTAGCGATTTTACAAGAGAAGTTTGAGCTATTGCCTTTTGAAGCTATGGAGAAGGCTATTCCTTTAGAGAATAAGGAAGAACAGCGAAAAGAGCAGGAGAAATTAGCGGGAGAAATTAGCCGTTTAGGGGCAGTTAATATTGGGGCTATTGATGAATTCCAGAGAGTTAGCGATAGACTTTTATTCCTTCAAGATCAAGAAGGAGATTTAAGAGAGTCTATAGATAGTCTTCAAACTATTGTCAATGATATTGACCAGATTATGATTAGTCGTTTTAAAGAAGCATTTACTGAATTAAATGCTGCCTTTAAGGAAACCTATAATGCATTATTTAACGGCGGAGAAGCTTTTATGGAATTAACAGATAAAGAAGATATTTTAAACTGTGGTATTGAAATATTTTCTAAGCCTCCAGGCAAAACACCTAAAAGTCTTTCCTCTTTATCTGGTGGAGAGAGGGCCTTGACAGCCTTAGCACTTCTATTTTCATTTTTGAAAATTAAACCGAGTCCACTTTGTATTATTGATGAGGCAGATGCTTCTCTTGATGAGAGAAATGTCATAAACTTTGCTAACTATTTAAAAACATATGCGGATAAAACTCAGTTTATTGTTATTTCACACCGTCAGGGAACAATTGAAGGTTCTGATACTCTTTATGGTGTAACTATGGATAAGACAGGTATTTCCAAAATGATATCTGTTTCAATGGATAAGAAGTAAAAGAGGAGAATTGAATGTTTAAAAAATGGATTAAAGGTTTTAAGAAGACTAAAGATAATTTACAGGAAAAATTAACAGCTTTAATTACTGGCTATAAAGGTCTGGAAGATGATTTTTATGATGACCTAGAAGAAATTCTCATTACCAGTGATATGGGTGTGGCTACTTCTATGAATCTTATTGAAAAATTAAAGGTAACTGTCAAGGCTAAAAGATTAGAAACTCCTGCAGAAGCTTTAGCACAGCTTAAAGAGGAAATGACTGCTATTTTAGAAAAAAATGATGGTGCTTTAAAATACAATAGTGATAGCTTAACTATTTGGGTAGTCGTAGGTGTTAATGGCGTTGGTAAAACTACTTCTATTGGGAAATTAGCCCATGAACAAAAAGCCAATGGTAAGAAAGTTTTCTTAGCAGCTGCAGATACTTTTAGAGCAGGAGCTATTGATCAACTCAAAGTCTGGGGTGAACGTGTTGGGGTTCCTGTTATTGCTCACCAAGAAGGGGGAGACCCAGGTGCTGTTGTCTTTGATAGTATTGAATCGGCAAAAGCTAAAGGAGCAGATCTTTTAATTATTGATACAGCAGGAAGACTCCATAATAAAGATAATTTAATGGAAGAAATGAAAAAGATTGGTCGTATTATTGAAAAAGTTAATGGTGGCCCAGCAGATGAAATATTGTTGGTTTTAGATGGCGGTACTGGCCAGAATGCTATTGCTCAAGGTGAAGCATTTAATGAAGCCTTATCTGGTTTAACAGGCTTAATTATTACCAAGTTAGATGGTACAGCTAAAGGAGGGGTTATTATTCCCCTGATTAATCAACTGTCAATTCCTGTTAAACTTGTAGGTATTGGTGAAGGTATTGATGATCTTGAACAATTTTCAGCTTCTGACTTTTTAGAAGGCTTATTAGGGGAGGAGGACTAATGGGTTATCTATTTAAAAATATTCATATTGTAAGTATGGATGAAACAAAACCAGAAATATTTTTTGGTGATGTTTTAGTAGAAGATAAAATAATAACTAAAGTAGGTATAGATTTACCAAAAGTTGCCCATAAAGTAATTGAGGGCAAAAACAGACTATTAATGCCTGGCTTAATTAATACCCATACCCATGTGGCTATGACTCTTCTAAGGAGCTATGGTGATGATAGAAGCTTATTTGGTTGGCTAGAGAATATGGTTTGGCCAATGGAAGAAAAAATGACTAAAGAAGATATTAAAGTAGGGACAGAATTAGGCATAGCTGAAATGCTTTTGTCAGGGACTACAACATTTTTAGATATGTATGCAGAAATGGATCAGGTAGCATTAGCAGTAGAAGAAACTGGGATTCGTGGACATTTGTCTAAAGGGATGATTTTTAGAGATGATGAGAAGATAGACCAAAAGAATTTAGAGGAAACAGAAGCTTTAATTAAAGAATTCCATAATAAAGCTGATGGTAGAATCCAGTTTTTAGTTGGTCCTCATGCTATTTATACTAATTCAAAAGAATTTTTAGAAGCTCAATTAGCAATTGCTAAAAAATTTAATGTAGGTGTTCATATTCATGTGTCTGAAACAAGGGCAGAAGTGGATACTGCTCTTAAAAATTATGGGTTGTCACCAGTAGCTTATTTAGAATCTCTTGGTATTTTTTCAGTCCATCCAGTTATAGCAGCTCATTGTGTTCACTTAGTAGAAGGGGATTTAGAAATCTTAAAGAAACATAATGTCTCAATTACTCATAATCCTCAGAGTAATTTAAAGTTAGCTTCAGGTATTGCATCTGTAAAAACCTATTTAGATTATGGCGTCAATGTAGGACTTGGCACAGATGGCGCTTCTTCAAATAATAATCTAGACTTACTTGAAGAACTGCAATATGCTTCATTTTTACAGAAGGGTATTTTAGAAGAGCCAACTGCATTGAAAGCTTACGAGGCCTTAAAAATGGCTACTGTAGATGGTGCAAAAGCATTAGGGATAGACCATAAGGTTGGCATGATTAAGGAAGGCTATGAAGCTGATTTAATTGTTTTAGATTTAAATAAGCCTCATTTTTATCCATTACAACATAATAAAATAAGTAATTTAGCTTATAGTGCCCAATCCTCGGATATTATATTAACAATGGTTCAAGGTAAGATACTTATGGAAAATAGAGAGTTAAAAACAATAGATTTAGAAACCCTTTATAGTAGGGTTAATGAATCGGTGCAAGGCCTCTTAAAAGGCCACTAAAAAGGAGTCAAAAATGAAAGAAATTTTAATGGTCATCGATATGGAAAATGATTTTTTAAGAAAAGGTGGCGCATTGTATAGTGGTGATAAAGCAAGACAGATTATTCCTTTTATAAAAAAGAAAATTGATGCTCAGCTGAAAAAGAAACAGCCTATTATTTTTACAAGAGATTATCATAATGAAAATGATAAGGAGTTTCAAATATTTCCTTCTCATTGTATTAAGGAAACAGAAGGTTCCAGAATTATTAAAGAACTAACTTATGCCCTACAAAAGCCTAATGTCTATCTAATTGAAAAGACTCGTTTTAGTGCTTTTCATAATACGGAATTAGAAAATTTACTTCAGTCAATTGCAAAAGGTCAGGATTTGAAGTTTACTGTATTAGGGGTCTGCACTAATATTTGTGTTTATTTTACAGCAGAAGAATTAAGAAATAGAGATTATGAGGTCACTGTCTATGAAAATGGTGTAGCATCTTTTGATGAATATGCCCATCATCATGTCTTGGAGCAAATGGCTTCTGTCTTAGGAATCAAGGTAATTCCTTATGAATAAAAAAATTGTAGAAATTACTGATTTAACGGAGCAAGGACAAGGAGTAGCGAGAGGGGAAGATGGTAAAGTTTTCTTTATTAAAAATGGTCTTCCTCAGGAAAAAGTAGAAGTAGCTATAAAGAAAGACAAAAAGAAGTTTGCTCTCGGAGAAGCAACTTCTTTTTTAAGTACATCTAAAGAGCGACAAGAACCATTCTGTCCCCACTATAAAATATGTGGTGGTTGTAATCTCCAACATCTTAAATATAAAAGTACTTTAGAGTATAAGAGTAAGTGGATTGTAGATACTTTTAAAAAAATTGCTAATTTAACAATTAAGGCACCAACTATTGAAGGGATGGAAACACCATATAACTATAGAAATAAGGTAGTTTTTCATGGTAAATATTATAAAGGGGACTATATTCTTGGTTTTAATGAAAAGAACTCCAACTTTCTTTTTAAAGTAAAAGTCTGTCACTTAATTCCTAAAGCATTTATGGAAATTAAGGAAACCTTGGAAACTCTTTGTTATCATCATCATATTTTTCCAGATGATGTCATGATTAAAACCAATGGTAAAGACTATTTACTCTATTTAAATATCTTAAATTCCTATCCTTATGAGGATATGCGAAAACTCATCCATTCAATGTTAGAAGCTTATCCAGCCATTAAAGGTATTAGTCATCGTCTCCAAATAGGAGCGGAATTAGAAACTATAACAATGGCTCTTAATAATTTTAACTATGAAGTAAACAGTAAATCATTTTTCCAAGTCAATACTAAAGAAGCAGAAGTCCTCTATGATAAATTAGAAAAAATGATAGAACCATTAGCCATTAACACCCTTTACGACTTATACTGTGGTGTAGGTTCTATTGGCATCTATTTGGCCCATAAAGTTAACCAGGTTTATGGTATTGAAGCTGTTGCAGAATCCATTAAAATGGCAAAGAAAAATGCTACTTTAAATAATATTCAAAATATTGGTTTTCACCTAGGTAATGTAGAAATATCTCTTGCCTATTTAACGGATGATGATAGTTGTGTTCTCTTAGATCCGCCAAGAGGTGGTGTAGAGGAAGCTGTTATTGAGCATCTCCTTACTCTAAAACCTAAGTATATTCTTTACGTTGGGTGTGATTTAGGAAAGGCTGCAAGGGATATTAAAAGGTTTACTGAAGATGGTGATTATGCGGTTAGTAGCGTTGATGGTGTGGATATGTTTCCTTGGACGGGGCATGTGGAGACGGTAGTACTATTGTCCAAACTACATACCGACCACCATATTAACGTTACGCTGGAAATGGATGACCTTGATTTAACTGCTACAAAGATTAGTGCACCCTGGAAGAATGTCAATAGAGTAGATAGAAAAAGTGAAATTAAGTTTTAATAGAAGTGAAAAAATAGTCTTCTTTGGAATTAGGAGAAAGAATGTTATTAGCAGAGTGGGGACGTATAGGGGGTTGTAGAAGCCCTCAATGTGTTCAAAGCAGGAAAGCTTAATTTGAGCAAAGGAAGAAAAAGACCTACGAAGAATTTCTTCTTTTTTCATATATTTAAAAAGGACTCAACGACAGCATTGTCCCAAGGATGAGAAAGCTTAGAAAAAGATTGAATGATACCAAAAGAATCAAGGAGCTTTCTAAAGATAAAAGAAGTATATTAGGAACCTCTGTCAGAATGAAAAATAAGAGAAGTAGAAGGTTTTTGAGAATAAAAGGCTTTGATAAAAGTATCCTTAACAAGAGAAGTATCAATTTTAAGAGAGAGCTTCCAAGCAATAATTTTACGAGAAAATAAATCCATAATAACACAGAGATAAGCAAAAGAGGCATTTAAATTAATATAGGTAATGTCACTAGCCCAGACTTGATTGGGCTGAGGAACATTAAAATTTTGATTTAGGTAGTTAGGGCAATCAAAATTGGGAATAGACCTCGGATGAATAAACCGAAGTTTGATAGTAGGCATTTTAGGAAGATTCATGTCAGTCATCAGGCGGCTCGCTCTACCAATACTGATGTTGATGCCATAGTCATAGGAAAGAAGAGCCTTAATCTTAGATGGGCCAATACGTCTCTTAGTAAGATGACAAATCTCCGAGAATAAGCTGACGGAGTTTTTAATTCTCAATAGTTCTAGGAGAAAGTTTTTCCGAAAAGTATTTGTAATAGGAGCTGCGGTTCACTTTAAGGACATGACAAAGAAAAGAGATAGCGTGCTGAAAACGAAGGGTATGAACAGCCATTAATCTTTGTCTGAGTGAGGCGTGAATATGGCAATTGCTTTTTTTAAATGATATTTTCCTCCTAGAGTCGAGCATTACGCTTTTGAAGATCCTTAATCTGCTTAGCGGTTAGAATAGTATCATCATCAATTCTAACCTGAGAATAAAGTTTAATCCACTTGTGTAAAGCAGACATGGAGACACCATATTCTTTAGAAAGTTGGGATTGAGTTTTACCGTTTTGGTGTAAATTAACAATACTTTTTTTAAATTCTTCATCGTATTTCTTGTAATTATTCATAATTTTATCCTTTCTTATGTGTCTACTTATTTAAAACATGTTTCACTTTTTCCTGTCTACTTTTTTAGTATATGTCCAAAAAATACAAAATATCAGTCTATAGCCACATCTCCTAAGTGGTACCTGAAATATTTTGGAGGCAATTATATTAAAAAGATGTTAATGGGTAGGATTCTTAAAGAAGTGGGTATTAATAAAGCTAGATGGCATCATATTGCTAATATCAAAGGTATATCAAATGAGCAAAGACAGGCTTTTTTAAGAAAGATTAGAAAGGTAATTAATTGATTTTATTCAAATAAAATTAAAAAAAGATAGTATGTATTAAGGCGTTTCTTTTCGAGACGTCTTTTTCTAAAGCACCAGTAAAAAATACTAATTTAGTTTCCATATTATAAGTACGGGTTATTGCTTTTATTATTGCATCAATATTATTTTTCTTTGTTCCTAATTTTGCTAGTAAAGTTATCAATAAAATTAGGAAATCGTTACTACCACATATGTGTGATAACTTGAACCACTAGGGATAGAGAGGCAACAACAATCCAACAGCCTAAACCTAGGAGAATTGGATGAATACCATTGCCTATTAGATCTTTAATATGGGTGCTGAGACCAATAGCAGCCATAGCCATAACAATAAAGAACTTTCCCATATTGCCGAGAGGAAAGAGGAGAGTACTATAGGAATAGGCAAAAATGTATTAATAAGTGCTGCAATAATAAAGCCTAAAATAAAGAGCTGAACTTGCAGCAACTACAGAAGAGGTATCATTAATAGCTGTTCCTGCCCACATTCCAAATCCTATATCGCCCATACCTAATAAATGTCCGAAGGCTGGGAAGAGAAACACAGCTAAAATATTGAAAAGAAAAATTGTGGAGATACTCTGGGAGATTTCCTTAGTATTTGCATCAATAACAGGTGCAGTTGCTGCAATAGCAGAGCCACCACAGATGGCGGCACCTACCCCAATTAAAGTATTGGTTTTACCTTCTATCTTAAGGGCTTTTCCTAAAAAAGTATGCTGTTAAGAATGCTCCTGATAGAGTGAATACCATAATAATAAGGGATTGACTACCTACGGCAATAATATTGTAAAGGTTCATTTCAAACCCTAAGAAGATAATGGCATATTGAAGGAGTTTTTTGCTGTAAAATTAATACCCTCTTTAATAGCTGGCAATCTTTTAATAGAGGTGGAAATAATAATACCTATTAGAATGGCAAAGACAGGTCCTCCAATAATTGGAAATATTAGTCTTAGGAACCAAGCAGGTATAGCAATAGCTAAACTGAGTCCTATTCCAGGTAGTAGTAGTTTTAATTTCTCCATGTTTTGCTCCTTTTTCTATCATTCAATAATATCAGTTACTTTTTTATTTGTAAATAATAGATTAGCAGAAAATAATTTTATCAGTACTTTTATATTATTTCATAATATGGTATAATGTTCCCTGAAGTTAAGAAAATGCGGAAGTGGCTCAGTGGTAGAGTATCTCCTTGCCAAGGAGAGGGTCGCGGGTTCGAATCCCGTCTTCCGCTCCAAAAATACCTCGGCATTTCCGAGGTATTTCTAATATAGATTAGGTTGTTCCTTACGGGAATCTATTGTATAATAAAGATTAGAATAATTTGGAAATTGAAAGGAGTTATACGATGGGATCAAAAATCGACAAGCAAGAAAATAATGTCATAGTCCTAGAAATAACAGTAGAATCAGACGATGTAAAGAAAGCATACAAAGAGGGAGCTAAAAAATTAGCAGACCGTGTAAATATACCTGGCTTTAGAAAAGGAAAAGTGCCTGCAGGTGTATTAGAAAAACATGTAGGCGAAGGTGCAATTATTGAAGAAGCAATTGATTTGCTTTTACCAGAAGCATATGGAAGAGCTTTAGATGAGCATGACCTTGAGCCAATTGATAAACCAAATATTGAAGTTGTATCTATTAAGAAAGAGGGGCCTTTTGTACTTAAAGCAGAAGTGACTCTAGTTCCAGAAGGAAAGCTTGGAAAATATAAAGGATTAAAACTCGAAAGAACATTAGTAGACTTAGATGAGACTTATGTTGAAAATGAACTAGAAGGCTTAAGAACAAAAAATGCTAAAATTGAAGAAGTTGAGACTGCAGCTGAGAATGGAGACACTGTAGTAATTGATTTTACAGGATTCATTGGTGATGAGCCATTTGAAGGTGGTGCTGGAACAGGTTACCCACTTGAGTTAGGTTCTCAAACATTTATTCCTGGATTTGAAGAACAGTTAGTTGGTATTAAAAAAGGCGATGAGAAAGAAATTAACATTACTTTCCCAGAAGAATATCATAGTGATGCTTTAAAAGGTAAAGATACTGTATTTAAAGTGGTAGCACATGAAGTCAAAAGAAAAAATCTAGCTGATTTAGATGATGAATTTGCTAAGGATGTAAGTGATTTTGATACTTTAGAAGAACTAAAAACGGATATTAGAAAAAATTTAACTGAACAAAAACAAAAAGCAGCTGAAAATGCAGTGAAAAATCAAGCTTTAGATTTTGGTATTGAAATTATTGAAGTTGAAGTACCAGAATCAATGATTAGCGACAAAACAGATCAATTCTTAAAAGATATTGAAATGGATATGTCTCAACATGGGATGACATTAGAAAAATATTATGAAACTACAGGCATGACTGAAGCAAAGGTTAGAGCAGACTACAGAGATAATGCAATCAAACATATTAAAAGAGATATTCTTTTAGATGCAGTTGCAAAGGCAGAGGGTATTACTGTAACTGATGCTGAAGTAGATGCTGAAATTGAAAATATGGCCAAAGCTTATGGTCAACCAAAAGAAAATTTAGAAGCATACTTTAAAGCTGGCAGTAATTTAAAAATGTTGCAAAGAGGTTTAGCTCGTGAAAAAGCTTTAGAAAAAATGGTAGAATTAGCAGATGTTAAAGAAGTAAAAGCAACTGAGAAAAAAGAAGAAAAACTGCTGCTAAAAAAAGCGACAACAACAAAGAAACTAGCAGCTGAAAAAACCAGTAGCTAAAAAAGCTACTGCAAAAAAAATCGCCAGCTAAAAAGACAGCTGCTTCTAAAACTGAAAAAGACGAAAAATAGAAGGAGTGATGGGTATGTCTATGTTAATACCGATGGTAGTAGAGCAAACTAACAGAGGTGAAAGATCCTTTGATATTTACTCTAGACTATTAAAAGATAGAATTATATTTTTAGGTTCTGCTATTGATGATAATGTAGCGAACTTAGTTATTGCCCAGTTATTATTTTTAGAAGGTGAAGATCCTGATAAAGATATTAGCTTATATATTAATAGCCCTGGTGGTTCAATTACTGCTGGAATGGCAATTTATGATACAATGCAATTTATTAAAGCTGATGTGTCAACAATTTGTATTGGCATGGCTGCTAGTATGGGTGCTTTCTTATTGAGCTCTGGTACGAAAGGAAAACGTTTTGCTTTGCCTAACGCTGAAGTTATGATTCATCAGCCATTAGGTGGTACTCAAGGTCAAGCTATTGATATTGATATTCATGCAAAAAGAATTATGCAAATGCGTAAGTATTTAAATGAAATTTTAGCAACTAATACTGGTCAAACCCTTAAAAAAATTGAAAAGGACACTGACCGTGATCATTTCTTTACTGCTTCAGAAGCTAAAGGATATGGCTTAATTGATTCAGTAATTAAGAACAAGGAAGATAGATAGGAGCCATTTAAATGGATGAAACAAAAGATAATGGTCTTTTTTGTTCTTTTTGTGGAAAACACAGAAATGAAGTGGATCAGTTAATTTCAGGACCAGGTGTATTCATTTGTAATAACTGTGTAGAATTGTGCATGGATATTGTTGAAAGTGAAAAAGAAGTGCCTGAAGTTAGTCTTGATTTAGCATATGATACACTTCCAAAACCAAAAGAGATTAAGAATTATTTAGATGAGTATGTAATAGGACAAGAGGATGCAAAAAAAACATTGGCAGTAGCTGTTTATAATCATTATAAGCGGTTATTGTCCATGGAAGATGCCGAACAGGAAGTGGAACTTGATAAGTCTAATATTTTGTTAATTGGACCAACAGGTAGTGGCAAAACTTTACTTGCTCAATCTCTTGCCCGCTATTTAAAAGTGCCTTTTGCTATTGCAGATGCAACCACTCTGACTGAAGCAGGCTATGTTGGAGATGACGTAGAAAATATTCTATTACGTCTTATTCAGGCTGCAGACTTTGATGTTTCTGCAGCTGAAAAAGGCATAATCTATATTGATGAAATTGATAAGATTGCTAGAAAATCCGAAAATCCATCAATTACTCGCGATGTATCAGGAGAAGGTGTGCAACAAGCTTTACTGAAAATGATTGAAGGTACAACTGCTTCAGTGCCACCAACAGGTGGCAGAAAGCATCCACAACAGGAAATGATTGAAATCAATACTAAGGATATTCTCTTTATCTGTGGTGGTGCTTTTAATGGATTAGAGAAAATTATTGAAAACCGTACAGGAAAAAATTTAATAGGATTTGGTGAAGATGCAAAAAGTAAAAAAGATTTTCTAAAAGACAATCCTTTCAGACTTATTGAAACTGAGGATATATTAAAATTTGGTTTGATTCCTGAATTTATTGGTAGAGTACCAATTTTAACAACATTAGATCCCTTAGATAAAGAGGCTCTAATTAGAATTTTAACTGAACCAAAAAATGCTTTATTAAAGCAATTTCAATTACTATTATCCTATGATGGGGTAACCTTAGAAATTGATGATAAGGCTGTTAAGGCAATTGCTGATAAAGCTATAAAGAGAAATACTGGTGCTAGAGGATTAAGAAGTATCCTAGAAAAGATAATGACTAATTTCATGTATGATATTCCTTCAGAAGAGAATGTTATTAAGTGTACAATTACAGAAGACGTTATTTTGAATAATGCTGGTCCTATTTTAACAAAGAAGAAAATTTCTAAAAAAGCAGCAGTCTAACTGTTGCTTTTTCTTCATGGAGGTGGAGTAAATGGATGATGTAACAACAGACAATCAATCAAAAAATGAATTATATAACTATGTAAGTCAAGAAGCTTTGCCCATATTACCTTTAAGAGGCATGGTTCTTTTTCCTGATGTTGTTACCCATTTAGATGTGGGAAGACCAAAATCAGTAGAAGGATTAAATAAAGCGATGGAAGAAGGCAAAAAAATATTTTTAGTCGCTCAAAAAGATCCATTATGTGAAGAGCCAAATGAAGATGATTTATATAGAGTGGGTATTATTGCTCACATAAAACAGGTGATGAAATTACCTACAGGCATTGTAAGAGTTTTAATTGAAGGAGAAAGAAGAGGCCGTCTAAAAGTATTTTACAATAGAGAGACTTTTTATGAAGGCTTTATTGAATCTATGGCGCCTTTAGTTGCTGATAAAGAGCTTGAAACAAAAGCCTTACTGAGGCTTATTATTCATGAATTTATGGATTATGCTGAGATTAATCCAGGTATTAATCCGGAAACTGCAATGAAAGTACAAAATATAGATGATCCAGAGATTGTAACTAATTTAATTGCCAGTCAACTTGCTGTAGATTTTAAAGAAAAGCAAAATTTACTTGAGATAAATACTTTCAATGCTAAAGCTGAAAATATTTTAAAATCTCTGACTGTTGAAAAAAGTTTAATAAAACTTGAACAAGAAATTGGAGAAAAAGTCAAAGGTAATATTGATAAAGCCCAGCGGGAATATTTTTTACGTGAACAGATTAAAGTAATCCGTAAAGAGTTAAATGAATCAGTTGATTATGAAGAGGAAATTGATAATTTAAGAAGTCGTGTAAAGGCAGGGAATTATCCTAATAATGTTATAGCAAGATTTGAAAAAGAAATTAATCGTTTAGAAACAATGCCTCCAAATATGGCAGAAAGCCCTGTTTTAAGAACGTATATTGATTGGTTATTGGATTTACCTTGGTTTAAGAAAACAAAAGAAGATATTGACCTTGTTAAAGTAAGGAAAAAATTAGATAAAGGTCATTATGGTCTTGAGGATGCTAAAGAGAGAATTACAGAACATTTAGCAGTAAAAAAGCTTGTTAAAGATAAAAATAAATCACCTATTTTATGTTTAGTTGGTCCTCCTGGAGTTGGTAAAACTTCTTTGGCCAGTAGCATTGGAGAGGCAATTAATAGAAAATTTGTGAGAATGTCTTTAGGTGGCGTTAGAGATGAAGCAGAAATTAGAGGACATAGAAGGACTTATGTTGGTTCAATGCCTGGTCGTTTAATTCAGAGCATGAAATCAGCAGGTACTAAAAATCCTATTATATTATTAGATGAAATAGATAAACTAGGTGCTGATTATAAAGGGGGTCCTTCATCAGCATTATTAGAAGCACTAGATCCAGAGCAAAATTATATGTTTAGCGATCACTATATAGAGCTACCTTATGATTTAAGCGACGTGTTTTTTATTACAACAGCTAATACTTTAAGTACAATTCCAGCGCCTTTGAGAGATCGAATGGAAATTATTCACTTAAGTAGTTACACAGAAAAAGAAAAATTAGAGATTGCTAAAAATCATTTATTTAAAAAACAAATAAAAGAGAATGGTTTAGAAGATTATAATATTAAAATAGATAATAAATCTCTTTTAACAATTATTAGATTCTATACTCATGAATCAGGTGTGAGAAATCTTGAAAGAGAAATTGGTAGATTACTTAGAAAAATTGCTGTTGATGTATTAGAAGGTAAACTAACGGAACTACAGATTAAAGAAAACCATGTTTTTGAGTATCTAGGCGTTCCAAAAGTAAGTAATTATAAAGTAAAGAGAAAGCTTGAAGTTGGTGTCGTTAATGGTTTAGCTGTTACTAGTCTAGGTGGTGATTTATTAACTATTGAAGGAGCCTTGTATTCAGGTAAAGGAAAATTATTGCTAACTGGACAATTAGGAGATGTTATGAAAGAATCTGTTAATGCAGCCATGAGTTATTTGCGTTCTAAGAATATTATGGAAGATGACTTAGAGACGCTTAAAAAGGATATTCATATTCATGTACCTGAAGGGGCTATTCCCAAAGATGGACCTTCTGCTGGGGTTGCAATGACTACTGTTTTAGCATCTTTATTTTTGAACAAGAAAGTTAAGAAAGATATAGCGATGACTGGTGAAGTAACTATTAGGGGACATGTATTGCCTATTGGCGGTGTTAAGGAAAAGGTTTTAGCAGCTTTTGCTAATGGCATAAAGACTGTGTATTTACCAAAAGGAAATGAGCAGAATATTGAAGATATTCCTAGTGATGTACGAAATAAAATTGAGCTTATTCTCGTTGATGACGTAGAGACAGTGTTAAAAGGAGCTTTAGAAGAATAATGAGAATAAAAAAAGCGGATTATATTTTAACTGCCGTTAACCCGACGCAGTATCCTGAAGCTAATAAAAAAGAAATTGCTTTTGTTGGTCGTTCAAATGTAGGCAAATCCTCTTTAATTAATTTGTTAACGAATAATAAAAAGTTAGCAAAAACCAGTGGTAAACCAGGTAAAACAAGAACAATTAATTTCTTTTTAATTAATGAAGATTTTTACTTTGTTGATTTGCCTGGGTATGGATATGCCAGTGCTCCAAAAGCTGTTCAGGCTACATGGGGACAGATGATGGAGGAGTATTTACAAAAAAGAGAGACTCTAGTTGGTGTGGTTCTCTTATTAGATATTAGACATTTACCTTCAAAAGATGATAAATTAATGATGGATTATTTAAAATATTATCAAATTCCTACAATTTTAACATGTACTAAAAGTGATAAAATTAGTAGAGGTAAAAGACCTCATTATATGAAAAAAATAAAAGAGGCCTTAGATGCCAAAGATTATCCTATTATTCCATGTTCTACTTTAGAAAAAAATGGAATTGGACCTTTGTTATCAGAAATGGAAACGTTACTTTAGAAAAGGATGAGGCTAGAAATGGAAAAAATGCCTTTATATGAAGCATTGAGAGCTTATATTAATCAAAATACAATACACTTTGATGTGCCAGGTCATAAACGGTACCCTAAAGAGAATATTTTAAAAGAGTTTATGGAACATTCAATGTTAGATTTAGATGTAAGCTCTGCAAAACCCATTGACTCAATTGGAAATCCTAAGGGGCCTATTAAAGATGCTTCACAACTTATGGCAAGAGCTTTTTTTAGTGACACTGCTTTTTTTATGGTTAATGGCACTACATCTGGTGTGCAGAATATGATAACAGCAAGCGTGGAACCTAGAGATAAAATTATTTTGCCACGAAATATTCATAAATCAGCTATGAATGCCCTTATTCTAAGTGGCGCAGAACCCATTTATATGGAACCTGTCATTGATGAAGCGTTAGGGGTTTCCCATGGAGTTACTATGGAAACTGTGAAGAATACTATTTATCATAATAAAGATGCAAAAAGTATTCTTATTATTAATCCTACTTATTATGGTGCAGCATCAGACTTAGAAGAGATTACCCGTGTTGCTCATGATAATGAAATGACTGTATTATGTGATGAAGCACATGGTGGTCATTTTTATTTCAATAAAAATCTTCCTATTGGTGGCATGGAAATTGGTGCAGATATGTCTGCTGTTAGTCTTCATAAAACCTGTGGTTCATTGACTCAGAGTTCAGTTTTACTCTGTCATAAAAAATATTTAGATATTTCTAAAGTCAAGAAAATGGTTGATTTAACGCAAACTACTAGTCCTTCTTACCTCTTACTGAGTAGCTTAGATGTTGCTCGCTATTTGTTAGAGGAAAAAGGCGAAGAACTACTTGAAGAAGCTCTCCAATTAGCCAATTATGGCAGACAAAAAATTAATGAAATTGGTGGTTACTATGTTATTGGAAAAGAAGTGGTTGGAAGGCCAGGTTTTTTTGATTTAGATGAGACTAAATTATCTATTCATGTTTCAAGTATTGGATTAACTGGAATTGAAGTATATGATATATTAAGAGATGAATACAATATTCAAGTAGAAATAGGGGAAGTTCATACTATTATGGCTATTGTAAGCATTGGTGATAAAAAGGAGTGGATAGATGCCTTAGTATTTGCTTTAAAGGATATTAAAGAACGTTTTGCCACTAATAAAAAAATAAAGTCAGCCTTCTTATTTAGTCGACCACAAATGGTGGTATCACCGAGGGAAGCTTTCTATGCAAATAAGAAGACAATTCCATTAAAGGATAGTGTGGGAGAAATTTCTGGTGAATCAGTAATGGCTTATCCGCCAGGTATTCCAATAGTAGCCCCAGGAGAAAAAATTACAATGGAAATTTTAAATCATATTGAATTTTTAAAAAATCAAGACTGTATTTTAACGGGATTAGAAGATCCGAGGATTGAATATATCTATATTTTAGGAAATTAGGAGAAGTGTTATGGAAAAAATGAAAGAAAATGTTGAAACTTTTATGGCTTTTGATAAGGACTTTAATGATGCCAATATAATTTATTTTGGCGCACCTTATGATGGAACGGTTTCATTTAGACCAGGGACACGTTTTGCTCCAGAGGCCATCAGAAGAGATTCTTATGGTCTTGAAACCTATAGCCCTTATTTCAGACTGGATTTAGAGAAAGATACAGCAGTTTTTGATGCTGGGGATTTGCTTCTGCCCATAGGCAATAGAGAAAAAACTCTGGAACTAATTTATGGTTTTACAAAAAGAATATTAAGACATAAGAAAATTCCTTTTATGGTTGGTGGTGAACACTTAATAAGTTTATCAAGTATTAAAGCAGTTTTTGAAGCCTATAAGGATCTTCATATTATTCATTTTGATGCTCATGCAGATTTAAGAGACACTTATATGGGAGAGAGTTTATCTCATGCCACTGTTTTAAGAAGGATATGGGAAGTGGTAGGTGATAACAGGATTCACCAGCTGGGCATTCGTTCTGGTCTAAAGGAAGAATTTATGTTTTCTAGAAATCATTGTAGTATTGAGCTCTATAGAATGGATTCTATAGAAGATTTAGTTGAAGAACTAGGTAGTAAACCAGTTTATATTACATTTGATTTAGATATACTTGAACCAGGTTTGTTTTCTGGTACAGGAACACCTGAACCAGGAGGTGTTACTTTTAGAGAAGTTATTGAGGCATTTAAAAGCATGATATCTTTAAATATTATTGGTGTTGATGTAGTGGAATTGTCCCCTAATTATGATCAAAGTGGTGTTTCAACTTTATATGCTTGTAAAATTATTAGAGAATTAGTTTTAGCTATGAATTCTTAAATATAAAATGCTATTATCTATTGCTATTTTAGCTATTTAAAAATATAATAATTAAGGTAATAATTTCAAGGAGCGTACTAGAAAATGGCAAATAGAAAAAAACAATTATATGGATTTAACAATTTAACTAAGACACTTAGTTTTAATATTTATGATATATGTTATACTCATACTGAAGAAGAGCAAAAAAAATATACTGAATATATTGATGAACAATTTAACTCAGAACGACTTACTAATATATTAGAAAATGTAACGGAGATTATTGGGGCATCAGTGTTGAATATAGCTAAGCAAGATTATGAGCCACAAGGTGCTAGTGTAACATTATTAATATCTGAAGATGAAGTACCAGAGGATTCTATTGATCCTTCATGTAATAAAGGTATTATTCTACCTAAAGATATAGTTGGTCATTTAGATAAAAGCCATGTTACTGTCCATACCTATCCAGAAACACATCCGAGAATTGGCGTATCTTCATTTAGAGTGGATATTGATGTATCTACGTGTGGGAAAATATCTCCTCTGAAAAGCTTAGAATATCTTATTGACAGTTTCGATTCAGATATTATTAATGTAGATTACCGAGTTCGTGGCTTTACTAGAGATTTAAGAGGTAAAAAGTGTTTCATTGACCATAATATTTCTTCAATTCAGGATTTTATTCCTAGAAGACTTGAGAGCCAGTATCAAATGATTGATGTAAATGTTTATCAGGAAAATATTTTCCATACTAAAATGTTATTAAAAAATTTCATTTTAGATGAATATTTATTTGATGTAGATGCAGCTGATTTAGCTGAAAAACAAAAAAACAAAGTAATTAAAGAAATTAAAAAAGAGATGCAAGAAATTTTTTATAGCAAAAACATGTAATTTTAAATCATGAGATTTAAGTCTCGTACTTTTTTATTATTGACAGGATATAGTTAGGGCATAGATAATGTGATATAATATCTCTGTAACTATATTTAGGGGGGTAATGTTATGGAACTATGGTTTTCTGAAATGCACACAGAAAATACGAAATTTTCAATTAAGATAAAAGAACAATTATTTCATGCTAATAGTCCTTTTCAAGAAATCGATTTTTTTGATTCAGAGGACTTTGGGGTTTTCTTTACTTTAGATGGATTAATGATGGTTAATGAAAAAGATGAATTTATTTATCATGATATGATTACCCATGTACCTATGGCTGTTAACTCGAATATTAAAAAAGTATTAGTAATCGGTGGTGGTGATGGAGGAACCGTAAGAGAATTAACGCGTTATCCTTCTATTGAGACTATTCATATGGTGGAAATTGATGAAATGGTAGTGAATGCTTGTAGAGAATATTTACCATTAACAGCTGAAAATCTAAATGAACCAAGAGTTTCTTTGTTTTTCGAAGATGGAGTAGCTTTTATGGAAAGGCAAAAAGATGCCTATGGTTTAATTTTAATTGATTCAACAGATCCTATTGGACCTGGCGAAGGATTATTTACAAAAACTTTTTACCAAAGTTGTTATGACGCTTTAAAGGAAGATGGTATTCTCATTAACCAACATGAGAGTCCATACTATACCAGAGATAGGGAAGCTATGATTAGAGCACACCAGAGAATTAAGGAAAGTTTTCCAATAGCTAAAGTATATCAGTTTCACATGCCAACTTATCCTTCAGGACATTGGTTATTTGGCTTTGCGTCAAAAAAATACGATCCGATAGAGGATTTAGATGTAGCAAGTTGGAATAGATTTAATTTACAAACTAAGTATTATAATACAGATTTACATAAAGGTGCTTTTGCGTTACCAAATTATGTAAAAAATGCACTTGAAGCCTAGTGTCTTTAAGAAGCAATTAAGTAATTACTTGCTTCTTTTTTTATTTTCAATTTCTTTATAATAAAGGATTTGTAATCACTTACACCTTTAAAATACTAAATAGAAGTAATATAATGAAGATAGTTGAAATTTGAATAATAAGTAGAATAAGGGGGACTATTAGTGTATTTAAGTGTAGAATTGCCACAAGCAGTTAAAATGATTTTAAAAGAAGTAAAACCTAAAGAAATTGAGTATATTCCATTATTGGATAGTTTAAATAGGGTTGTTGGAAAACCCATATATGCAGAAAGTTGCATTCCTCACTTTAGAAAATCACCTTTTGATGGCTATGCTTTAAAGAGTAGCCAAATTAAGGGAGCCAGTGATATTAATCCGATTACCTTTAAGGTTATTGGTCTGGTTAAAGCTGGCGATAATTTAGATCATATAATTGAAGCTGTAAAAATTATGACTGGTGCACCAGCACATCCATTTTATGATGCTGTCGTTAAAAAAAGAAAAAACTGATAAAGGGGATTGTGAAGTAAAAGTCTTTGCTGAAGTACCTCCTAACAGAAATGTTATTGGTATCGCGGGGAAGATGTGAATAAAGGCGAATTAGTGGTAGCTGAATCAGTTAAAATTCATCCTAATATGAGATTGCTATGTTCAGTAATTTGGGAATGGCTCAAATACCAGTCTTTAAATAATGCTATTATTAAAGGTATAGCAGAAAATGATTTATTGATTACAACTGGGTGGTGTGTCTGTCGGGGATTTTGACTTTTTAGGCAGGGCTTATTCGGCTTGTAATGTAAAAAAAATATTCTGGGGTGTGCGCATGAGACCGGACTCACCAATTTTAGCAGGAAAGAAAGATGGCAAGTGTATTATTTCTTTACAAGGAAGTCCAGCAGCATCCATGATTACTCTATGAAAAAATAATAGTACCTGTTATTAGAAAAATAAGAGGTTATAAAGATTATTACAAAAAGACATTACATGGTGTTTTAATGAATACTTTTGACAAAGGAAGCCCAGTGAAACGCTTTTTACGTGTATTAGTTAAACCGACTGATAAAGGGTATGAGTTGTTTTTAACAGAAAAGCAAAATGCAGGTGTTTTATTATCTATGGTTTATTGCAATGGATTGGCCGAGGTGGCTTCTTCAGACACATCAATAAAAAAGGATCTGCACTACCTTTATATTTACAGATGAAGGAGGCTTTTAGGCGCTACCTATTTTGAGTTTTGCTGGTTATAGTAACTCTGGTAAAACTACTTTGATTAAAGAGGTAGTGAAGCAGTTAAGTAAGAAAAATATTAGGGTAGGTGTTATTAAACATCACCATCAACTTTTGGAACTGCCACCTGATAAAGATACTACTTTTTTCAAGGAGTGGAGCAAAAAGGTTGCTTTAGTTGGTAAGAATGGCTATCAATTAACTGTTTTAGATGAAGAAGAACCAATTATAGAAGTTGCTTTAGCAGAATTCAAAGATATGGACTTAATTATTATAGAAGGATATAAAAAGCAAGGATTTTCAAAAATTGAAGTTATTGGTTTTGGCGATAGTCGATTAGATATATCAGAAAATGATTTAGTAGCTTTAGTAAGCGCTTAAGATTTGGAAGCAAATGTGCCTGTCTTTCAACGCAATGATGTAACTTCTCTGGTAGCATTTATAGAAACATTATACTTTAAGGAGGATACAAGAAAAAATAGTATTGTAGTTTTAATTATGTGAAAAAGTAAAAATATGAAAAGGAGAAGATGAATGATTTCTATGACTCTTAATGGCAGAAACATTGAAGTTTCTGAAAATGAAAATTTAGTAGAAATTGCTAAGGCACATGGCTTTCATATACCAACATTTTGCTATGATAAACAGCTAAAAGCTTTTTCATGTTGTCGTATTTGTGTTGTTGAGGTAAAAGGCAGAAAAAATTTAGTTGCTGTTTGTTCAACTACCCCTACAGAAGGAATGGTAGTAGAGACCCATTCTGAAAGAGTAATGAAAGTGAGAAGAGATATACTATCTCTTTTAATTGCTAACCATCCTAAAGATTGTTTAACTTGCTCTAAGACAGGTGATTGTAAACTAACAGGAGTATTGCTTTGAGTATGGTGTTAAAGATAGCCTTTATGTAGGGGATTCTAAATGTTATGCCATTGATGATAGTAACCCAGCATTTGTTAGATACATGAATAAATGTATTCTCTGTGGAAAATGTGTTGCAGTCTGCCGGGATATTCAAGTAACAGGAACTATTGATTTTATAGGCAGAGGATTTGATACAAAAGTAACTACAGCATTTGATGAAGATATTAGCACAGAAAACTGTAGACTATGTGGTCAATGTGTTAGTGTCTGTCCTACTGGTGCCTTAATGAATAAACAATTAGAGCATATCCGTCCTTGGAATATTAAAAAAGTTAGAACGACTTGTCCTCTTTGTGGTGTAGGCTGTAATTTTGATTTAAATGTTGCTGATAATAAAGTAATTGGTGTTACACCAGAAGAAGCAACTGTAAATAAAACTTTTCTTGTGTAAAAGGACGTTATCACACGGATTTTATTAATAATCCTGAGAGAATAACTAAACCCTTAATTAAAAGAAATGGTGTTTTTGAATAAGCTACTTTTGAAGAGGCCTATGATTATATTATACCAAAAACTAAAGGCAATTAAAGCTGCAAATGGTCCAGATGCTATTACTGGCTTAAGTTCTGCTCGTTGCACCAATGAAGATAACTTTGTTTTTCAAAAATTGTTTAGAGTGGCTTTAGGAACAAACAATATTGACCATTGCGCGCGAACCTGACATGCTCCTACTGTTGCAGGTCTTGCAACTACACTAGGTAGTGGTGCTATGACAAATTCTATTAGTGAAATTACAGATGGTTATGATGTATTTTTTATAATAGGTTCAAACACTACGGAAGCACACCCGATTATTGGTAATAAAATGAAGCAGGCTATTAAAAATGGCACAAAAGCAATTGTTATTGACCCAAGGAAGACAGAGTTGGCCAAAATGGCTGAGTATTGGCTACCTTTAAATTCTGGTACTGAAGCAGCTCTTGTCAATGGCTTAATGCATATTATTATTAAAAATAATTGGCATAAAAAAGATTATATTAAAGAGAGATGTGCGGGATTTGATGCTATTGAAGAAATAGTTAAAAATTATACACCAGAAAAAGTAAGTGCATTTACAGGCTTATCAGAAGATATGCTTTATAAGGTTGCAAAATTATATGCAACAACTGAAAAAGCTGGCATTTATTATACATTAGGTATTACAGAACATACAACAGGAACAGCTAATGTTATGAACTTAGCTAATTTGGCTATGATTACAGGTCATCTAGGTATTAAAAATGGTGGCATTAATCCATTACGAGGACAAAATAATGTTCAAGGTTCATGTGATATGAGTGCTTTGCCAAACTATTATCCTGGCTATCAAGATATTAATAATGAAGATAAGAGAAAATTGTTTGAAAGCAAATGGGGTGTAGCCCTCAATCCAAATAAGGGTCTAAAGATTCCAGATATGTTGGATAAAGCCATTACAGGTGAATTTAAAGCCATGTACGTAATGGGTGAGGATCCTGTACTGACAGATCCAGATGCTAACCATGTTAAGAAGGCCTTAAAGAGTTTAGATTTATTAATTGTTCAAAACCTCTTTATGTCAGAGGCTGCAAAAGAAGAAGATGTTATTTTACCAAGTAATTGCTATGCTGAAAAAGATGGTACATTCACTAATACAGAAAGAAGAGTGCAGAGAGTTAGAAAAGCAGTAGACTATCCAAAAGGGTGCAAAAATGAATGGGATATTTTAGTGGATATTGCTAAACAATTAGATGTTAAGGGATTTGACTATGAAAAATCTGAGGATATTATTTTTAATGAAATAAAAGAAACAACATCACAATATGCTGGTATTACTTATGAGCGAATTAATCAAGACGGGATTCAATGGCCTTGTCCATCAGAAGACCATCCAGGAACGCCTATTCTGCATATAGGGCAGTGTTAACTCAAGGAAAAGGGGTTTTATATGTGGTACCTGTTGACTATGAGCCACCTGCAGAACTAGTAAATGAAGAGTATCCTATTCTATTAAATACTGGACGTATGCTTTATCACTATAATGTTTCAACAAGAACCTCAAAAGTTTTAAATGAAATCAGACCTTATGAAGAAGCAGAGATTAATCCGAAGGATGCGTTGGCTTATGGTTTAGATAAAGATAGTGTCATTCGCGTAACTTCCAGAAGGGGTTCTATTACTACTAGAATTAAAATTACGGACCGAGTTAGTCATGGGAGTATTTTTATGACCTTTCACTACAAAGAGTCTCCTGTAAATGAATTAACCAATGCTGCAGCTGATCCAATTACAAAAACGGCGGAATATAAAGTTGCAGCTGTGAGAATTGAAAAGGAGGAAGCATAATGGAAAGTCAATTCAAGAAAGAACATGAAAAAGAGTTGAGTATTCTAAATCCCTATATTGATTGTAAGAAAACAGAAAAAGGGTCGCTGATGTCTATTCTTCATAAAACTCAGGATTTATTTGGCTATATTCCAGAACTAATTCAAAAATAAATTACTGAAGCCTTGAAGATTCCTGTTTCTAAGGTTTATGGCGTTGTTACTTTTTATTCTTATTTTATTCTGGAACCAAAAGGTAAGTATATTGTTAATGTTTGTATGGGAACTGCTTGTTCTGTTAAAGGCTCTGATGCTATTTCTGACCGCTTTAAGCAAGAACTGGGAATTAACAATGGAGAGACAACGGAAGATGGCTTATTTACTTTAGAGGATGTTCGTTGTATTGGTGCTTGCGGTCTTGCTCCTGTTATTATTGTAAACGGAAAAGTCTATGGTAATGTAAAGGCAGCTGATGTCCCAAATATTATTAAAGAATATGCTGGGGTGAATCATGAGTAGAATAAACACAATGGAAGCCTTAGAGGCTATAAGAAATACACAGCAAGAAACACTAAAAATTAGAGATGATCATTCAGTATATGAAACAGATAAAAAACATGTCATGATTTGTGGTGGTACAGGTTGCCTTTCTTCAGAAAGCCAGGAGCTAATGGATACAATGAATGCACTTTTAGAAGAAAAGAATTTAGCAGATAAAATCAGTGTTGTTAAAACGGGTTGTTTTGGATTTTGTGGTCAAGGCCCTATGCTTTTGGCGGTTACGGCGCATTAGGTAAAAGCCTTTTAGCTATGA
This sequence comes from endosymbiont 'TC1' of Trimyema compressum, assembly GCF_001584725.1. Classification (NCBI taxonomy): domain Bacteria; kingdom Bacillati; phylum Bacillota; species endosymbiont 'TC1' of Trimyema compressum. The sequence continues at coordinate 882,476 of NZ_CP014606.1, read as the reverse complement.
CTAAAGAGGCTGTTATTGCTGAAGTCAAAGATAGTGGCTTACGGGGCCGTGGTGGTGTTGGATTCCCAACAGGTTTAAAGTGGGAGCTTACAGCTAAAAATGAAAGTGACCAAAAGTATGTTATTTGTAATGCTGATGAAGGTGACCCAGGGGCATTTATGGACCGTTCCATTTTAGAAGGTGACCCCTCATGTTGTAATTGAAGCTATGACTATAGCAGGCTATGTTATTGGAGCCAACAAAGGCTATATTTATATAATAGCAGAGTATCCTACAGCAGTTGAACGGTTACGAATAGCCATTGCTCAATGTAAGGAATATGGTTTTTTAGGAAATAATATATTTGGAACTGATTTTTCTTTTGATTTGGAAATTTGTTTAGGTGCAGGTGCTTTTGTCTGTGGTGAGGAAACTGCCCTCATTGCCTCAATTGAAGGTGAAAGAGGTATGCCGAAAAAAAGCCACCTTTTCCAGCTCAATCTGGGCTTTGGGGTAAACCAACTTTAATTAATAATGTGGAAACTTATGCAAACATTCCTCAAATTATCTTAAATGGAGGAGCTTGGTTTAGAGAGAAAGGTACTGAGGGTTCTCCAAGCACTAAAGTTTTTGCTCTCGGTGGCAATATAAACACAGCAGGTTTAGTAGAAGTACTTATGGGCACAACTATCAGAGATGTTATTTTTGAAATTGGTGGTGGCATTCCAGATGGTAAAGGATTTAAAGCAGTTCAGACAGGTGGTTCATCTGGCGGTTGTATTCCTAAGGAATATTTAGATAGCCCTATTGATTTTGATGTTTTAGCTAAATTATGGTCAATTATTGGATCAGGTGGCATGATTGTAATGGATGATGAAACTTGTATGGTTGATATTGCTCGTTTCTTTTTAGACTTTACAGTTGATGAATCTTGTGGCAAGTGTACGCCTTGCCGTGAAGGCACGAAAAGGATGCTTGAAATCCTTGAAACTATTACAAGAGGCGGGGGGAAGGTACTCCGGATGATGTTAAGATGCTGGAAAGCCTATCTGATACGATTCAGAGTGCTTCTTTATGTGCTTTAGGTCAAACAGCATCTAACCCAGTTTTATCAACACTAAAGTATTTTAGATATGAATATGATGCCCATGTTAATGAAGGTGAAAAAACATGTCCAGCAGGAACTTGTAAGGCATCATTAGAATACTTTATTACAGATAAATGTATTGGATGCACAAAGTGTGCTAGAAATTGTCCTGTATCCTGTATTGAAGGTAAAGTTAAGGAGAGACATGTTATTAGAACAAAAGACTGTATTAAATGTGGCAACTGTGCCACTGTATGTCCTATTCAAGCAGTCTTTAAGCAATAAAAAAGTTTAAAATATAAATAAAACCAAGTATTGGAATTAGCAATACTTGGTTTTTATTGTAAAATACTTAACTTTTATTCGTGGAAAAACAATTAGATGGAAAAGAGCTATATTATAAAAAAGTAATGATTAAGTCATTGCTTTTTTATTTTGGAAAAGTAGTTTTAACCTCAATTGCCTTGCCAAGAATTTGAAAATCATTTTTATTAAGATAGATAAAAGACTCATAGTCAGAATTTTCTGCTTTGTAAGTGTTGTTTGTTTTATCTTCACAACTAAGACCTAATAGGTAATCTGTAGATACATTAAAGTAAGAGGCATAGGCTGCTAGTGTTTTAAAGTCTGGCATTCTTATGCCTTTTTCATATAGTGCTATGGATGATTGAGAAAGATTGAAAATAGAAGCTAGTTCTTTTTGTGTTAGGTTTTTTATTTTATTACTAAACATGATAGTGTCTCCTTTTTATTTAACTAAAAGTTGTTTTATATTACAAATATTACTAAAAGTAATTGACATTATACTTTTTACACTATATCATTAGGTTAAATATTCTCATTTGTAATATTACTTAATGTGATATATCAATAATAACATAATATCACATAATGTCATAGTTTTTTTATTGAAATAAATAAGAAGGAGGGAAAAATGTGTTAAATGCGCTCCGTATTTTTAGGCAAAAAAAGAAAAAACACAAAAAGAAATGGATGCTGAGTTGGGGATTTCCTATTCATTTTATAGAAGTGTTGAGTATGGTTATAGAAATCCATCTCATTCATTTGTGAAACAACTCAAAATTACATATCCAGAGTTTGATATTAACCAATTATTTATATGTCAGGAAAATGATTAAAGTATAAGCACCTAAAAAGCCACTGATTTATCAGTGGCTTTAAACTTATATTTTAAAAATGTAGTTTTATAATTCCTTTTCAACTTGGATAACTTTACCAATAATAATGTAATCTTTTTGATTTGTAATAACCAATGGATCATATGCATGATTTTCAGGTTTTAGTATAGTCATGTGGTCTTTAAAGAGTATTTTGCGAACTAAGGGTTTTTCTTCTTTTTTATCTAGAATAAGGAGAATATCCTCATGCTTATATGCTGCATCTTTTTCCAGGAGTATTATAGCTCCATTAATAATACCTGCATCTTTCATACTATCATCAGTAATTTTATAAAGAAAAAGTTCTTGCTCATTTTCCAGTAATGTTTTTGAGGGAATATAAGGATAGGATGTTTCATTAACTAAAAGGTTGGTTTCTCCTTTTGAATATTGAATATCATCAATAAGAGGTATAGATATTCTATGATTGCTGTTTGGGGTAAAAGATATTCCCAGTAAATAGTCAGCTGATACATTAAAAAAATCAGCGAATTTAATTAATGTGGCAAAATCTGGTTCACGTTCACCTTTTTCATAAAAAGCTATAGACGATTGAGATAAGTTGAAGTGCTTCCCTAGTTCTCGTTGGGTTAGCTTTTTATCTTTTCTCAAACTTTTTAGGCGTTGACTAAACATCATATTATCCTCCTATATGTTACTTATAGTATAATTGTAAACAATATAAAGGTATAAAAAAACAATATATAACAAAAGGGCATAATATTTCTAGATATAATTGATAAAAGCTAAAATATTATATACGATAATACTCTGTGTAATAATATTATGTTTTGTAATAAATAATTAAGCTTCATGTCTGCTATATGCAATAATGGAGTTTTGTTATATAATAAATAAGATTAGAGTTCGGTACAATAATTAAAAATACAAAGGAGGAAATGCCTAATTGGGAAATCAAGAAAAACCTAATACGGTGCAGATTATTCCTTTAGGTGGTGTCGGAGAAGTAGGCAAGAATATGACTGTAATTCGTTATAATCATCAAATGATTGTGGTGGATGCAGGGTTAATAATGCCAGAAGATGAAATGCTGGGCATTGATACTGTGATTCCTGATATTAGTTTTTTAAGAGAAAACAAACATCAGCTTATGGGTATAGTACTTACTCATGGTCACGAGGATCATATTGGAGCTTTACCTTATATTTTGGACGAATTAAATGTTCCTACTTATGGAACAAGATTGACTATAGGACTTGTTAAAAGGAAACTTAGAGAAAGAAGACTTAAACGGAAACCTAAGTTACATGTCATTTCACCAAGAGGTGAATTTAAGATAGGGCCTTTTAAAATTGAGTTTATTAAAGTCAGTCATAGTATTCCTGATGCAGTGGCATTGGCAATTCACACCCCAGTTGGTGTGATTGTACATACTGGAGATTTTAAAATTGATTTAACTCCAATAGACGGACAAGTAACAGACTTCTATAAATTCGCTTCTTTAGGTGAAAAAGGAGTACTTGCTTTAATGTCCGATAGTACAAATGCTGAAAAAAAAGGCTATACCAAATCCGAAAAAATAGTAGGAAAAAATATTGAAGCAATATTTCAGGAAACAAAAGGTAGAATTATTATTGCTAGTTTTGCCTCAAATGTTCATAGGTTACAGCAAATTATTGATGCAGCCAAAATCTGCAAAAGAAAAGTTTCCGTTATGGGACGAAGCATGGTTAACATGGTAGAAGTTTCACAACAACTGGGGTATTTAAAAATACCTAAGGGTTTACTTATGGATATAGATGAAGTTCTTCGACTACCTAAAGAGAAAGTCTGTGTTATTTCAACAGGCAGCCAAGGGGAGCCAATGAGTGCTCTTTCAAGGATTGCTGCAAAAGGACATAGAAAAATAGAAATTATTAATGACGACACAGTAATAATTTCAGCAATGGCAATTCCAGGAAATGAGAAGTATGTATCAAAATTAATTGATCATCTCCTAAAGTTAGGAGCTAACGTTGTTTATGGAAAAGCTGTGGATATTCACGTATCCGGTCACGCAAGTGAAGAAGATTTAAAACTAATGTTGACTTTGGTTAAACCAAAGTTTTTTATACCTGTACATGGGGAGTATAGAATGCAAATGGCTCATAGAGGCCTAGCCTTGGATATTGGTATGAAGAAAGAAAATATTTTTGTGCCAGAGAATGGCAATGTTATTGCTCTCAGTAAGCAAAAGGGCGGCATTGTTAATCGAGTTCATGCTGGTTCAGTGCTAGTCGATGGACTAGGAGTGGGCGATGTAAGTAATATTGTTTTAAGAGACAGAAAAATACTGTCAGAAAATGGCATAATTATTGCAGTTATCAGTATGGATAAAAAAGGTCAGATAGTAGCAGGACCTGATATTGTTTCAAGAGGATTTGTCTATGTGAAACAATCAGAAGAGCTACTGGATGAAATCAAGGAGAAAAGCTATCAAATTATTGAACAGCTTAAAAAAGAAAAAGTGAAGGACTGGTCCACTATAAAAACCAGAATGCGGAATGAGTTAGACAGTTTTGTCTATGGAAAAATTAAAAGAAATCCAATGGTCATTCCAATGATTATCGAAGTCTAAGAGAAATAAGGAGAAGAGTAATCTTCTCCTTATTTTATTGCTTTAAGAAAATATGCTATAATTGTTAAATAGCTGGAGGTGAAATAATGGGGTTGAGTTTACTGGGTGTAATGAATGTTTGTAGTAATTATTTTACTACCGAATATTTTATTTTTAATATTTAAATCTGTAAAACTGCCTACAACAGAGGCAAAGATTCCTTTTGATGTAGTAATATTAGAAAATATTAGCAGAATTGGTTGTTTGGTTTTACCCATTATATTTGGTGTAGATATTTTAAATAGTCCTTTTAATTTTTATTCAACATTGATGGTTTGTGCAGCAATTCTATACTATATTTGTATTTGTTGGATCAGATATTTTTCTATGGGCAGAGAGTACTATTTTTTATTTGAAACACTAGGGCCTATTTCTATTCCTCTGGCAGCATTCCCCTCTTTATATTTTTTGTTACTTGCTTTTTGGATACAGTCGATACCTTTAGGCTTGTTTGCTACAGTGTTTGCTATTAGCCACTTGTACAGTAGCTGGCAGAGTTATAAGCTTTTAGTTAATTAGTTTAGGAGGAAAGTAGAATATATGGAAGAACAATTATTAGAAATATTTCAGAGAATTGAGAATTGTGAAGGGTGTACACTTTTTAAAACTAGAACAAAAGTTGTTTTTAACGGTGTACCAGCAAAGAAGCCTCTTATTCTTTTAGGGGAAGCGCCGGGTGGTCATGAAGATACTATTTCTGGTATTCCCTTTTCAGGGCAGGCTGGGCAGTATTTAACTAATTTTCTAGAAGGTGTCTCTATTGATAGAGATAAATGTTATATTACAAATGCAGTTAAATGCAGACCAACTAAATTTTCCAAAAGACCTAGGTATGGCAATTACGCCAATCGTAAACCCACTGCAGGGGAAATTAATAGTTGCTATCATTTTTTAAAGGAAGAAATGGAGGCATTGGGAAGCCGAATAATTGTTACATTAGGGATTGTACCCTTCCAAATATTTTCTAAAAAGCTACAGCTAAAGGAAGTGCATGGCACTCCTATTGATTTTGAGGATAAAATTGTTTTTCCGCTTTATCATCCAGCTAGTGTTATCTATAACGGCAGTTTAAAGGAAATATATGAAGAGGATTTAAGAAAATTAAGAATATTTTTAGAGGAGCATAATGAATATTTATAGTATTGGTGATTTCCATTTATCTTTTGCAAAACCAAAACCTATGGATATGTTTGGCGATAATTGGCAGAATCATCCAGAAAAAATTAAGGACAGTTGGCTATCCCTTGTTGGCGAAGATGATGTTGTGCTATTACCTGGAGATTTATCTTGGGCAATGAATTTAGAAGAGGTAGCTGAAGATATAGAGTTTATTGAAAATCTACCTGGAAAAAAAATATTGGTTAAAGGCAATCATGATTACTGGTGGCAGAGCTTAAGCAAAATTCTAAAAAAAGAATATAAAGAGTGTTACTTTATACAAAATAATGCTTTTACTTTTGGAGACTATGTATTTTGCGGTACTCGTGGTTGGATGTTGCCAGAAGATAATGGTTTAACAGCTGAGGATGATAAAATATATAAAAGAGAATTATTGCGTTTGAGAATGTCTTTAGAAAACGCAGAAAAGAATAAGCCTATTGTTGTTTTACTTCATTATCCACCATTTTTTAAAGATGGTAGATCAAGTGAATTTATAAAAATTATAGAAGACTATCCTGTAATAGCATGTGTGTATGGTCATATTCATGGTTATTTTGGAGATAGAAAATTTTTAACTGGAATGTATAATAATATTGATTATCATTTAGTATCCAGTGATTATTTAGAATTTACTTTGAAAAAGATTGTTTAATGGTTTCTTTAAAATAGATAAAATGATATAATTTAATGATAAATAATAAGAATCAAGGAGGATTAAACCTAATGTATGATATTGGTATTTTAGGTGGTGGCCCTGGTGGATATGTAGCTGCTATTAGAGCTGCCCGTTTAGGCGCAAAAGTAGTATTAATTGAAAAGGATACTATTGGTGGTACATGTCTTAATAGAGGGTGTATTCCTACAAAAGCTATGCTAGCTAGTACTGGCGTGCTTGCTAATATTAAGAGAAGTAGTGAATTTGGTATTAATGTTGATAGCTACCAAATTGATTTTGGTAAAATAATGGAGAGAAAAGATGCAGTTGTTAAGCAATTAACTGGTGGCGTCTCCTCTCTTTTAGATTTTCATAAAGTAACAGTAATTAAAGGCGATGGTAAATTAACTTCAACAACAGAAATTACAGTTAACAAAGAAGATGGTTCTGTAGATAAAGTTGAGGCTAAGAATATTATTATTGCAACTGGTTCTGAATCAGCTACTATTGCGGCTTTAGGCTACAATGGTAAAACTGTTGTAACAAGTAAAGAAATTCTTGAATTAAAAGAGATGCCATCTTCATTATTAATTGTTGGTGCAGGTGTTATTGGCTGTGAATTTGCTATGATTTATGCTGAGTTAGGTATTCCCGTTACTATGGTTGAGGCAGAAGCGAGAATCTTACCAATGATTGATGAAGAAATTTCAAAACGCTTCGCACTTTTACTTAAAAAGAAGAAAATTGGTATTCAAACAGGTGTTATGGTTGAAAAAGTTACTGATGGACCAAATGGTGTTGATGTTAGCCTAAATAACGGTAAAACTTTAAATGCTGGTATGGTATTAATTGGTATTGGACGCACTTTAAATTCTAAAGGTATTGGTCTTGAAAATGTTGGTGTAGAAGTTGGCCCAAGAGGTGAAGTCGTTACTGATGAATATTTACAAACTTCTGTTTCCAATATTTATGCAATTGGGGATGTTGATAATAGAGTGTTACTAGCTCATGCTGCCAGTGTTCAAGGTAACCAAGTTGTAGAAAATATTATTAAAGGTACAAAAGGCATTCCTGATATTGTTGACGTACCTAGCTGTATTTATACTTCACCTGAAATTGCTTCAATTGGTTTAACTGAAAAAGAAGCAGCTGAAAAAGGACCTATTAAAGTTGGTAAGTTTCCATTTAGTGCATGTGGTAAAGCATTATGCATCGGTGAAAAAGATGGTTTTGTAAAAATCATTACTGATGCAAATACAGACAAAATATTAGGAGCTCATATTCTTGGACCTCATGCTACTGACTTAATTGCTGAATTAGTATTAGCTGTAAGAAAAGGCCTAACAGCTGAAGATATTGCTAAAACAATTCATGCACATCCAACAATTTCAGAATCTATTATGGAAGCTGCAGAAGCTGTTCATGGCTTAGCAACACATACATTATAGATTATATTTTTAGGAAAAGAGGAACCTGATGATTCAACAGATTAGAGAAAAAATGAATTGTCCTCAATGTGGTACTGAAAGAGAAGTTATTTTATGGGAAAAGGTCAATGTTAAAATGAACCCAGATTTAAAAGAAAAGCTTTTTGATGGTACATTGAATATGCTGAAATGTAAAGATTGTGGTTATGGAGCTCGCATTTACATTCCTTTAATTTACCACGATATGGATAAAAAGTTTTTTATCCACTTTGCCCCAGATTATCCTGTTGGTGAAGAAAAAACTTTAATTGAAAATCTAGACAAAGAAACTGCAACACTTTTTGATGATTCTTATAATAATAGATTGCGCGTTGTTTTTGATTATAAAAGCCTTCTTGAGAAAATTCGGATTTTTGATGAAGATTTAGACGATCGAACAATTGAAGTCTGTAAACTATTAGCAAGAACTCAATTAAAGTTGAAAGAAGGCATAGCCTTTTACTCAGAGACAAAAAATAATGAACTAGAGTTTGTATTTTTTGAAAAAGAAGATACAAGTGCCCGTCATAGTTTTAGTATTCCTAAAGCAATGTGTGATGAAGTACTAAATTTAGTTAAAGAGAAAGATCAGGACGAAGGTAAAGGATTTAGAGTTATCGATCTTACTTTTGCAGTTTCAGTAGCAAGTTTATAAAAGTAAGGTCCACTTCGCCTTTGAAGCAGGTCTTTTTGGATATGATGTTTGATATGTTAATGATAATATGGTGCTGAGGATTATCTTCAATTTACTGATAAAGTACTTGTTGAAGAAAATAAAAATAGTATACCATTTTTTTAATAGTATGTGGCAATCATTATCAGTTTGGAAACTATGGTTTTCAAATGGGCGACGGAAAAGGGCTTATTGCAAATAAAACCGTTTCATTTTTAGAAACTTTGAAATAAAATGAAGTTTACTTCATAAATATTGGAACAATATGAGAAAATCATATGTTAGCTATAGCCAAAACGCCCTTTTTAAGGTAGAATGTTAGGTAGGTGCCTTTTTGGCGCTAAATTGTAGCTTTTACCTTAATGAGGCGACAAAAAATAAGATATATAAATATTATGTTTATTATTAAAAAATAGGAGGACAAACATGAGACAATTAATCGACCTAACAATTAATGAGAAACAGTTAGAAAAAACTGTTGAACGTGCTAAGGAAAGAAACATTATTGTTCCTACACTAGCACAAATGAAAAACCCAGATTTAATTCCAGATTCTATTAAGGAGCAGCTTAAGTCTGTGAATACAGAAGATTTAAACCCTTTAAACCTATTCAGAATTAGCTGGAAAAACCAACCAACAAGAGAAGGTGGACTTTATAATAAGCTACCTAATTATGTTGAATTTCCTTCTGAAATTACTGGTGTAAAAGCTAGAATCATTGCTCTTTCTGGTAAATATTTCCCAGTTGGTGCACACAAAGTAGGACCAGCGTTTTCATGCTTAGTTCCACGTTTATTAACAGGTCAATTTGACCCATCAACTGACTCAGCAGTATGGCCATCAACTGGTAACTATTGCCGTGGTGGTGCATATATTTCTAAATTATTAGGCTGTAAGTCAATTGCAATTCTTCCAGAAAACATGAGCCAAGAGCGTTTTGACTGGTTAAAAAAAGTTACTGATGAAATTATTGCTACAACTGGTTGCGAAAGTAACGTTAAAGAAATTTATGATGAAACATGGAACTTAAGAAGAACTAGACCTGAAGCTAAAATCTTCAACCAATTTGCTGAATTAGCTAACACATTATGGCACTATGAAGTAACTGGTAATGCTATGCAAACAGTTATTGAAGAAGAAATTGGTGCTAATGGTAGAGTGGCTGGTGTAAGCCTTTGCTCTGGATCTGCTGGAACTTTAGGTTCTGGAGACTTTATTAAAGATCAGTATCCAGGTGCTAAAATTGTTGTTGGTGAAGCACTTCAGTGTTCAACACTATATGACAATGGATTCGGTGACCACAGAATTGAAGGTATTGGCGACAAACACGTTCCTTGGGTTCACAATGTGAAAAACACTGATTTTATTACAGCTATTGATGACAACGATGCTATGGCTTTATTCCGTCTATTCAATGAAAAAGCTGGTCAAGATTACCTTCGTTCTTTAGGTGTATCTGAAGATGTAATCAGCAAGTTAACTTGGTGTGGAATCTCCGGAGCAGCTAATATTATCGGAGCTATCAAATTTGCTAAATCACAAGAATTAACTGAAGACGATATTATTTTAACTGTGTTTACAGATGCAGCTGAAATGTATGGTTCAAGACTAGAAGAGCTTAAAGAAGAAAGAGGCGGAAGAGAGTATAACTCTGAAGATGCTGCTATCGACTTAGAAAAAAGCGTTCACGGTATTAGAACTGACCACTTCTTAGAGTTATCTCTAGAAGGTAAAAAACGTATTCATAACTTAAAATACTATACATGGGTAGAGCAACAAGGTATGGATGTTGAGGAGTTAAATGCACAATGGTATGATTATGACAATTATTGGAACAAACTTCATACAATGGCTCCTGAAATTGATGCTTTAATTGAAGAATTCAATGATAAAACTGGCCTTTTAAAATAGTATTTAAGAAGTTATCTTATTAACGAATAATAAAAGCACTTTCTATATAATAGAAAGTGCTTTTATTATAGTTAGCGCCTTTAGTATTTAAATCCTGTAGGGCTGTAAATGTTGAAAATTGATAAAATCTGTTGGCTATCATTACGATGAGAACCTTTAACCTTTACATTGTACCTAAGTGTTCTAGGGGGAATGGTTTCATGTAATCAGAATCTAAATGATGTTATGAAATTTGCAAGTAGTGAATAATGACGGAAATATAACCATAGTATCATTAAACGATTGAAGAGACCATTGATGGTATTATACACAAACTTATCCAAAACTTTTAAGAGGAATTGTTTTTTCAAATCAAATCTTCCGATTTTTGTGAATACAACTGTTCACTAAAATTTGTTCGCATTTTTATCCATATTCTATATTATATAGGAGTTAATGGATTACATTATCACAGATGACAATAAAATCCTGTGATAATTAAATAACCGCCATGTACAGAACCGTGTGCACAGTGGTGTGAGAGAAGGTCGTTAGCATGGAGCTCCCAACAATCCATACAAAAATAATTTATGCAAATGCTCTAAATTTAATTTCTCATTGCTATCAGTACTTGTATCTGCTATAGTGCCTAATGCACCAATAAAACGCAAATATGTTTCTGTTGGAATAGTCGTATCAATACAGTTTTCTTGTTTCCCCAACTCAATATATTGACGATATATCATGTTCTTGCTTTCACTGAAGTTTTTCACTAACAATTTAACTAGTTGTTTGTCCTGTAAAGCTTTTTCGCTAAAGTACTCTGAAATAGAGTGATTTAAACCGTCGTTGCATATTGCTAGAACTTTATTTATTTTATCTAAATAGCTTATTTCTAAGTGTAATATTTCATTTGCTTGTATAAGGGTGTCTTTCATTACTGCTTTCGCACACTCGGAAACCAAAGTTTCTTTGCTGCCGAAATAGTTATAAATAGACGCTTGTGACACACCGGCTTTATCTGCAATTTTTTTCATGTTTACATCAGAAACACCTTCATTCTTAAATAGAGTTTGTGCCGTATAAATAATTGCGGCCTTTTTCTTTTTTGTGGTTAATTCATACTTGTTCAAATCCGTCACCTCCTACATGCTAGTATACCATACAATATAAAACTTTGGAATTATTCCATATATATTCCAAACACCATTGACAAACGATGAATAAGAGAGTAGAATAACTTTAGAATTCTTGCAGGAATATTCTAAAGTTATGGAGGGCGTCAATATTGAAAAATATTATTTTTTATTTTAGCGGAACCGGAAATTCGTATTTTGTAGCAAGGGCAATTGCTTTGAAATTGGGAAACACAGTAGTTAACCCCTTACTAAAAGCCAATGATTTTAATATCGGAGAATATACTACCGTAGGATTTGTTTTTCCGGTTTATTATATACATGCACCAGAAATTGTGATTAGAATGATAAGTATGATTCCTCTAACTTACAGCCAAAAAGTATTTGCAGTGGCCACGCGAGGAGGCTCTTGGAGATATGCTTTAGCAGATATAAGGGCTGCTTTGGCTGATAATATATGTTTACAGGAATACCATGTCAAAATGCCTGGTAATTATATATTGGAATATAGTGCGTTTACAAGGTATTTACAAAAACAAATTTTCAAGAAATCAGAAAAACAAATTGGGTCTATGGTTGCTTCTATAAAGGGTTAACCAACCTGTTATTGTGAAACCCGACATAATGGCCAAAATTGCAAAAAATATGGCGGATGAAAAAATACAGTCATTTTCAAAACTAGGTACAGCGTTTTTTCAACTGATAAATGCACTTTCTGTATGCAATACACTCAAATATGCCAAGTAAATAACATTACATTAAAAGAAAAAAAGATGGTTTGGGGTATATTATGCACTCAATGCATGGCATGTATTCAATGGTGCCCACAAAATGCAATATCCCACGCACTTATTAAAAATAAGCGTAGTCGGTATATTCATCCATATGTAACGGCAAAACAAATTGGCATACAGAATGCAAAAGTCAAAAAAAATAGTAAAGTGATAGTAATTAGTTTGGTGGTGATCATAATAATGAGTATCTTTGGATACCAGCCATTGATTCAATATCTCACAGGACAAGCTGCAAACCCACATGGTTTTGTGGGCAAGGTCATAACTAGAATATGGTCAAATTATTTTAAAAATCTAAGCGAATGGGGTTTAGCAACTATTAATTTAAATGAATATGGAAAATATTTGATATAGGTTTTGGCGGTGGCAGAAATATCGAAAACATGGCAACTAAGACTAAAAAAGCAAAATTTTTGGAATTGATATTTCAGAAGAATCTCTAAGAGCGGCTAATGATTTTAATCGTGAATTTATAGAAGATGGCAGAGTAGTTTTATGCCTCGGAAATGTTGCCGATATTAAATTTGAGGATAACTTTTTCGACTTAGCTGTAGCAGTGCAAAATCATATTTATTGGTCACGACTTGAAGCAGGGTTGAGTGAATGTTACAGGGTGTTGAAAAAGGACAGAATTTTTCTTATAATTTATGAAGTAGATAAGATAGATTATCATTTACCTAAATATAAAGACACTGCAATATTTTCGGATTTACTTTACAAAACAGGATTTAACAGTGTGGAGATAATTAGAGAAGGAAATCACATTGCATTTATTAGTGTAAAGTAGCAATCATCAATACAAATACAAATTAAATATTTTCTATATCTGAATGTATTAAAAAAAGTAAATGTTGTTTATTTAATCGGATATAGTCAAAATAATGGAATTGAAAATGATTAAAGTTAAGAATATGTCTTAGATATATATAAGATATTTTTTGGAAAGTATTAACTTTGAAGTATAAAGAGATGGATTAGGTAATAATACACATAATAACAAAAAAAGAGGTTAGTGCAATGATTATGATTCTAGAATTAGTGGTTATAGTTGTCTTAATTATATTGTTAGTCTTACGCATTATTTTACTGAAAAGGGTAGGCATTCAAGCGGTAAGATTTGGGGGAGACTAACAAGAGTGACTTTTTAATTCCTCCATTTGTGATATTTTATTTTTACATAATTTTAGCAAGTGTTTTTCGGTGGCCTTTAGGGCATCTATTATTATTTAATAATACTATTATTGCTTGGCTAGGATTTATTATTAGCTGCTTAGGTTTATTATTATTTGGATATGGCTTAATATCTTTTGGCAAGAGTTTTCGTATAGGTATTGATCAATTAGATGAAGGGGCCTTGGTAACTTCTGGTGCTTTTGCTTTTTCACGGAACCCTCTTTATACGTAGCTTTTGGATTTATTTTTGACTATTCCTAATGTATTCTGCCTTTTGTTTTTAATTGGTGGTGGCTTGTTAGTTCACTGTCAAGTGTTGAGAGAAGAAGCATTAAAAAAATTATATGGGAATGAATACTTAGAGTATTGTAAAAAAGTTAGGCGTTACTTTTAGAGTGAAAAAGTAAGAAAATTAAATTGCACCCCAAACATTGGACAAATGTTTGGGGTGCAATTTAATTATATTTTGCTTCCTTTTTTATTTATCATAAATAATTTTTTCAAAATCATATTCGTCATCTGCAACTTCAATAGGGAATAGCTTGTCGTGGGTTACGAATATAATAGTACCTTCAAATTCTTTAATGGCCTTTTTAAGATGATTAATTGTTGTCACATCTAAATGGTTTGTGGGCTCGTCTAAAATAATCATAGAGTAGGGAACCATAGTAAGCTTACAGAGTTTTATTTTAGCTTGTTCACCACCGCTTAAGGTTTTAATAGGCTTCATTGTCAGTTCATTTTTTAGTGCACAGCTAGCCAGTGCAGTTCTGATTTCTTTATCACTTAACTTTGGAAAATCCTCTCGGATTTCCTTAATGGCAGTCCAATCGGGATTTCTCCATATATTTTCCTGTTCATAATAGCCTACAGTTGCTTTTTCGCCATAGGTAAAAGTGCCTGACAAAGGCGGAATAATTCCGTAGATTGTTTTTAAAAAAGTAGTTTTTCCAATGCCATTGAAACCTGAAATAGAGATTTTATCACCATTTTTCACTTCCATATTAAGATGTTCAATTAGGGGATAGTTATAGCCAATTGATAAGTCGTTAACTTTTAACATAATGTCGCTACCTACTGATTTATATTTAAATGAGAATGTAGGTTTAATTACTTTTGTAGGTCGATCCATAACTTCAATTTTATTTAATTTTTTCTGTCTACTTTTGGCCATTTTTGAAGTAGATGCTCGGGCTATATTCCGTCTAACATAATCTTCTAATTGTCCAATTTCTTTTTGTTGACTGGCATAATCTTTTTGATACTGTAATTGTCGTTCTTCTTTTTGCTTTTTAAAGCTATCGCAGTTTCCTCGATATTTTGTGATTGTTGAAAATTCAATATCACAGACACAGTTTACAACATTGTTAAGAAAATTGTAGTCGTGGCTGACAATTAGAAAAGCTCCTTTAAAGCCATTTAAATACTTAATTAACCACTCTATATGGATTGTGTCTAAAAAGTTAGTTGGCTCATCTAGAAGAAGTAAATTTGGAGCTTGAAGCAAGAGCTTAGCGAGAATTACCTTGGTTCTTTGTCCACCACTTAAGTTCTTAATTGGCGTATCTAAACCGAATGCTAGGATACCTAAGCCAGAAGAAACTTTTTGGATATTGCTTTCAAGAGAGTAGAAGTCTTTTCTTTCTAACTCTTCTTGAAGGCTATGGAGTCTATTGACTAGTTTTTCTTGTTGCTTTACAATTGTTTCAGTTTCTAATTCTTTTCCAATTTGATTAACCTGCTCTTCAACTGTATAAAGTTTAGTAAAAGCTGATTTTAAATAGTCGAAAACAGATAGACTGTTGTCAATAGATACTTTTTGGTCTAGATAGCCTATTTCAATTTTAGGATTCCATTTAATTTGTCCTTCATCAGGTAAAACGTTGCCGATTAAAATGTTGATTAAGGTTGTTTTACCAACACCATTGAGGCCGGTTATCCCTGCTTTATCAGTTGGGTATATTTTTAAGTTTGCTTTATTAAATAGTCGCTTATCCCCAAAGTTATGGGATAAATTTTTGATTTCTAGTGTGCTCATTATTTTTTCCTTTTCTATAGATCTTATGTCATTTAAAAAGAGTCCTGACATTTGCCAAAACTCTTTTTATTATCATTAAAATCCGATTGTAAATCCTTTAAGTAATAATGTGATTATGGCACCGATTATAACGGTAATTGGAATTGTAAGTATCCAAGCACCTACAATGCTTTTAGCTATTAACCATCTTACGGCACTGGTTCTTTTAGCTGCTCCTACACCCATAATTGAGGTAGAAATAACGTGAGTCGTGCTTAAAGGCATTCCTAGCTGAGATGCAGTTTCAATTACAATAGCTGCTGATGTTTCAGCTGCAAAACCACCGATAGGTTGTAGGCGAATCATGTTAACACCCATGGTTTTAATAATACGCCAACCACCAATAGAGGTACCGAGACCCATGGCTACAGCACAGCCTAATTTGACCCATAGTGGAATACCAGCATCATTGGCTAAATAGCCTCCAGCAACTAATGCCAATGTTATAATACCCATTGATTTTTGAGCATCGTTGCTTCCATGAGCAAAGGCCATAAACCCTGCTGAGAGTATTTGTAGTTTTGAAAAGCCTTTGTTAACTGTTTTCTGTGATAGTCCTTTTAAAATAAAATATAAAAATTTCATGAAAACAAATGCTATAAAAAATCCTAGGACTGGTGATGCAAATAAAGGAATAATTACTTTCTTAAGTACGCCAAACCATTCCACAACATTAAGGGAACCTGAAAATGCAATGGAAGCACCAATTAATCCTCCAATTAAGGCATGGGACGAACTACTTGGGAGGCCTTTTTTCCAAGTAATTAAATTCCAAATAATCGCTGCAATTAAGGTTGCCATTACAACATATTGAAAAGCTTCTGTATCAATTGAGTCTTTGGCGATAATGCCACTAGAAATTGTTTTAGCTACATTTTCACTTGCTAAAGCACCGACGAAATTCAGTGTAGCAGCCATAATAATAGCTACTCTAGGTGGTAATACCCGAGTGGATACAGTTGTCGCAATTGAATTGGCAGTGTCATGAAATCCATTTATAAAATCAAAGGATAAAGCCAATAGAACTACTAAGATAATAGCCAAACTAAACATGTTTAATAACCACGCCTTCCACAATGTTTGCCACTTGTTCACATTGGTCTAAGGTGTTTTCAAGATATAAGAAGATGTCTTTCCATTTAATGACTTCAATTGGATTTTCTTCTTCTTTAAATAGTTCTGAAATTACACGAACATAAAGAGAATCTCCTTTATTTTCAATATCGTTAATTTTTATAACACAATCATTAATTTCTTTAGTGTTACTTTTCATATTGACAAGCAGATTCATTAATTTCTGTAATTCTTCTAGAATCTGGATGGTCAAAAAGGAAAACTCAGTTATGCCTTCTCTAAGTTTTTCTACATTGTACATTTTAAGAGCTTGAGCAGTATCATCAATTGTATCAGTAATGGTGTCTAATTCTTTTATAATTTCGTCAATATCTTCTCTATCAATTGGTGTTATAAAAGAACGATTTAACTTATTTAGTGTATCATGTACGATACAATCACATTCATGTTCAATTGTAGAAATTTTGTCCAGTGAACTTAAGTCACCATTGTAGTTAAATAACATTTCATTTAATTCTTGAGCTGCTTCCAGAGCCTTTTCTGTTGTTTGGCTAAATAAAAAAAAGAAGGCACCTTCTTTTTTTGACATTCTAAACATAGTTACCCCACCTTTAATCTAATTTTTAATACTATTCTTTAGTATAAAGAAAAGAAAACGAAAAAACAAGATTTTGATTCAAGTATTTTAGTAAAAAATTTGATATAATATGGTTAGTAACATTAAAAGAAGAGGTGGCATCATGGTAAACATTAAAGTTAATGAAGAAAGATTAATAAAAATTGTTCAAGATATTGTGAAAATTAAAAGTCATTATTTAATTCCACAAGGCGAAACTATGGTCGGGAACTATTTGAAAGAATTAGTAAAGCCTTACGGTTTTGACGTTGAAATGGAAGAAATTAAGGATGGGCGAAAAAATATTTATATTACACTAAAAGGTGAAGTGCCAGATGGATACTGTTAGACCTGATAATATGACATTACCACCTTTTGATGCTTATATCGAAGATGGCAAAATTTGGGGCAGAGGCAGTGTTGATATGAAAGGTGGCATAGAGGTGCTATGGTCTATGCTTTTATTTACGCTAAAGAAAACAATATGCAAATTAATGGCAATGTAGTTTTTGCAGGTACTATAGGTGAAGAATGTCCAGATGCTAGTTAAGGTGGTATGGCGCTAGGTTCTAAAAAAGATTTTGCAGATATGGCAGTTATTGGAGAGGCTACAGACTTAAATATAGTTGTTGCTCATAAAGGTAGTATGGGTATAAAAGTTGAATTAGCAGGTCAAGCAGCTCATGGTAGTATGCTTCATTTAGGTGATAATGCTATTTATAAGTGTACGGAATATATTGAAGCTTTGAGAAGAGACCTGTTACCTGTTTTAGGTAATAAAAGTCACCCTTATTGTGGGAAACCAACATTAAATGTAGGTCGGATTGAAGGAGGTATGCAGAATAATATTGTTCCAGATAGTTGTTTTTTCATATGATAGACGCTACATTCCAGGTGAGACTAAAGAAGATTTATTTGAGGAAATCATTAATGTGGGTGAAAATATGGGCTTAAAAAAGGAGGATATTAAAGTTACTCTTATGGCAGAAACTGCTTTTAGAGGGCCTATGGAAACGGATGATCAAGGATCCATTAGTATTAGCCTTAAAAGAAGTCACAACTGAAATGGGGGCTGAAGAGTAAAGTATGTGGTGTAGACTATTGGACAGATGGTTCTCATTTAAGTAAAAATGGTATTCCAATTTTAGTATTTGGCCCAGGTAATATTAAAGAAGCTCATGCAGCAGAAGAATTTATATCCATAGATAGCCTAGTCAAAAGTGCTTACTGTTATATTGATTTAATAGATAAACTTTTAGGTTCATAAATATGGATGTAACTTTTTTATGTGTTGGTAATTTAAAGGAATCTTATTTTAGAGATGGTGTTAAGGAATATGAGAAACGCTTAAGCCGTTTTGCAAAAATAAATATTATAGAAGTAAGTGAAGTTCAAATTCCTAATAATGCTTCTGTTAGTGATGAATATAAAATAATGGATAAAGAAGGTCAATTAATTTTAAGTAAATTACCAAAAGATTGTTATATTTTTGTTTTGGATAGGAAAGGCAATTTTTTATCTTCAGAAGAACTAGCAGGTAAAATAGAGGAAATAATGACCTATGGCAAATCCCGCATAGTTTTTATTATAGGGGGGTATTTAGGTCTATCAGATGAAATAAAGAGGAAAGCTCAGTGCCCTCTTTCTTTTTCTAAAATGACTTTTCCCCACCAGCTAATGCGCTTAGTTTTATGTGAACAGGTCTACCGAGGTTTTAAAATTATGAATCATGAAACTTATCATAAATAAATAAGCATCTTATTATTGTCACTTGTATCATAATAAGGTACAATAAGAAGGAAGATAGGAGGCGGTAACGATGGTAGATAAAATGATTGTGACCTTTCCAGGAGGCGCTCAAACAAATGTTTCTTTCAGAAATCAAAATGTGATAAGCGATCAACCACCAGAAGATGGTGGCGAGGATTCAGCACCGACTCCTTATGAACTTTATTTTGCAGCCTTAGGTGTTTGTATTTGTAGTAGTACAGTGGTATTAGAGTTTTTGCAACATAGAAATATTGATTTGAGAGATGTTTATGTTGAAGTAAAAATGAATTATAATGAAACCAGTCAATTAGTTGAGGCTGTTGATTTAGTCGTTAATGTACCGGATTCATATCCAGAACAATATCGTAAAGCATTAGTTGCTGCGATGAATGTGTGTCATGTTAAGAGACAGATTCAAAATCCTTCAAAAGTGTGGAAGCCTATTTGAAAGTTAAAGGAGAATAAAACAGTGGCAGATAACAGTAGCGTAGAAGCATATTTAGTTACTTCTAGGAATTATATAAGAGAAGATGTTGGGGATTATGAGATTATTTCAGTTGAAAATCCAATTATTCAGTTGAAAATTAAAGGTAAAAAAATAAACCCCGTTCAAGAGAAAATTTAAAAGTATTAGTTGAGTATGCTTTGAAGAAAAAGTATTCTGAAGATAAATGGTCTGTGGAAATGACTGAATGGATTGTGCCTGATTCAGATGGCAGAATCAAAACCACATTGAAGAATGCGAATAAAAAAATAAAAGGTTTGTTTAATAAAGGAGGTGAATAAAGTGGAGGAGCAAGTAAAGGAAGCTTTAGAATTAGTCCGACCATCATTGCAAGCTCATGGAGGCGATGTAACAGTAATTGAAGTCGCTGAAAATGAAGGGGAAGTATATGTGGAATTACAAGGTGCTTGTCAAGGATGTAAAGGCGCTTTAATGACCTTAAAAATGGGGATTGAGAGAATCCTGAAAGAAAAAGTACCTGGCGTCCAAGAAGTGATTGCCGTTAATATGTAAAAGGAGGGTTTTGTATGTTACCAGATACAGGACAATATATTATTTGGATTTTCGGCATTATCATTGTTATTGTAGCTATTATTGCAATTATTATTGGAATCAGGAAGAAAAAATAAGTTTTTTGTTAGATGATAGCGCAAGTCTTGATTGAGAGTGAGGTAAAAATGTATAAAGGTTATGTAGAGAAGGATGATTTAAAAGCCCTATTTGAAGCCATTTTATCTTTAGAAACCACTGAAGAATGTAAAGCGTTTTTTGATGATCTCTGCACCATTGCAGAAATCAAATCAATGGCACAGAGATGGCTAGTAGTTGAAATGTTAGACAAAAATGCAACATATGCTGATGTTGTAGAAAAGACAGCAGCAAGTTCAGCAACAATCAGTCGTGTTAAAAGATGTTTGCATTATGGTGCTGATGGTTACAAAAATACATTGTTAAAATTAAAAAAGAAAAAGTAAAAACAAGGGAGTATAAACTCCCTTGTTTTTTTAAAGAGGTCTTGCAAAATTTTTTATTTTATAGTACAATGGTTTTATTAAGCTAAAGTGTTAAAATAAGAAGAGGAGAAATAAATGAAAAAAAGAATTATTAATACCTGAAGTTATGAGAAACTACTTACCAGCAGAAGCTTATACACAAAGAGTAATTGTTGATGATTTATTATATAATTTTTCTTTGTGGGGATATGATGAGGTAAGAACACCTATTCTTGAAACATGGAATATAATTGGCAAAGAAAAAGAAGAAGAAAGAGATTATATTACTTTAATCGATAATACAGGAGATTTGTTGGTATTAAGACCAACAAATGACAGCACCTATTGCTCGTTTAGTTGGTACCCACCTTAAGGGCAACGCAGCCTATCCTTTGCGACTTTGTTACGCAGGCGAAGTCTTTAGTCAAAAAGTTTTAAAGAAGGTAAAAAAAGACAGCGCAAGCAAGTGGGAATTGAATTAATCAATGAAAAAGACTCCTTAAACAGTATTATGAAAGCTGAGGATTCAGATAAAATAATAACATTGGCAAGACAAAATGGCGTTCAAGGATTTATTGAAAAAATCAGAGATTTTTCCAGTCAGACTGAGTATAAAAAGCCATTGAAAGACTAGAAAAATACTATCTATTCTTAGAGGTATGGGCTATGAGGAAAATGTTTTTTTGATTTTAGTCTTCTAGGAGATTTTAGTTACTATACTGGTCTTGTATTTGAAGGATATGGTGAAGGTGCTGGTGTACCTTTATTAACAGGTGGTCGTTATGACCATCTACTAGAAACTTACTATAAGCCCTTATGTGCTGTTGGTTTTGCAATTGATGTAGATGTTTATATTAGTACTCTGGTTCAGAGAGAAGCAAGTAGGGCAGTTGAAAAAGTTATGATTACTGATAATCCTCTTCAAGATTTTAAAAAAGCAGATCAATTAAGAAAAAAGAACAAACGTGTCTCTATTGATTTGGAAGGGGAGGAATAATATGATTAAAGATGAATTAACAATAGCTTTACCTAAAGGAAGGTTAGGAGCTAAGTCATTAGAGCTTTTGGCTAAAACTGGATTACCAGTGGGTGGTGTTGAACCTGAATCAAGAACCCTTAAATTTTCTTTTGGATACGTACGCTATTTAATTTGCAAGCCAACAGATGTGCCTATTTATGTAGAGTATGGTGTAGCAGATATTGGTATTGTAGGCAAAGATACTATTGAAGAAGAACAACGAAATGTTTTTGAATTATTAGATTTAGGTTTTGGTAAATGTAATTTTGCTGTTGCAGCACCTAAAAGTCTTGTTGAAAAATATGAAGGCATTGATCCGTTTACTCTTCACTTGTTAAATCATAAGAGAGTTGCGACTAAGTTTATCAATGTTGCACATGCATTTTTCTACAGGAATGTTTACAAATGGAGCTTATTCATTTACATGGTAATATTGAATTAGCTGCTTGTATTGGTTTAGATGACATGATTGTCGATATTGTTTCTACTGGAACTACTTTAAGAGAAAATGGGTTAGTAGAAGTGTGTTCTATATTTCCAGCAACAGCACGTTTAATTGCTAATAATGTAAGTTATAGAGTAAAAAATGAACAAATATTTAATTTAGTTGAAAAAGTAAATACTATTTTAAAAAAATGGGTAGAGAGGAACCGACAATGAGAAAAATATACTATAGTGACCAGGCTGCCATTAATGGTCTAATAAATAAAAGCCACTCTCTTTGTGAAGATGAAAAATACAGTCAAGTAAATACAATGATTCAGAATATAAAAAAAGATGGCTATGAGGCTGTTAGAAACTATACAAAGACTTATGATGGTCCCAATTTAAATGAAAATCAATTTAGAGTTTCTGAAAAAGAAATAGAAGAAGCATTTAATAAGGTAGATGATGAATTTTTAAAGGCTTTAGATTTAGCCATCAATAATGTTGAAATTTTCACCAGAAACAGCTAATCGGGTCTACAATTAGATACTAGAAAAGATGGTATTGTTATTGGTCAATTAATTAAACCATTAAAAAGAGTTGGATTGTATGTACCTGGAGGCACTGCTGCTTATCCGTCGTCTGTTTTAATGACAGCAATTCCTGGTAAAGTTGCAGGTGTGAAAGAGCTTGTAATGATTTCTCCACCAGGAGCAGATGGTTCTATGAATCCTTACACCTTAGTAGCTGCTAAATTGTGTGGGGTAAAAGAAATCTATAAAGTAGGTGGGGCTCAAGGAGTTGCAGCGCTGGCTTATGGGGCAGGAACTTTGAAAAAAGTAGATAAAATTGTGGGACCTGGAAATATCTATGTTACAATTGCTAAAAAGATTGTGTATGGTGATGTTGATATTGATATGTTGGCGGGTTCTAGTGAAATATTAGTTATTGGTGATGAAGGTGCAAAGCCTCAGTATCTTGCAGCTGATTTATTGTCTCAAGGCGAGCATGATACTTTAGCATCAGCTATTTTTGTAACAGCTAGTGAAGCTTTAGCAGATGCTGTAGCAATTAAGGTGGAAAGACAGTTACAGGTTCTTTCAAGAGAAGCCATTGCTAGGAAATCTCTAGAAACTAATGGAGCTATCATTGTTACGAAAAACTTAGAAGAAGCTATTGAGTTTGCCAATGCTTATGGGCCAGAGCACCTAGAACTAGCAATTGAAAAACCATATGAGGTAATGGGGAGTATAACTTCTGCAGGAGCAATTTTCTTAGGGCACTATACCCCTGAACCAATTGGAGATTATTTTGCATGACCTAATCATGTATTACCTACAGGAGGAACTGGACGATTTTATTCACCTTTAAATACTCATATGTATTTAAAGAAGACAAGTGTTATTAACTATTCTCAGGATGCCCTCAATAAATATGGCAAGTACGCTGCAAAACTCGCAGCAGTTGAGGGATTTGATGGGCATGAAAATGCAATTTTAGTGAGGTTAAATGATGGAAGAAAGAATTTGTAGAAAAACACGCAATACCAATGAAACAGCAATTAATTTATCTATAAATATTGATGGAAATGGTGTTTTTTGAAGGCGGAACTGGCATTGGTTTTTTTGATCATATGCTTAACCTATTTGCAAAACATGGCGGATTTTCATTAATGGTAGATGTTGAAGGTGATTTGGAAATTGATGGGCATCATACAGTTGAAGATGTTGGTATTGTCTTAGGAGAAGCTTTTAAAACTGCTTTAGGCGATAAAAAAGGTATTGTTAGATATGGGGATATTATATTACCAATGGATGAAGCACTAATTATGGTTGCCCTTGATTTAGGGGGTAGGCCTTATTTGAATTTTAAGGCTGAAATGCCAATTCCTTTACTGGGAAATTTTGAAACAGAATTAGTTGAGGAGTTTTTAAGAGCTTTTACTATGAGCTGTGGTTTGAATTTACATGTGAAGCTTTTGGAAGGTAAAAATACTCACCATATTGTTGAAGGTATTTTTAAAGGGTTTGCACGTAGTTTGAAAAAAGCTGTGATGGATACTGGAAGCAATGAAATTCCCTCTAATAAAGGTTCTCTCTAATGATTGGTATTATTGATTATGGTATTGGCAATTTAGTCAGTGTTGAAAAAGCTTTAAATAAAAATGGTTTTACCACTGTTATCAGTGATGATATCTCAGCTTTAGATAAATGTAAAGGGTATATATTACCAGGGGTTGGTGCCTTTGCTGATGGTATGAAAGCTTTACATGAAAGAAATATAATTATTTTTTTAGAGAAAATTGTAGCAGACAATAAACCACTATTAGGTATTTGTTTAGGGATGCAACTCTTATTCGAGAGTGGTGAAGAAGATGGTCATAACAAGGGACTAGGCTTTCTTAAAGGCACCGTTGAAAAGATTAGAACTGGCTACAAGATTCCTCATATGGGTTGGAATAATATTTGCATTAAAAAACATTCTATTCTTTTAGACGGTCTCAATAATAATGAAGATTTTTATTTTGTTCATAGTTATCAGGCTTACCCAGATAATAGTGAATATGTAATTGCAACTTGTGAATATGGTCAAACTATTCCTGCTATTGTGGCTTCTAATAATGTATTTGGCATTCAATTTCATACAGAGAAAAGCTCTGATAAAGGTTTAATAATATTAAATAATTTTGGAAAGTTGGTGGACAAATGGTATTAGTACCAGCTATTGATATGCAAGACGGCCAATGTGTCTGTTTGTATAAAGGGGATTTTGACAAGACTACTGTCTATGGGAATCCTGTTGAAATTGCTAGAAAATGGAAAGCCTTAGGTGCGAAAAGAATTCACCTAGTAGACTTATATGGCGCTTATAAAGGGGATACAACCCATTTGAAAATCGTTGAAGCAATTGTTAATGAAGTTGATGTACCTTTAGAAATAGGTGGTGGTATTAGAGATATGAAAACCATTGCCCGTTATTTAAATATGGGTGTTGATCGAGTTATATTAGGAACAGCGGCTATTGAAAATATGGCTCTAGTTGCCTGCTCTGCAGCTGTTTATGGTGAGCGTATTGCTGTAGGTATTGATGCTTTAAATGGAATTGTAAGGACAAAAGGTTGGCTAGAAGATACAAAAAAAGAAGCCATTCAGCTAGGACTTGAAATGAAAGAGTTAGGTATTGAACGAATCATTTATACAGACATTAGTAAGGATGGTACTTTAACTGGTCCAAATTTAGAAGAAACTAAAGGTTTTGCTGAGGCAACAGGCTTGAAAGTCACTGCTTCTGGTGGCATGGCAGTGCTAAAAGATGTTAAGGATGTTTGTAAGCTAGAGGCTTTTGGCGTAGATGAAGTTATTTTAGGTAAAGCTCTTTATGAAGGTTCTATAAATTTCAGTAAAGCTCAAGTTATTGTAGGGGAGAAATAGAATGTTAAAAAAGAGAATTATTCCTTGTTTAGATGTTAAAGAAGGTCGAGTTGTAAAAGGAACTAATTTTGTCCATATTAAAGATGCTGGCGATCCAGTTGATATGGCAAAATTTTATGATAAAGCTGTAGCAGATGAACTTGTATTTTTAGATATAACGGCTTCTCATGAAAACAGAGATAAATATTATTGATGTTGTGAAAAAGACTGCTGAGGAAGTCTATATACCTTTTACAGTTGGTGTGGCGGTATTAAGACTATAGAAAGATATTAAAAAAATTTTAAGAGCTAGTGCAGACAAAATTTCAATTTGCACACCAGCTATTGAAAATCCTAGTTTGATTACAGAAGGAGCTAAAAAGTTTGGTTCTCAATGCATTGTTGTGGCTATTGATGCAAAAAGAAAAGAGGATGGTACTGATGTTGGCCTATATGTCTCTTGAATCTCTGGTCAAAACCCTTGAAATTGGTGAAGCTGTTTACTATTCAAGAAGCAGGCAAGAATTATGGCATAAAGGCGAAACCAGTGGTCATTTTCAAAAGGTTAAGAAAATTGCTTATGATTGTGATAAAGATACTCTTTTAATTAAAGTTAAACAAATAGGTTGTGCTTGTCATGAGGGCGAGAAAAGCTGCTTTCACTATGATTTAAATAAATATTTAAATACGAAAGTAGATGTTAATATGGGTGATGAAGATCGTAGCGATGTGCTATTTGGGAAAAGAATGGGTATTTTAGCTGCTGTTATTGAAGAACGCTATAAGAATATGCCAGAAGGTTCCTATACTACATATCTTTTTGAAAAAGGCATTGATAAGATTTTGAAAAAGGTAGGCGAAGAAGCATCAGAGGTTATTATAGCTTCAAAAAATGATGGCAATTATGAATTGATTTATGAAGCCAGTGACTTACTTTATCATTTAATGGTATTGTTTAAAGTTAAAAATGTGAAGCTCAAGGATATTGAGGAAGAATTAATTAAAAGAAGTTAATATTAGATATAGTCCCCTTAAAGTATTACGCATAAATTATTCTATAACAAGATAACGTCAAAAACTTTTAAATTATTCAAAATATTTAATTACTTAATCTCATTTATTATACTTGAATTCACTATGTAAATTATGATATATTAATCGGTGAATAGAATGATATAATGCAAATAAGATGAGAGAGGTGTTATGTATGAAAAAAATACACTAAATAGATGCTTGCAAATAATATCAGCGATTATTGTTATTGGTACAATTTCCATAGGGTTGATAATAGGAAAGCAAGGATTAGTTAGTGGACAAAGATGTAACTTTTCAGCAACAGTTTCCTAATACAAATACTGCACAAGTAATGGCTGATTATTTTGGATGCTCTGTAACAGATGTTATAAGCACAGACATATTAAAAACGAAAACACTTAATTTGCAAGAGAAAAATTTAACAGATGTTACAGGAATTGAAATATTTAGCCAATTAACTAAGTTGAATTTATGGAAAAATCAGTTGACTTCTTTACCTGAAAACATTGGTAATTTAAGTAATTTACATACATTATCTGTTGAATGGAATGAAATTACTACATTTCCAGATTCAATTGGTAATTTAGTTAACTTAGATTCGATTTATTCATCTGATAATAAAATAACTATTTTACCAGATAGTATTTGTAATTTAACAAATTTACAATCATTAGTTTTAACAAATAATTTTTTAGCAGCATTACCTGCAAATATTGGTAATTTAACAAATTTAAATTATTTGTATTTAGAGAATAATAAATTATCAAGACTTTCTGATAATTTTGATAACTTACAGAATTTGGAAGGATTAGATATTTCCTACAATTATTTTTCAGTTTTGCCTAGTAGCCTTAGTAACTTATCACAAATGTCTTATTTAGTGCTAGAAGGACAAGAAATTTTATTGGATAATGCTCCTTGTGGTCAATCTTTTAAATTATTATCTCCTATTAAGGATGAAAATGGAATGACCGTGCCCCTAAATGATTCAACTGGAAATTATGCTATTAATGGAAATTATATTACATGAAGTAATTTATTGCCAACAACTACTTCAGTGAATTTTTCTTTTAAACAAACAATTTCAATTGGTAGTGCTAGTGCGCCTTTTTCAGGAAATGTTGTTCAGCCATTAGTATATACAACTCGAGCATTGTCCTTTGATTTAAATGGCGGAAATGGTTCTTTACCTGGGACTCAAATATTAGCATTAGGTGGGATTAGCAACATCTGTACTTGATCCTAGTTACACAGGATATATTTTCAAAGGTTGGAATACAGCAAAAGATGGAACTGGTGTCACTTGGGATTTTAATACATCACTTATGCCTAACAATGATGTTACTTTATTTGCTCAATGGAAAGGAATTTCCCACAATTTAGTATTTAATATAAATGGTGGAGACAGGAGTACTCCAAATTCCCAAATAATTGCTACAGATGATTTTGCAACCTCTGTTTCTAATCCGATTCGTAATGGCTATTCTTTTGTTGGCTGGAATACTGCGCCGGATGGAAGTGGTATTGCTTGGGATTTTTCCAATACCAAAATGCCTAATCAGGATATTATGCTATATGCTATATGGAAATTAAGTAATAATTCAATAGCAAATACTTTTTCAGATTATTCATTAGCACTAGCTATAGCTGATGCTATAGCAGATGGAGATGTTAATGCTTCTTTAACAGATGATATGATAACAAATTGTACAATTTTAAATTTGGAATCAAAAGGTATTGTTGATTTAAGAGAAATTGGTAAACTAGTTAACTTAAGGCAGCTTTTATTAAAGAATAATGAAATAATGATATTGCCACCTGAAATGAGAAATTTAATTAATTTAGATTATTTAACACTAGATAATCAAAATATATTTTTACCAACTATTCAATATTGTTCTTTTTTTAAATTAGTTTCGCCTATAAAAAATCAAAAAGGTGAGATAGTTCCACCTAAGAATTCATCTGGAAACTATAGTATTAATGGTAATGAGATTATTTGGTATAATCTTGATGCACAAATAAAATTATTAAGTTTCACTTTTGAAGATTCTGTAGTGATTGGGAATGCAACTGCTAATTATTCAGGGACAGTAAACCAACCCTTAACATTTGAAAAATCAAATGATAGTTTATCTATTTTAAATATTTCATCTTTGCCAAAAACAGGGCATTCTGTGTTTATGTTTTCTAGTATTATTTTACTTACAGTTGGGAGTTTACTTAGTGGAATAGGGTTTTTAAAAAGAAAAAATAATAAAGATACAAATAAATAACGTTGATTGATACAAAAAGGCAAATGCAAAAAATGCATTTGCCTTTTTTATTAAGTGCTAATAACGATAAGATATGAGAGGAATAACTATACATTTAGTAAAACTGTAGACATAAGTATAAATAAGGTATACAACGAAAAATGGGAGGTGTATAATATATGGATAAATTATTAATAAAAAATTTAGAAACCATTTATACATTTAATGATGAAGAAGCTGTTTATCATAACTCGGATATTTTAATTGAAGGTCCAGCTATAACAAAAATTCAAAAAAATATCATCATAGAAGAAGGCGTAAAAGTTATTGACGGTTCAAATCTTGTTGCTTTACCAGGTTTTGTCAATACGCATCATCATCTATATCAAACCATGTTTAGAGGTATTAAAGAAGTTCAAGAAATGCCTTTATTTCCTTGGCTAAAAGGTTTTATGAATTTTGGAAACATTTGACTGATGAAACAGTCTACTACGGAGCAATGGTTGGCTTTAGTGAACTTCTGAGAACAGGATGTACATTTACAGCAGATCATCATTACGTATTCCCAAGACAAGCAAAAAAGATTTAATTGATACCCAGATTAAAGCAGGAGAAGAAATTGGCATACGTTTTCATGCTACCCGTGGCTCTATGTCTCGGGGCGTAGATGATGGCGGGTGTTACCACCTCAATCTGTTGTACAAAAAGAATGGGAGATTCTAGAGGACAGTGAACGCTTAATTAAAAGTTTTCATAAAACAGATCGTTTTTCAATGACTCAAGTTGCCCTTGCACCCTGTTCACCATTTTCTGTTACTGAAAAACTAATGATAGAATCAAGAGAAATGGCAACAAAGTTTGGTGTTATGCTTCATACTCACTTAGCTGAGACCATGGATGAAGAGCGTTTTTGTTTAGAAACTTATGGAAAGCGTCCTTATGAAGTTATGGACGACATGGGTTGAATTGGTCCTGATGTTTGGTTTGCCCATGGCATTTATTTTAATGATTATGAAATTAAAAATTTAAGAGGAAGCGGTATAGCACATTGTCCATCATCTAATATGAAACTAAATAGCGGTATTTGTAGAACTAGTGAATTGTTTAATGCTGGTGCAAAATTGAGTATTGGTGTTGATGGCAGTGCTTCTAATGATGGTTCCAATATGTGGGAAGAAGCAAAAAGAGCCTATTTATTGAATCACTTGAAGTATGGAACAGAAGGTCTTAATGCCTATAATATTCTCAAAGTGGCTACTCGCGGAGGCACAGAGGTTCTGGGTAGAATAGATGTGGGTTATCTAGCAGCGCCACGAATGGCTGCTGATATATTGTGCTATATGATTTAAATGGTATTGAGTATGCTGGTTGTCATGATCCACTTGTTAGTCTTGTTTCATTAGGAAACAGTAGCTTAGTGAATCGTAAAATTGTTATTGAAAATGGACGTTTACTAACTGTTAATCAAAATGAAATGTCCATTAAGGCGAGAAGCTTTAGCTGAAAAAAACGTAGAACAAGAAAGAAAAAATTCTTAAGATTTTTTTAAATAAATATGGTATACTAGTAAAAAGGATTTTTAACTAGAAGGAGAAACTATGCATATTATATTAAATTGGAATGAGAAGCTAGCAAGTGTTATTTCACAATATATTAGAGGCCCTTTGGGTATTGTTGTTCATGCTATAATATTAGCTCTTATTTTTGGAGTAATTGGTTTTGTTGTAAATTGGTTAATCCATATTTTGCTAACTTCACTTGTGTGGTTAATACCAATCATTATTGCTGTACTCCTTTTAATACTCTTGATTTACTTAGTTATAAAAAGTTCTAATGACTTTAAACAATATTAATTAATATTGTTTCTTTAAAGAAGATTTACTTTAATTGTAAATCTTCTTTTTTTCGTTAAATTCACATTGACAAAGTATTTCTAACATGATATTCTTATTTTAGCACTTGAGTTAATAGAGTGCTAAAGGGGACTGAAAAATGCAACTAGATGAACGAAAAAAAATGATATTAAAGGCTATTATTAATAAGTATATTGAAGAGGCTGAGCCTATTAGTTCTAAGACTATACTTGCTGACTATAATCTACAGGTAAGTTCTGCAACTATCCGAAATGAAATGGTTGCTTTAGGGAATTTAGGCTATATTAAACAGCCCCATATTTCTAGTGGACGGATTCCATCTTCTCCAGGTTATCGATATTATGTTGATTATCTTATGGATTATGGTGTGCTGGATATATCAGAGAAAAGACTTTTAATTGACTCCATTCAAGGTGAGTTAAAAAGAGTAGATAACTATTTGCAAAAAATTGGTTCTGTAGTCGCTTCTTTAACGAATTATACAGTTTTTGTAACAGAAGAAGCAGAAGGCAATGATCGTGTAAATTTAATTAAGTTAATTGGCTTAATTCAAAATAAAGTGCTATTAATTATAGTACTTACTTCAAAAAGGACTAAGGATTTCCTTTTGAATTTTGCTCAAGTAGTTCAAGAAGAAAAACTAGAGCATTTGTCAAAGTTATTGACAGAAGCCTTTAAGGATAAAACATTAGAATCCATGACACCAGAGCTTAGAAGTAGTATTCAGGATTTATTTCCTGAATTACCAGAGCTTACAAAAGAAATATTTAAGCTTGTTGAAGATACGCTTATAAAGGAACGTGATGTAGAGCTTGTTGTTGAAGGTATTTGCAATATTTTTAAACAGCCAGAGTTCAATCAAGTTAATGTTATTGAGTCATTTCTTTCCACTGTAGAAGAAAAGAATCTTATTTTAAGTACTTTAGATAATGTGCTTGGAACACCAGAGGATATTGATATAAGAATTGGTGAAGAAATTGGTGTTGATTCCCTTAAGGATTATGCCTTAATCTCAACATCCTATAAGTTTGTAGATGGCATTTCAGGGAAAATAGGTATAATTGGACCTACTAGAATGTCTTATAAAAAGAGTGTTCAATTGTTAGAAACAACACTAGAGGCCTTAGGTCAAAGAGAAGAATAATTTTAAGGAGGATATAATGGCTGAAGAAAAAGAGATGGATACTGAGGAAATTATAGAAGAAAATGTAGACATCAAAAAAGAAAAAGAAGTTAAGAAAAAACCTCGTTTGAAAAAGACGGACAAGAAAGATAAGGTGATTGCTGAACTTGAAGAAAAATTACTTCGTGTTCAAGCTGAGTTTGAAAACTTTAAGAGAAGATCAAAAACAGAGCTAGAAGAAATGGCTCGATTTGGTGCAGAAAATATGGTTTTACAAATATTGCCTGTTTTGGATAATTTTGAAAGAGCTTTAAAAATAAAGCCAACAAAGGAAACTGTTGATAATTTTTATGTTGGCATGGATATGATTGAAAAACAGCTTTTAGAGGCCTTAAATTGTCAAGGTTTGGAAAAAATTGAGGCTGTAGGACAAGAATTTGATCCAAATTTTCACGATGGTGTTATGAATGAACCTGTAGTTGACGATGCATTGGCAAATACTGTAATAGACGAGCTTCAAACAGGTTATTTATTAAATAAAAAAGTAGTAAGACCGAGTATGGTCAAAGTTGGGATAAAAGAATAAGGAGGAAATACAATTATGAGTAAAGTAATTGGAATTGATTTAGGAACAACAAATTCATGTGTGGCAGTTATGGAGGGCGGCGAAGCCGTTATTATTCCTAACGCTGAAGGTAATAGAACAACACCTTCAATTGTCGCATTTACAAAAGATGGTGAAAGATTAGTAGGGCAGCTTGCAAAAAGACAAGCTATTACAAACCCTGATAATACAATTGCATCTGTTAAAAGACATATGGGTACAGATTATAAAGTTAAAGTTGAAGGTAAAGATTATACACCACAACAAATTTCAGCTATTATTCTTCAAAAGCTCAAGAAAGATGCCGAGGCATTTTTAGAACAAACTGTTAATGATACTGTAATTACTGTACCAGCTTATTTCACTGATAGCCAAAGACAAGCTACAAAAGATGCTGGCTCTATTGCTGGCTTAAATGTACTGCGTATTATTAATGAGCCTACTGCAGCAGCTCTTTCTTATGGTTTAGACAAAGGAAATGACCACACAATTTTAGTTTATGATTTAGGTGGTGGAACATTTGATGTTTCTATCCTTGAGTTAGGTGATGGTGTATTCCAAGTTAAAGCAACTCATGGGAATAACAAGTTAGGTGGAGATGATTTTGACAATAGAATTATTGACTATTTAGTTGAAGAATTTAAGAAAGCAAATGCTATTGATTTAAAAAGTGATAAAATGGCTATGCAGCGCTTAAGAGAAGCAGCTGAAAAAGCAAAATGTGAATTATCAAGTGTTACAAGCACTTCTATTAACTTACCATTTATTACTGCTAACGATCAAGGACCACAACACTTAGATATTGCCCTTACAAGAGCTAAGTTTAACGATTTAACATCTGATTTAGTCGAAGCAACAATGGGACCTACTGAGGCTTCTTTAAAAGATGCTGGTTTATCTGCTAAGGATATTGACAAAGTAATTCTTGTGGGAGGATCTACACGTATTCCAGCTGTTCAAGAGGCTATTCAAAAGAAATTAGGTAAAGAGCCATATAAAGGCGTAAATCCTGATGAGTGTGTTGCATTAGGTGCAGCTATCCAAGGAGGGGTATTAACTGGTGATGTAAATGATATTCTTTTACTAGATGTAACACCACTATCATTGGGTATCGAAACTCTTGGTGGCGTTGCAACAAGAATAATTGAAAGAAATACAACAATCCCTACATCTAAAAGCCAAGTTTTCTCTACTGCAGCAGACAATCAACCAAGTGTTGATATCAATATTGTGCAAGGTGAGAGACAAATGGCAGTAGATAACAAAAGCTTGGGACGTTTTATGCTAGACGGTATTCCACCAGCAAGAAGAGGTGTTCCTCAAATTGAAGTAACCTTTGATATTGATGCCAATGGTATTTTAAATGTATCAGCTAAGGATAAAGGAACTGGCAAAGAACAAAAAATTACTATTACTGGAAGCACAGGTCTATCTGATGAAGAAATCGATAAAATGGCTAAAGATGCTGAAAAGTATGCTGAGGAAGATAGAAAGAAAAAGGAATCAATTGAATTGAAAAATGAAGCAGATTCTTTAATTTATCAAGGGGATAAATTATTAGCTGATAATGGTGATAAAGTTAGTGATGAAGATAAAACTAAATTTGAAGAAGCTAAAAAATCACTTCAAGAAGCATTAACTAAAGATGATGCAGAAACTATTAAATCCGAAAAAGAGAAAATTCAAAAAGTTCTTGAAGATATTGGTGCAAAAATCTATCAACAAGCTGAAAAAGATAGCCAAGGTCAAGAAGGAGCTAAACAAGAAGAAGATGTTGTTGATGCTGAGTATACAGCAGAGGACAAAGATAAGAATTCCGATAAGTAAGCAGTTCTTATATATTAGGAAAAGACCTGGCATGCCGGGTCTTTTCCTAGTTTAATCTACAAAGGGGATGGAGGAAAACTTTGAGTAAGAGAGATTATTATGAAGTCCTAGGCGTCAGTAAAGATGCCTCTGAGGACGATATAAAAAAAGCCTATAGAAAACTATCTAAAAAATATCATCCGGATTTAAATAAAGAGGCAGAAGCCCCAGAGAAGTTTAAAGAAATTCAAGAAGCTTATGATGTTGTTGGAGACGCTTCAAAAAGAAGCCAATATGATCAATATGATCATATTGATTTTAATAATGCAGGTGGTTTTGGCGGCGCTGGAGATGCTGGCTTTGAAGACTTTAACTTCGGAGGTTTTGGTGATATTTTTGAAAATATCTTTGGTGGTGGAGGACGTCGCGGTGGTCGTCGCCAACAAGGACCAATTAGAGGTGATGACCTAACCTACCAAATGACTATTAGTTTTATGGATGCTGCTTTTGGAACTGAAAAAGATTTTGTAATTCATAGGGAAGATACCTGTGATGTTTGTAATGGCTCTGGGGCAAAACCTGGCACAAGTAAAGAAACGTGTCCTACCTGCGGTGGTATTGGGCAAGTTATGTCATCAATGGGCTTTTTTCAGACTATGAGAACCTGCCCAACCTGTCATGGTACAGGTGAAATAATTAGTGACCCTTGTACAAACTGTAGAGGTAAAGGCAGAGTCAAAAAAGAAAGAACTATACATGTTACCATTCCAGCAGGAATATTTGATGGAGCAAGAATTCGAATTTCTGGAGAAGGTGATGCAGGTATAAACGGCGGTAGCTATGGTGACTTGTATGTGCTAATTAGAATTCAAAACCATAAAACATTTAAGAGAGATAGTAATGATGTCTATTCAGAGATCAAAATAAATATGGTTCAAGCGGCTCTAGGAGATGAAATTGAAGTGGAGACTATTCATGGAATGGAACCACTTACTATTCCAGAAGGTACTCAATTTGGCTCTACTTTCCGTTTAAAAGATAAAGGTATTCAAAAAATGAAGAGTGGTTCTTTTGGTAGTCATTATGTATATGTAAAAGTAGTTGTACCAACTCATTTAAACAAAGAACAAAGAAGTAAAATGAAGGAATTAGGGGATTTAATATTAGATAAACCTCTTAATTACAAACCTAAAAAAGAGAAAAAAGTTTTTGATAAAGTTAAAGACTTCTTTTCAGGAGATTTAAATGAATAATTTAAAGTTAAAGATGGTAGATACAAAATTGTGTCTACCATTATTTTATTACTTAACTTGAAGGAGTAAAAACAGTATAGTATAATATATGCATGCTAAATTGATGTATGGAGGTGGTATTATGCGTGTACTGGTTGGTGCTTTTAGTGTGATTTTAGCATTTGTAGCAATGATTCAATCCTGTGCCTCAGGAGTTATGACAGTAGTTGATTTATCAAACTTCGGATCAGCTATGGCCATTATGATTCTTTGTATATTATTTGTTATTGCTGGTATTTTAGCTTTAGCAGGGAATAGCAGTCGAGTAGCTTTAACTTTTGCAGCAATTTTTTATACGATTGCAGGTGTTGTTGTTTTAATAGCAGGTAATTGGATTTGGGCAATTATTTCATTTGTTTTTGCTATTATTATGATATATTATGTTGCTAAACCAATAAACAATTAATAGTGGTGAAAAGGGAAAAGAGACTAAAAGTGTTTTCTTTTAGTCTCTTTTGTATTAAATAAAATTTATAATAATGAAAACATTATCATATTATTTTATAACAGTAATAAATTAAAGGGTTCATATTGTAATAAGACCTAATATGGCATATAATTGCATGAGAGTAAATTTTAGGAGGAAAGTTGGTCAACAAGAGATTTTGTAGTAGTCGCATTAATAGGTGTAGTTTTCGGTGTATTCTTTCTGGCTCTAGACAGTCTATTATAACTTTTGGCTTATATTGTCTATCTGCCTTAGTTCCAATGTGTGTTGTTAGAAAACCTGGTTCAGCAGTTTTAGGCAGTGTAATTACGGCAGTAGTTAACATTCTAGTAGGTAGCCCTTATGGTATTAACATTGTAGTAGCAGGCTTATTACAAGGGGCTGGTGCTGAAGTTGGTTTTGGCATTAGAAAATACAATAACTTCGGGATTGGATCCTTTACTTTAAGGGCTCTTTTCATTACATTATTTGTAACAATCAGAGATTACTTTATATTTGGATATAACTTATTGCCTATTGGAACTTTGTTAGTCGTTATTATTATTCGTATTCTAAGTGCTTTAATAATCGGTGGGGGCTTAGCTATGTTAATAGCAAAGGGATTACGTAAAGCTGGAGTGGTTAAAACAGAAGAGCATTAGGAGCTTAATGTGAGTATAAAAATCAGAGATTTATCATTAGGATACTCTAAAAACAAACTGGTTTTAAAAAATATATCTTATACCTTTAATACAGGTGAAGTAAATCTACTACTTGGTCCAAGTGGTTGTGGTAAAAGCAGTCTTATGTATATTTTAAAAGGCCTTATACCCCACTCTATAAGTGGACATGTAGCAGGAGATATTTCAAATAATAATATATCAATCAAGGGGCTAGAACCAAGTGTTTTAGCCCCTCAAATTGGTTTAGTGTTTCAAGATCCAGATACTCAGTTTGCTACTTTCACAGTAGAAGATGAGTTGCTTTTTGGTATGGAAAATTTGAAATTTTACCATGATATGGATAAGAGTATCGATGAAACTTTAAAAATTTTAGAAATTGAGCATTTAAGACATCGAAGCTTAAATGCATTATCTGGTGGTGAAAAACAGAGAGTAGCAATTGCTTCAGTATTGTCTTTAAATCCAGAGATTCTTATTTTTGATGAACCAACATCAAATTTAGATGTACACTATCGCAAAATGATTTTTAAGTTAATCAAAAAACTTAAGGAAGAACATAATAAAACAATTATTATTTTAGAGTTTTTAATTGAAATTATTGATAATATTGTTGTTTTAAATACAGATGGTGAAATTAGTGCTAAAGGTAGTAAGGAAGAAGTTTTAAAAGAACTATTAAAAAATAAAAGCTCTGAGGGTATTTATTTACCTAAGGGATTAGAACTTCTCCAGTATTTAAAACATGAAGATGAAAAAAATATACCTTTAACTCAGGGAGAAATAGTAGCCTATATTAAATCCCATCCAGCACATGCCTTAAAAACGTGTATTAACAATCAAAATATAGATTTAAAAAACCTATATTAGAAGCGGAATCCCTTTGTTACTCTATTAAGAACAAGCCTATTTTGAAAGATATTTCATTTACTGTAAATAGAGGAGATTTTATGGCTATTTTAGGACCAAATGGTGCAGGAAAATCAACTTTATCTCATGTAATGTTGCATTTATATAGAAATTATGAAGGCTCCATTAGGTTAGATGGCAAACCAATTAAATCTTATAAAAAGAAAGATTTCTTTCATAAAGCTGGTTTGGTTTTTCAGAATACAGAGTGGCAGTTTGTTAGCTATGTTGTAGAAGAAGAGCTCTACTATAGTCTTAAAAAATTTAAAATGTCAAAAGAAGAAAAAGTTGCTAAAGTAGATAATTTTATTAAACAATTTAATTCGGAAAATCAAAGAAAAGCCAATCCATATTTATTAAGTCAAGGTCAAAAAGAAGATTAAGTGTTGCGGCAATGTTAATTACAGGTCAAGAATTGCTAATTTTAGATGAGCCTACTTTTGGACAGGATGAAGAAAATCAAAATGAACTTTTAGACTATATGAAGTTTATAAATGAAGAGCTGGGTGTTACAGTTATTGTAATAACTCATGATATGGAATTAGTAGGCAGTTTTTGTAATAGAGCTTTAGTTCTTAATCAAGGTTTAAAGGTATTTGATGGTCCAATAGAAGCTTTATTTTTTGAAGATGATTTACTTCGGAAAGTCACTTAGAAAAGCCTTATTGGTATTAAATTAAGGATTTATTGGGGGTTTCAGAGAATAACCAGAAATCTATTGTAAGTTTGCAACAGCTTTATCAATATTTGAAGGAGGCGGAATGCTATGGGATATATTAATGCTTCTTTCTTAAAAGAGGTAAACCCAACTATCAAAATTGTAATTATGATATTAATGACAGTAGTTATAACCATTACTCATGGCTTATTTATCCCTATTGTATCTTTAATGTTTTTTAGTTATTGTTATTTTAGGAAATATTAATACAGTAAGATTATTTAAAAGGTTGTTACCTTTTTTACTCTTTGGTATTTCATTAGCTTTTTTCCTTTGGTTTGCAAATGGTTTTTCGGAAAGTCAAATGATTCCTTGTATTTCAATTGGCTTAAGAATTATTAATTTTTCATTAATGTCAGTTGGATTTGTTCTGACAACTGAACCTCGGGATTTTGTAATGAGTATGATTCAGCAATTTAGGGTGCCTTATGTTATTGGATATTCATTTTTAGCAGCCTACCGTTTTTTACCTACTTTTAGTGATGAATTAAAAAAATAGCTTTAGAGAAGGAAATGAGAGGAGAAGGTATTGGCCATACCTTCTTATCTACACTTAAGAACTCTCCTTCATACTTGATTCCCCTCTTAGCCTCTGCCATGAGCCTTAGCAATGGATAGTAGGGGTTTAGAGCCTACAAGGATAGCGCGCTTAACTATCAAAAAAAAGATTATGCTGTCCTTTTTGCAGTTATAATATTTATAACAATCATTTTATTTATAGCAATAAATTTTGAAGGTTTGGGATTTAGCTTAGGATTGAAAGGAGGCAAATAAAATGCCGTATAAAAAGGGAACAGGGAAAATTGAAGTTTATAACAAGAAAGAAGCATTAGATGGAATTGAAGATGTTACATTAGCGCTGGACTTGAAAAGAGAGCCAGTGGGCATTCGTTTTCTATTTACAGAAGAAGAATATGGGAAAAGTAAGTTAAATGAAGTTATTGGTCATTTGTCCTATTGCATGATGATAGAGAAATCCAGTAGAGGTTGAGGTTTCAAATCTATGCTTTGTCATCACAGTTGTGATGGGGCTACAACTGCTTTAGGTTCAGAGGCAAGTACTGATAGAATTGAATCTGGACTTGAATATTATTCCTATAATTTATATAAGAGTAGAAGCGCTGCTAGAAGAATGAGAAGTAATATTATAAAAGTATGTATGATG
Organism: endosymbiont 'TC1' of Trimyema compressum; assembly: GCF_001584725.1. NCBI lineage: Bacteria > Bacillati > Bacillota > endosymbiont 'TC1' of Trimyema compressum. The sequence goes on along the minus strand of NZ_CP014606.1, from coordinate 842,891 downwards.
AGCATAATACCTATGGTATTGAAGTAAATGCTTTAAAGAACTTTACTGAAGCACCTGATGTAGTTATTTTAGTGGGTAATCCTTATCAAATTATGCGTTTAAACCAAGGCATAGGTTATCATAATGGTCTTAACCTAATATTGATTACGGAGCAATGCAAGCTATTTGTTCTGAATTAACAGTAGTGCCATATTTAACTGGAGGCGTAAATATTAGTGCTTTTTGCCCAAGCACAAGTTTGCTTTCAAGATGGAAAGATGATGAAATGGCTATGGAGCTACCTTTTGATTTATTTCTTAATACGGTTGAAGGGGTTATGGCAACTATAGACGGAACTGATATTAAGAAGAGAAAAAGAGAAATAAAGAATCGTTTTGATGAAAAAGGTAAATCCTTAAATTTAAATTTAAATGGACCTTATTAAATGGCGTTAAAATTAATTTCTTATTTAGGGGGATTCATTTGATTTTCATAATATTTTTAGCATACATAATCAGTTGAACCAGGCATGATAACTTTACTATAATCAAGCCATGCTACAATTGAGAAAAGCCTTCGAACTCATCACGAAAGATATGTAGGATAATATTTTTTAAAGCCCAAAATCAACAGATAAAGGAATAGGGGGCGCTGGTGTTATTGGTGCTCCTTTAACAATTGTCGTTAACTGAAAATTCGCTTCTACGTAAGTCATTGCAGAATTTATAGCATTACTAAAGCATTTAAACATTATAATACCTAATACGATATACACTAGATGATTAAGTTCCAGAACATGAAATCTAAAAATCTTAGAAAATACAACTGTCATACTGATTTTTTATACTTTATTTTAAAGCGAAGTCCAATTATTTGGTTCAAAAGGTATGAATAAGCTTTAAAGTTGTTGAAAATATTTTTATGAACATATTTGCTTCCTCTCGGCTTTCAATTTGTTTTAATAAAACGCTTTTGCCATTACAAGATTATTAGAAACTTTGAATTTTTTTATAGTATATTATTTATATAGGAGAAAATTGTATAATAATATAGATATTATTTTGCAAGAGGTGATAGTTTGAATGCTGTTATTACTTTATTTTCCTTATTATTAATTGTTTTATCTACTATCTTAAATAGAATATTTCCTAAAGTTCCTTTGCCTGTATTTCAGATTATATTAGGGTTATTGGTTTCAATGTCACCGTTACCTTTAACACTAGATTTTGAACCTGAAATTTTCATGATAGTTATAATTGCGCCTATTTTATTTTGGGGTGGATATAATGCATCAAGAAAAGCTTTGTGGCGTTACAAAAGACCCATCGGTTTAATGGTAGTTGGTCTCGTTTTAGTAACAGTAATTGGCTTGGGTTTTTTATTCATGAACTTTTACCTATGATGCCATTAGTTTTAACATTTGCTCTATCTGCTATCTTATCGCCTACTGATGCAGTTTCCGTAAAATCTATTGTAAGGGGTATGTCTTTGCCACGAGGATTATTACCTATACTTGAGGGAGAATCCTTATTAAATGATGCAGCAGGGCTAGTGGTTTCTAAAGTTGCTGTAGGCGTATTATTAACTGGTTTTTTCTCACCAATTGATGCTTCAGGAGAGTTTATGTTAATGTCTATGGGGGGGTATTCTTCTAGGAATTGTTTTAGGTTATCTTTTTGTTAGTGGTCGACTTCTGCTTAGGCGACATGGATTTGAAGAAGTTAATTCTTTGGTAGCAATTCAATTGATTACTCCTTTTCTTATTTATATAGCAGGAGAGTTTTTAGGCTTATCAAGCATATTAACTGTTGTTACTGCTGGGATTATTCATGGTATCGAAAGAGATAGATTACAACAAACTACAACAAAGTTACAAATAGTTACAAATAATATGCGCTCAGTTTTAGGCTATTTATTAAATGGATTAGTTTTCGTACTTCTTGGATTTTTATTGCCTTCTGTTTATGTAGGATTATATAAAAGTGGTGAAATTCCAGTTTGGCAAGTTGTTACACTTATCTTTATTATTATGGCTTTCTTATTTATAATACGTTTCTTGTGGGTATTTTTATTATATAGAAAATTCATTTCGCCCAGTTGTAAATATAATAGGAGTCATATTGATTTTTTTGCTGGTAAACATGCAAGATCACGTTATTCATTTATTGCTGCCTTGGGAGGAATCCATGGTACCATTACCTTAGCGACTGTATTATCCTTACCTTTTCTCTTAAATGATGGGACACCATTGCCCTTTAGAAATACTATAATTTTTATTGCTACTGGTGTGATTCTCTTGAGTTTTATAATGGCAATATTTCTAATACCACTTTTTTGTTAAAAAAGAGGTTCATAATCCAGTTGAATCAATGTCACTAGATGTGGCTAATCATTATATTACAGAGAGAGCCATCGATATTCTTTTAAAACAAGCAACTAAGGAAAATCACTTAGCTACTAATATTGTTGTAAAAAATTTAGATGAACAACTAGTTTATATTGAACAAGGTGTTGGAAAGAGTTCCTCACGAAAAGTATTGAATCATCTTCAACGAGTAGGTATTGAGGCTGAGGAAAAAAATTATATGAATTAGTCAAAGAAGGCAAAGTGTCTCCTCAAGTAGAAAAAATTTTAAATTTTATTTCAAAGAAAGAATTACCCATTCTTTTGCATCATTCATTAGGAGGATTTGGGGAGGTATAAAGCTATTATTTACTGGCAAAGGGATTAAAAAGGCTATTGAAAATAATGTGGTGAGAATTGATGATCTTCTTAAAAAACATCATAAACTCTTTGGTGAATTTAGAGCAACAGATATTATTTTAGCTCAAGAAGGTATTGATGCTATTAAAAAAATAGAAACTGAGAAAAATAGAAAAGAAGCTTTAATTAGTATTAATCATTATACAAAAAGAACTGAATTAATTAAGAATAGAAATATTGAGGATAAAACTTTCAAAAATCAAGTTAAAGCACTTCAATTGAAAGAGACGGCGTTCAAATACTTTTGGAAAAAGGTGAAATTACTCATAAAATAGCTTATTCTTTAAAACGGTTAATCAGTTGATGAAATGATTTTATTAGATGAAGATGATATTTAAAAATAAACTGATAAAAGGATTGATATAGCCTATCAGTCCTTTTTTAATAAGCTGATATATGATAAAATTAAGAAAGTTATGGGAGGGGTTGAGATTGAATATTTATAATGAATTAATACTGACTACAAATAAAATAGATAAAGATGTATTAATCGATGAATTATATAATTATGGGATAGATGGAATTGAAATTATTGAATCATTAACTTCTGATGAAATAAATTTAATCGATGGAGATTATATTGATTACCAACGTTTGACACAAACTACATCTAATAATGTTACCTTAAAAGCCTATATAAAAAAAGACAAGTATCTAGAAAATGAAAAAATTCTTAATAAACTTTTTCCAATAGATTCAGTAAAAACAATAAAAGACTATTCTTTCTTAACGGCTTACAAGGAATATTTTCATACGAGTAAAGTTGGCAATCGTTTTGTAGTTGTGCCCTCATGGGAAGTTTATAGTCCCATAGATGATGAACTGGTTATTGAAATTGATCCTGGAATTGCTTTTGGTACTGGTACTCATGCTACTACAAAAAATATTTTAAAATTAATGGAAAAATATGATTTTAAAAATAAAAAAGTGGCTGATATTGGCTGCGGTTCAGGTATTCTTAGTATTGGCGCTTTAAAGCTAGGAGCAGGGTATCTTTTAGTTTTAGATAATGATCGACAAGCCATTAAAACAGCTGAAGAAAATTTATTCTATAATTTTATTGGTGAAGAACAAAAAGTTGAATTCAAAGTTAATAGTTTATTAGATAATATAGATGAAAAATTCGATATTTTGTTAGCGAATATTGTAGCTTCAATTATTATGGACCTCAGCAGTGAGGGCTATCAGAAGCTTGCAGAAAATGGTCTGCTTTTTGCTTCTGGTATTATTTTAGATAAGTGGGAAGAAACAAATAATAAACTCCAAGCTGATGGATTTTTATTGCTAGAAAAAATAGAAGAAGACGGTTGGGTTGCCGCTGTATATAGAAAGGGTTAAAATGGAGCGATTTTTTGTATCAGAAAAAGTAGTAAAGGATACTTGTTTGCTTACAGGAGATGAACATCATCATCTTAAAAATGTATTGAGAAAAAACAAATAGTGAAGTGGAGGTTATTGATTCAGAAAACAGACTATTTAAAGGCAGAATAAAGGATATTAGTAGTAACACTACTTTGATTGCTGAACCACAAGTATTACCCTCAAGGGAACCGGATATTTTAGTAACTCTGTATCAAGGCTATCCTAAGGGGGATAAGCTAGAATTAATTATTCAAAAGTGCGTAGAATTAGGGGTTAATAAAATTGTACCCTTTTTATTAACCAACTCAGTTGTTCGCATAGATTCGAAAAAAGCCAAAAATAAGAAGGAACGCTGGCAGAAAATAGCTTTAGCTGCAGTTAAGCAATGTGGTCGCAATAGAGTGCCTACTATTGAAGCCCTAAAAACTTTGGAGGATTATTTAAAAAATAAAAATAAAGAGAATAGCACTCTAGTACTCTATGAAAAAGAAGGACCAAAGTTTAGCACCCTTCTTGAAAATTTAAAAAATCAAGGCATTAAAGCTGTTGATTTAATTGTCGGTCCAGAAGGTGGACTCACGGAAGAAGAGGTTAATGCAATACAAAATAATGGAGGCTATTCTGTATCTTTGGGACAAAGAATTTTAAGAACTGAAACGGCTTCAATTGCCGCTGTAAGTATTGTAATGTATGAACTGGGGGATTTAGAATAATGAAGAAAAAAGTAGCCATGATTGCCCTAGGTTGTAGAGTTAATCAAAGTGAGGGAGAAGGTCTATTAGCTTGTTTTAGTAGTGATGGATATGAGATTGTGAACTTTCAAGAGAAGGCTGATGTATATATAATCCATACTTGCACTGTGACAAGTAAAGCGGATAGCAAATCTAGACAATTAATTAGAAAAGCAAAAAAAGATAATCAGGATGCAATTATTGTAGTAACTGGTTGTTATGCTCAAACAGCTCCTGGTGATTTATTAGGAATGTCTGAAGTTAACTTAGTACTAGGTATGAAAGATAGAAATCAAGTGGTTTCTTTAGTTGAAGGACTGGAATTAGGTGAGAGAAAATCTGTTGTTTCTAATGTATTTAAAGAAAGAGATTTTGAAGGACTTCCCTTTGTATCTACTGAGAAAACTCGGGCTTTTATTAAAATTGAAGAAGGTTGTGAAAGCTTTTGCACTTATTGTATTATACCAATTGCTAGAGGACCTATTAGAAGTAGAAAAGAAAAGGATATTATAAATGAGATAATGAAGCTTTCTCAAATGGGTTACCAAGAAGTTGTTTTAACGGGAATTCATACAGGAGCCTATGGCAAGGATTTTAATAATAAAGCTACTCTGGCTACTTTAGTTAATAAGATTATTGAGATTAAGGGTATTAAAAGAATTCGCTTTGGATCACTTGACCCCAATGAAGTAAGTGATGAATTTCTAGCTGTATTTGCCAGTGCTAAAGTAATGCCACATCTACATCTTTCACTTCAAAGCGGTGATGATACTATTTTAAAATTAATGAAGAGGCCTTATGAAAAAGACCTTTATGAGAAGGTGGCATTGAAAATAAGGGTTATTAAAAAAGATGTTTCATTGACAACCGATATCATGGTAGGATTTCCATATGAAACTGAGTTAGAGCATAGAAACAGCATGGATTTTATTTCAAAAATAGGTTTAGATAATTTACATATATTCAAATATTCTAAAAGAAAAGGAACTAAAGCTGCTGCTTTTCCTGAGCAAGTAGACGAAGTAGTTAAAAATAAAAGGGCTTCTGAGATGAAAGTTCTTAAAGATAGACTTCATGGAATGTTTTTAAAAAAAATGGTGGGTAAAACCCTTTTAGTATTAGTCGAAGAAAATAATGATGGTTTAGCAACAGGCTATAGTGAAAATTATTTACGTGTTAAATTTTCCAGTAAGCAGTGTAAAGTGAATAAAATAATACCTGTAAAAATTATTAATGTTAATGGAAATTATTTAGTAGGAACTGAGGAGGTATAGAAAATGTCTTGTATTTTTTGTAAAATTGTAAATAAAGAGATTCCGAGTACTATACTTTGGGAAAATAATGATTTGCTGGCAATTGAAGATATTAATCCAGTTGCTCCTGTGCATTGTTTAATTATTCCTAAAAGTCATGTGACAACTGTTGCAGAAGTGGATGGCAATCAATTAAAGAGTTTGCCACAGTGTATAGAAGATTTAATAATTGAAAAAGATCTTAAAAAACATGGTTATCGATTAGTAACTAATGCAGGATTTGATGGAGGTCAGGAAGTTGACCACATTCATTTTCATCTGTTAGGTGGTAAAAAATTAGGCAAAATGGGATAAAAATTTAAAGGAGTGTCTAAATTTATGAGAGAAGTAAGAACACGATTTGCACCTAGTCCTACTGGCTATATGCATATTGGTAATTTAAGAACTGCTTTATATGAGTATTTAATTGCTCGTAGAAATAAAGGTAAGTTCATTTTGAGAATCGAAGATACAGATCAGGGACGTTTAGTGGAAGGTTCACTAGATGTTATTTATAATACTTTGAAGCTAGTAGGTATGAATTATGATGAAGGTCCTGATAAAGAAGGTGCTTATGGCCCTTATGTCCAGAGTCAACGCCTTTCTTTGTACTTACCATATGGAAAAGAATTAGTAGACAATGGAGATGCATATTATTGTTTTTGTACTAGAGAGAGTTTAGATGAACTTAGAGCAGAGCAGGAGTCAAAAGGCATATTCCCTCGCTATGATAGCTGTTGTGAAACTCTATCTGCAGAAGAAATAGAAGCAAAAATTAAGGCTGGTATTCCTTATGTAATTCGACAGAAAATGCCTAAAGTTGGTGAAACAACTTTTTGTGATGCTGTATTTGGCAATATAACAGTTGACAACAGAGAATTGGAAGATCAGATTTTAATAAAATCTGATGGCTATCCAACCTATAATTTTGCTAATGTAATTGATGATCATTTAATGGCTATTACCCATGTTATTAGGGGCAGTGAATACTTATCCTCTACATCTAAGTATAATTTATTATATGATGCTTTAGGTTGGGAAAAACCAACTTATATTCACTTGCCATTGATTTTAAATGAAGATGGTCATAAATTGTCTAAAAGACATGGCGATATGTCTTTTGAGGATTTAGTGGAGGAAGGATACTTAGTGGAGGCAATCACAAATTTTGTTGCACTGCTAGGTTGGAGCCCAGGAGATGAGCGTGAATTTTTCACTCTTAAGGAATTAGAAGATAATTTTACTGTAGAAGGTATAAGTAAGTCACCATCTGTATTTGATAAAACAAAGTTAAAATGGATGAATGGTGAATATATTAGAAGAATGTCTATAGAAGATTTTCATGCTAGAGCTTTATCTTATATAAAAAAAGGTTTGTCTGTTAATCTCAATACTATGAAAATTGCTAAAATACTTCAAAAAAGAACTGATATACTCACTGAGATTCCAAGCCAAGTAATATTTTTAAACAATTTGGAAAATTATAATACTGATTTATATAAACACAAAAAAATGAAAACCAATAAGGAAATTGCTCTTCATAGTTTAAAAAAAGGTCTTGAATTTTTAGAAAGCTTAAATGATTTTAGTGAAGACGCTATTCATAATGGACTTATAGAACTAGCAAAGACAATGGAAATTAAAAACGGACAGCTTCTTTGGCCTTTAAGGGTTGCTGTGACCGGTCAGAGTATGACACCAGGTGGTGCAATTGAAATTATTGATATTTTAGGTAAAGAAGAAAGCATTAGAAGAATAATAAAAGGTATTGAGTTATTAGATAAAGAGGTAGGAGGCGCATAATGGAAAGCTTTGAAAATGTATCTTTTGGTTTTTTAGATAATATTATTGAAGATGATCTAGCAAAAGGTGATATCAAAAAAATACATACACGTTTTCCTCCAGAACCTAATGGCTTCTTACATATTGGTCATGCAAAGGCAATTAGCGTTAACTTTGGAATAGCAAAAAAATATGATGGTATTTGTAATTTACGCTTTGATGATACGAATCCAAGTAAAGAAGAGGAACACTACATTGAGGCTATTAAAGAAGATATTGAGTGGTTGGGGTTTGATTGGGAAAATCGCTTATTTTATGCTTCAGAATATTTTGATCAAATGTATAATTATGCATGTAAACTCATAAAAATGGGGAAAGCTTATGTCTGTCAATTGTCAGCAGAAGAAATTAGGGAAAATAGAGGTACCTTAACTGAAAAAGGAATAAATAGTCCTTATCGTAACCGTAGTGTTGAGGAAAATAGTATGTTATTTGAAGCTATGAAAAAAGGTGAAATACCTGAAGGAGAAATGGTTTTAAGAGCTAAGATTAATATGGGTTCTCCTAATTTAAATATGAGAGATCCTGTTATTTATAGGGTGATGAAAGCTCACCATCATAATGCAGGTAATGATTGGTGTATTTACCCTATGTATGATTTTGCTCATCCTATTGAAGATGCACTAGAAGGTATCACTCATTCTTTCTGTAGTTTGGAGTTTGAAGATCACAGACCTCTTTATGAATGGGTATTAGAGGAATTTGAAACTCCTTATTTACCAAAACAAAGAGAATTTGCAAGACTTAATATTAATTACACTGTTATGAGTAAACGTAAATTACGTTATTTAGTTGAGCATAATATTGTGTCAGGTTGGGATGATCCTAGAATGCCTACAATTCAAGGATTGAGAAAAAGAGGTTATACACCTAAATCTATAAGAAAATTTGTGTTAGAGGCAGGTATTGCCAAGAACAACAGTATTATTGACATGAACCAGTTAGAAGCAACCATTAGAGAAGATTTAAATTACGAAGCTAAAAGAGCTATGGCCGTTTTAGATCCACTTAAAGTAATTATTAATAACTTTAATGAGACGGAAACTCTTTGGTTAGAAGGAGATATTAATCCAGAACAAAAAGAGTTAGGTAAAAGAAAGATACCTTTTACTAAAGAGCTGTATGTGGAAAAAGATGACTTTTTTATTGAACCTCCTAAAGGTTTTCGTCGTTTATATCCAGGTAATGAAGTGCGTTTAAAAGATGCATTTTATGTAATGTGCAATAGTTATGACTTAGATGAAAACGGTAATGTTATTGCTATTCACTGCACCTATGACCCTAAATCAAAAGGAGGCTGGAGTGATGATGGTAGAAAGGTTAAAGGCACAATTCATTGGGTGTCCGTTCCTCATGCTGTCAAAGGCACTGCTATGCTTTATAACCGATTGTTTAATGTAGAATTGCCTGAAGATGGTGCTTATGAAGCTGCTATTAATGAAAATTCGCTTATTGAGCGAACTGTTTATTTAGAACCTTATCTTTTAGAATCTCAGCCAGAAGAACATTTTCAATTTTTAAGAAAAGGCTATTTTGTCAGGGATAGAAATTCCGATGAAAATGAACTGATTTTTAATAGAATTGTTTCCTTAAAAGAGTCTTTTAAAGTGAAAAAATGATTGACGAAAAGAAGAAAATTAGTTATAATAAAGACTAAGAATTTGGTGCTATGATTAGAATATCACCCATCCTTAATGTGGAGGGAGGGATGCAAATGAGTGAAATAAAAGTTGGTAAAAATGAGAGTTTGGACGTTGCTCTACGCCGTTTTAAAAGATCCTGTCAAAAATCAGGTGTTTTATCGGAAGTTAGAAAAAGAGAGCATTATGAAAAGCCAAGCGTAAAGAGAAAAAAGAAGTCAGAAGCTGCGCGTAAGCGTAAATTCAAGTAAACAAAAATTAAGATTCTTATTAGGTCTGCTTTTAAAGCAGACCTAATTTATTTAGGAGGATTAAATGAAAGCTATTATTAGTCTAGGAGGTCAGCCATTATCCATTGAACGTTTTAACAGCGTTTATGAAAATGGGGATTATATTATAGGTGTAGATAGTGGATGTCAGTTTTTATATAATCAGAACATTATGCCAGATTTAATATTAGGTGATTTTGATTCAATTGAAAAATCTCTTTTAAGTTATTATAAAAGTCAGAATATTCCTATTAAAATTTTTCCAGTTATTAAAAATGAAACTGATGGCGAATTAGGATTTATTGAAGGGAGTAAGATTGCCAATGAATTATTGATTATTGGCACAGGTGGTTTATCTGAAATTGATCATTTTTTAGGTAATGTTTTTTTATTAACACGCTATCCTAATGCTACAATAGTTCTTGAAGAAGAGTGGATTAATGTCCTTGAGAAAGGTAAACACATGGTTAATAAGGAGAAAGGCGATTCCATCTCTTTTTTACCTTTAGAATCAACCCATTTAATTTTAATTGGGTTTGACTACGATGGCAACATTAAGACTGAAGTAGGACACATCATTACATTAAGAAATAGAATTAAGGAATTTGAGGCAAAAATTGAAATCCTAGAAGGAAAAATGTTATTAATACAAGGAAAAAAGTAGTTAAAACATGATATAATAGTAAAGATAATGATTCATGGAGGTTTCTTATTTGAATAAAGAAGTTGAATACTCAATCTTACCATTAATGGCAGTGGCAATATTGTGAATATTAAAGGCACTGAAGCTAATTTTGATATCTGTGTAATGTTATTTGATGTTTTAATTCCACTTATTGATAAAGGGGTAACAATAGATAAAAATCGAATTCTCTATTATATTGGGGAGGGACAAAATGGTTCTTTGAAAGATGAGGAAAATGCCCGTCTTGAAGCAATCATTGGAACGACAGCAAAAAAGAAACCCATTCGGGCTAAGAGTATAGGACAAAATAAATACGTTGATGCTATTAAACACAATGATGTTGTTTTTGGTATCGGACCAGCTGTTACAGGTAAAACCTTTCTAGCTGTAGTGTTAGCTGTCAATACATTAAAGAAAAAAAGAAGTTAATAAAATTATATTAGTAAGACCAGCGGTTGAAGCAGGTGAACAACTAGGATTTTTACCTGGAGATTTACAAGAAAAAATTAACCCTTACCTAAGGCCTTTATATGACGGACTTTATGATATGTTAGGTTTTGAAGGCACAGAGAAGTTAATTGAAAGAGGTATTATTGAAGTAGCCCCACTCGCCTATATGAGAGACAGAACACTTGACGAGTCGTTTATAATTTTAGATGAGGCTTAGAATACAAGCATTGAACAGATGAAATTTTTTTAACGCGTTTTGGGTTTTATTCTAAAGTAGTTATTACCGGAGACCCAACACAAGTTGATTTAAAAAAAGATGAAACATCTGGATCTGCCCATGCTGTCCAGTTACTAAAGGATGTCAAAGGTATTAAGATGATTCATTTAGATAGTAAAGATGTGGTGAGACATCCACTAGTTAAAGAAATTATTAAAGCCTATGAAAAGGGAGGAAAATAATAATGGATATTATTATTGATAATGATCAAAAAAAGATAGCAATAGATGATAACTTATTAGAAAGAATGGAACAAGTTGGTATTTTAGCATTGAGCACTGCTGGAGCAATTGATGATTATGAGGCTTCGGTCCTTATTTGTGATGATGAATTTATCCAAACTATTAATAAGCAATACCGTAAAGTTGACAGACCAACAGATGTTTTAAGTTTTGTACTACTTGAAGATGAAGAAAGTGATGAACCTTTGTATTTTAGCGAATCCGATAAAATAATTTTAGGAGATATTGTAATTTCAGCTGAAAGAGCTAAAGAACAAAGTGAAGATTTTGGTCACTCTTTTACTAGAGAAATGTGTTATCTATTAGTCCATGGAATCTTACATTTATTAGGCTATGACCATGAAACGGATAATGACAAACAAGTTATGCGTAAAATGGAAGAAAAAGTACTAATGAAAATGGATATAAGCCGTGAAAATGAGCAATAGAGAAGTACTTAAAGCAGCAGCATATTCAGTTTTGGAAAATGCTTATAGCACTTATTCATCTATTAAAGTAGCTGCAGCTGTAATGGATAGAAACGGCAGTATATTTAAGAGTATCAATGTAGAAAATGCAGGTTATTCTCCAACGATATGTGGTGAAAGAAATGCTATTTTTACTGGTATAACTGAAGGTTGTAAAGATTTTACAGAAATGGTTGTTGTGACAGATAGCAGTTTGGTAAAAAGTCCTTGTGGCACTTGTAGACAGGTTTTATCTGAGTTAGCACCTGAGCTTAAAATATATTTTTATGGACCTAATAATTATTACCATGAATTTACAATAGAAGAATTATTGCCAGTTGCATTTACTTTGAAAGAGGAAAAATAATGGATAAAAATTTTAAATCTGGTTTTATTGGTATTATCGGAAGACCCAACGTAGGTAAATCGACTCTTTTAAATACTATTTTAGGAAAAAAAATAGCTATTATGTCTTCAAAACCTCAGACTACTAGAAATCAAATAACTGGCGTTCATACAACAGAAGATTACCAAATGGTTTTTTTAGATACACCAGGTATTCATAAACCTAAAAATGCTTTAGGGGAATATATGGTGAATACAGCATTGAATACTTTATATAATGTGGATTTTATTCTTTATGTTGTGAGTTGCGATATGCCTATGGGGACAGGTGAAGCTTACGTGATATCCCAATTAGAAAAAGCAACATGCCCAGTTATCTTATTAATTAATAAAAGTGATTTGTTACCTAAAGAAGAACTTTTACCGATCATAGATGCTTATCAAAAAGCTTTTCCTTTTAAAGCTATTATTCCTATTTCAGCACTTAAAAGCGAAAATATAGATTCCCTAATGGAAATAATGGAAAATCTTTTACCAGATGGTCCTATGTACTATCCAGAGGAAACTATTACAAATCAACCTGAAAAACAAATTGTCAGTGAGATTGTGAGAGAAAAAATCCTTTTCCATACAGAAGAAGAAGTTCCCCACTCTGTAGCAGTTGTAACAGATTATATTGAAGAAGATGGTAATTTAGTCAATGTTTATGGCTCCATTTATGTTGAAAGAAAATCTCAAAAAGGTATTTTAATTGGCAAAGGTGGAAAAATGCTTCAAAAAATTGGCAAACAGAGTAGAGTAGAACTTGAAAAAATGTGGGGTATGAAAGTATATCTTGATCTTCGTGTAAAAGTGAAGGAACAGTGGAGACGTAAAGATATTCATTTAAGAAATTTTGGCTATGAAGAAAGAACATAATGAAAAAACAAAAGAATCTATTGTTAGTGGTATTATTATTGGCAACCGAGTATATAAAGAAAATGATAAATCTGTTACTTTATTTTCTAAAGAAATTGGTAAGATGTCTTTTGTGGCTAGAGGCGTTCGTAAGCTAACTAGCAAAAATAAGAGTAGTACAGATTTATTTGTATATGGCAATTATCATTTAACTAAGGGGACGGCTTATCAAATATTAACCCAAGGAGAAGTTGTTGATAGCTTTTTGTATTTAAGAAAAGATTTAGATAAAATGGGTGTAGCAATGGCTATGGGTACATTTTTAAATGATGTATTGCCAGACCATATGCCTCACGATAGTGTTTTTGATTTGTTTTATTGGTGTCTCAACAGATTGAGAAAAACAGAGGATCCATTATTTTTAATGCGTTATTTTTTAATAAAGTCTATTTATTATTTAGGTTATAGCCCTGATTTAGGTGGCTGCAGTATTTGTGGTAATGTAAGTGGTCCTTTTTATTTCAAATTTCAAGATGGACAGATTACGTGTACTAATTGCACTAATGAAGGTTTTTATTTAGAACCTGAACTGGTTAATTTTTATCGTTGTTTAGAACTTGATTTATTTAAAGAAATTAAAGGAATTAATTTGGAAAAAAATAATTTTGATAAGTTTGACGCATTTCTTGAAAGATGGATTGAATGCATTCTTGAAAGAAAATTTAATGGATTTGTATTTTTAAAAAAACTAAAATTTTAACGGAGGAAGTTTAATGAAGAGAATTACATTAAAAGAACAGGTTCGGATTATGTCTGTTGATAAAATTAATGAACTTAAGTTATAGATTGAAGTAATTAAAGATAGTATGCTTTTAGCCTATACTAGAAATTCTCTTCAGCCTTTTTTAGCTTGTAAAACAGAATATAATAAGAACAAACTTTTGCAAGAAAAAATTTACCTATAGAGTATTCTATAGAAGATACATTTAAAAAAGAGTTTATTAAAATTGGTAACACTGAACCCCCTTTAGGGGATTTTTGCCTAAGAAAGGCTTGGAAAAATACAATTCATTTCAGAATTTAAGAAATAAGAACTGGCAATATCATCTCTACCAAAGAGATGAAAAAACTGGCTATAATTGTCTTTCTTTTATTAATGAAAAAAACTGCTTGTTGGGATTTCTGGTTCAGATGAAGCTAGGGCTGATTGGATGGACAATAATATTCGTTTAGTTGTTCCAAAAGGCATTTTAACTCCTAGTCAATTTACAATTTTAAAAGTAGCAATGAAAGAACAGATTGATAGTTTTATCAGCAAGGCCGTTTCATACCCAGACAGTATAATTATTACTGGACATTCTCTGGGAGGCGCAGTTGCAACAATGGCTTATGGTGAGCTTTATTTTCAAGCTATTGATAATAATTGCAAAATATAATTGGTAACTTATAACAGTGCACCCTTACGAGTTGAGCAATTTGAAGAATTATTAACTCGGAGAGCCCAGGAACGCAATAAAGACACGAGTGATGAAGAAGTTTCTCTTGCTCTCGAAACAATGTATCAGATAATTAAATTAATAATGGAGATTTATTAAACAACTTACTCTATGGTTTGACAAGCACTATTGAAGGATTCAATCATATTGGGTATTGACTTATTATTGATAGTATAACAGGTGATGACAAAAATGATACATCCATTCGCTATTATGCTGAGGAACACATTGATTTACCTGCTCTGCTATTGTTAAAGCCTGTAAAAGAACAAAAACTAAAACCTTATGTAGATAAAATGCTTAAAATGGGGGTAAAGATATACCTAAGGAATTAAAAAAATCCCTTAGCAAACAGACAAAAACAATAAAAAAAGAATTTTTCTAAAAAAATATGCAATAGTTCCCCCGCAAAGGAATAAAAATAATGATTAATATTAATGATCGAATTACAGGTGGTTTCTTCAGATTATCTTTAGGCGATAGCTATGGTACATTACTTGATGAAAACAAAGAATGGCGGGATTTTAATGGTTCCCTTAGCGACGATACTTATTTATCAGTAGCTGTTACTAAAGGTATTCTAGACAATCCAGCTAATCCATTTGAAGCCATAGGAAAATATTTTATAGAATGGCTTCATGACAATCCAGTTGGTATTGGCCATATAACTAAACTTGCATTTGAAGGTTATGAGCTGAAAAATAATTGGGGCTATGCTGTACAGTATGCTGATGATAGTGTGCTGGCTTTAGGAGTGCAGGGAATGGCTCTCTAATGAGAACTTTGCCTGTTCCATTATTTTATGATGATTTTAAGGAAATGCTTTTTGTGGCTGGAGAACAATCCTACTTAACTCATTTTGATCCTAGGTGTCGGGAAGCTTGTCAACTTTATTATTAAAAAATAAGTCTAAAGAAGAGAGCTTAAATGAAGTTTTTGGTAGCCATTTGTTTTATGGCAACTATAAAAATGCAGGTTTTGATTCTCTAAAAACAACTGCTTATATTGCAGATACACTATTAGCAGCCTTGACTATTTTTTATAAAACTCGGACATTTGATGATGCTTTAAAAATCAGTGTTTCCCTTGGTGGAGATCGAGATACTATTGGGGGTCCGTAACCTGGCGGTTTAGCATGGGTTTATTATGGCATTAAGGGATTGCCTGAAAAGCCAATAAAAAAATTAAGTGAATATAATACATTATGGCAAATTAGCTATAAGTTTGCTAATAAAAGAAATGAAAATAAGGAGGCTTAAGAAATGTTAACATTTCAAGAAATAATTTCAAAGTTAAATGATTATTGGGGAAAAAAAGGTTGCATTATTCAAATGCCTTATGATATTGAAAAGGGTGCAGCAACAATGAATCCTAATACATTTTTAAAAGCATTGGGACCTGAGCCTTGGGCTACTGCTTATGTAGAGCCTTGTAGAAGACCTACTGATGGACGTTATAGTGAAAACCCTAATAGACTACAACATTATTATCAGTATCAGGTAATTATTAAACCTAGCCCAGACAATATTCAGGATCTCTATTTAGAAAGTCTAAAATTAATTGGACTTGATTTACTGGTTCATGATATTCGTTTTGTTGAAGATAATTGGGAATCACCAACACTTGGCGCCTGGGGTCTTGGCTGGGAAGTTTGGCTCGATGGTATGGAAGTGAGTCAGTTCACTTATTTTCAGCAATGTGGAGGGATAGACTGTAAACCTGATTCAGTTGAAATTACTTACGGCTTAGAAAGATTAGCTACTTATATACAAGAAAAAGATAGTGTTTACGATATTGTATGGGTAGATAATATTACCTACGGCGATATTTTCAAACAAAATGAAATCGATTTTTCAACTTATAATTTTGAGGTTTCAAATAGTGATACGCTTTTTAATTTATTTAATCTATATGAAAAAGAAGCCTATAGTTGTATGGTAAAACAATTAATCGTTCCAGCTTATGACTATGTATTAAAATGTTCTCATTCTTTTAATTTATTAGATGCTAGAGGTGCTATTAGTGTAACTGAAAGAACAGGCTATATTACACGTATTAGGAATATGGCTAAAGAATGCGCTAAAGGGTATGTTGAACAAAGAGAAGCCTTAGGTTTTCCATTACTGAAAAATAAGGAGGGGAAATAGATGGCTAATTATTTACTGGAAATTAGAACTGAAGAAATTCCTGCTCGTTTTATGAAGGGTGCTTTAAATGAGCTCTTAGAGAAAACAAAAAAGCAATTGGATAAAGATGGTATTCCTTGGGATGTTATTAAGATGATGGGAACACCTAGAAGATTGACTATGATTATTACTGGCTTGGCTTTAGCAACAGAACCTGTCCATGTTGAAATTAAAGGTCCTAATGTTAAAGCAGCTTACAATGAAACTGGAGAGCCAACAAAAGCTTTATTAGGATTTTGTAGAGACCAAGGCATTAGTTCAGAAGAGTTATCTACAAAAATCATTAAAGATATTGAATATATTTATATTGAAAAGACTATTCCTGGCGTTGAAACAAAAACTTTATTACCTTCAATTATTGAAAAAGTATTGAAGAGTATGCGTTTTCCTAAAATGATGCATTGGGGTAATGAAGAAACAGCATTTGTTAGACCTGTACGCTCCATCATCTCGACTTTTGATAATCAACCGTTAACTATTGAATTTGCTGGTATTAAAAGTAGTAATACAACAGTTGGTCATCGCTTCTTATCAAAAGGTAATATTGAAATTACTAATGATGGACTATATGAATCTACTCTTGAAAAAGAATATGTAATATGTGATATTGAGAAAAGAAGAGAGCTAATATTGAAGGGAATTAGTGAGGAAGAAAAAAAAGTTGGCGGAAAGTTTGTGCCTTCAGATAATTTACTTGAAGAGGTTCTTTTCTTAGTTGAGTATCCTACTGTTTTTACAGGGTCATTTAATAAAGAGTATTTAAAATTACCTAAAGAGGTAGTCATGATTACAATGGCAAAACATCAAAAGTATTTCCCTTTGGAAAATAATAATGGTGATTTATTACCTAATTTTATAGGGGTTCGTTGTGGTGATGATTATGCTCTTGATACAGTTATTAAAGGTAATGAGAAAGTTTTAATTGCACGTTTGGAGGATGCTAAATTTTTCTTTGAAGAGGATCAAAAAACCCCTCTGAATTCTTTAATTGAGAAATTGAATCGCGTAGTATTTCAAGAGAAATTAGGAACTATAGGTAATAAAGTTCAAAGAATAACTGAATTATCTGAATATATTGGCAATCAGCTTAATTTCAAGGAAATTGCTGAAATCAAAGAAACTGCGATTCTTTGTAAATGTGATTTAGAGACTCAAATGGTTTACGAATTTCCTGAATTGCAGGGTAAAATGGGACGTTATTATAGTGAAATTGAAGGTGCAAAACCTCTTGTTTCAATTGGAATTGAAGAACATTATAAACCTATTTTTGCAGGAGATAGCGTAGCTAAAACTACAACGGGTATAGCCGTAGCAATTGCAGATAAAATAGACACTATTATAGGCATGATTGGTATTGGTTTAATGCCAACGGGTAGTCAAGATCCCTACGCTTTAAGAAGGCATACTTTAGGTATTGTTAGAACCTTAATTGAAAATAAACTGCACTTATCCTTGAGAGATTTAGTGTCTAAAGTAAAAATACTATATGGATCTACTATTACAGAATTGCTTGTAGAAGATGTACTTGATTTTTTTAAATTGCGCTTAAAAGTTATCCTTGAAAAAGAATTATCTTATGATTTAGTTGATAGTCTTTTGAAGGGTGATATTGATGATATCTATAGTGTTTACTTAAAAGCCTTAGATTTAAAGAATTTTAGTCAAAGTGAATCTTTTGAAGATTTAGTTGAAGTTCTAAAAAGAGCTAAGAATATTCTTAAAAAGCAAAAAGTAGTATCTGTTATTTTTTCCGAAAACTTATTTAAAGATGACTCTGAAAAAGCCTTAGGCAGAAAAGTAGCTTCAATTGAAAGAGATTTTACTGAAGCTTTAAAGAAACAAGATTATAGAGAAGCAATGACAATTTTTGTTACTCTGAAAAAAGAAATGGCTGAATTTTTTGAAAATGTTATGGTTATGGCTGATGAAGAAGCAGTAAAAAACAATAGACTTGGTTTATTAGGGACTATTTTAAAAATGGGTGATCAATTATTTGATGTTGAATCTGTGGTAATTTAATTTGCTGTTTTAGGTATGAATAAAATTTTTCATGTTATAATAAATAGTAGTATTTAAAGGAGGTATAATTGATGGTAACAAAATTTGTTTACATGTTCAGTGAAGGCGACGCTTCAATGAGAAATCTTTTAGGAGGTAAAGGGGCTAACTTAGCAGAAATGACTAAGCTAGGTATGCCTATTCCCCAAGGATTTACCGTTACAACAGAAGCGTGTAATGACTATTATGATAAAGGAAGAGTAGTTGATGATGGCGTTATTAAAGGCATCGAGGATGGCATTGAAAAATTAGAGGCTATTTCAAATAAGAAATTTGGGGATAAGAATAATCCTTTACTGGTTTCAGTACGCTCAGGATCTAGAGCATCAATGCCAGGGATGATGGATACAGTCCTAAACCTAGGTTTAAATGATGCTTCTGTTGAAGGATTGAAAAATAAAACCGGAAATATGAAATTTGCTTATGACTCTTACAGACGTTTTATTCAAATGTTTGCAGATGTAGTAAAAGAAGTTAATAAAGAGTTTTTTGAAGAAGAACTTGTTAAAATGAAAGAATTAAAAGGTGCTGCTTCTGATATGGATTTAACTGGAGAAGACTTTAAGAAGCTTGTCAGTACATTTAAAAAAATATACAAAGAAAAAACAGGAGCTGACTTTCCTCAAGAACCTAAAGAACAATTAATGGAATCTATTACTGCTGTATTTAGATCATGGGATAATCCTAGAGCCATTGTTTATAGAAGGATGCATGACATTCCAAGTTCATGGGGTACAGCTGTTAATGTTCAAATGATGGTATTTGGGAATATGGGTGATACTTGTGGCACAGGAGTTGCATTTACTAGAAACCCAGCAACAGGCGAGAACTTAATATTTGGAGAATATTTAATTAATGCTCAAGGTGAGGATGTTGTAGCTGGTGTTAGAACACCTAATCCAATTGCTGTTTTGGAAAGAGATATGCCAGAAGTTTATAAAGAATTTATGGATATTACTACAAATCTAGAGAATCATTATCAAGATATGCAAGATGTTGAGTTTACTATTGAAAATAAGAAGCTTTACTTCTTACAAACCCGCAATGGCAAAAGAACCGCTCAAGCTGCTCTCAAAATTGCAGTTGATTTAGTAGCTGAAGGCATGGTAACTGAAGAAGAAGCTATTATGAAAGTTGATCCAAAACAATTGGATCAATTGCTTCATCCTATGTTTGATGTGAAGGTATTAGATAACGCTACGCCAGTAGCAAAAGGTTTACCAGCCTCTCCAGGAGCTGCTGCAGGACAAGTCTATTTCACTGCTGAAGCTGCCAAAGAAGCTAAGGATAAAAGAGATGAGAGAGTTATTCTTGTCCGTCAGGAAACCTCACCAGAAGATATTGAGGGAATGGCTGCTGCCAGAGGTATTTTAACTGTTCGTGGTGGTATGACTTCTCATGCAGCTGTCGTTGCAAGAGGCATGGGCACATGTTGTGTAGCTGGATGTGGTGATATTGTTGTAAACGAGAAAGAAAAATATTTTACAGTTGGCAGTTATACAGTTAAAGAAGGTGACTTTATTTCATTAGATGGTACTACTGGTAAAGTCTACATTGATGATATTAAAACAGTATCTCCTGAAATTTCAGGAGATTTTGCCACATTTATGGCTTGGTCTGATAAAATCAGAACATTAAAAGTGAGAACCAACGCTGATACACCTAAAGATGCTATAAAAGCAGTAGAATTTGGTGCTGAAGGAATTGGCTTGACAAGGACAGAGCATATGTTCTTTAATGACACTCGAATTACGTCAGTGCGCAAAATGATTTTAGCTGAAACTGAAGAAGCGAGACGTGCTGCTTTAAATGAATTATTACCAATGCAAAGAGAAGATTTTATTGGTATTTATGAAGCTATGGAAGAAAAACCAGTTACTATCCGTTTATTAGATCCACCGTTGCATGAGTTTTTGCCACAAGATGAAAAGTCAATTGTCAAAATTGCTAAAGAAATGAATGTAACAGTAGAAAAACTAAAAGCAAAAATTGAATCTTTACATGAGTTTAACCCTATGATGGGTCATAGAGGCTGCCGCTTAGCTATTACATTTCCTGAAATTGCGGAAATGCAAGGTAGAGCAATTATTGAGGCTGCCCTTGAAGTGAAAAAAACTAAAGGATTCAATATTATTCCTGAAATTATGGTACCTTTAGCTGGGGAAGCTAGAGAATTTAAATATGTTAAAGATGTAATTACTAATGTTGCAGATACGTTAATTAAGGAATCAGGTATTGAACTCGACTATATGGTAGGTACAATGATTGAGATTCCTAGAGCAGCATTGTTGGCTGATGAAATTGCTAAAGAGGCAGCGTTCTTTTCCTTTGGTACAAATGATTTAACTCAGATGACATTTGGTTTTTCGAGAGATGATGCTGGTGGCTTCTTAGATGATTATTACACTAAGCAAATTTATGAGTTTGACCCATTTGCTAAACTTGACCAAGAAGGTGTAGGGCAATTGGTTAAAATGGCAGTTGAAAAAGGTAAATCTACAAGGCCTAATATTAAGTTAGGTATTTGTGGGGAGCATGGTGGCGATCCATCTTCCGTTGATTTCTGCTATAGAGTAGGCTTACATTACGTAAGCTGTTCTCCTTTTAGAGTACCAATTGCTAGATTAGCAGCAGCTCAGTCTGTTTTAATGAATAAATAAGCTCTAGATTTTAAAAGAGTTATATATAATTACATAACTCTTTTTTAATAATTAAATATTAAATACAAGAAATTTTGCTTTAAAATTACTATCCAAAATTAGTGATTAATTAATATATATCAATAAATATCTTTGGTTTAAAGGACTTGAAATAGAATTTTATTATAGTAGCTTAAAGAGTAATGTTAGGTCCATTATATATAAGTAAATCTAGTGATTTAACAAGAAAAATAAATAGTAATTAATTGTGAATAATTTAACAATGTTTTTTATAATATTTTACAAAAATACATAAAAATAGGTTGTACAATCAGAATTGTTGTGTTACTATACTTATATGAATGGAATCTTTTTTTAATTCGGCCCTTCACTATTATTATATGAAGACAGAATAAAAAGACAGGTCCAAATCAAGTAATAGTGGAGGTAGTAAAAATGGAAGACAAAACATTATCCTGTTCTGACTGTGGCGCTGACTTTGTGTTTACACAAGGCGAGCAAGAGTTCTATGCTGAAAAAGGGTTCACAAACGAACCTAAACGTTGTCCTGAATGTAGAAGACAAAGAAAACAACAAAGAAGAAACAACAGTTACGACAGCCAAGACTAAAAACAAAAGATGCTCTTAATAGAGCATCTTTTTTTGTGGTTATATAAAGAAGCGTATTCTCTTTTTAAATTTATTTACTTTCGAAAACCTAATTTATACTTACCACTATTCTAATATCTGAAACGATAGACTTTTTTACCTATTTACTTGTTTCATCTACAATAGTGATTTTAGTATTGGGTTTAGCAACTCTAATCATTTCTTCGATAGCAGCTTTCTTGTCATTAAAAAATTTATGCCTCCTACATGAAAAACACTATCAAATGAATTAGCCTTGTAAGGGAGTGCTTCTGCATTAGCTTGGACTAAAAAACTGGTTGCTTGTCAAGATCTTTTGGTATTGTTTAAGCATTCCAGAAGAGATATCAAGTCCATACAATTCTAGATTTTGATATTTTTTAACTAAATATTTCAAATTATGTCCAGTTTCTGCTGAGACTTCTAAAAACCTATCATTATTGCTAATTTCTAAGTCATCTAGTAATTCTTTCATTTTTTTGAGTTATAAATTTAGCACTAAGTCGATAAAGAAAAGCGATTTTGTTGTAGAAATCCATATATTTTTTATTAAAACCATTAATATTTTCAGGAGAAAAGAAGATAGGGTTCATTCTCTGCAGTTAGTTTTTCTAAACTGTTTTCATCAATATTTAAGGTTAAAGGTTTTTGATATGGGGCTATAGGGGGGATTCATTATAGTCACCGCTCTGAATAAAATTTTCTAAATATTGAAAAGTTACTGATGGCACTGAAAGACTTTTTTCAGTTAATTCTTGAAAAACTTTTAAATGTTCAAAATAACGCTGGTAGTTGGTTTTAAATTCCCCCTTTTTAATGCCTTCTCGCAGAACGGTAGCCATTATAGGGGAGCTTATTGTCTCAATGCTCCTTGCTAAAGATAGGAGATAGGCTTGCAACTTAATTGCCAAAAAAGCTATAATAAGGGATAGATATTTTAAAGAATGAGGAAAATGATGAAAGTTCAATTATTTGATTATTATTTGCCTGAATCACTAATTGCTCAAAAGCCAATGACGCCTAGAGATAGTAGCAGACTGTTAGTGGTTCATTCTAAAGAAAAAAAGTGGGAACATCAGCATTTTTATAATTTAATTGATTATTTACAAGCAGGTGATGTTTTAGTACTAAATCACACAAAGGTTATACCAGCCAGACTTTTTGGAAAAAAAGAAACGGGT
This sequence comes from endosymbiont 'TC1' of Trimyema compressum, assembly GCF_001584725.1. Taxonomy (NCBI): domain Bacteria; kingdom Bacillati; phylum Bacillota; species endosymbiont 'TC1' of Trimyema compressum. Next base: position 819,462 of record NZ_CP014606.1, on the reverse strand, counting down.
GCTATAATTGAAGTACTTTTACTAAAAAAGAAAGAAATAGATATCTGGGAAGTTTTAGTAAAGCCCGGTAAAAAAGTTAAAATTGGAGACCGAATCTTTTTTGGTGAGAATCAAGAATTAAGAACAACCTGTATTGATATAACCGAAGAAGGTAGCCGTATTATCCAATTTTATTATGAAGGTGTATTTGAGGTTATTTTAGATTTTTTAGGAGAAATGCCTCTACCGCCATATATTACCGAAACATTGAAAGATAGTTCTAGATACCAGACTGTTTACAGCAAAGATGGTGTTTCAGTGGCAGCACCAACAGCGGGTTTGCATTTTACTGAGGAACTTTTAGTTAAGATTAAGGAAAAAGGTATTATGGTTACATCTTTATTATTAAATGTAGGTTTAGGTACTTTCAGACCAGTTAAAGAAGAGAATCTTGAAGATCACCCAATGCATGAAGAGTATTATGAGTTAAGTGAAGAATCAGCTAATATTATTAATAAAGCTAAAAATATGAATCAGCGTGTTATTGCAGTTGGCACAACATCTGTGAGAGTCTTAGAAACTATTTTTTTAAAATATGGTAAAGCAGTTTCAGACAAGGGGTGGACTAATATTTTTATTTACCCCGGCTATCAGTATAAATGTATTGATGGATTAATTACTAATTTTCACTTACCAAAGTCTACATTATTAATGTTAGTATCAGCTTTAATAGGTAGGGAATTTACCTTGGCAACATATGAAGAAGCAGTTAAACAGGGCTATCGCTTTTTTAGTTTTGGTGATGCCATGTTTATAGAATAAGGGGAAAACAATTGATAAAATATGAATTAATCAAGATGAGTAACAATTCCAGAGCCAGAAGAGGTCGTGTTTCTACAACTCATGGTACTATTGAAACACCAGTATTTATGCCAGTAGGAACTTGTGCAACTGTGAAGGCCATGACTGTTGAAGAGATGAAAACTATAGGTGCAGAAATAATTCTTAGCAACACCTATCATCTATATTTAAGACCAGGTCATGAGCTTATTAAAAAAGCTGGAGGCCTTCATAAATTTATGAATTGGGATAGAGCTATTTTAACAGATAGTGGGGGTTTCCAAGTTTTCAGCTTAGACAATTTAAATAAGATCGCTGAAGATGGTGTTTGCTTTTCATCACATATTGATGGCTCTAAACATTTTTTAACACCTGAAAAATCAATGGAAATCCAAATGGATTTAGGATCGGATATTGCTATGGCATTTGATGAATGTACTACTTATCCTGCAGATCGTCAATACACAATTGATGCTTTAGAGAGAACAACGCGATGGTCTAAGCGTTGCAAAGAATTTCATCATCATGAATACCAAGGATTATTTGGCATTATTCAAGGCGGAATGTATCCAGAATTAAGAAAAAGAAGTGCTGAAGAAATTATTGCGTTTGATTTTGATGGCTATGCAATTGGTGGATTAAGTGTTGGAGAACCTAGAGATTTGATGATTGAAATGTTAAATGAAACTGCCCCGTATTTACCGTATAATAAACCACGCTATATTATGGGCGTTGGTACCCCGGATTATTTAATTGAAGGGGTTCGTGCTGGTATAGATATGTTTGATTGTGTCTTGCCTACTAGACTAGGTCGCAATGGTGGTGTAATGAGTCATAATGGTTATTTTACAATAAGAAACGCCAAGTATTTTGATGATTTTTCGCCTTTAGATCCAGAATGTGATTGCTATGTTTGTCAAAATTATACAAGAAGCTATATTAGGCATCTAATTAAATCCAATGAGATTTTAGGATTTCGTCTTTTAACCTGGCATAATCTATATTTTTTAATCCAATTAATGGAAAATATTCGTAAATCTATTGATGAAGACTGTTTTGAAACATATGCTCACGAATTTCTTAAAAAATATTATAAGAATCTATATTAATATTAGAAGAAAAATGTTAAGATAGTAGGGAATCGTAAAAAAATAACAATTGAAAGAGGTGTATTCCATGGACCAAGGCATAACACAAATGCTGTTGTTAATTCTTCCTTTAGTGGCTATATTTTATTTTTTAATATTACGTCCACAGAAGAAACAAAAAAATGAGAAAATATTATTGTTAAAGAATTTGCAAAAAGGTGATAAAATTATTACCTATAGCGGCATCCACGGGGAAGTTACCAAAGTTCCTGAAGATAGCAGTACCATAACAGTTAAAATTTCCGATACAGTTGAATTTGTAATGGAAAAAGAAGCAATTTTCAAAAACCTATCTAATGAACAAAGAATTGCCAAACAAAAAGAATTAGAACAAGAAGCAAAAAAGAAAAAATAAACCAAAGAAAGAAAGGACTAGATTGGATGAAAATTCGTAAACGTAGTCTTCTCCTTCTAGCGCTTATTTGTGTCTCAATTCTTATTATAGCAGGTATTAGTTACACCCCTCTTAGAGACAATCTTCAATTAGGATTAGATTTAAGGGGGGGTGTTCATGTTATGCTGGAAGCACAGGAAAAGGACGGACAACCAGTTACAGCTGATGACATGGCTAAACTTCAAGAAATTATGCGTAAGAGAGTTGATACATTAGGCGTTAGTGAGCCAATTATTCAAGTAGTAGGTAACAATCGATTAATTGTTGAAATTGCTGGAATTAATGACCCCGATGCTGCCATAAATTTAATAGGCAAGACAGCTGAGCTGAAATTTATTGCTGGTGATGTAAAAACAAATGATGGAGCAAATATAATACCTATTTTAACGGGCGCTGATTTACAAAAGGCATATGCAGCTAAAAGCAATAATACAAATAAATATTCAGTTGTATTAGAATTTAATGAAACTGGGAAAGCGGCATTTGCTGAAGCTACAGGTCGCTTGTCTACAAAGTGTCCTGAAGGTGATCCAAGAAGAAAAATTGCAATTCTTTTAGATAATGAGTTAATTACTAACCCTAATGTCAAAGAGGCAATTACTGATGGTCAAGCTACTATTTCTGGTGGATTTGCTTCGTTTGATGAAGCAAATAATATTGCTAAATTATTAAATTCAGGTGCTTTACCTGTTGGCCTACAAATAGTAGAAAAATCTACTATTGGACCAACTCTAGGTGCTGAATCACTTAATAAAAGTTTAATAGCAGTAGGTGTTGGTTTAGCATTACTAGCATTATTTTTAATTTTGCTATACCGTTTGCCAGGTGTAGTAACTACTTTTAGTTTAATTGCTTTTACTAACCTTTTATTGGCAGTTATGGTAATGATTAAAGCTACTCTGACGCTGCCAGGTATTGCCGCTTTGATTTTAACAATTGCAATTGCAGCAGATGCCAATATTATTTTAATTTGTCGAATACAGGATGAGTTAAGAAGTGGAAAATCTTTACAGGCTGCAATTAACGGTGGTTATAAAAAGGCCTTTATTACTATTTTAGATACTAATATTACAACAATGTTAGCCGGTGTTATTATTTTAGTTATTGGTTCAGGTTCAATTCAGGGATTTGCTGTAATTCTTTTAATTGGTATTACAATTAATTTAATAACTTCATTAATGCTAAGTAGAATAATGTTACAATTGGCAGTGAAGGTTAAATTCTTCCAAAAGAAATCTTTTTATGGTTTTAGGATTTCTCCAAAAGAAAAGGAGGAAAACTAAATGAAAATTATTAATTTTATGGGTAAAAAGAAAATAATTTATATAGTTACTGTTGTATTGCTATTAGCAAGTTTTATAGCCATGTTTACTAAAGGATTTAACTTGGGACCGGACTTTGCTGGTGGTACTTTACTTGAAATTAAATTATCAGAACATATAGCAACAGATGATATTAAGGCAATTTTTAAAGAAAGTGATATTCAAGAAACTGAAGCTAATCATTATATTATTAAAGGTTCTGCTTTATCTGAAGAAGAATATAATAATAAAATGAATCAGTTAAAAGAAAAATTTGGACAAATTGAAGTAGTAAAAAATGATACCGTTAGTGGTGTTATAGGATCTGAATTGTCCCAAAAAGCAATTTTGGCATTAGCTTTGGCTTCACTAGGAATTATTATCTACTTAACAATCCGTTTTGAATTGTTTTTTGGTATTGGAGGGATTTTATCTTCACTCCATGATATTATAGTCCTCTTAGGTATTTTTGCTCTCTTCCAAATTCAGATTGGAATGTCTTTTATTGCAGCTATCTTAACAATTGTTGGTTACTCTATCAACGATACAATTGTTATTTATGATAGAATCCGAGAAAATTTGAAAGTGCCCTCTTATCAAAAGGACTCAAAAGAGCTAATTGTTAATAGAAGTATTACCCAAACTTTAGGACGATCAATTACAACAGTTGTTTGTGTGTTAATTGTATTAATCTCACTGTATTTCCTAGGTAGTTCATCTACCCATGAGTTTACACTAGCTATGATTATAGGTACAATAATTGGAATGTACTCATCAATAGCAGTGGCAAGTCCATTATGGCTTGATTTATCAAGAAAATTTAGTGGCAAAAAGTTTTTAAATAATAATTAATAGGGCATATAAATAAATAATTTATATGCCCTATTTTAATGTATTTAGAGGGATAAACGCCTTTTATTTCATGGCTATTTTTAGTATAATTAAAAGACACGGTAAAATGTAAAAGGGGGAGTCCACTTGCCTATGACGATTGATAAAATTATTTTAGAAGTGAAAGAATATGATAGCAGTCTAAATGAAAAAAAACTGCGTTCAGCCTATGCCCTTGCTGAAGAAGCCCATAAAGGCCAGTATAGACGTTCAGGTGAACCTTATATAACTCACCCATTAGTGGTTACGGAGATTTTAGTTGAACTTAGAATGGATGAGGCAGCATTAATTGCTGCTTTGCTTCACGATGTCGTAGAAGATACAGGAGTAGAACTTAGCGATATTGAAAAATATTTCGGTGAGGAAGTAGCTTATATTGTTGATGGTTTAACTAAACTGAAAAAAATCAAGATATCTAATAAGGACACATTACAAGTTGAAAATTTACGTCGAATGTTTTTAACAATGTCAAGAGATATTCGTGTAGTACTTATTAAGTTGGCAGATAGACTCCATAATATGCGTACCCTTAAATATATGCCACGAGAAAAACAAGTTTATATTTCTGAAGAAACTCTAGAAATTTACTCACCTATTGCCCATCGTCTTGGTGTTTTTCAAATAAAGTGGGAATTAGAAGATTTGGCTTTAAAGTATATTGATCCTGAAGGGTATCAGGAACTAATGGAACAGATTGCCATGAAGCGTAATGAAAGAGAAGATTATGTTCAAGAAGTTATTTCAAAAATCAGAGACAATTTAGAACAATTAGGTATTGAAGGTGATGTTACTGGCAGACCGAAGCACTTCTATAGCATCTACAATAAAATGAAGAAAAAAAATCATACTTTAGATGAAATTTATGACTTAACTGCAGTTCGAATTATTGTTAAAACAGCGAAGGACTGTTACAGTGCAGTTGGTGCAATTCACACTCTTTATAGGCCTATTCCTAATCGCTTTAAGGATTATATTGCTATGCCAAAACCCAATGGTTATCAATCTATTCATACTACTTTATTAGGCAGTAATGGAGAACCTTTTGAAGTTCAAATTCGAACCAAAGAAATGCATCGCATTGCTGAATATGGTATTGCTGCCCATTGGAAATATAAAGAAGGCAAGTCTTTTTCTTACCAGGAGTTTCAAAAAGAAAGTTCTTTTATTAGTCAGATAAGAGAGCTTCAATCAGAAGCAGATAATGCAAGTGATTTTATTGATTCGTTGAAAAAAGATTTATTTACTGACCGCTTGTATGTTTTTACACCTGGCGGAGATGTTATTGAACTTAAATCTGGTTCTAATCCTCTTGATTTTGCGTATAGAGTTCACTCTGATGTTGGCAATCAGTTTTCTGGTGCTCGTGTAAATAATCATATTGTACCCATTGACTACAAACTTCAAAATGGAGATATTGTTGAAATATTAACCAATAAAAATGGTAAGCCAAGTCTTGATTGGTTGAAAATCGTTCAGACCAAAAATGCCCAGCACAAAATCAGAAATTGGTTTAAAATGCAGAATCGAGAAACCAAAGAAGATGAAGGTCGAGATATATTTAACAAGGAAGTTAAGCGAGAACAATTTGATAAAAAATATTTAACACCAATCTATTTAGGACGATTAGCTAAATCCTACGGTATGCAGGATATATCAGATTTATATTCAGCTGTTAGTGATGGTGGCTATAGTGTCAAACAGGTTATTCGACGATTAAGAGAATATGTTAAAGAAGAAATTGAAGATACAGTTCCTAAAGATCAAATTATTAAACCTTGGGAAGGTTATGGCTCTAGTACACAAGGTATTCGAGTTCAAGGATTTGAAGACGTTGATATCCGAATTTCCAAATGCTGTAATCCAATGCCTGGTGATGATATTTCAGGCTATATTAATAGAGGTAAAGGCATTTCTATTCATAGAATTGATTGTCCAAATTTTATCTATTTAAATAACAAGGAACCTTATAGGATTGTTGATGTAATTTGGGAAACAAAAGAAGTGAAGAATTTAATTGCTAATTTAGAAATTACAACAACAGATAGAAAAGGCATTACACCTGATATAATTAGTTTACTTCATGAGTTAAAAGCTGATGTAATTGAAATAAACTCAAAAGTTTCAGGTGGTGTTGTAACAATGAAAATAAAAGTAGGTATTAATAAACCCGAACATTTAGAGAGGCTTTTTGCAGCTTTTAATAGAAATCCAGAAATTTTAAATGCCAAGCGTTTAGTACCTAGAAAGAGAGTATTTAAAAAAGATGAAAACAGTAATACAAAGAGCAAAGACTAGTTATGTAACTGTTGATGGAAAAGATGAAGACTTTAACTACCTAGTTACAAAAATTCCTAATTTAAGGATTTTTGAAGATGGATTTTTGAAGATGAAGAAGGTAAAATGAATAAATCATTAATAGATATGAATGGAAGTATTCTCCTTATTTCTCAATTTACGCTTCTTGGAGATACGAGAAAAAGTAATGGACCAGTAACTATTATGATGGATAGTAAAGATCGATAAAGGAGCGCAAAAAGTATGCTTAAGAATCAAGTTTTTATAAATGGAGCCTTACTCGAAAACTGTTATTTAGTTTGGGACGAGGATTCAAAAGAAGGTATTATTGTTGACCCTGGATACGTCGATGTTGAGAAAATGGGGAGCTTAATAGAAAAAGAGCATATCCATATTAAGGCTATTGTTAACACACATGGTCATCGGGACCATGTTTATGGCAATCAAGCTGTAATGACTTTAACAAAGGCCCCTTTGATTATCCATGAGGCGGATGCTGGTTATTTAACTGATCCAGTTTATAATTTAAGTCATAACTACAGCAATGATTTTACTTCACCAGTACCTAATCAAACAATTGCCGAAGGTGAAGGTGATGTAATTAAATTAGGCAATATTGTTTTAAAAGTAATTGAAACACCAGGACATACACCTGGTAGTATAGTAATATACAACGAAGAAATTGCACTTACAGGAGATACCTTGTTTTTTGGTTCTGTAGGCAGAAGTGATTTTTTGGGTGGTAATAAAGATGATATGGTCAAAAGCCTAGAAAAGCTAAAAAAAGAAATCCCCAAAACTGCCGCTATTTTGTCAGGCCATGGCAAGGTTCAGACTACATTTGGTGAACAGTTAGAAATGAACCCATTTTTAACTGGACAGATGCAACCTAAATAAGATATTAACTAGGAGGAAATACGATGACCATAAAGAGACCAAAAGGTGCTAATGATATTATGTCTGATACAATTAGGCAGTGGCACTATATTGAAGAAGTCGTAAGAAACTTAATGCTAGTTTATAATTATGAAGAAATTAGAACACCAATATTTGAACATACTGAATTGTTTTTAAGAGGTGTTGGCGATACAACTGATATTGTTGATAAAGAAATGTACACCTTTTTAGATAAAGGAAATAGAAGCATTACCTTGCGACCAGAAGGTACAGCGTCAGTAGCTAGAGTTTTTGTGGAGCACCATATTTATGCTAACCCCTTACCTGCAAAATACTACTATATGGGACCTATGTTTCGTTATTCAAGACCTCAAGCAGGTCGTTACCGTCAATTTCATCAATTTGGCGTTGAAGTCTTAGGTTCTGTAGATCCTAATCTCGATGGAGAAGTTATTGGATTAGCTATGGATTTTTTTAAACGCTTGGGAATCGAGGATTTGACTTTGCTAATTAATAGTGTAGGTTGTCCAAAATGCAGACCCCTTCATAATGAAGCTTTGAAAAAATATTTAGAACCTAGATTTAAGGAGCTTTGTCCAACTTGTCAAAATCGTTATGAGAAGAATCCGCTGAGAATTTTTGATTGTAAAAGTGAGACTTGTCAAAAAATTATTAAAGGAGCACCGACTATTACTGAATGTCTTTGCGAAGAATGTAAAGAACATTTTGAAGGTGTAAAAAGTTATTTGGAACTCCTTTATATACCTTATGAATTAGATGAAAAAATGGTCAGAGGACTAGACTACTATACAAAAACTGCTTTTGAAATTGTTGTCGGTGGCATTGGTGCCCAAAGCTCTATTGGTGGTGGCGGACGCTATGATGGACTGATTCAAGAAATTGGAGGGCCAGATATTCCTGGTATTGGTTTTGCCATAGGCTTAGAAAGAGTACTATTAACCTTAGCTAGCCAAAATGTACCCCTTAAGAGCATACTGAAACCCAAAGTATTCGTCGCGCTTTTAGATACTGAGCTTATACCTCAAGGTATTGAATTAGTGGCTATTCTAAGGGAGAATAATATACCAGCAAGTTTAGATGTTATGGGCAGAAAATTTAAAGCTCAGTTTAAATATGCAAATAAAATTGGGGCTACCCATGTGATTACAGTAGGAGAAGATGAAGTGAGAGATGCTCTTTACCCTCTGAAGAATATGGACACTGGGGAAGAAGAAAAACAAACACTATTATCCATTATTGAGGAGTTGAAAGGGGAATAAAAATGGCAATAGAAGAAAGAAGAGCATGTGGACTCGTAACTGAAAAGGAAATTAGTGAAACCATTAAAGTTTCAGGCTGGGTCAATAGAAGAAGGGACCATGGTGGACTAATTTTCATCGATTTAAGAGATAGAAGTGGATTATTGCAAATTGTCTTTGATGAACAATTCAATGATTTTGAAACTGTTGAAAAATTAAGAAATGAATATGTTGTAGAGGTTATTGGCACCTTAAGAAAAAGAAGTGAAGAAGCAATTAATCCTAAATTACCAACTGGCTCTATTGAGTTATTGGGTATTTCCATTAAGCTTTTAAATAAGGCTAAAACACCTGTTTTTGATGTTAATGAAGAAACACCTGTTGACGAAAACATCCGTTTAAAATACCGTTATTTAGATTTAAGAAGATCTGAAATGCAAAAAAATATAATTTTACGTCATCATGTCACAATGGCTATGCGTCGTTTCTTAGATGAGAGAGGATTTCTTGAAATTGAAACCCCAATGTTAGCTAAAAGTACACCTGAAGGTGCTAGAGACTATTTAGTGCCAAGTAGAGTGCATCCAGGTAACTTTTTTGCATTACCACAATCACCACAACAGTATAAACAAATTCTAATGGTGGCAGGGATGGAAAAGTATTTTCAAATTGCACGTTGCTTTAGAGACGAGGATTTAAGAGCTGATAGACAGCCAGAGTTTACGCAACTGGATATGGAAATGTCTTTTGTTGATAGAGAAGATATTATGGCTTTAGTAACTGATATGATGGGTTACCTTTTTAAAGAAACTTTGAATAAGGAGTTACCTGCAGAGTTTCCTCGTATTACATATGATAAAGCCATGAATCGTTATGGTTCTGATCGACCTGATTTGCGTTTTGATTTACCTCTCTATGATATTGGACCTATTGTTGCTAACACAGACTTTAAAGTATTTAAAAGCATTTTGGACAAAGGTGGAATGATTAAGGGGATTAATGGTAAAGGTTGTAGTGATGCGCTTTCAAGAAGAGATATTGATAGTTTAACAAGCTTTGTAAATGTTTATGGAGCAAAAGGATTGGCATGGATTGCAATTACAGAAGACGGTATTAAATCTACAATAGCTAAATTTTTATCTGAGGAAGAATTAGCAGGCATTGTCAATGCAATGGGTGGCGAAAAAGGCGATTTGTTAATGTTCGTTGCTGATAAAAAAGAAGTTGTTCATGATAGTTTAGGTGCTTTGAGAATTGAAATTGCAAAACGCTTAGACTTAATCGACGAAAATGAATTAAACTTTGTTTGGGTAACTGATTTCCCTCTTCTTAAGTATGATGAAGATGAGAAAAGATATGTAGCTATTCACCATATGTTTACACATCCAAATCCTGAAGATATGGATAAACTTGAAAGTGATCCTCTATCTGTTAGAGCTTTAGCTTATGATCTTGTCTTAAATGGTACTGAGCTAGGTGGTGGGAGTATTCGTATTCATGAAAAAGAATTACAAGAAAGAATTTTCAAGTTAATTGGCTTTAGTGAAGAAGAAGCTGAAGAACAATTTGGATTTATGCTAGAAGCATTCTCATATGGAGCACCATCTCATGGGGGTGTAGCATTCGGTCTTGATAGAATGATTATGTTAATGAGAAATAGACAGAGTATTAGAGATGTAATTGCATTTCCTAAAACCCAAAGTGCTGCTGACTTAATGAGCGTAGCACCTTCTTCAGTTACAGAAAAGCAACTTGAAGAATTGTCTATTGAATTAAATCTTCCAGAAGAAAAGGAAGAGGAAGAATAAAGGCTAAAATATGGATTTATTTTCCCAAAATTTTGAAACACAGCAAAAAGTTGGTGCTCCATTAGCTGAAAAAATGCGTCCAACAACTCTCGAAGAAGTTGTTGGACAACCTCAATTAATAGGACATGGAAAGCCCTTAACTGTTGCTGTTACAAAAGATAGAATTCCTTCAATGATTTTATACGGCCCACCTGGTTGTGGCAAAACTTCATTAGCAAAAGTAATTGCAAATTATACCCATGCCCATTTCGAAATCATTAATGCAGTAACTGACGGTATACCACGAATTAAGGAAGTTGTAAAAATTGGTGAAGACAACTTAAAATTTCATAATCAAAAAACAATTGTTTTTATTGATGAGATTCATCGTTTCAATAAAGCCCAGCAAGATGCATTATTGCCTTTTGTTGAAAACGGTCTACTGACCTTAATTGGCGCTACTACAGAAAATCCTTATGTGGAGCTTAACAGAGCCCTTTTATCAAGGCTTTTAATATTTCCGCTAAAAAAAATTAGTGAAAAGGATATTATTACTATTCTTGAAAGTGCTTTAATAAATCCTCAAAAAGGATATGGCAATTTAAAAATCTATATTGATGATAAAGAAGCTCTTTTTGAGTTTTTTGTACATATTGCTACAGGTGATATTAGACGAGCTTTAAATGGTTTAGAAAATCTCATAGCCATTACACCTATAAATGAGGATGGTTCATTAACATTGACACTTGCAAGAGCGGAAGATAGCGTTATGGAGAAAGCCCTTAACTATGATAAAAAAGGGGATAATCATTATGATGTAATTTCTGCTTTTATCAAAAGTGTTAGGGGTTCTGACACCAATGGGGCTGTTCACTACTTAGCCCGGATGATTGCCGCTGGGGAAGATCCTATGTTTATTGCTCGAAGATTAGTAATTTTAGCAAGTGAAGATATTGGATTAGCAGATCCTAATGGTCTTATAGTTGCTACGAATGCCATGATTGCTACAGAAAAAATTGGCTTGCCTGAGGCCCGAATTATATTATCAGAGGCTACTATTTATTTAGCTAAAGCAAAGAAAAGTAACAGTGCTTATTTAGCAATTGATGCTGCTCTTCGAGATATCAAAAACGGTGATTATGGGGAAGTGCCTTATCATTTAAGGGATCACAGTTTTCCTAGACCTGATGAAAAAGGTCAAGAAACAGTTGCCTATCAATACCCTCATGATTATCCAGAAACAGATTTTGTAATTGAGCAACAGTATTTACCTGATGTTTTGAAGGATAAAAAATATTATAAAGAAAAAAAGTTGGATAAAAATTAAAAATAGCTGTTGCAAATATAAAATAACTATGCTAGTATTGGAATGTAAGTGAATACATAAAACGTTGATTGAGAAGAGTAATTATTAACGGAAACAATAGAGAGTCACTAGTTGGTGGAAATGTGATATGGAAGTTATTAATGAATGGGCTCATGAGTTGCAAACCGAAATTATAGTAGGGCTTTGACGGGGAATCCTATCCGTTACCAGTAGGACGTGTATGTTAGTACATTGTAACTAAGTGGGTATTTTTATACCAATTAGGGTGGTACCGCAGGAATATGATTTTATACTTCTTGTCCCTTTATAGGGATGAGAAGTTTTTTATGTACAAAAAAGAAAGTGAGGAAATTAGAAAATGACCATTAAAGTAGAGCGCAAGCAAATTAATATTGAAAAAGAGAATATCAAACTACAATTATTGATAAATTAAATACAGCAAAAGGTGCTTATTTATGTAGTAGTTTTGAATACCCAGGGCGCTATACAAGACGGGATATTGGATTCTATAATCCTCCAGTTGAAATAAGAAGTAGTTTCTATCATGTTGAGATTGAAGCACTTAATGAAAAAGGACTGCTTTTAGTTAGTTGAGTATATTTACAGTCTAATTGCAACAGGAAACTATATTGAATCCATTAATTATGAAGAAGATGTTTTAATAAAAGGAGAAATAAAAAATCTAGTTGCTGAATTTACGGAAGAAATGAGAAGTAAGCAGTCTTCAATTTTTTCTTTATTAAGAGGATATCCAAACTGGTTTTTATAATAAAGAGGATAGCTTTATTGGTCTCCTCTATGGTGCTTTTGGCTATGACTTGATTTTTCAGTTTGAAAAAATGGATTTTACTAATTTACTAAATTTACTAATAAGAAGAAAAGAGATCAAAACAAAAGCGACTTAATACTGTTCATACCACCAGATGAGCTTTTTATTATGGACCATAGAAAAGAAAGACCTTTTCTTCTATCCTATGATTTTAGTTTTAATGGTTAACAGTACTAAAGGCACCTGTAGAGAGCCTTTTAAAAGCAATCTTCAAGTTAACCCCTGGGTTCCCTTGAACTTGAAAAACACACATGTACCAGGGGAGAATATGCAAAAGGAGTTAAACTTGCTAAAAAGCATTTAAAAATGGAGATCTTTTTGAAGTGGTTCCTTCACAAGTATTTCAGCAAAAAATAAATGAAAAACCAAGTGTACTTTTTAAGAGATTGAAAAAAATTAATCCTAGTCCTTACGGTTTTTTATTTAATATGGGGTCAGAAATATTAATTGGTGCTTCACCTGATTCACCTGAAATGTATGTCAGGAGTGAGAGTGGAAGATGGTATTTTAGAAACTTGTGCCCTATTTCTGGAACCATTAAAAGAGGTAAGGATCCTATTGAAGATGCAATACAAATTAAAGCTATTTTGAATTCAAAAAAAGAAGAATCTGAATTAAATATGTGTTCTGATGTAGATCGCAATGATAAATCAAGAATTTGTAAGCCTGGAACTGTTAAGATTTTAGGAAGAAGACAGATTGAAATGTACTCTCATTCAAATCCATACAGTTGACCATATTTCAGGAGAATCAGCTGATGGTTTTGATAGTTTTAGATGGCTTTATGGACCCATATGTGGGCAGTAACTGTTACAGGGTTGCATCAAAAAGAGCTGCTATTAGCTCTGGATTGAAAATCAGGAACCAAAGGCCTAGAAAAGATGGAATTGCTAATGTGCGAGTTGGAGCAACGTTGTTGTATGATTCAATACCAGAAGAGGAGGAAAAAGAAACTGAAATAAAAGGTGCGGCATTAATGGCTGTTTTGAATAATAGTGAAGCTTTAAAAAAATCAGAATTGTCTAGGTACAGCCCTGTGGCCCTTATCCATTTCCTGAACTGGTTACTTTTTTCCAAAGAATTTTGTTGGACTAGAGGCTGGGGATGACAATGGCCAGATGGAAGAAAACCTGTAGCATTGCTGCTGGCTTAGACTATACAGGTATTTCACCATTATTGGCTTATTTAGATATTAGTTGTGTTGATTTAATACAGAAAAAGTAATTGAAGCCTTTAAACTTATTTTGCAAAAAGAAGGTATCATTCCTGCATTAGAATCTTCTCATGCTTTTGCAGGTCTTTTTAGCCAAATAGACAAAATTACAAAAGATGATTTAATTATTGTTAATTTATCCGGAAGAGGTGATAAAGATATATTCAATGGGATTTTTGATTTTATGGAGAAAGCTAAAGAAATCGGTGTTGCTGGTTTAATTGTTCCAGATGTGCCTGTGGATTATGGTCCTCATTTTTATGATATTGCCCCCCGTAGCAAAAAAGGACTAGACGCTGTACCAATTGCCACAGCCTATAATTCTGTGATGATAGACTAGAATTAATCAGTAAATAGTACAGATGCTTTTTGTCTATATTATGTACCTAGAAAAGGTGTTACAGGCACTAAAACTCAATTTTCTGAAGAAATTTGCTAAGACATTTGAAAAATCTATCAGGATTCTGTGAGATAGCTATTATGGGAAGTAAAATATTAGAGTTACTTGAAGGCGGAATGATTAAAGAAGCAATTTTTAAATTAGCAAAGAAAAAACATTGACTATAATATAATATATATGATATATGGCTGAGGAAGTAGAAGTTAATGGATGAAATTACTGCCTCAGCAGCGCTGGTATGAGAAAAACATTGTATTAAATTGCTTCATGATGTAGAAGCGCATTAGAAATTGTAGACACGGGAGGAGATGGGTCTAACTCCTTTAATATAATAATATTTCTACAACAGCTGCTCTTTTAATTGCAGCTGGAGGTAATGTATCTCCCAAAAAGAGTTCTGAGCTACTTAAAAAAATTGGCATCTGCTTCTTTTATTTGCTCAAAACTATCATATTTTCATTGCGTTATGCGGCCCCTGTGAGGCGCGAACTAGGCATTCGTACTATAATTAAATATAAAATCGGACCTTTGGCAAATCCTGCAGGTGCAAAAATGGAACTTATGGGGGTTATGATGAAGAGCTAGTAGAGCCACTAGCCCAAGTATTGTTAAATTTAAGTGTAAAAAATGCAATGGTAGTCTATGGCTTGGCTTGGAAGGCTTATTAGATGAAATATCTATTTGTGGTCCAACAAAAGTCTGTGAAGTCAGAGATGGAATTCTAAAAACTTACGAGATTACTCCTGAGAGATTTGGTCTTAAATGGATAAATTAAATCAGTTCATTAATTGCAGCAAGCAACTACAATTAATATAATACCAAGAATAACGGTATTAGAAGTTTTATTCATAATTTTTTTCCTCTCATACTCATATATGATTACTTGCTATAGTTAAATTTAGTTTAAATAATTTTAAATAATTATGAGGTTTTTGTCAAGTAGAAGCAGTATAACATTAAATTGTGATTTTAAGCAATTGTTGTAAACTTATTTAATTCTATAAAAAAGTTTACATAATACATATTATCGGATTATTGTTTGGAAAAATAAAAAGGATTCTTCATTGCCGAATTAATACCAGCTTCATATCCTTTATATTCATTGTCTCCTAAAGCATTTTCTCTAACGCCAGCATATTTAAGGATTTTGTCTCTAAGAATTAACCTAAAAATAGCAAAAGTGTTTAAGATTTCAGCTGTTTGACAATATCCTTTGATTTTCAATAGGAGTTCCTGGAATTGGATTCAAAATATTAATAGGACACAATCAATAGGCAAAGCACTGATTTCAAAAGCTAAATCAATTCTATCTTCCAGTGACTCACCTAAAGAAATAATTCCTCCAGAACAAATTTTTAAACCTGCTTCTTTTGCTGTAAATATAGTTTTGATTTTATCTTCACAAACCAACATTGACAATTTGAGTAGCTCTCTGAGGAGTCAGTTTACCCAATGAACCACATAAAGCATAAAGCTATATTAGAACTATTTTTTATTGCTTCGTAATTTCGTAATATTTAAGTAAAAGATTAAATTCTTTATTTATTTATTTATTAGATAATATTTCTCCACTAGTTACAAATAGTTACAAATGAAAAAGAACTAACACCGTATTCTTCTAATTCCTTTATTGTTGAAAGTACATCTATATCTATATTGATGGATTCAATACTTTTTAGTTGTAGATAAGGTATATTGCTTCTACTAGTAGATTGAGCACACAAAAAGCAACAATCTGCGGGGAACAAGCTCCTACCCCCTTGCAGGCATAATACTACATAGTGTTGTTATCGTATTGTGTGTTATCGTATTGTCAAAATACTTTTTAGTGAGAGGCTGTTGGCAATATCCATTAATTCATTTATCAAAGCTAATAATATCTAATAAATCCTGTTTAGTAATTGCATATACATTTTTTGCTTAAGAGACTTATAGTTTTTCCATTACATTTACCTGGTGTTTTCTGAAACAAATATATTTAGCCTTTTTCGAATAGGGAGAATGAAAAATATGGCAATTACCATTTTAATTAAGTCTGCAATAATGAAAGGATATACTGCAACAATTAACCCTTGAACAAATGAGATATTTGATAAAATGCTAAGCCATATTGTACCAATTATATAACAGACTAGTTGAGCGATAATGAGTCCTAATAAAGTCCGAATTATCTTTTTATAAAAAAGTTTTTGAGTATTTCCCTTTCCTTTCTTTTCATAAGAATAAATAAAATAGGAAATAATAAAAGCCATAATTGGACAAGCAATAAGATAACCACCTGTTGGTCCAGCTAAGACGCTAAAACCACCTCTGAAGCCTCCAAAAACAGGTGCTCCTGCCATACCTAAAAGGAGATAAATAACTTGGGAGAGAAGAGCATATTTAGGATTTAATAAAATACCTGTTATATAGACAGCTAAAATACCAAAAGATACTGGTACTGGTGTAAATGGCAAAGGAATAATAATTTGGGCTAAAATAGCTGTAACAGCAGCGAAAATTCCAATAAAGCACATACCTCTAATATCTAGTTTTTTATTCATCTTTCACTCCTTCAAGTTTGAGGCTAATTTCTCCTGTTCTTAAATGAATAACTTCATTTTTATCATTTCTCACTACTAAAGATCCTTCTTTATCAATATCTAAAACAGTAACTAAATATTCCATTTTATTATCAATTATCCATACCTGATGCCTTACTAAAAAGAGTCTCTTTTTATATTCATTCAATATATATTCTTTACCTTTATTTACCCGGCTTTGTAAAAGTTCATAAATAACTTCAAAATAATTTAGTATTTCACTGACTAAATGGTTTCTAAATCCTTTTTTGCCAGTTATTTCCTCAACAGATGTAGCAATAGTTGCAACATTTTTATTAACGGTTCCAGTATTAATGCCTACGCCAATAACTACCC
Organism: endosymbiont 'TC1' of Trimyema compressum; assembly: GCF_001584725.1. Lineage (NCBI taxonomy): Bacteria > Bacillati > Bacillota > endosymbiont 'TC1' of Trimyema compressum. The sequence continues at coordinate 801,984 of NZ_CP014606.1, read as the reverse complement.
CATCAATTGCATTGTTTTCCGTACTCAAAGTCGCTTCCGTAAGAATACCGCAAATCTTCTTATAGTTATAATAAAGATCATTAACCCACTTAACTTGAGGCCTAAAACCACAGACTTTTTCAACAGCCTTTGCAACAGCAACAGCTATTCCCAAAGTTAAAAAATGCAGATCTGAAATAGGAAAAGTGGGCTTTAAAAATAAGCTGAGATAAATACCTTCTTTTTTAGGAGAGCAAAATATTCTTCCTCGCCTCCCTTTACCTGCTGTCTGTTCATTAGCAAGAACAATGTAACCTTCATCTATTAATAAGAAATTCATTTTTTTAAGGTATTGATTTGTTGAATCTACTGTTTCTAAAATTTCAAAAGTATTCCCTAAAAAATTTGTAGTAAGAGCAGACTTAATTAAATATTCTGATAATACATCATTATTTTGATTTAATCTATAGCCTTTATTTTTTAAGGATTCAATTGCATAACCTTCAAATTTTAAAGTATTAATGGCTTTCCAAACTGCTGTTCTACTAACTGAAAGTTCTTTAGCTAATCCTCCACCAGTAATAAGTCTTCCAGGATTTTTTTCAAGTTTTAGTAAAATATCATCTTTTAACATTTTCTCCTCCTGTGACTATTTTCCTTACAAAAACAATCATAAATCATGGGAAAGTTTTTGTCAACTAATTTCAAATTACAGGTTAACACTAATAATTAAAAAGCATCCATTCTTCTGACGGACACTTTTTAATTATAATAGAAGTAGACTATTGATCTTTCCAAGCAGGCTGTCTTCTTTTAAGCATTTCAATAGCTAAAGTTCTAGCATGCTCCTCTTCTAGCCCATGTGAAGCAATTTAAAAATTTTATCATACCAAGCTAACATCTCTTCATATGATTTCATTGAACCATCAAGTCTAGCACAGTGTATACAATAATTCATATCTGTTTTATCTTGATAATAGTCAGATTTTTCTTTTAACGGCATCCCACAGGATATACAATATTTATACTTCTCAGAATTCATAATAAATCTCCTTTTGAAGCAAATGTAATAGCCATACCCATGATAATAGTAAATCCAATAACATAAGTAACATTATCAGAAAAAGCATCAAAAAGAAATCCATTAGAGAACTAACTTTTCCTAATAGCTCATTAAGCGTTTCACATTGTATAGTTTTACATTGTATATAAGTAAGCATATGAATGCTGAAAGCTGAAAAATGAGACGAAAATCATACATACATAATTAAGAAGGAACATACGGTCATGATACTGTATGCAACTATTGGTACAACTCCAACTGAAAGAGCAATGACAAGAGGAATCATCACAATAAAGCGCTGGCTACTAAGTCCTAATGTGAGTCCTAATGTGATTTTAATAATAAAAGGCAATCCAACAAATTAGCATTGAAGATAAAAAAGATTAAAAGCAGTCACAACAAGGCAAATTTTCAATATTAATGGTTTATATAACCTTCACAATAAAATTTAAGCCTTATTTAAAGTCATTTCCTATCGTTCTAATTATATTACTTTCAAGTTTACGCTTGATATAAGGGATTTTTAAAAATAATTCAATTACTGCCGCAATAACAAAGCCAATAATACTTATCATTACTACATTAGATAATGCATTTATCTGTTGAACCATAGCATTTGATTTAATTAAATAATTCTTTATTCTTTATAGTAAAATAGCTTCTCAAAATATTTTGAGAAGCTATTTATAAATCAACTTTAAAGCCATAAATTTTTAAAATTAGTAATAAAATTTTCCATAGATTCTTTTTCTAATTCATAATAAATTTTTCCATTCTTTTTTGTAAATTTTACAAAAAAGCAATTAAAGAGAGTGCTCATATGGTGGGAAACAGTTGCTGCAGATAATGAAAGTGCTTCTGCTATTTCTAAATTATATTTAGGTTGATTTTTAATCAACAACAAAATTTTTAATTTACTAGAATCGCCTAAAACCTTAAGTTGAAGCTGTAATAAATTATTAGCATTTTTATTTATTTTATTTATTAGTAAGCTCTTTAATTAATTCATAACTATTAAGTCCACAATAACCACTATCTTCTATAAAACAAATACTACAGTTTTTAAAATGGTTGTGCTACTGCTTATTTTTTGATATTCTTCCATCCAATAATTTAAAAATATTATTATTTGAGGCATCTCTATAATTTAATGCTAAATCGTATGGGCAATAGCCATGAATTGCTACATTAGCCCCATATTTTAAAAAACGTTTTGTTAAGCTATGGCCAATACCCAAGGGCCTACTTGCCCCAGTAATAATAATATTCTTACTTTCCAAGGATAAACTATCATTAACCATTATATTATCCGTCTCCTTTTAAATCAAATTATAATTTTAAAAACCTAAATTTACATCTATTAAAATTATTTCTACATCCATAACATCATAACATTCATTTTTAGATAGAGAATAATTAATTCAATACAATTTTTTTCTGGACTATTACTTTTATTGCTACTAAAAATAAATAATCCATTTTAATTTCACTTGTCTACTATGCTAATAATACCATAAAAAAATAAGCAAACATATCTGTTTGCTTATTTTTTTAAACTGGAAATATTTATTGTGCCAATAGCTCAGCATAAGGCCACCCTTTTTGACCATTTTCTAAAATTAAAAGTCTGCTTTCATCAATAATCAATACCTTAGTTCTAGTTGCTCCTTTGCCCCCTCCAGGACAAATAATAATAGGATTTTTACTTGCTTTTAACTCTGGAAGTACAGCATCCAACATGGATTTTTGTTCATCTGTCTCTACTGGATAAGCATAAGTATTTGGAATAGTATTCTTAAGATGAACATCATAGTCTGCCTCTACTTGAATATCCGGTAGTATTATTTCTTTATTGCTTTCGATGTCATTTTTTAGATTTTCAGCTGTAATATAGTTATATGTCGACTCAGCTGTTTTTATTGCTATTATTGGAACACCCAAAAAATCCCATGCTACCTAACATTAACAGAAACAATAAAATTAAACCTTTAATTTTTTTCATTTTCTTCTCCTATTCTAAAATTTCATATCTAAAATTTCATACTAATAAAATTATAGAATACAAACCACTAGTTGTCAAATAAATTTTATCTATCATTATAGCTATCCTATAGGATTAATTGATAATAGCTGATTAAAAATAAATAGCCACCAATTCTTTTTAATTTTAATTGGCGGCTATACTCTCAACACGGTTAAAAGGCAATTACAATACCTTGTTCAGCTAAATTATTTTGAATATATTCCTTAACTTCATCTGAATGTAATGCATCAACTAATACTTTAACATATTCTTTATCTTTATCTTCTGTTCTTACAACAATAATATTTGCGTAAGGTGAATCCTTGTCCTCCATTACTATGGCATCTTTAATAGGATTAAGTTTAGCTGCTAAAGCAAAGTTCGTATTAATAACAGCAGCATTAATTTTAGGATCATCTATTGTTGCCGGCAATGACGCAGCATCAACCTCAACAAATTTAATATTCTTAGCATTCTTTGTTATGTGATTGAGACTTGGCACCTCTACCCCATCTTTTAACTCAATGATATTGTATTTCTCAAGTAACAGTAAAGCACGGCTGCCATTTGATTCATCATTAGGTATAGCAATTGAATCCCCATCTTTTAGCTCTTTTAAGCTTTTAATAGTTTTTGAATAGACTCCCATTGGTTCAATATGAACTTTACCAACATCGGATATTTGGTAACCATGATTTTTAATATCGGCATTTAAAAATGGTTCGTGTTGGAAAAAATTAGCATCTAGATTTTTATCATTTACAGCACCATTCATTAATGTATAATCACTAAATTCCTGAATTTCGAGTTTGTAGCCTTTTGCTTCGATTAAAGGTTCAGCTACTTTTAGAATCTCTACATGAGGAAAGGCAGTTGCCCCAATTTTAATGGTTTTTTCATCTTTAGCAGTACTGCAACCTACAATAAGCAATGCTACAACACCTAAAGTTAATAATGTTAGAATAATTTTTTTCATTTATTTTTCCTCCCAAATTTTTAATATTTTAGCGAATCGATTTTTTATAAAGATAGTTTCCTGTAGATTGAATAATTTGTACAATAATTACAAGAGAAATTACTGTATAAAGTAGCACAATTGGATTGTTTCTTTGGTAACCATAACGAATTGCATAGTCACCGATACCACCACCTCCTACAACGCCAGCCATTGCTGAATAGCCTAAAATTACAATAATAGTTAAAGTTAATCCAGAAATTAAAGCAGGCACGGCTTCTTTAAAAAGCACTTTTGAAAATACCTGTCTCTTATTAGCACCAAAAGCTCTGGCTGCTTCAACAACACCTTTGTCTACTTCATTTAAGGCATTTTCAATAATTCTAGTAACAAATGGTGCAGCGCCAATAACCAAAGGTACGATAACGGCATTGGTACCAATGGAGCTTCCTGTAATAAAACGAGTAAGAGGAATGAGTACAGTTATTAAAATAACAAAAGGAAAACTTCGAAGTGTATTTACAATGAAGTCCAAAATACCAAATACAGCTTTATTAGGCTTTAAGCCATCTTTTTTAGTCATTAATAATAGAATTGCTGGAATGACCCCTAAAATTACAGCTCCAACTGTTGAAATAAATACAATATAAATGGTCTCAAGTAAAGGAGTTGGTAAACTTTTAAAAACTTCTAATGATTCATTAATAAAGCCATCCATTATTTTAGCACCTCCCACTGAATTTTTTCTTCTTCAAGATACGTAACAACATCCTCTAGAAATTTTGATTCAATATTAATAATTAAAGAACCTAATACTTTATCCTTAAAAGACTCTAATTCTCCCCATACAATCGATATATCTAAGTCTAAAGCTCTGGCCATTCGAGCAATGATAGCTCTTGTACTTGTATCATCATTAAATAAAAGCTTAATATTAGTGCCTGTTTTAGGTAATAATTCATTTTCATCAAAGAAACTATCTAGCACATGGGGTTTTTTTAGAAATAAATTTTCTGTCAAATCAATACCTTTAATATGTCCAGATTCAAGAACCAAAGTTCTACTACAGCTATTTTTAATAACCTCCATTTGATGTGTAACAATTACAATAGTAATTCCCAGTTCTTTATTGATTTTATCTAGTAAATCGAGAACTCCGGTAGTTGTTTTCGGATCTAATGCTGAGGTAGCTTCATCACAAAGTAGAATCTGGGGATTTAAAGCCAGTGCTCTAGCAATACCCACTCTCTGTTTTTGTCCGCCACTAAGCTGGCTAATATACTGATTTCTTTTATCTTCAAGTTCCACTAATTTTAAAAGTTCAGTTACTCTCTCTTTTATAGCATCTTTCTTAACTTTATGAATTTCCATTGGAAAAGCAATATTATCAAAAACCGTTTTTCTTTCCATTAAATTAAAGTTTTGGAAAATCATTCCCATATCTTTCTTAAACTCATTTAAGTCTTTTTCCTTTAAATCTTTAATTTCTTTTCCCAAAACTTTAATGGAGCCATCCTGATAGTGCTCTAATCCATTTAAACACCTTAATAGAGTGGATTTTCCTGCCCCACTTCGGCCTACAATACCAAATATTTCCCCTTTATTTATTTCAAAAGAAATATTTTTTAATATTGTCGTTTCACCATAGGATTTAATTAAGTCTTTTACTATAATCATGATAACCTCCTAGGATATTAAAAAAGCTCAAGGAAACCTTGAGCTTGAATCAACATTTCCTTATCTCTCCAACTAGAAAATCTACTTGGCCGGATTTAGCACCTAGTATTTAATACTGGTTGCTGGACTTCATAGGGCCGTACCCTCCATCACTCTTGATAAGTTCATTATTCAATTTTACTGCTAATGACTATTATAGATAAACTTATAATATTTGTCAACTACTTTATCATTATTAACAAGTTTTATTATTTTTAATAAAAGAAGATATACTTTAAAAATTATAAACTATTTGCTAGAGTTTTTTTTGTTTTCTTTAAGAAAATAAGGTATAATAATAGAGTCGCAGCTTAATTAAGATTGGAGATTAGAATATAATGTTTGCAAAAATAAAGCAATTTATTATTGAATATATATTGCCTCTATTAATCGTATTACTGCTTCTATGGCTTGGTGAGCTACTGGCTAAATTTATTCCAGTGCTGCCAGGTAACTTAATTGGCATGTTTCTACTGCTAATACTTTTACAGCTTAAAATAATTCCCTATGAATTTATTAAGAAATTTGCAAAGTTTTTTATCCGCCACATTAGTTTTTTCTTTGTTCCTGCTGGAGTTTCAATTCTCACAACCCTAGGCATTCTAGGAGACTATATTCTGCAAATTGTTATTGTTATTGAAATCGGTGTCCTAGTAGTTTTTGTTGGCGTAGGAAAGGTAGTACAGTGGATGACAGGCAAAGCAGGTGATGGCAATGAATAATATTGTTCAAATAATTATTAGTATTTTATTCACCTTAGCTCTATATGTATTATTTTATTATATTTACAAGAAAAAACCATTATCTTTTATATACCCTAATATTATGACAATGGCCGCAATTATTATCTTACTTTTGATTTTTAATATTCCCTATGAATTATATGAAGGTGGTGGTAAAGTAATATCCTCATTTTTAGGACCTACAGTGGTTATTCTTGCAGTACCTTTATATGAAACACTAAATATTCTATTTAAAAATTTAAGAGTGATATTAATCGGGAGCTTTTTAAGTGTCTTTTTAGCTTTCAGTACAACATTTTTACTTTGCAAAGCATTTGTAATTCCAAAAGATATTTTTGTAAGTCTAATTCCTCGTTCCATTACAACTCCAATGGCCATTGAAGCTGCAGGCATTTTAGGAGCAATTCCATCAATTACAGTTACGTCAGTAATTATTACAGGTATTACAGGTGCTATTCTTGGTAGCCTTTTAAGCAGAGTATTTAAAATAACAAATTTTTTTGCCCTTGGTAGTGCATTTGGCACCAGTAGCCATGTAATAGGAACAACTCAGGCATTAGAAAAAGGGCAACTTATAGGTTCTGTCAGTGCAATTTGTATTCCAATTACAGGTATTCTTACCATATTGTGTCTCCCCTTATTTAATTGGATTATTACAAATTATTATTAAAATAAAAAACGGCTAAATCAGCCGTTTTTTATTTTAAACAATTTGCCATTGGTTAATATTTTCTAAATACCAATCAGCATAATATCGAATTTCGTCCTCTTCATCAGCTGCACTCTCATCAAAAACTGTTACTACAGGAAAACCTGCTTTTTTAAAAGTAATCTGCTATCCCCAATCGATTCACAGCATTTTCCACTAAATACTTATCTGTTGCAGTTGCAATAACCATGGGGATTTCTTTTTTATATAAAGTATTAAGAAAATCTATGACCCCTTCTTTTCTTTTAAGGGAATTCTAAGTTGATAATCTTCTTCTGCAAGCTCATTTAATTCATTGATTATTTTGAATTTCTATTTCTTTTAATCCATAGACATTATGAAAGTATTTAGCAACCTCAAAAATACTCATTGTTTTGGTATTATTCCAAAGATTCTCATCAGGTCTATAACCTTTTCCGATTAAATAACGATAACCCAGTGAATGCCCATGTTTTCATTGAATCCACTAAAGTACCATCAAAATCAAAAATTGCTCCTTTAATTTTCATTCTATACTTCCTTTATTTATTAATATTTTTATTATTAAACCATAGTAATTTTAGTAGTATAAATATCCTCTCTACTTATATTACTTTCATTAATATCTGCTCCTATTTCAGCTTCTTTATCTCCTAAAAATATTTTATAATATTATCTAAAGCATACTTTGAATAATGGAAACTAATGCCTCCTTGTAGATAGGCTGCGTAAGGTTCTCTAATAGGACCATCTGCAGATAATTCAGATGAACTACCAGAAATAAATGAACCAGAAGCCATGATAACTTCATGGTCATAACCAGGCATTAACCAAGGGATGGGTTGAACAAAACTATCTACTGGAGAATGCGCTTGAATAAGCTGGCAGAATTTAATAAGCTTTGCTTTATCCTTAAAAGCAATTGCTTGTACAACATCTGTTCTTTTATCCCAGCTTTTGGGATAAGTTCCATAGCCTAGAGCTTCAAATAGCAGGCTTGCATAGAGGCTACTATAAAAAGCTTCTTCTACAGCCTTAGGCGCTAAATATAATCCCTGAAACATTAAGCGTAAAGTAGTACCATCTACTGCCCCAATTTCCTGTCCAATACCTGGCACAGTAAAATTATCAGCAATCATATTGACTAATTTTTCACTGCCAATGAGATAACCACCAGATGATACTAAAGTGCCACCAGGGTTTTTTATTAGAGAGCCTGCTATAACATCGGCTCCTACTTCAAGTGGTTCTCGCTCTTCTACAAATTCTCCATAACAGTTATCTACAAAAAGTATTGTGTTAGGAGTTTTTTCCTTAAGTATAAAGGCAACCTCTTTTATTTCATCTATTGAAATAGAGGGACGCAAACTATAACCTTTTGAACGTTGCAATAGTACAAGTTTATAATCAGTCAAATTTCTCCTTTTGAATCCGTCAATATCTAATCTCAGGCTATTATTTAAAGCTAGAATATCTAAGTCAATATTTCTTTTATTAATAAAACTATTTTTATCTGTAAAAGCTTTATACAATGTATCATATGGATTGCCTGCAATTACCAGTATTTTATCACCTATGTTAACTAAGCTATTTAGTCCAGTGTAAATAGTATGAGTGCCAGAAGCAAAATGGCTACTGACAAGAGCTGCTTCTCCTTTAAATATTTGAGCATATACCTTATTTAATACTTCTCGACCTGAATCATTATAGCTATAACCCGTTGAGCCTCTAAAGCACTCATCTGTTACTTGATTATTTCTAAAAGCTTCTAAGACCTTAATATGATTCTTTTTAAAAACATCATTGTATTGTTGAGTAAATTGAGACAGCATTTCCATAGCTATCTCAATTATTTTTTCTATATTATGCATTTATTTTTGGCTCCTGTTTATACCATTAATAACTGCTTTAAGAGAAGCAGAAGTAATATTTTTGGAGATACCTATGCCGAACATCTTTCTATTAGTTGATTTAGTTGATTCTATTTCAATTTGCACATAGGTAATTGCTTGTGAATCTTCACCTTCTTCTCTAGCATGTTGTTCATAAGCAGTAATTGTATAGTCCGGTAAGCCGATTTTTTTAATAGCATCTAAGAAAGCTGATAACGGGCCACTGCCAGATCCTATAATTTCTTCCTCTTTTCCTTTATAGCTAACAGTACCTGTAAAAGTAACTGTGCCATCTTCATCTGAAGTTTCTTCATTAATCTTATAACCTTTCGAAATAAGATTGCCGTCAACGTCAATATATTCTCTTTTGAAGATATCAAAAATCATTTCTTTTGAAAGTTCACTCCCAGACTCATCTGTAGCCTTTTTAATCATTGCCCCTAACTCAGGATGCATTGATTTAGGAATTTTAAAACCATATTCCCTTTCAAGAATAAAAGCAACGCCACCTTTTCCTGATTGACTATTAATACGAATAATAGCTTCGTAACTTCTGCCTAAATCAGCAGGATCAATTGGCAAATATGGTACTTCCCAAATATCTTCTATATTATTATCTTTAAGGTATTTAAGACCTTTGTTTATTGCATCTTGGTGATGAGAACCACTAAATGCAGTATGGACAAGCTCTCCAACATATGGATGACGAGGATGGACAGTTAATTTTGTAGTTTCTTCATAAACTCTTTGAATTTCATTTACATCAATAATATCAATTTCTGGATTAATACCTTGAGAATACATATTCACCATTACATTTAAAATATCAGCATTCCCAGTTCTTTCATCATTTCCAAAAAGAGTACCCTCAACTCTGTCTGCCCCAGCTAAAATACCTAATTCAGTTGCAGCAACAGCTGTGCCTCTGTCATTATGAGCATGGAGGCTAATTAATATAGTCTCTCTGTTTTTAATATGTTTTGCAAACCATTCAATTTGATCTGCATAGACATTAGGAGTAGCCATCTCTACAGTGGAAGGTAGATTAATAATTGCCTTTTTCTCTGTCGTAGGCTGCCATACATCAAGAATCGCATCACATACTTCAACAGCATAGTCCAATTCTGTTCCTGTAAAGCTTTCAGGCGAATACTCTAATACTACATTTTCTCCCCGTGTTGCAGCTTCTTCAGCAAGTTCTTTAACAAGCTTCACGCTTTCTATTGCAATTTTCTTAACAGCTTCTTTATCTTTATTAAAAACAACTTTTCTTTGTAATGTAGATGTTGAATTATAGATATATACAATAGAGTTTTTAATGCCTTTAATGGCTTCAAAAGTTCTTCTAATCAAATGTTCACGAGCTTGTGTTAATACTTGAATTGTCACATTATCTGGAATAAGATTTTGCTTAACCAAAGATCTTAAAAATTTAAATTCAGTCTCAGATGCTGAAGGAAAACAAACTTCAATTTGTTTAAAACCCATCTTAATTAATAGCTTATATAAAGCTAGCTTTTCCTCAACTCCCATTGGAATTGGTAAGGCCTGGTTACCATCCCTTAAATCGACGCTACACCAAATAGGTGCTTTTGTAATAGTGCTGTTTGGCCATGTTCTTTCTTTAAAATCAATACTAGGAAACGCCTTGTATTTTTTGTGGTTCATTGCCATAATGATTACTCCTTTCATTTAGTAAATTTTTTATAAAAAAATCTTCCATCTCTATCTAGAAACGAAAGATCGCGGTACCACTCTAATTTATTAATTAAATATAATTAATACACTTAATTCAGATAACGGTGAAAACCGGCTTTTCCTACTTGATTTCAGAAAAACAATTCAAAGGCGAGTTCACTATTTCCTTCACGTTGTTTTCCACCACTCAACAACTCTCTATCATCAGGATGAATAATTACTACTCCTCATCAATATTTTTATTTTATTGAATTAAGCTAATTCTAACACACTTTATTCAAATAAGCAATAAGAATCTAGTTAGCTTTTAGAATAAAACCTTCAATGGAATAGATATCTCTTTTTTTACTAACCATTAGCTTTTTTGCCCACAGAGTATTGAGTTTTCGCAAGTCCTCATTAGAAAATAATTTAATTTCAGTAATTATAATTCCTGCATTATTATAATATGGTATTAAAGTATTTTCAATATATGAAGTTGATAACTCAGGTAATGTTCTTCTTTCTATCTCACCAGATTCATGAAGCTCTGTATAAGAAAAAACAGCTCTAAAAGAGCAATTTTTTTTTGCCATTTTGACAATGGCATTTAAAATAAAATTTTCTCCCTTTACTATTCCTTCTAAAAGAGAACCCCATGGCAAATTCACTGTAATCTTATCGCCAATATCCGCTAGTTCCTCAGGAATAGATTCAATAGCAGCTACACAATAAAGTACATTGTCAAGGCCTCCCTTACTTGGTTTTCTTTGACTTTTAACACTGTACTCAATCATCATATTATTGCCAGCTGGATCAATCCCTATAGCCAATGAATTTGGATTTTTTTTAGCATACTGGTAAGGGTATCGACCATTGCCAGTACCAATATCAATTAGTACTTCAGAATAGCAACTAAGAAGTTCTTTAAAGTTTAATAATTCTATTATTTTCTTACCTTTTAAAATTTCCATGAATAAAAGATTCTCCTTCAATAAAATAGGCATCCCAAATAGCGTCAGTCACCACTAGGGGTCTTTTCAGTTTCTAAAAAAGAGTTGATAAAGTAATAGCTTTGGTGGAGGATAATTTCAAACTTTTCTTCTGAACGCAACTGATTAAATAAGGGAATATCTCTATGTATAGAGTCATAATCATAGAGAATATGAAAAAAATATTGCTTCATTAATGGATGAATAAAATAATTAAGTAAAACCTGTTCAGCTCTTTCAAGAATTTTATGATACGCTGCTCCTGAATTTAAATAAAATTCTGAACTTTGAAGGTATCCATTTAAAGTAATCTGGTCTCCTGCCCCATAGTTGCCTTTACAATAGTTAGTTTTTTGGAAAAAACTGATTTTCTTTATGAGCAATCTTTATGAGCAATAGGAAATAATCTACAATTAAGTGAACGATTTGGATGAATACTACACCGATTATCTTTTCTAAATACACACCAATCCCTGTTTTACATCTTTTAAAACAGGGATTAATAAATGCTGTTGCTTTAAATCTAAAAAGCACATATCGATCTATAAAATCCATAGTACTTAATTGTAAATAATCACTCATCTTTAAGATATCATAAGGTGTCAATCTTATTTCTATACCATTACAACAGGCACCACAATTAGTACACTGAAATGAAAATTCATCTTCTAATTTTATAGGAGACATTTTATTTTTATTCATCTTTAAATGAAACTACCTTTCCTATTCTAATTGGCTTATCTAAAGCAATATTGCAGTTATAGCAAAGCACTTTTACACCTGCTTTTATAGCCTTGGTTACTAAATTAGCAAATTTTAGATCTTGTCCACTATTAGGAGTAAAGGAACATACTAGAGGATGCTGTATTAAAAAAATAACACATTGATAGCCTGCTTCCTTTAATTCAATTAAAGTCTCTATGTGTTTGCTACCTCTTTCAGTTGGAGCATCATCAGGAAAAAGAGCTACCTGTTTATCATCAACTAATGTAACGCCTTTAACTTCCACATAGCAACCTTTAATATCCCCTTCATTGGATAAATAAAAATCTATTCTAGAATCCATAATACTGGCTTCTTTTTTTATTTTCCCATAAGCAGATAATTCTTTAATTTTTTTGAGCAACTAATCCATCATAAACGACTTTATTGGGCAACTGTGAATCTATAGAAACTAGTTTACCTCTATTTTCAACAATAACTAAAGAGTACTTAGTTTTGCGATTTGGATTATTGCTTCTTGTTAAGTAAATAACTGTATTAGGGACAAGAAGTTCTTTACAGCGTCCTGTATTTGGTACATGGGCAATTTCTACAATGCCATCAATTAAAACTTCAGCAATAAAGCGATTAGGTCTTTTAAGAAAAATACCCTTAACATATGGCTCCATTACCTTATTTTTCAACCTCTAGTAATGCCTTTTCATATTTTTCCAAAGGAAAGTCCTTACCATCTGCCATTTCAATAATTAATTGAATAAGCTCAGGAAAATCAATACCAATTACTTTTGCAGCATCAGGTACTAAACTCATATCTGTCATGCCAGGAATAGTATTAATATCTATCATATAGATGTCATTGCCTTGAACCATAAAATCCACTCTAGCAAAACCACTACACTGGAGCAATGTATAAGTTTCAACAGCTACTGCTTGGGCTTTCTGACGCACACTTAGTGGCAATCTTGCGGGAATAATATGTTCACACATACCATGAGTATACTTAGTTGTATAATCAAAATAACCAGTTGCTGTAGTAATTTCTAAAGTTGGCAAAGCTACAGGTCTCTGGTTACCTAACACAGATATAGTAATTTCAGTACTTGGAACAATCATGGCTTCAATTAATAGAATATCCTCAAGTTTAAAAGCATTTTCTATACCATATGTTAATTGTTTTGTATAGTCTTCATTAGGATTATTAATAAAGTAAATACCCAGAGTTGACCCTTGGCTCGGTGCCTTAACAATTGCAGGGAAACCAAAAGATTCTTCAATTTTTTTCCGAATACCTGTAGCACCTAAAACATTATACTCTTCCTTAGTAACTGTAAAAAATTCAGGTACTAAAATATTATTAGCCTTTAAAATATTCTGAGTAAATATTTTATTCATACAAAGTGCGCTTGCTAATAAACTATTGCCTGTATATGGTATTTTTAAATAATCTAAAAAACCCTGAATAGTACCATCTTCTCCCCCTTGACCATGGAGAGCAATAAAAGCCATATCAGGCTTTTCATTAGTTAAAATACTATAAACATCATCTAATTTAGGATCTATTTTAAAAGCATTATAACCTTTTTTTAATAAACCTTCATAAACTGCATGGCCACTTCTTAATGAAATATCTCTTTCAGTTGAGGTTCCCCCAAGAATAACTGCAACTTTTTCTATACTCATTTCATTAACCTCTTTCTTCCACAATTTTATACCAATCATTTCCCTGCGAATCGTTAATTACTGTAACTGGGAAATCTTCCACTTCTAAGGCCACAATAGCTTCAGGTCCTAACTCAGGAAATGCCACTGGAGAAGCCTTTTTTACCTTAGAAGCCATAAGGGCACCTGCACCGCCGTAAGCAGCGCAATAGAGGCCTTTAAATGTTTTTAAATCCTTAACAACATTATCACTACGGCTTCCCTTACCAATAGTTATAGCAACACCTGCTTCTAATAGCTGAGGCGTATACTTATCCATTCGGTAACTAGTCGTCGGTCCAACAGAACCAATAACATGGCCTGGTTTAGTTGGCGCTGGTCCAGCATAATAAATAATTGAACCTTTTACTGGAAAAGGCAAGACCTTGCCTTCATCTAACAACGTAATTAGTTTTTTATGAGCGGTATCCCTTGCTGTATATATAGTGCCAGTAATATAGAGCATATCACCAGCGCGAGTTTTCTCAATTAATTTAGGATCTACAGGGGTCTTAATCATATATTTATTCATTCTTAAATTCCTTAAAATATTATTCTCGTGTGACGTGAGACATGACAGTTAATATTGACAGCTACTGGTAAAGAAGCAATGTGGCAAGGAGCCATTAAAGAATGGACTTTAAAAACAGTTGTTTTGCCCCCCAAACCTTGAGGACCAATACTTAAGTTGTTTAATTTTTCTTCCAGTTCTTTTTCCATATCTGCTAATTCTTTACTTAGATTACAGGAATTAAAAGGCTCTAGCAAAGCCTTTTTAGCCAATAAAGCAACGCCTTCAAAATTACTGCCAATGCCAATACCAACAATAATAGGCGGACAAGGATTTGGTCCAGCTTTTTTGACAGTCTCCACAACAAAGCTCTTAATGCCATCCATGCCATCAGCAGGAGTAAGCATTTTTAACGCTGACATATTTTCACTGCCACCACCTTTGGCAGCTACATCTATCATAAAAGTATCACCTTTTACTAATTCAATATGAATAACAGGTGGTAAATTATTACCAGAATTATGACGTGTTAGAGGATTATCAACAATGGATTTTCGCAAATACCCTTCCCTATATCCTTTTTCAACACCTTCAAAAATTGCATCATTTAAGAAGCCATTTTCAATAATAACATTAGCACCTAAAGTCACAAAAATAACAGCCGTACCTGTATCCTGACAAATAGGCACTTGCTCAATATGAGCTAAAAGTACATTATCTTTCAGAATAGATAAGACTGTCTTACCAACATCACTTTCATTTTGAATACTTTTATCATAAGCTTCCAGAAGCTCCTTACTTGCATTATAATTAATATCAATACAAGCATTTTTTATTTTATCAACAATATCATTATAGTGAATTTTTTTCATAACTATCCTTTACAATTCATTTTCTTTTCTGTATAATTGCATATACTATTGTGCCTGTAGCTCAGGGGATAGAGTATTGAACTCCGGATTCAAGGGTCACAGGTTCGAATCCTGTCAGGCACACCAAAAAAAGGTTTAGGTATTAAAATACCTAAACCTTTTACTTTTTTAGGCTTCTTCGTTAGTACTATTTAAGACATCACCTAATGTCATCGTATCATCTTCCTCATAAGCAACCTCTGTATTATCAGCAACATAGGCTTCTTTTTTGGGAGGAGCTTCTAATGCTTTTTTAGATAAGGATACTTTTCTATTATCTTCATCAATATCTAAAATTTCCACTTCTACTTCATCACCAACTTTAAGCACATTCCCTACTTTATCAACATGGTCGTAGCTTATTTCTGAAATATGAAGTAATCCTTCAACACCTTTACTAATCTCCACAAAAGCGCCGTAATCAACAACACTGGTTACTTTACCTTTGACAATATGTCCTGGCGCATTTTCTCTAATGAAAACAGACCAAGGTTCTTCTTCTAAGGCTTTTAAACTTAAACTAATTCTATTTTTTTCAGAATCTAAATCAATTACTTTTACCTGAATTTCATCGCCAACAGAAAGCAAGTCATTTAAGCGTGCTCTTTTATCCCATGATAATTCAGAAATATGTAAAAGACCGTCTAAATAACCGAGATTAATAAATGCACCAAAATCAGTAAGCTTTCTCACTTCACCTTTTAGTACTTTACCTACGGTTACATTTTCCCAGAAATCAGATTCTTTTTCTTTACGTTCTTCTTCTAAAATAACTTTTTGTGAAAAAACAATTTTAGGAAGACGTTTTTTTAAATCTAAATCAATAATGCGCATTCTTACTTGTTGCCCTACATACTTATCAAGGTTTTTTACAAAACCATTAATAATTTGTGAAGCAGGCATAAAACCTTCTACATCTCCAGTTTGAACTATAAGTCCATTTTTTGTTGTACGAACTACAACACCTTCTATTTCTTCTTTATTTTCAAAAATTGAAGGAAGCGTTTTTAAAGCTTCTCTTTGACGCTCTCTTCTTTCTCTATCTTCAAGTTTTCTTTTGGATAAAACTGGGATGCCTTCTGAATTAGACTTTTTTAAAAGAACAGCAGTTACTTCTTCACCAACTTCTGGTAATGGCTCCTCGCCATAATCTTCAATAGGTAAAATCCCTTCTGCTTTAAGACCAATGTCAACGATTAGGTTTTCCTTTCCTACTTGAATAACTGTTCCTGTAACAATTTGACCTGCATGGATTTCATTATCCATATCCACAAACAGGGATTCCATTGTTTCTTCAGTTTCCACATTTGTGTCCTTTTTTTCTTCCATCATCTTATGTACGACCTCCTCAATAATCCAGTCAGGAGTAGATGCTCCTGCTGTTATTCCTATTTTATTCTTGTCCTTATACCATTTTGAATCTAAGTCATATTTAGTCTCAACCAAATAGGTATTGCTATTAATGTTCTTTGCAATAGTATATAATTTATTAGTATTCGAGCTTAACTTGCTTCCGATAACTATCATTGTATTGACTTGGCCAGCAAGTACAGACGTTTCTTTTTGTCTGCTTCTTGTAGCACTACAAATAGTATTCTTATATATAATTTGATTAGTTTTAGAAAATAATATTTCTTTTATTTCTTCAAATAGGCTCTCAGGTTGTGTTGTCTGAGCTAATAAGAATATCGGTTTATCCAAAGGGACTTTTTCAGCTTCGTCAGAAGAAAGAATCGCCATGCTATTTTCTCCAGCCCAATCTAAAATCCCTATTACTTCAGGATGTTTCTTATCACCAATTACAACAACTCTTTCACCCATTTCACCATGTTCTTTGGCAAGTTTCTGTGCAACAATAACCATGGAACAGGTACCATCCTCAATTAAATGAGAATTCTGATATTTCTCAAAAAATGTCTCTCCCACACCGTGAGAACGAACTAAAACAGGTTGATCTTTGTCTATATTTTTTAATTGGTCCTCATCAATTGCAATTATACCTTGGCTTTCTAAGCGCTTAATTTCATGTTGATTATGAATCAAAGGACCAAAAGTATAGATTTTTTTATCTGGATATTCTGACTTAAGTTCTTGAGCCTTTTTTAAGGCTCTTTTAACACCATAACAAAACCCAGCATTTTTTGCGATTATTATTTCCATTTTACTCTACCTTTTTATTATAGCAATAAAAGAAGTGCTTTTAAATTACTTCTTGATAATTCTTTCTATAATCTTTTCTCCAACGGCTCCAATTGATAAACCATCCGTAACAATTAATATAGCATCATCCGCTTTTTTAAGAGGTCCTACGGCCCTATTCATATCATTTTGGTCCCTTTGTGCAATTTGCTCAATAAGCGTTTCTAAATCAATTGATTCACCTTTATCTAATAATTCCTTTAATCTTCTGTGAGCTCTTTCTTTAATAGATGTTTCTAAATAAATTTTAAGATCAGCATAGGGCAATACAACTGTTCCTATATCTCGACCATCTAGGATTCCATTTGTCATTTTATTTGCTATATTCTGCTGTTTTTTCACTAAAATTTCCCTTACATAAGGCAATGCTGCTACAACAGAAACATACTCTGATATTTTGTTTTTACGTATTTCTTTTTCAAGGTTTACACCATTTATAGATAAACCATTTTCATCAAATGAGAATAGACTATTATTAACTAACTTAATAATAGCAGTCTTATCCTCTAAAGACAATTTGTTTTTCAAAATCAAATAGGTAATCCCTCGATACATAGCCCCAGTATCAATATATGGAAAATCTAATTTATGACTAAGATATTTTGCTACAGTGCTTTTACCTGAGCCAGCTGGCCCATCAATTGCTATTTTCATTACTATTAAACCTCTTCTCCATACAATCCAGCAACATAGCCTGTTGAAAATGCTGCCTGTAAATTATAGCCTCCTGTAAAACCATCAATATTGAGAACCTCGCCGCAAAAATAAATATTATCTATAATTTTAGAAGCCATTGTTTTAGGATTGATTTCTTTTAAATCAATCCCGCCTCTTGTTACAATTGCTTCCTCATACCCTTTATGTCCATTAATAATAAAAGATATTTCCTTAAAAATACTCACTAATTTTTTACGTTGCTCTTTAGTGACAGAATAGCCTTTTTGATAGGGATCAATATTGGATAGCTCAAGTAAAATAGGAATAAGTTTTTTAAGACTTCTTTTTTCCAGTAGATTGTTTAAATTCTGTTGCCTGTGTTCATCAAGAAGCCTTAAAAGGCTTTTATCTAGTTGCTCGCTAGATAAAGCAGGTTTTAAATCTATTTTAATCTCTACCAAATCTTTATTTTCAAGAGCAGGAACACATAATCGGCTGAGACTTAAAATAATTGGACCTGAAAGACCATAATGAGTAAAAACCATTTCTCCAAAAAAAGAAGCCATTTTCTTTTTATTAATAAAGGCGGAAGCTTCAACATTTTTTAGGGAAAGACCTTGAAGACTCTTAGCTCTTTGACGTTCAACAACTTCTAATGGAACCAATGATGGAAAAGTAGAAATAATTTTATGACCAATTGACTGAGCTAGCCTGTAGCCTGTACCCGTTGAGCCAGTTTTAGGATATGACAAGCCACCA
Organism: endosymbiont 'TC1' of Trimyema compressum; assembly: GCF_001584725.1. Classification (NCBI taxonomy): domain Bacteria; kingdom Bacillati; phylum Bacillota; species endosymbiont 'TC1' of Trimyema compressum. The sequence continues at coordinate 782,798 of NZ_CP014606.1, read as the reverse complement.
GTAGCAATAACTACAGCGCCTTTAAAGTCCCCCTTATTTGTTTTAATCCCAAAGACTTTCTGTTGGTCATCTATTATTAACAACTCAATTGCTTCAGTATCAGTATGTAGCGGTATTTTTTCCTTTTCTAATGCTTTGTAAAAGCCATCCACTATATCTAATGCATTATCAGAAACCGGGAAAACTCTGCCGCCTCTTTCTACTTTTGTTTCGATACCTAAATTTTCGAAAAAAGAAATTAAATCTTGATTAGAAAATGAATTAAGGGCACTCATTAAAAATTTTTTATTTTCAGAAAAAGCTGACATAATATTATTCTTGTCAGCAATATTAGTTAAATTGCAACGACCTTTACCGGTAATGCAAATTTTTCTTCCGATTTTTTTATTTTTTTCTAAAATTATTACTTCTTTTCCAGCTCTTTTTGCAGCTAAGGCACAAATGAGGCCTGCTGCACCGCCACCGACAACTATGATCATTTTTCCCTCACAAGGAAAAAAGAAAGGTAATCTGCCTTTCTTTGCCTTTATATTATAAAATTATTTTGCTTTTTGCCAATCCAAGGCATCATTTTTCTTAAGTTTTCTCCAGTAGTCTCAATCAAGTGTTATTTGTCTTGATTATAAAGACCATTAAAGTTTGGACGACCAGCTTTATTTTCTAAAATCCACTCTCTAGCGAATTGACCCGTCTGAATCTCTTTTAGAGTCTTAGCCATTTCTTTTTTGGTATCTTCATTAACAACACGAGGGCCTCTAGTTAAATCGCCATATTTAGCTGTATCACTAATTGAGTAACGCATATTACTGATTCCACCTTCGTACATTATCTACAATTAACTTAAGCTCATGTAAACACTCAAAATATGCCATTTCATGTGCATAACCAGCTTCAACTAATGTTTCATCAAAGCCAGCTCTTTAACAAAGAGCCACTAGCACCACCACAAAGAACTGCTTGCTCTCCAAATAAGTCCGTTTCAGTTTCTTCTTTAAATGTTGTCTAAATTACACCTGCTTCTAGCTAAGTGTCCAGGTCCTTTTGGAGCAGCCATAATTACATCTACATCTGCTGGTGGTTGAATTAATCCAAAGTGAATATTGAATCCGTGAGCAAACATTAATACTTTGCCACTTGTTAAATATTCTTTAATATCTTCATTGTAAATAGCTTCTTGTTTTTCATCAGGAAGTAAACACATAATAACATCAGCATAAACACAAGCGTCTTTTAATGTACTAACTTTTCTTTTAGTCCATCTGCTTCCTTCCAACGTTTACTATCTTGACGTAAACCAACAACAACATCAACACCGCTTTCTTTCAAATTTAACGCATGTGCATGTCCTTGGCTACCATACCCTAAGATTGCTACTTTTTACCTTGAATAATGCTTAAATCAGCATCATTATCATAATACATTTTTAACATGAGTAATTTCCCTCCAATAATATTGCAAATAATTCTTTTATTTCCCCCTAATTCTATCATAAAATAGGGTCGTTTACTATTTATAACGGGCTTTTTTACAGAAATTTTTAAGTTTATCAACTTCTGTCTTTTTCAAAAAACGATAGGAACCACTTTTTAAATCCCCAACTTTCATATCTCCTATTTTTATTCTAGTCAATCGGGTTACAGGATGACCTACACTTTCAAACATCTTTCTAATTTGTCTATTTTTACCTTCATAGATAGTAACTTCAAGAAGGCTATTTTCTTTATTGAGCTCTATAACATAAACTTCAGCTTTCTGTGTTTTATATCCATCATATAAAATTACACCGGAGCGCAAAGAATCGATAGCTACTGAATCTACAGTCCCTTTGCACCTCGCCTTGTAAGTTTTACTAATTTGATGTTTAGGGTGGGTTAACCCAAAGGTTAAATCTCCATCATTTGTTAGAAGTAGTAATCCCTCAGTATCATAATCTAAACGACCAACTGGATAAACTCTTTCAGGCACTTTTTTGATTAAATCTAAAATTGTTTTTCTACCTTCAGGGTCATTGGTTGTTGTAACATAGCCTCTTGGTTTATTTAATAAAATATAAATTTTCTGCCTTTCAGCAATAACCAATTTTCGATCTACATAAACCTTATCAGTATCTGGATCCACCTTATCTCCTATGACAGCTTTTTTTCTGCCAATAAAAACTCGACCAGCGGCTATTAACTCTTCACCTTTTCTTCTCGAACAGATTCCATATGTGCTTAAATATTTTTGTAATCTCATTTTTGTTTAAACCTCTTTAAAAATGTTTCTCTATGAAAAAGTGATTGTCCATAGGCTTCTAAAGCCTCATAGTGAGCTTTAGTTCCATATCCCTTATGTTTATCAAAAGCGTATTCTGGTACAGTTTTGTGAATAAAGGTCATTATTTCATCTCTTTTAGTTTTTGCTAGAATTGAAGCTGCAGCAATTGAAGGCATTAATAAATCGCCTTTAACAACTGCTTTTCCATTGCAATTCATAGCTTCTGGTAATAGATTCCCATCTACTAAGCAATAATCAGGAACAACAGGACATTTTGCCATAGCTCTAGACATAGCTAACATAGTTGCATTTAAAATATTAAGATTATCAATTTCTTTAACACTACTATAGCCATAAGTATAAAAAAGAGCTTGCTCTTTTATTTCAGTGGCAATAAGATTTCTTTTTTCTTCACTCATTTTTTTAGAGTCATTTAATCCATTAATAAAAATACCAGTAGGTAAACAGACACAAGCCGCATATACAGGTCCTGCTAAAGGACCTCTGCCGGCTTCATCAACGCCTACTAGAATTGGATAATCATCTTTTAATTCTCTCTCCTGTTTATGAAAGTCATAAAGACGTTTTCTCTCTTTTTCCTCTTTTAAAAAATTTTTAATCAATTGGTTCATTTTTAATTACCTGGAGGCATTTCCAATGGAAAATGGCCAATTTTACCTTCTCTATAGTCTTTCATAAATAAAATAGCGCCTTTATTAATGTCAACAATACCGCCTGTATTTAATAAACCTCTTTTTTTACTAAATGCTTTTAAAAAAGTGTGAGAATTCCCATTATAAAAATCATATTTACCTTTTAGAAGCCTTCGCTCTCCCAACATATCAATTAATAAAAGTGTTGCCTCCACCGTATCATAAACTAAATCAGATACTGCCCCAGTAACAGCTAGATAAAAGCCTGAGTTATGTTCGAACTTAGGCCAAAGAATACCTGGGGTATCAAGAAGTTGTACTTTATCCGTAACTGTAATCCATTGATTACCTTTTGTAACCCCTGGTTTATTACCTGTACGAGCCATTTTTTTGCTGGCTAAGGAATTGATAAAAGATGATTTTCCAACATTTGAAACCCCTACTACCATACAGCGTAAAGGTCTATTTAAAAGACCTCTATTTTGCCTCTTAGAAAAAATAGTATTGACCATATTATCCAGTATTGGCAATATTTTCTTAACGCCTTTTTTATCAGTACCTTTTATTGCTAAAGCTTTAATATTCTTTTTTTCAAAGTAATTGAGCCACTTTGCAGTGGCTTCATTACTACTTAAATCCATTTTATTTAAAACAATGATATGTCCTTTATTTCCTATGATTTTTTTAATCTCAGGATTATCTGAACTTTTAGGTATCCTCGCATCGCGAAGCTCAATTACTACATCAATTGTTTTTATTTGCTCTTCTAATTTTCTTTTTGCCTTAGTCATATGGCCAGGATACCATTGAACCTTTAACATACAATCATCCTTTAAAAAATCTGAAATGATCAAAAGGAAAATAAAGCATAACTGGTTTACCTATTATATTTTTTTCAGGTACAGGACCCCAATAACGAGAATCAAAACTGTTCTCTCTATTATCTCCTAAGACAAAATAAGATTTGTCAGGAACTGTATATGGGAAATTAATAGAGCCAAGTGATTCTGTTCTTACATTACTTGGAATGTAAGATGATTCATCTAATTGGCTACCGTTTACATACACTTTACCATTTCTTATATCTATCACATCGCCAGGGGTACCAATAACCCTTTTAACATATTCAACTTCTCCATTATCAGGCCATTTAAACTGTATAAAACTATTAAAAATAGTTCCTAAATAATCACCAGTTGTCTGTCTGATTATTGGCTTGTTAGGATCTTTTCCTGGAAACACAAAAACAACAATGTCATCTCTCTGAGGCTTTGAAAAATAACCAGTTACTACCTCAGCAAAGACTTTATCATTAACCATTAGTGTTGGTTCCATAGAACCTGAAATAACTGTATAAGGTCGCAAAAGAAATGCTTTTATAGCTGCATTAATAATAAGTGCAATAGCAATAATTTGAAGTAGCGTAATTAAAGTGCTAAGAAAGGATTTTCCCCCTTCTTTTTCTTCATATATTGCTGTATCTGTATCGTTACTGTGCATTCTATTTCCTCCTATATAGATAGAAGGACTAGTAAATACCAGTCCTTATTTTTTATCTTTAATTCTTGCGGCTTTACCTACTCTATCTTTTAAGTAGTTTAGTCTAGCTCTTCTAACACGTCCGCGACGGACAACATCTACTTTATCAATACGCGGTGAATGTACAGGGAATACTCTTTCAACAGCAACGCCATAAGAAATACGACGTACAGTAAACATTTCGTTAATACCAGCGCCACCTCTCTTAAGTACAGTTCCTTCAAAAATCTGAATTCTCTCTTTTTCTCCCTCAACAACTTTAGCGTGAACTTTAACTGTATCTCCAGGGCCAAAATCAGGCGCATCAGTTTTTAAATATTTTGCATTAATTGAATCAATGACATTCATTTATTTCCCCTCCTTTTTTAATTTATTATTATAGGATGCCCATAAATCAGGGCGTTTATTTTGCGTTCTTCTAAGAGATAACTCTCTGCGCCAATTTTCAATATTTTTATGATGTCCAGAAAGTAATATTTCAGGTACTTCTTCACCTCTAAAACTTCTAGGCATTGTATACTGTGGGTATTTTAACAAACCATCTGATAAAGAATCTTCTTCAACAGAAGTCTTGCTTCCAACTACCCCATCAATATGTCGACTGATGGCATCAATTAGTACTAAGGCAGGTAACTCTCCACCAGTTAAAATATAATCACCAATAGAGATTTCTTCATCAACAATTAAATTAATGGCTCTTTCATCAACACCTTCATAATGGCCACATAACAATATAAGCTGATCATATGCTGCTAAATCTTTAGCTTTTGCCTGAGTGAGAAGTTGTCCTTGAGGTGAAAGAAAAATAGTTTTACTATTTTTCTCCTTCGGTATAGATTCATAAGCTAGTACAATTGGCTCTACAGCCATAACCATTCCTTGTCCTCCGCCATAAGGATAATCATCAACTTTGTGATATTTATTTTGAGAAAATTCTCTAATATTAATTCTATTAACTGATAGTAAGTCCTTATCAATTGCTTTTTTTAGTAAGCTTTCATTTAAAGGTGATGAAAAAAATTCTGGAAAAAGTGTCAGAACATCTATTTTCATATTAATCTACTAAGCCAGGTAGTAAGTGAACTACTAACTTTTTTTCCTCCATATTTTTTTCTAAAATTACTTCAGGGATTCCTGGGAGCAAATATTCCTTATTTTCATAATCTTTAACAACATAAACATCATAGGCACCTGTGTTCATAACATCACACAATTGTCCAAGTTCCATGCCATCATCTGTCCAAACACTAGCACCCACAAGCTCATAAACATAATGCTCATCATTATCTAGGTTAGGTAGCACTGAAGTTGGCACCCATAGTTTCAAGCCTTTTAAAGGCAAAACTGATTCAATAGTACCTTTGTCTTTAAATTTGCAAACTATAATATTTTTATGCAGTCTAATTCTTTCAACTAGGAGAATACCTTCTTGATGTTTGTCTTGGTATTGAAATTCCTTAAATGTTAAAAACATCTCTTTTTCATTAGTGAGTGGATAAATCTTCGCTTCGCCTTTAATACCGAATACACCAATAATTTCTCCTATTTCTATTTTTTCATTATCCATCTTTTGAAACAATATTGACATAAACTTTTTTAGAATTTTTATTCGTTTTAACATTGGCAATTAAACGAATAGCTTTAGCAATTCGACCATTTTTACCAATAACTTTACCCATGTATATTTCTGGCACTTTCAAAGTAACTTCTTGGCAATTCGGTTCTTCATTGCATTCAATATCTATGGTTTCTGGTTCATCTACAATATAGCTGGTAATGAGTCGCATAAGCTCTTCCATAACGATCATTCTCCTTAACCATTTTGTTTCTGTAAAATACCTGCTTTTTTAAACAATGCTTTTACAGTTTCAGATGGTTGAGCTCCTGTACCAATCCAGTATAAAGCTCTCTCCTCATCAATTTTTAAAGTTTGTTCTGCTTGAATAGGGTTGTAGTATCCAATTTCCTCGATACATTTTCCATCTCTTGGAGAGCGGGAATCTGCAACGACTACTCTATAAAAAGGCGCTTTCTTCGCACCCATTCTACGCAGTCTAATTTTTGTTGCCATTTGTATGTCACCTCCTGAATTATTTAAATCTATAAAAGGACTAGAAAAATTTCGGCATAAAACCTTTTTTCTTCTTACCCATATTACCCATTTGTTTCATCATTTTCTTTGAACTTTCAAATTGTTTTAGCAAGCGATTAACATCTTGAACTTCTGTACCACTGCCTAAAGCAATTCTTTTTTTTCTACTACCATTCATAATTTCTGGTCTTTTTCTTTCTTCCACTGTCATTGAAAAAATAATGGCTTCAATTTTATTTATATCTTTATCACTAACTTTTAAGTTTTTCATGTTGCCCATACCTGGCAATCTACCTAATAAATCTTCAATAGGCCCCATGTTTCTCAGCTGTTTAATTTGACTTAAAAAATCTTCAAATGTAAAAGAAGCATCCATTAATTTCTTTTGCATTTCTACTGCTTCTTTTTCATCAATTTGATCTTTTGCTTTTTCAATTAAAGAAAGAATATCTCCCATACCAAGAATTCTACTAGCTATTCTATCTGGATGGAAAAATTCTAACTGATCTAGTTTTTCCCCCATACCAATTAATTTGATAGGTTTACCAGTAACAGCTCTAATAGAAATAGCAGCACCGCCTCTAGTATCACCATCCATTTTAGTTAATACAATACCATCTATGCCGACCTTTTCGTTAAATTCCTTGCCAATATTTACAGCATCTTGACCGGTCATACCATCAACAACCAGTAGTATTTCCTGAGGATTAACTGTTTTCTTAATATCCTCAACTTCAATCATCATAGCTTCATCTAAATGCAGTCGTCCAGCTGTATCAATAATAATAACATCTGAGCCTGCTTTAGTAGCAACTTCAACGCCAGCTTTTGCAATAGCGACTGGATCTTTGCTACCATTAATAGAAAAAACAGGCACATCAATTTTCTTACCTAAAGTTTTTAATTGATCAATTGCAGCAGGTCTATAAATATCTCCAGCTATCAGATAAGGCTTTTTATTCTGTCGTCCTTTTAGCAAATAAGCAAGTTTACCACCTGTGGTCGTTTTTCCAGCCCCTTGAAGGCCGATTAACATAATAATACTAGGAGGTTTACCGGCAATATTTAAATAGGTAATTTCGTCACCTAAAAGATGAACTAACTCCTTATTTACAATATCAATAACTTGTTGTCCCGGTGTTAAACTTTCAAGAATATTAGCACCAAGAGACTTTTCTTTAACACTCTTAATAAAATTTTTGACAACTTTAAAATTAACATCAGCCTCTAAAAGTGCCATTTGCACTTCTTTTAAAGCAATGTCAATTTCTTTTTCTGTTAATCTGCCTTTGCTTGTTAATTTTGCAAAAGCACTTTGTATTTTTTCCGTTAAACTGCTGAAAGCACCCATTGGTTACTCCTCATAATATATTAAACGGCTAAGGGTTTGTTTAATATCCTCATCATCAATTTGATTTACTACACTTCTCAAAATTTTATCTTGTTCTAAATTTTGAGACAATATTTTAAGATTTTTTTCATAATGATATAAGCTTTTCTCTCCTTGAACCAATGCATCTCGTACACCTTGTTTAGTAATTCCTAAAAAATCAGCAATTTCTTGAAGAGAGTAATCCTCATTATAATATAAACTTAATGTTTGTTTTCTTTTATCTGTCAGTAAATTACCATAAATATCTAATAGCAACATAACTTCTATAAATTTCTCCATTACTACCTCGTAAAGTTATTTTGCTTTACTTTAATATAATACACTGTTTTTTCTACTGTGTCAATGTTTTTTAATCACCTATATGGTCGAAAAAAATAAAGGGATAACGCCTATTAAGAACCATTTTATTAAACTGTTTAAATGTAAAAGTATATATTTTATCATAGAGGGTATAGACGTATTCATTTAACTGAAAACGAGTTTCATATCTTTAATGGACAACTTCTGATGGATTTTTAGCTCCATTATAGACAACGATTCCTACTTTTGGTAATTTTGAAAAAGCAGCCTTTGTTAAATAAAGCTTTTTTCTCTAAAAATACGAACTAATATAATATAGGGACCTTCTGCAAAATTAAGCCTTAGACTTCTTTTCTTATCTTGAGTATCCAGCTTACCATTTTTAAATTCAATGAAATAAAAAGCGCATCTGGAGAACAGGGCATTAAGTCGCGACCTATACCGTATGTATACTCAGCTATCCTATCAAAATTAAACATTCTTTCCTCTAGATGACTGGGGTATTCATCATTTGCAGAATCATAGGCAATAGATTTAATAGGTTCATAAAAATTAGAAAATGATTTAAATAAAATGTTTTGTATATCAGTTAACATTCTAATAATCACCATCCTGTTCTAATCTAATATAATCCAACTCTTCAAAATCAGATAAAAGACTATTATAGTTTTTTTGCATATCCTCTTTTTCATCAAAAAAAGTAAACCCCTTCTTCTGTTCTATTACTTAAATAAAAATGGCTGCCATCTCTTATCCCATAATATTTAGAAAACATATCTAACGCCTCAATAAAATAAAGACTGGAAGTATCAACTAGAACAGTTAATCCACAGTGCTTTATTAACAATGTAAGGATTCTAGCATATCTGAGCTGCCATGCCAGGATAAAGAAAGATTTCCGTTTCATCTAACATTAAAATTGTTCCTTTTTTAAGTAACCATTATTAAGTAGTGCCTTGATTAATAAGAGGGTTTTCAGACCATTAGGCGTATTAATAGTTTCAACTAATACGCTATCACTTCTTTCATAATATAAATAATTCCTATTTTCAACTTGAACAAGATTGCCAGTCAGCATTGTATCAAGAATTTTTACAACTTCATCTATAGCATAACAATTAGAAGTATTAGGCGTGATTAATTTATGCTTTAAATCATCTTTATACCACATAGATGTAGGTTCCATTGGTAACTTCTCATTTAAAATCAATGGACTATCAACATAAATACAATCTTTTAAAGCAGTTTCATTATCATTAATAGTTACTTCAAAGGGATTGAATTTAACAGATGATATAGGAAATTCGCCATCCATAAGGGTTAAAGAACTTTTGCAATTTTCACAAACAAATAACTCTGGATTAAAAACATTATCTTTTAAAAACTGCTCTGTTTCTATTTTTTCCATCCAGTATTATTATCGCCAACTAATACTGTCAATTGATTTAAATCAATTTTGCAATTAGTTATTGGACCTATATTCTCTAATAGTAACTGAACTGACATTTAATTTATCCTCCTAATGTTTAAAATGACAAATATTCGTCAAAACCATTGAGAGACCAAACTTATTACAGGCTTCAATTGATTGTTGATCTTGAATTGATCCCCATGGTTGAATAATACCTACAATACCTTTTTCATAGGCAAGTATAACACAATCATCAAATGGAGAAAACCATCAGAGGCCATAATAGCCCCTTGAAAATTCTTATCCTTATTGTTTAAGAGACCATCTTGCAAAGAAAAATACGGGCAGTTTGTCCACCACATAATGCTAGAGCTTGTTTATCTTTAACAATAGCTATAGCGTTGGATTTTAAATGTTTAGCAATTTTCATTGCAAAAACCATATCCTCTAAATCTTTTGCACTTGCTACAGCATTTGTCACATTTTCAAGATTCTCATATAAAATATCATCTCTATCCTGAGACAACAAATAACCATCTAAAAGTACTTCATATCAATTTTAGATTGAATGCTGGTATGAAGAGTTTTTGAAACACGAACATTTTTCTTTTCTTTAAATATAGCTAATGCATCTTCTGTATAACCAGGGGCACCGATAACTTCTAAAAAATACTATTGAGCGCTTTTGCAGTATCACCATATACAATATCATTGAATACAAGAATTCCCCCGAAAATAGAAATAGGATCACAAGCCATAGTTTTTTTCAAAAGATTCAAAAGCAGTTTGTCCAACAGCTACACCACAAGAAGCACTATGTTTTACTGCAACACAAGTTACCTTATCGTCTTTAAATTCTGTAAGGAGAGATAAACCTTCAAAAAGATCGTTAATATTATTAAAAGAGATTTCTTTCCCTTGTAATTGTTCATAATCTAAAATACTCTCGTCTTTATAGGCAGTTTCATAAAGGTAACCTTCTTGATGAGGATTTTCGCCGTATCTCAACTTACTTTTTAGTCGTAATGGTAAAGCCAATCTGTTAGGGTATTTTTCATCTTTAGTAAAATAATAGGCAATTAAATCATCATACTCTGCAATAGCTGCAAAAGCTTTAGTGTTTTGATTATTTTTTAAAGTTTCAATAACATAGCCATAATCTTTTGGATCGGTTACAACCATTACGTGGTAAAAGTTCTTAGCAGCTCCTCTAATTAAAGTAGGTCCTCCAATATCAATAGATTCAATCATGGATTTTTCATCTTTGCCAGAGCGTAAAGTTTTCTCAAATTCATAGAGATTAACGCAAACTAAATCTATATCGTCGATATTTTCAACTTTTGCAGTATCAAGGAAAGAACATCGGTCTTATCAGTAACACTGATGAGGGCTTTCTTTTTCTGCATTTTTTATCTCACCTTTCCAATATTTTTTATGAATTAAAAAGAAGCAATTTCTTTTAGAAACTACTTCTTTTTAATTATAATTTTTCTTTTAAAAGAGCAAAAAAATCATCTTTAATATCTTCTCGTCTTAAAGCAAAGTCCACAACTGCTTCTAAATAGCCTAATAAATAGCCTGTATCATAGCGTTTTCCATTAAAAATATAGCCATACATTTTTTCAAAAGCAGTTAGTTTCTTCATAGCATCTGTTAATTGAATTTCTCCACCTTTTTCCGGTGGTGTCATTTCAATCATTTCAAAAATCTTCGGTGTAAAAACATAACGACCCATAACTGCTAAATTACTAGGAGCTTCAGCAATAGATGGTTTCTCAACTAAATCATCAATATTGTATAAGCCTTCATCCACTTTATGTCCACTAATTACACCATACTTATCTACATGCTCTCGAGCTACGTTTAATAAAGCAAAGACACTAGCTTCATGCTTTTCATATTGTTCAATAAGTTGCTTAATACAAGGCTTTTCAGAACAGTGAAAAAGGTCATCACCTAATAAAACTGCAAAAGGTTCATCACCAACAAAATCTTTGGCACAGCCGACAGCATGGCCTAATCCTTTAGGCATCCTTTGTCTTACAAAATAGATATTCGCCATATGACTTAATGGTTGAATTATTTGTAACAATTCCTTCTGTTCTTTTTTTTCTAGAGTATCTTCTAATTCATAGGATATATCAAAATGGTTTTCAATAGCCTCTTTGCCTCTCCCAGTAATAATTAAGATTTCTTCTATACCAGAAGCAACTGCTTCTTCAACAATATATTGAATAGCTGGTTTGTCTAGCAGAGGGATCATTTCCTTCGGAACTGCTTTAGTAGCAGGTAAAAAACGAGTACCCAAGCCTGCAGCTGGAATAATTGCCTTTCTCACTTTCATACTATTGTCCTCCTTTATATTTTAATCCTCATCTCCTAGTCTAAATTTATCATGAATAACTTGAACTGCTTTTTTACTTTGATCTAACTCAACTAAACAAGAAATTTTAATTTCAGATGTTGTTATTAATTCAATATTAATGTCTGCTTCTGCAAGAGCTTCAAACATATTAGCTGCAACACCAGCATTTGATTGCATCCCAGCACCAACAATGCTAATTTTAGCTAAATTGTCTCTTAAAGTTACACCTTCAGCACCTAATTTAATTTTTAAATCCTCCATTAATTCCATGGCTCTATTTCTATCATCTAGACCAACTGTAAATGAAATATCATTGCGATCACCCTTAGGATTACTCTGCACAATCATATCAACATTAATTGCAGCTTCAGCTAAAGACTTAAATACTCTTTGAGCAATACCAGGAATATCTGGCACACCATAAATTGTAACTTTTGCTACATCTAAATCATGGGCTACCCCACTTACTAAACGTGTTTTTTTCATTAAAGATGCCTCCTCAACTATTGTACCTTTATTATGATTAAAACTAGATCTTACACAAATTCTAACATTGTGTTTTTTTGTGTATTCAACAGCTCTTGTTTGTAAAACTAAAGCGCCCAAACTAGCCAATTCAAGCATTTCATCATAAGAAATGGAATCCAGCTTTCTCGCATTTGAAACAATTCTAGGATCTGTTGTATAGACACCGTCTACATCTGTATAAATTTCACAGACTTCTGCACCAACTGCAGTGGCAATTGCCACTGCAGTTGTATCCGAACCACCTCTACCAAGCGTTGTTATTTCGCCAGCTTCTGTCTTACCCTGAAAACCAGCTACAATTATAATTTTGCCACTATCCAGTTCTTTTTGAAGTCTATCATTATCAATGCGGGTAATTTTAGCTTTTTTATGTATATCATCTGTATAAATGCCTGCTTGTGCCCCAGTTAGAGAGACTACATTATAGCCTCTTTCTTTTATAGCCATAGATAAAAGAGAAATTGAAACCTGTTCGCCAGTTGCAAGTAACATATCCATTTCTCTATGAGGTGGATTTTTCGTTATAGCATTAGCTAAGGCTAATAAATCATCTGTAGAATCCCCCATAGCAGACACAACAGTAATGACCTGATTACCTTGCTCTTTTGTTTCAATTATTCTTTGTGCTACATTTTTAATATGCTCTGGCGATGCTACCGAGCTACCACCAAATTTTTGTACAACAATACCCATTTTATTTTTACACCTCTTGTCTAATTTTCTTTTTCTGACCTTAGAATAGAAGTAACACTATCCACAGTAATTAAACTTTCAATTCCTACTTTAGCTTTCATAAAATTATCTTCTTCAACTCGATCAGTTAATAAAACTAATTCAGCTTTTTTATTTGCTAACTTCTTCTGTATAACAGAGTCAATACTCACATTATTTTCAGCAAATACACTAGCTATCTTTGAAAGGACACCTGTTTCATCTGCTACAATCATTCTAATATAATAGTGGGATTCAACTTGCTTAATTGTCTTAATTGGTAAATCTAAATAACAAGTACAATTCTTGATTTTACTTACTGGATTCAAAATATTTTTGCCAATAGTCAATATATCACCAACGACTGCACTTGCAGTTGGAAATCCTCCTGCTCCTTTTCCTAAGAATGTTAAATCACCAAATGCATCGCCTTCTAAATATATAGCATTGTAAACATCATCTACTTTAGCTAAAGGATGATTTAATGGAATAAGTGTCGGGTGGACCCTAACTTCTACTTTGCCATCATTAACAATTGCAATTCCTAATAATTTTATGGTGCTTTTAAATTGTTTAGCATATTCAATATCATCTGTAGCTATTTTTGAAATACCTTCTACATAAACGTCATCTAAGACAACTCTAGTATTGAAGCTAATTGATGCTAAAATAGCAATTTTTCTCGCCGCATCTAAGCCTTCCACATCTGCTGTAGGATCAGCCTCAGCATAGCCAAGATCTTGTGCTTCCTTTAACACTAAATCTAACGGAAGTCCTTCATCAAACATTTTAGTTAAAATAAAGTTAGTGGTACCATTAATAATACCCATGACTTTATTAATTTTATTACTAGCTAAATCATTTTTTATAGTACCAATTACTGGTAAAGCACCAGCAACGCTGGCTTCAAATAAAACAAGTTTTTGCTCTTGATCCCCTAATTCAAATATAGGTTGGCCATAAACTGCCATTAAATCTTTATTTGCTGTAACAACATGTTTTTTATTCTTCAAGGCCTTTAAAACATAATCCTTAGCATCTGTAATACCACCCATAACTTCAACTACAACATCAATGTCCTGGTCTTCTAACACTTCATTAGGATCAAGGGTTAAAAGCTGATTTGGAATAGAAGGCCTTTTCTTATCTAAAGAATGAACTACAATTTTAACTACTTCTATTTCAGCGCCTAATAAAGCATAATACTTATCTTGATTCTTTTGAATTAATTCATATACACTGGTTCCCACTGCGCCACAGCCAAGTAAACCAACTTTAATTTTTTTCAATGTCAATTCCCTCAATTTCCATTTTCATTTCTCTATTCATTAAATCCTTAAAACTTTTCAAAGGGCTTTTGTTCTCATAAATTACATGATATACTTCATTGGTTATAGGCATTGTAATATCTAGCTTTTCAGAAAGCATATAAATAGCTTTTGTAGCATAAACTCCTTCAGCTACCATATCCATTGAATCACTAATTTCTTGAGGAGTTTTGCCTTTTCCTAAGGCTTCTCCATAAGCTCTATTTCGGCTGTGTTTACTGGTACAGGTTACAACTAAATCCCCCATGCCAGTGAGTCCGGTAAAAGTAGACATCTGAGCCCCCATAGCTTTGCCAAGAGCCATCATTTCATATAATCCTCTTGTAATAATAGCTGCTTTTGCATTATCACCAAATCCCATACCATCAATAAAGCCTGCAGCGATTGCTATAATATTTTTTAAAGTACCACCTAATTCAACACCGACAACATCGCTGCTCGTATAGGTTCTTAATGTTTCAGAATTAAAGTAAATTTGCACATCTTTAGCAAATTTCATATTTGAACTCGCTGCTACAATTGCAGCAGGCATATTTCTGGCCACCTCTTCTGCATGAGTGGGTCCAGATAAAATACAATACTCATAATTGCCTTTTGAAACATCATTAATAACTTCAGATAAACGCTTACTGGTAGTCATTTCCATACCTTTTGCAACATTAATAATGTATTTTTTTGCTGGTGCAATTGCGACAATTTTCTCTGTAATTTCTCTTACAAAGGGAGAAGGAACAGCCAAGACCAAAATCTCATTTTTAACTGCAGTCTTTAAATCCAAAGTTAAATTAATAGACTCAGGTATAGCAATGCCTGGTAAAAATGGATGCTCTCTAGTATTATTAATAAGCTTAAATTGATCTTCTATACGACCATACAAAGTTACTTTGTTATTATTTCTATCTAAATGTAAAGCTAAGGCTGTACCCCAGCTGCCTAAACCAATAACTGATATATTCGTCAAAGTACTATTCCCCTTTTTTATTTCTTAAATAAATTCGGATTGGCGTCCCTGTAATATCAAAAGCCTCTCTAAATTTATTTTCTATATGTCTTTTATATGAAAAGTGCATTAATTCCACATCATTTACAAATAGCGCAAATGAAGGCGGAGCAACTTTAATTTGAGTGCCATAGTTAATTTTAAGTGGTCTACCCTTATCACTTGGCGGAGGATTAAATGCTACAATCTCTCTCAACAATTGATTAATAGTTGACGTCTCAATTTTTCTGTGAGCATTAGTATAAACTAAATCAGCCAACTTATATAAATCACCAATTCTTTGACCAGTTAATGCAGAAATAAATACAATAGGTGCATAATTCATAAAACTCATTTTATCTCTTAAGTCTTCTTCAAAAGTAGCCATTGTTTTACTATCTTTCTTAATTAAATCCCATTTATTAACAACTAAAACAGTTGCTTTCCCATTTTCTTCGGCAGTACCTGCAATGCGCTTATCCTGCTCTGTTAGGCCTTCAACGGCATCTATTAAAACAAATACCACATCAGCTCTTTCCATTGCTCTAACAGATCGAATTACGGTGACCTTTTCGATAAACTCTCCAACTTTTGACTTACGGCGAATTCCTGCAGTATCAATTAAGGTATAATCTTTGCCGTAATAAGTAACTTTCTCATCAATGGCATCTCTTGTTGTCCCTGCAATATCGCTGACTATAACTCTTTCTTCATTACATAATTTATTTAAAAGAGAAGATTTTCCTACATTAGGTCTGCCTACTAATGCAATTTTGACACTATCATCATCTTCTTCCTCATCTTCTTCCTCTATTTCAATATTATCAAAATAAGATACAATAGCATCTAATAAATCACCCATATTAGTGCCATGAGCAGCTGAAATAGGAATAGGATCACCAAGGCCTAGGGTATAAAACTCATAAGCATTATCCTTAGCAAAATTATCAACTTTATTGACAGCTAGAACAACTGGCTTATTATTTTTCTGAAGAATTCGAGCGACCCGTTCATCTTCAATTGTAGCTCCAGTTCTGCTGTCAACAACCATTAAAATAACATCAGCTTCATCAATAGCAATATTAGCTTGTTTAGCTATTGACTCACTAAAGTCTTCACCAGCCCACTGTATACCTCCAGTATCAATTAACATAAAGCTATGTTTAAGCCATTGAGCATCTCCATAGAGTCTGTCTCGGGTAACTCCTGGTGTATCATCAACGATTGCAGTGCTCTGGCCAATTATTCTATTAAAAATAGTAGACTTCCCTACATTAGGTCGTCCTACAATTGCTACAACAGGCTTCATCTATTCATCCTCCTATTATTCATACCCTATTATTATAGCATAATTTTTTTTTTTTTGATATATTTATCTGCTAGCTATAGCCACAGCAATTCTGAAGAAATAGATATAAAAATGGGATTGAAATCTTCAATCCCATTCATATTAATTCATCTTAATAATTAGCTTAATTCTTTCTTTTTTGCTTGCTGTAATAAACCACAAAGCAACCACTCACAAATACTATACCAGCTATAATACTAATAAGTTTCATCCCTGTTTGAGGCAAACCACTTAAATCCCCAGTACTATTGTCACCAGGCTTAGGTGACACAGGAGGTATTGGTGTGGTTCCGGAGGCAATTGCTCCCACAAAGCATAAACTGTCATACTCCCATTAACAACTGTATTTTGATTAAATTGAGTACCAGCCCCATCCATCTCAGTATACCAACCTAAAAATTTATAGCCACTTCGCAAAGGTATTTGAGGTATTAATGCTCCTAAGCTACTGCCTTTCTTTGTTGAAGCTTGTAGTATTCTAGGTGAACCACCTACAGAATCAAATGTTACAGTAACAAGAGGAATACCTTCTTGATATGAAATATCATCATTATTATACGCATATGTAAAAGCAGGTGCACCACTAGGAGGTAATGTAAACGCAGTAGTAAAAATATGACTTTGATGGATAGCGACATCAGGTGAAGAATCTAACATAAAGTAAGCTTGAACCGATTGATTTTTCTCAAATACAACTGTTCCAGCAGCAGTAATTTTATTTAAATGAGGTTGTGGTACCCAAATACCACCACCATAAAAATCAGCAATATTACCACTTATTTTGCTATTATTTTCTAGACTGATAGTTGGAATGTTATCAGGCATTTCCAATGACCAGCCACTAATACCGCCTCCATTACTAGCACTATTACCACTAATAATAGCATAATCTTTAATTGTAATTAATGTATCCGTTCCAGCAACTGAACCAGTATGACTATAAATGCCACCTCCAAAAGAGCCTGCCAGATTATTATTGACACTACCATTATCCTTTATAGTAATACTTTTAGCTTGAGCCCCTGCAATACCACCACCGTATTCAGTGGCTTCATTGTTAAAAAGACTTGTTTCATTTTCAATATTTAAAACGGTGTTCCCAGATAAATAAACACCACCTCCAGACTTTTCAGTTTTATTAGAAGCAATTTGTGAATTACCTGATACTGTTCCAATAGTTCGTGTTAATAAAAATATAAGCCACCACCTGATTGGGTTGCTGAATTATTTAAAATAGTACTTGTATCAGCATTTAAAATATTATCATTAAAAGCAATTATTGCACCACCATAATCACCTACATTGCCAGTTACACTGGTTCTATTTAAATTAATTTTATTAAAATAACCTGAACAAATTCCACCGCCTTGACCATTATTAGATGAAACTGAAGCTCTATTATTACTCATGGTCGAATCATTTAAGTAAGGTAAGGGTTGTTGCTGTTCCTGTATTTTCAGCAGAGCCTATATAGACAGCCCCTCCATACTGTGCATCATTGTTATTTAAAAGGCAATTACTTAATGAAAGTATATTTTGAGGATAAGTATAAATTGCTCCATCAGATGTTAGACTACTATTATTTAGAATATCAGCGCCATTAATCATTATTGTAAAACCTCTGCCAAAATCAAGTCCAGCCCCAAAATTCGCCGTGTTATTTTCAATTATAGCTGCACCTATACTGATTGTGCCTGCACCTAGATAGGTTCCTGAGCCAAAGTATAAGCCACCGCCACTGGATACAGCAGTATTATTACGGATAATAGTGCCATCTTGAATAATATTAGATGTCTTATATTCGGTTCTGCCTCCAGCTCCATACTTTGCTTTATTATTTGAAATTATTGTACCATTTTTAATTTCTAGATTAGCTCCAGCAGCTGTATAAATACCGCCACCATAGCCAAATGTCGGACTTGCTGATAAATCATTATTATCTATGAATCCGCCATCAACAATTAATGTACTATTCCAATGTACTAAAATACCTGCACCAAAATTTGCAGCTTTATTATTAATCACTGTACAATTAATTATATTGACATAAGACCCTTCCCAAGCACCAATACCGCCGCCACAACAAGGCCTCTATTGTCAGTAGCATCACCTGTATTACTATTACCAGTAACAATACAATTATTAGCTACTAAACTGCTTCCATAGCCTACACCAATACCACCCGCAAAACCCGAATCTCCAGCTGCAGTGTAGTTAGCTTGATTGTTTCTTACTTCTTTTCCAATTTTCCAACAACGGTTAAGGATTTACTACCAGCACCCATAATTCCACCACCACGGATAGCCTTATTATTGGTGATATGTCCACCTTCTACCCGAACAATACCATTGGCATAAATTCCACCGCCTTCAATATTAGCAGAAATAAAACAGTTGTTAATTGCAGGATTATTAATCGTTTCATTGCCAGTAGCTTGAATGCCTCCACCAGCCCCAACATTATCAAATGTAAGATGTAAAACACCTGTTGCATTAATATTAAAATGTCGTTGTCCCCTGATGCAGCCTTTAATGATATCAATGTACCAGGTCCATCAATATCGTTTACAACCGCATTAGAAACCGGTGCCATATAAATAATTTTTGGTGCTTGAGCTCCGGGTACTGTAGGCACCGGTTTAGAAATAAAGTTATTCCCTTCGGATTCTACTACTGCTGTGTCATTAGCTCCAAAGCTATCATTTGAAGCAGATTGAAATTGAGCTTCAGCAAAAGTAGCACCAAAGGTTGTGTTTGGAGCAATCAATAAAATACCAGCTAAAAAAATCGAAGTCAAAATGGCTAAAATACTTTTGTTTTTTTCATTTGATCCTCCTATATTAGGTTATAAAATTATTAGCTGCATTTAATCAGATATCTATAGTAGTATTTAATTTATATTTTAACGATTATAACATATATCATATATATTATCAACTTATCCCAAGTAACTATACACATCAAATAGAAATTATTTCAAAAAATTCCCTTAATTCTTTTTTCTATCACTGGATAAATAATGCCATCGAATATTTTCAACAGCACCTTCAAGGGCAAATAAATTACTTAAACAAGTTTCTAATCCGTTTTCTGATAAAAGAATAAAAGCTTTTTTTGCTACCTAAATTAATTAATTCCTCTCCACTTTTGATGCCCAACCTTTAATAATTTTACCATTAATATAGGGCCAATATTAGGCATCGTATCTAACGCGATCAATTAAAGTCACTCCTTTGTCCTTGAACCACATCAATTATTAAGTTCTTAGTTTCTATTGGCTTATGACCTATACCATACCCTTCTCTAATAGCTTTTACTAGCTTCTCCTTATTAACCTTTTTCACTCCAATAGCAACTACAAAGATTTCCCCTACCTTAACATAGTCACCTATTTTCTTATTTAAATAAATACCAGTAGACAAATCTATTGGGGGGTCCCCCTAATGTTTCCCGACCAGCGCCTAATGCCATTGAAGCTAGTCCTATGGCCTCAGCCTTTAGACTAGTCACATAGCCTTCAACTTTAGATGTAATAGAAAATGTATTTTTGCTTTCTGGGAAAAGACTAAAGTCATCAATAACCCTACTATTACCCCCTTGAAAAGCAATCATTTCCCTGAATTTTTCAAGAGCACTTCCATTTTCAATAACATTATTAATTAATTTAAGGGCTGCTTCCTTTGTTTCCACAATTCTAGAAATTAACAAAAGTTCTACTGCTAAAGCCTTTGAAACATCTATGACATCATATGACATCAGAAGGTCCTTTACCTTTTAAAATTTCTATAGCTTCCATCACCTCTATACTATTACCTATAGCATAACCTAGTGGCTCTTCCATTCTTGTTAAAACTGCTATTCCCTGTCCACCGAATCGATTTATTAAACTAACCATAGCTAAAGCAAGTAAATAGCCATCTCTTTCATTTTTCATAAAGGCGCCATCGCCTACTTTAACATCAAATACAATATTTTTGTTACCAGAGGCTATTTTTTTGAGACAATACTTGAGGCAATCAAAGGAATACTTTCCACAGTTGCAGTAACATCACGAATAGCATACAGCTTTTTATCAGCAGGCGCTAAATGACCGGTTTGCTGAATCAAGCTTAAGCCAATAGAATTAATTTCTTTTAAAAATTCTGTTTTACTTAATTCTGTTGAAAAGCCGGGAATACTTTCAAGTTTATCGATTGTACCCCAAGTATGACCTAAGCCTCTACCAGACATTTTAGGCATCTTAACGCCACAAGCAGCAACTATTGGCGCCACTACTGATGTCACTTTATCACCTACACCACCTGTGCTATGCTTGTCACAAAAAAGCCATCTATTTCAGAAAAATCAATTGTATCACCAGAAAATACCATAGCTTTTGTAAAATGATAAAGTTCTTCATCACTCATACCTTTAAAGTAGGCGGCCATTGTAAAAGCAGAAAGTTGATAATCAGGAATAGATTCTTCTACTATACCTTTTATTAAAAAAGCTATTTCTTCTTCTGTCAAAGAAAACCCATCTCTTTTTTACGGAGTATTTCAACCATCTTAAATCTCCTCTATGATTTTTTTAGAAGTCTTTTAAATGAATCGCCCACTTGTTTCGTTACTTTAATGACTTCTTGGTGACTTAAAGGGTTTCCAGTAATTCCCGAAGCCATATTAGTTACACAGGAGAAATACCCATGACTTTCATTTTTCCGTGAGCCGCAACTATTGCTTCAGGAACAGTTGACATTCCAACGGCATCCGCACCTAATATTTTTAAGGCTCTAATTTAACTTGGTGTCTCATACATGGGACCCTTCATGTAGCCATACACGCCTTCATTAAGAATATATCTTCTTTTTTGCTATTCCCTTAACTAATGTTCTCAGCTCTCGTGAATAAATATTGGTAGCATCTGGAAAACGATTACCAAAATCATCTAAATTTTCACCAATCAATGGACTAGGGCAGAAAAAGCTTAGATGATCCTCAATTAGCATTAATTGGCCAATCTGACCAATTAAGCCTCCAGCAGCATTTGTTAAAATTAAATTCTTTATACCAAGCGCCCTTGAAAAAGTCGGATAGGGTATGTTACATCCTTCATAGAATTCCCCTCATAATAGTGAATTCTACCATTCATTAATAAAACAGGTTTTTTATTAATGAATGGCCTATACTTAACTCTTTCTTATGACCAACAACATTACCTGATTGTATATGGGGGATAACGCTAAATGAAAAAGTTTTTAATATTTCTAAATCTTCAACAAAATCACCTAAACCAGAGCCTAATACGATAGCAGTTTCTGGTTTCAAATCACCAAGTTGGTTTTTCAAATAGGCAAGACCCTCATTTATTTTTCTAAATATGTCATTTATATCTCCTAAGCTCTTGGATGAGTTTCATCATAGACTTTTTTAATATGCTTAACAGTCAAATGGGTGTAAATTTGGGTTGTTCCAATATCAGAATGGCCAAGCATTTCTTGAACACTTCTCAAATCAGCCCCATTTTCTAGTAAATGGGTTGCAAATGAATGCCGTAAAGTATGTGGTGAAAATTCTTTTTTAATTCCTGCCTTATTACCATAATTTTTTAGTATTTTAAAAAAACCTTGACGGCTCATTGAATTGCCTCTATTATTTAAAAATAAGGTTTTTTCCCGTATATTTCCTTTTAATAAAAGAGGCCTTGTTGTTTCAATATATTCCTCAATAAACTCTAAAGCAATTTCACCTAAGGGGATTATTCTCTCCTTATTGCCTTTACCAAAACAACGAATAAATCCTAACTCTAAATTAACATCAGTAAGAGACAAAGAAATAAGCTCACTAATTCGCAAGCCAGAACCATAAAGCAACTCTAACATACAGCGATCTCTGAAACCTAAGGGCTTTTCCAAATCAGGGATTTCTAAAAACCTCTCCACTTCCTTTAGAGATAAAATCACAGGTAATGTCTTCCTTTGTTTCGGCGGATCTAAAATAGCTGTTGGATCACTGCTAATTTTTTTTTCTCTTAATAAAAAATGAAAATAACTTTTAAGGGAAGCAATATACCGACTTTGTGAAGTAGCTTTTTTGCCATCTTTTTTCAAATGGCAAAAATAGCCTAGAATAACTTCTTTGTCAATGCTTTCATAGTTATTTTCATCTATAGCATATTTTATTTTAGCATAATCATAAAAGGCAATTAAATCCCGCAAATAATTTTCAATAGTATTATCCGCTAAGCCTTTTTCAATTGCCAAATAGTGAGTATAATCTTCAAAGAACATATCAGTCATTTTTTTGTTCCTCTACTTTATTATCATTGATTTTTTCAAAAACCATAGCTTCATCATCAAAAGCCAAAACCTCTTCTAAATCTTCATTTTCTAAAACTCTTTTTTCTTCTAAAGGTGGTAAATCCTCTAAAGAGTCAATGCCTAAGTCCATTAAAAACTGAGAACTTGTTCCATAAAGTATAGGTCTACCAGGTACTTCTTTTCTGCCAACTTCGTAAATAAGTTCTTTTTCCACTAGCTTTAAGAACATACTATCGACACCCACGCCTCTAATTTTCTCTACTTCACTCCTTGTAACAGGTTGTTTATAAGCAACGATTGCTAATATTTCGAGAGCTGCTCTACTAAGTTGTCCACCTTGTGGTTTAACAATAGATTCAATTAAGCTATCGTATTCCTTTTTTGTCTGAAGTTTATACCCACCTGCAACTTCTTTTAATTCAATACCTCTACCAGGAGTTGCTAAGCTCTCACCATAACTTTCGATTAAATCTATTAATTCTTCTTTATTTACACTGAGTAACTGAGATAATGTTTCAATAGACAATGGATCGTTGGAAACAAACAAAGCGCATTCAAGTGAAGCAATTAAGTCCTCTTTAAAAAGCATTTTAAGCCCCTTCTTTCAATATGATTTTTACAGGTGAGAAATTAGCTTCTTGAAGAAAAGACACTTTCTCTTGTCTAAATAAGTCAAGTAAAGCTAGAAAACTCACAACAATATCGCTTTTACTAACTTCATCAATCATATCATGAAAATAAATACTCTTTTTTTCATAAAGTAATTTAAGAAGACTATTAATTTTTTCTGTTATTGTAATTTGTTTTGCCTGTACTTTGTAAGGTTTCATTTTCTTCTCTTCCACACGACTTAAAGCAAATGTAATCAAATTATATAAATCCTCAGGCAAAACATCTGCTAAAGGGTTAACATCCTTGGCAATAGTTTCATATAATTTCTCGTCTTTTGGTCGAAAATAACTTTTACCTTGATTTTCTATAAGTTCACGGAATATTGCAGTAGCAATTTTATAGCGTTCATATTCCAATAAACGTTCAACTAATTCAAGACGAGGATCTTCTTCTCCAGTCTCCTCATTAATCTCCTTAGGTAAAAGCATTTTTACTTTAATAGAAATCAATGTTGAGGCAATTAGCAAAAACTCACTGGCTACCTCAATATTAAATTTTTCCATACCTTTTAAATAAGCCAAATATTGATTTGTAATACTGGCAATAGGAATATCATAAATATTTACCTTGTCTTTTTGTATTAAATGCAACAAGAGATCTAAAGGACCATCAAAAGCTTGTAAATGAATATTGTAATCCATCTCTTTATGCCATATTCATAACAGACTTCACAGCATTGAGGGTTTCGTCTGCTTGCTTAGAGGCCTGAATCTGTCCTTCTCTTAAAACATCCTCTACATAACTTGGTTTTTTAAGAATTTCTGCTCTTTTTTCTCTAAATGGAGAAAGTAAAATATCTAAAGCACTAATAAGCTTCTTTTTACAATCCATACAGCCAATAGTGCCTTTTCGGCAATTAGATTCTAGTTTCTCAATAATTGGCGCATTATATATTTTTTGATAGTTAAAGACTGTACAGACATCAGGATTTCCTGGATCTGTTTTATGGATTCTACTTGGATCAGTAATCATACTTCTCACTTTTTTATTCAGCTCTTTTTCATCGCTCATTATATTAATTTGATTATGATAACTTTTAGACATTTTCCTTCCATCAGTACCTACAATTAAAGGAATTTCTGAAAGCTTACCTTCAGGTTCCACAAAAATCTTTTTATTATAAATATGATTGAAACGTCTGGCTATTTCTCTTGTCATCTCTACATGAGGCAACTGATCTTTACCAACAGGAACTCGATTAGCATTATATAAAAGAATATCACCAGCTTGGAGTACTGGATAACCTAAAAATCCGTAGGTTGTTATATCCTTACCTTGGTTTACCTTAAATTGCTCAATTTGAGCCTTATAAGTTGGACATCTCTCTAGCCAAGACAATGGCGTAAGCATCGAAAGAAGTAAAAATATTTCAGCATGCGCTTGTACCTTAGATTGCACAAAAAGAGTGCTTTTTTCAGGATCAATACCTACTGCCATCCAATCGATAACCATATTTTTTATATTCTCTTGTAAATCAGCAGTATTCTCATACCCTGTTGTTAGAGCATGATAATCTGCAGCAAAGAAATAACATTTATATTCTGCTTGCAGTGACACCCAGTTATTCAAAACACTTAAATGCCCTATATGAAGGGTTCCTGTTGGGCGCATACCACTTAAAATTGTTTCTTTCATTTTTCAACCTCACCTCTATCTTAAAAACATTTGCATGACTGCATCTGATGTAAATGTAATTTTAGATCCTACTATTACTAAAAAATTAAAAACAGGAGTCCAAATAAAAGATAAAACTCTTGTTAATATTAAAATTAATAAGATGATAATGCCATATCTTCTTTCAAAAGCAAAAGCCTTATCATAAATCGAGTCTGGAAATAATCGCATAATAACCTTAAAGCCGTCTAATACTGGCAGTGGCAGAATATTAAAAGCAGCCAACATAAAATTAATCTGAATAAATACTGTTAAAAATGTAATAATTACGCCAGGGACTGGAAATATATAGACAAGCTTAAAAAGCAATAAACCAATTATAGCCATTACAAAATTTGCTAAAGGGCCTGCTACAGCTGTTAATGCAATACCATCTTTATAGTTTTTAAAATTATAAGGATTCATCATTACAGGCTTAGCCCAACCAAATCCAACAAGAATCATCGATATAAAGCCTATAGGATCAATGTGTTTTAAAGGATTTAAAGAAAGGCGCCCTTGTTCTTTTGCTGTTTTATCCCCTAACAAATAAGCTGTATAGCCATGAGCTATTTCATGAAATGTTAAACCTATTAAAATAGCTGGAATAATATAAAGTAAGGAAAGTGGATCCATTCCAAATAACATCTGCTTTACCTATCTAGAAGAATATGATTCTTCATCATATCTTCATGGCTTTCTCTCTTAATAACCAGTTGGCTTTCTCCATCTTTCACAAAGACAACGGCAGGTTTACCCAGTACATTATAGTTACTAGCCATTGAATACCCATAGGCTCCTGTAGAACTCATAACCAATACATCTCCTGCTTTTGCAACTGGAAGGGCAATATCTCTAGCTAATATATCTCCTGATTCACAGCACTTGCCTGTTACTGTAACAACATCTGTGCCAATTTCATCCATTCGGTTACCTAAAGCAACTTCATACTTGGCATCATAAAGTGCTGGGCGAATGTTATCAACCATGCCACCATCAATAGAAACATATTTACGAACACCAGGAATATTTTTAACGGAACCAACAGTATATAAATTAGACCCTGCAGGTCCAATAATGGAACGGCCTGGTTCAACAAACACATTAGGCATTAATAATCCTTTTTCTTCAATTAAACTTTCAAGAGTATTTAAGATGTTTTCACTATATAAAGCAATTGTACTTGGATTGTCTTCCTCAGTATAGTAAATACCAAAGCCTCCACCCATATCTAAATCTTCAACAACAATATTTAAAGTTTTTTTAATTTCTTCAATAAAATTAACCATAACTCCGACAGCATCTTTAAAAGACTGCATCTCAAAAATCTGTGAGCCAATATGACAATGTAAACCTTTAAATTTAATATTTTCTAATGAATAAGCTTTTTCCACACCTTTTAAAGCATCACCATTAGGTAATGTAAAGCCAAATTTAGAATCTACACTACCCGTTCTAATAAAAGCATGGGTAGCAGCATCAATACCTGGTGTTATTCTTAAAAGCACATTGGCTTTAACACCTTTGTCTCCAGCAACCCGATTTAACTTTTCTAACTCATCATCATTATCAATAACAATGCGACCAACACCTGAATCAAGAGCCATATTTAATTCTTCCGAGCTTTTGTTATTACCATGAAAGAATATTTTTTCTGCTGGGAACCCTGCTTTTAAGGCCATGAAAAGCTCTCCACCAGACACAACATCTAATCCAAGTTTTTCTTTATTTATAATTTTACAAAGGCTTGGTGTCATAAATGCCTTGCTAGCATAAAGGACAATAGCCTTTCCATTGGTTTTTTCAGTAAAGTTTTTATAGTAGTCTTTACATATTGAGCTTACATGAGTCTCATCAACAACTACTAAAGGTGTGCCATATGTTTTTTGTAAGTCAACAACATCACAACCACCAATTTCTAAATGATTCTGTTCATTAACTTTCATTGTTCCAATTAATTTCATTCTCTCAATCTCCTTCAATTCATGTTTTCATACAAAGCATAATACCATCTTCTATGTTTAGTAAAGAATTAATTACTCTTTTATCATTAATAATTTTTTCATTAAAAGCGCCCATAACTTCTCTTTGTGCTTTCCTTTTGCCAGTACAAGCAAATAACACATCTTCAAAAACCAATAGGCCACCGGTCCTTAATAAAGATAAACTTTTTTCATACAAAACATCATAACTTTTAGTAGCGCTATCAATAAATATGAAATCGTAATTACAACTCAATGTATCCAGTACTTCTTCTCCAAGACCTTCATAAAAACTTACATATTCCTTTAGTCCAGCACTATTTATATTATTCTCAGCTTCAGTTTTAAGTCTTTTACTTGCTTCTATTGTATGAACACTACCTTCATTTTCTTTTGCCCCTATTGCCAGCCATATTGTTGAATAGCCAATACTTGTTCCTATTTCTAAAATTCTCTTACTTTTAGTTAAACAAATAAGAAAGTAGAGAAAGTTGCCTATTTCCTTGCCCACTGATGGACAAATATCATTTCTAACGCCCTCGGATTCTCTGATAAATTTTTGTAGTACTAAGGGCTCAATAATATAGTTTTCTGTGTATTTTTCTTTATTAATCATGCTATTTTAATAACTCTCTGCCTTGATAAATATATTCCACTCCTGAAATAACTGTAGCAACTACAGCAATCCAATATACAATAATGCCAATTGATAATATTGTGGCATTAAGTGGTGATAAAAGTAAAAAAACAATAGCAACCATTTGTGACATAGTTTTCACTTTACCTAAAAAACTTGCTGAAATAACAATCTTCTTTTCTGCTGCTATAAAACGTAAACCATTTACTATGAATTCTCTAGCTAATATTAAAACAACTGACCAAGCTGGGATCAAACCAGTTGTCGCCAACAATACAAATGCTGCCATAGTTAAGATTTTATCAGCTAAAGGATCTAAAAAAGAACCTAATGTTGTTACTTCGTTTCTTTTTCTGGCAATATAACCATCAAAAAAATCAGTTAAAGCTGCAACTATAAAAATAAAACCACTAATAATTACTCCTGTAGACCCTAAATAAAATATAATAACAAAAACAGGAATTAATAACAGACGTAAATAAGTTATTTTATTTGCAAAATTCACTTTTAACCACTCCTATCAAATCATATATATCTACAGACTCAATAACTACTTCAACAAAAGATCCGACCTCTTGGTCTGCAGTACTTTTTATATAAACCAAGCCATCAATATCCGGAGCTTGGAAATAAGTCCTTCCTAAATAAAGACCATCCTCAACTTTTTCTTCAATTAGACAAAGGATTTCCTTGTGAAGATAAGTTGTATTTAAAGCCTCACTAATATCTTTTTGCTTACCCATGAATATATCCAGTCGTTCTTCTTTAGTTTCCTTTGGTACTTGGTTTTCCATTTTACTTGCTGGTGTACCGTATTCCTGAGAATATGTAAAGGCTCCTGCCCACTGAATTTTGTTATTCAAAACAAAATCGCATAGTCCTTCAAAGTCTTCTTCTGTTTCACCAGGGAAACCTAAAATAAATGTAGATCTAAAAACAATTTCTGGTATCTCATAACGAATAAAGCTTAATAATTTATTTAAAGAATCTCTGTCCTCAATTCGACCCATAGTTTTTAAAATATGATTTTCACTATGCTGCATAGGTATATCTAAATATGGCACTATGTTTTTATTTTCTTTTATTACATCAAGTAGCTCAGCTGTAATCCCACTTGGATATACATATAAGAGGCGAATCCAGATATAAGGAATCTCAGCAATTTTTGTTAACAAAGCAGGTAAACTCATTTTATTTTCTAAGTCTTTACCATAGTCAGTAATATCTTGAGCAACAATAACAAGTTCTCTTACACCGTTGTTATATAGATTTTGAGCTTCAGATACTATTGACTCTGCCTCACGGCTTTTATAAGGTCCTTTAATCGAAGGAATTGTACAGTATGTACAATGATTATCACAGCCATCTGCAATTTTAAGATAGCCCGTAGCACTTCCAGGCAAAGCCTCCTGAATATCTACTTTTTCATCAGTAATATCCTCTAAGCCCATTAATGAAAAAAGTTTATGAATATTGTTATCATCAAATCCATAAACACCAATTAAGCCATCTAATTCTGGTATAGAAGATTCAATTGCTTCCATGTGCTGTTCGATTAAACAGCCAACTGCAATAATTTTCACTTCAGGATTTTGCTTTTTGATTGTCGTTAAATCTAATATAGTACCAATTGATTCCTCTTTTGCTGGTACTATAAAACTACATGTATTTATAAAAACAAAATTAGCTTCATTAGGATTTTCCACTTCTATCAATCCTTTTGACACTAATTTTTCAGTATAAGCTCTTGTATCTGCTGTGTTTTTATCACAGCCTAAAGTTTCAAAATAAAATGTTTTCATAATTCTCCTTGTATGTTTTTACGATAAAAGTGCAGTAATAATAATGTAAATCAATAAAAGAAAAGCTACTACTAATAAGACAATAACCATAATTGTAGGTCCTTTTTTTCCTGTGTCTCGCATATTTCTAAAGATATCTTTTTTCATAGAACGTGTTTTTTGAATATTTTCTTCCATTAATTTCTTTCTTATTTTTTGGGTTTCAAAACGTTCTTCTTCACGAATTAATGCTTCAAACTCCATGACTATCTTAGAAGTTGGAAAATCCTTTTCAGCTTCTTCTTCAGCTTCTTTTTCTATCTTATCTTTTAAATCTTGTAGCTCCTCGTCTTGAATAAAGCTATCTTTATAATTTTCTAAACTGGCTTTGCCAGCATGTTTATTCTTAGACGCCTCAGCAACTCCTTCATTATTCTTTTTTATTAAAGAATTAATATAGTCCATGGATGATTCAGTATCTTTAGAGTCATCATCCAATGACAATCGTTTTACACGATCAAGAGATTCTTTACCTTCAGCTGGAATCTGACTTCTACTTCTCAATTTAAATCCTTTACTCTCTTTTTTAGGTGTTGCAAAATTTGCATTTAAAGCATCAAAAGCTGTTATCAATTCATCTGCAGGTAGTTGATAAAGCGCAGCTAAATTTTGAATAAAACCAATTGTGTAAACCCTTGGAGGTAAATCATCAATTGCTTCATCTTCTAGTGCTCTAATATAACATTCTTTTATTTTTGTGGTTTGGGCTACTTCTTGTACAGTTAAAAATTTACTTTCTCTTTTGTCTCTTAAGCTTAGGCCTAAATTAAGCATTAAGTATTCCTCCTAATTAAATTCCCTTACCAGGCTTTTAATGCAATCATCAAAAGCATCTGAAGAAAACGTATTTTCATATTCTTTTTCTTTTTTTCTATTCTTTTCATACAATACATCATAATACTCTAAAAGCAACCGCTTTATTGCTTCTTTAACTTCTTTATTAACTAGTAATGTCTGTATCTCTTTAATTGTATTCTTTCCAAGGCGAATCGTCAAATAATTTAATGCTTCATTAATAATTTCTTTGTCAGATTCAAAGTGGCCAGCATACTCCTTATTTAATCTTTTAACTCGCTCATTAATAGAACAATTAATGAGATAGGGCTTTCCATCTAATAATTGATTATAAAAAGAACAGGGTATTGATATTCTTCCTATCTTCTTACTTTCACCTTCAACAATATAGAAATTTTTTTTATCAACTAATTTAAAGTAGAGTAATGTTTCAAAACGTTTTTGAGTAGGCTGCTTATTTAACCCAATATGACCAAAAACTGACCCTCTGTGGTTGGCTAACCTTTCTAAATCAATAACAGGTAAGCCTTCTTTTTCTAAAGCTAATAAGATATCCGTCTTGCCTGCTCCAGTCAAGCCATATAAAACATAGACTGAAGGCATTTCTTCTTCATTGAAAAAACGAACAATTTCTTTTCTAAAAGATTTGTATCCTCCTTCAAGTCGGTAAATACTACCTCTTTCAAATGCTAGCAGAGTAGCCATGATCTTACTTCTATCGCCACCTCTAAAGCAATAAACTAAACATTTTTTATTGGTCTGATCTATTGCTTTATGTATTGCTTCTAATTTTTGACTTAATTTTGGAAAAACTAACTGTCGAGCTTTTTCTTTAGCACTCCGCATACCTTCTTCTTTGAATATAGTACCTATTATTTTTCTTTCATTATTATCCAGTAAAGGAATATTAATGGCTCCTTCAATATGGTCTTCCTGAAATTCTAAAGGGCTTCTTACATCAATTAGTAGATATTTATCCCTATTTTCCAAATAATTATCTATTTTAATATCCTTATATTGACACTTCATTAATGCTCTCCAAACTGATTACCAAAATCTTCCCAATTGCCAATAACTTCTCGACCCTTTGCACCTTCTGAAGGGCCTACAAATCCTTTTTCTTCCAATAAGTCAATTAGGCGTGCCCCTCGACTGTAGCCTACTCTTAATTTGCGCTGTAACATAGATATAGATGCTTGACCTGTTTCCAAAATTAAATGAGCAGCATCTTTTAATAACTCATCTTCTGCTTCAGTTTCAACACCTTTATCCCCTTCATCTAAAACAGCAGTTTCAATAGTTTCTGAGCCTTCTAAATATTCTGGTTCTCCTTGATTTTTAAGATATTCTGTAATACTTATAATTTCCTCCTCGGAAATATAAGCCCCTTGAACTCTTAATAGTTTTCCGCCCTTTTGAGTAAAAAGCATATCCCCTTTACCAAGAAGTTTTTCAGCTCCACTGGCATCTAAAATAGTTCTAGCATCAATTTGGGAAAAAACTGCAAAGGCAATTCTTCTCGGAATATTAGATTTAATATCTCCTGTAATAACTTGAACTGAAGGTCGTTGTGTTGCGACTACTAAATGAATACCAGCGGCTCTCGCCTTCTGAGCAATTCTACAAATTGATGTTTCTACATCAACAGGTGCCGCCATCATTAAGTCTGCTAATTCGTCAATAATAACTACTACGTAAGCTAATTGCTCTTCTTTAGATACAATTTCATTATAGCTTTTAATATCTTTTACACCTAAATTAGCCAATTGTTCATAACGGCTTTCCATTTCAGAAACCATCCACCTTAGGGCAACTGCTGAACGTTTAGGATCTGTTACAACTGGTGCAACTAAATGGGGAATATCATTATAGGGTGTTAATTCAACCTTTTTAGGATCAATTAACAAAAACTTTAATTCATCAGGTGTATATCTAAATAACAAACTGCAAATCAGTGTATTTAAACAAACACTTTTACCTGACCCAGTAGAGCCTGCAATCAACAAGTGAGGCATTTCCCCTAAGCTTGTAGCAACACTTCTTCCAGTAATATCTTTTCCCAGTCCAATAGTTAAAGGAGCTCTACCTTCTTTAACATTGTCACTAGCCATAATTTCTTTAAAGGACACAGGTGATACCTTCTTATTTGGAATTTCAAACCCTACTGCTGATTTCCCAGGAATAGGTGCTTCAATTCTCACACTTGTTGCAGCTAATGCTAATGCAATATCCTCTCCAAGATTCTGAATTTTACTAACTTTTGTCCCTGGGGCTAACACAGCCTCATAACGAGTTAAAGAAGGTCCACAACTAACTTCTGTTACTTGAATTGAAACCCCAAAACTTTTTAGGGTTTCCTCTAAAAGAGTAGCTGTTTTTTCAATTTCCGTTTTTTTATCTTTATCATTCTCTTTTTTCAAAGTAGTAAGTAAGCTAAGAGGTGGAAGCTTCCACCCATGCTTCTTCTGTCCTGGTATTATTGTAGACCAATCCTTTTCTGGAGTTGGGTTTACCTCTTCATTTATACTGTTGTCTTTAATACCAGCTACAGGTGCTGAGTCAACTATAGATTCTAGCTCTTCCTCTAAGCCAAAAGTTGGCAAAGGTTCTTCCTTAATATCAATAACTGGTTTAGGCATTTCTGCTGAGTGTTGGCTATGCTTGCTAATTTTTTCTTTAGGCTTTTTACCATAATCTTCCGCATTGAGCATATTCTGCCTAATCTTGCTGGCCTCTAACATTTCTTTGTTTTTTTGCGCTCTTTTTCGGGCTTTTATTTTCTCCTTTTCTTGCTTCAGAATCTTCTTTTTAGCATCTCTATCCTTAATAATCTCATCAAGTTTTTGTGAAGAAGCTACTTGAAGATTTTTTAATGGCGTTAAGCCATTTATCAACAACACTATACTAACAATATACAAAGCAAATAAAAACATATACAATCCAATAGCCCCTACAATACTGAACAAAACTGAAGTGAAAAATGCACCTACAATGCCACCACCACTTTTATCTAAAAAGCTAGTCATTAAACTTTCTGTGGAAAGAGGTCCTGTATAAGGCAATTGAAAGGATATTAAAATGGCAACAAAAAAAAGAAATATACTTATGTATACTTTTTTCTTTTTCTCTTTTTTACTCAACAAACCATATAGTCCTACTACCAATACTAAAAAAGAAACAAATGGAATTGCTCCGCCAAATAAACCACCAAGTCCATTAATAATTAATGTACCCATAATGCCTACTTCTGTTGAAAAAAAATATCCTAAAAGAAAGAATATTCCTAGTATTATCAGAATTATATAATAAATTGATTGTTTGTTTTCAGAAACTTTTTTCTTATTTTTTTTTCTTGCCATTTACATCAATCTCTCCTTAAAATTAAACACTATTATTATACCAAAAAAAATGCTTTTCTACTAGCTTCTAAGCTAATCTTTCTCATTTCTATCAATGAATTTTCCCTTAAAATTAATGCTGATTTATGTTATGATAGAGTATATTAGATTTTTATTTTGGAGGAAAAAAATGAATGATAAAACCGAAAAGATGTTAGAGCCAGACTTGCTTTATTTTATCTCAAAAAAAGACCATGACGAAACATCTTTAAAATCCCTACTTCTATCCCACCCAGAAATACAATTTGTTTCTTTGGTAGGTGTTGATTTAGGCGGTAATGACACAGATGAAAAAATTCCTATTTCAGTATTTTTAGATAGTATTAATGAATTTATTGAAAATGGTATACAAACTGATGGATCAAGTGTTGTTTTACCAGGCATTGCAACTCTTAATAATGGGAAAGTTGATTTAATTCCTGACACTGAAGCTAAGTGGTTCATTGACTACAACTACGAAAATATTGATTGTGTTACTGAAAAACCAATTGGAACTTTAAGAATTCCTTGTTTTTTAAAACACAATAACAGTTATATTGACTCCCGCTCAATCTTGAAACAAGTGAGCAAGCATTTCCAAGCTGAGATTATTAAACTATTTGACTCAAAAGAATTATGCCAGCAAATGGGCTTTACTAAAGAAGACATTGCATCTGTTGATTTAACAGCTGCAACAGAACTTGAGTTTTGGGTTCGCTCTCCAGAAAACAATAGTGTTAAAGCTTCTGAGCTTTCTGCATCAGAAGTTATGCGGGAACAATATTGGAAAAGAACAAAGCATTCTGTAAGAACTGCTCTTGAACGTTCTTTAACGCTCCTTGAAAATTATGGTTTAAAACCTGAAATGGGTCATAAAGAAGTGGGTGGAGTTAAAGCAAAATTAACCAGTGATGGTACAACAACAGACATACTAGAACAATTAGAAATTGACTGGCTATATTCAGAAGCACTTCAGGCAGCCGATAATGAGCTTTTAGCCCGTACTTTTGTTAAAGAAATTTTCCAAGGACATGGTCTTGATGTATCCTTTAAAGCTAAACCTATCGACGGTGTGGCAGGCAGTGGTGAACACACTCATGTAGGCGTATCAATTCTCTTAAAAGATGGACAAAGAAAAAATCTATTTAATCCCCAGAACAAGTATGAGAACTTCCTATCTGTACCTGGTTGGGGTGCATTAATGGGTATTCTCAAAAATTATGAGGTATTAAACCCATTTATCAGTGCCACTAACGACTCCCTTGAACGTTTAAAACCAGGGTTTGAAGCACCCATATGCATTGTAGCATCTATTGGTACTGATGTTAAGACTCCATCAAGAAATAGAACAGTTTTAATGGGCTTAATCAGAGATCTTGATTCTCCATTGGCTACACGATTTGAAGTCAGATCTCCAAACCCTCATAGTAACACCTATTTAGTTATTGCTACTATTTACCAAACAATGCTCGATGGAATTTACTATACTGTTAATTCAGGAAAAACAATGGCTGAACTTGAAGCAGAATTTAAAAAAGGCTACGGAGAACCAGCTGATTATCTTGAAAATGATAGAGTTTACCATAGTGAATTAGATGTTTTTGAAGCTTATTCAGAAGAAGAAAGAGAAAAATTCTTTGGTCAACATCCAGCAACTGTATGGAAAAATTTAGAAGGACTATCCCAATATCCAGAAAAACTAAACACCCTTTTATCCTCAGGGATTTTTACAGAATTAATCATTTATTCCTATTGTATTGGTGTACAAAAACGTTGGTTAACTGAAATTACCAATCGCATTATTCCCCAAACAGCAAAACGTTTTTCAAGCATTGTACCGTTACACTATGATTTAGAAAGTACAAATAGTTTAGATGAAAAGCGCTGGGAAGAAATTAAAATTTTAAAAATGAGTCTCTTAAAAGATTCCGAAGATAATCTTTCCCTTTTCACTCAGATTAGAATAGCTATTGAAGATGAAGCTTACAGTGAAGTATCTCGTCTCCAGCTAGCAATTCAAGACACTATCAGAGAAGTACAGGATAAATACATTGTGTATAAAAGAAATATTGTTGAATTTTAATATTTAGTAAATAAATGTTTTATTTTAATAAAAAGACTTCCTTATTTTAATAAAAAGACTTATAATGACATTGAGATAATTATTACAAGCAAGGAGGTGTATAAAAATGTATATCATTACTGATAAGTGTATATCTTGTGGTGTTTGTGCTGATGAGTGTCCAGTAGAATGCATTAGCGAAGGTGATTCTATTTATGAAATCAACCAAGATGAATGTATTAGCTGTGGAACATGCCAATCATCTTGTCCAAACGACGCTATTTACGAGCAATAAATTAAAATATAAAAAAGCCTTTTGTATTGATTACAAAAGGCTTTTTTATTTATT
Organism: endosymbiont 'TC1' of Trimyema compressum; assembly: GCF_001584725.1. Lineage (NCBI taxonomy): Bacteria > Bacillati > Bacillota > endosymbiont 'TC1' of Trimyema compressum. Next base: position 746,230 of record NZ_CP014606.1, on the reverse strand, counting down.
TAATTATTAAAACATATTCTTTTTACGCATAATATATAAAGTTACTGCTGCAATAATTATTGTAACGATTACAATAACTAATCCCGTAAAAGGCCAATCGGCACCAGGTAGTGCAACGTTCATACCATAAAAACTGAATATCATAGTTGGAATAGTTAAGATAATAGTTATTGAAGTTAGAATTTTCATAACCACATTCAAGTTATTGGATATAATAGACGCAAAAGCATCCATCATGCCACTTAAAATATTGGTGTTGATTTCAGCCATATCAATTGCTTGGTGAACTTCTGTTAAGACATCTTCCAGTAAATCTTCATCCTCTTCATACATTGGTAGCAAATTTACTCTAAAGATTTTCCTCATTACAATTTCATTGGCTTTTAAGGAAGTCATAAAATATACTAAACTTTTTTCAAGACCTAATAATTTTATTAAGCGTTCATTTTTCATGGCCCTATGTAAAGATCTTTCTATTTCATTAGTTTTTCTATCTAACTGTTTTAGAAATTTCAAATAATAAGTGGCTGTTTTATAAAAAATCTGTAAAGCAAATCTCGTTTTCTTTAAGGTAGAGGTAGATCTTAAAGGTCTATTAATAAAATCCTCCAATACATCAACATCCTCTAAAGAAATAGTGATAAAATGATTTTCAATTATCAACAATCCTAAAGGAATCGTATCATAGCTTGTCTGATTTTCCCCTTCATCTGCTTCTATAGGCACGTTAATAATAATTAATGTTTGTTCATCTTCAGTATCAATTCTTGAGCGCTCTTCTGGGTCTAAAGGCGCCTCTAAAAATTCTAGTAAAGCACCTGTTTTTTCTGCTACAGTTTCTAAGTCTTGCTTACTTGGGTTTACTAAATTAATCCAATTGTGAGGTTCTGAAATATCAACAGAGCTCAATGCTCCATCCATTGTTTTATAAGCAGTAATCATTATAAACCTTCCTTTCTAGGATCGTCTATAATATGACAACCCAATTTTTTTAATAAATAATTTACAATAATACAACTGACTCGGATCGTCCATTACCTGTCACCTCCATAAAATTTATAATTTTTCACCTAACGTTCATTTTACACTTTTTTGTTCCATTGCAAATAAAATCATTTCCTCCCCTTGATCTTTAGCCAAATTTAAGTGTTCTGTACCGCCTAGCATTCTTCCTAGTTCTTCACTCCTTGCATCCTTATCTTCAAGGGGAATTACGCTAATTTTTGTACGTTCATCAATTACATCTTTTCTGATTCTAAAATGACTATCCGCAAAAGCGGCTATTAAAGGTCCATGAGTTACACAAATAACTTGTCTCTCTCTACTGATGTCATATAAACTCAAAGCAACTTTTAGTAAAGATTCTCCTCCAACCCCTGTATCTATTTCATCAAAAACCATAGAGGGTACATTATCTAAAGATACAAAGACCTTTTTAAAAGCTAACATTATTCTTGACACTTCACCACCTGAAGCAATTTTCTTTAAAGGTTGAGCACCTTCCCCTTTATTTGGACTGAAATAAAACTCTATTTTTTCTCTACCAATTTCAGTTGGCATTTCATTATCAATAAAGTGAACTTTAAAACTATCACCATAAATCCCCAAATTTTCTAAGTTTTCTTTAATTAAAGCCTCAACTTTAGCAGCACTTTCCCGTCTTCCTAGAGAAAGCTTCTCAGAAAATTGATTGTATAATCTCAGAGCTTCTTCTTTTTCTTTTTCATATTGCTGTAAATAAGCATCCTTATTTTCGACTTGTTCAATTACCAGCTTCATCTCCGTTTGTCTTTCTAGAATAGCTTCAATTGAATTACCATATTTTCTCTTCAGACTATTTATAATTTCCAATCTGCGTTCAATTTTATTTAAAGTATATTCATCATATTCTAAACTATCAAAATAAGTCCTAAAATCATTAGCTACCTCTTCTAGATTGTAAAGAACTTCAATACTTTTGTCTTTAACTGATGTAATAATGTCATCCAAAAGACTCATTTCCTTTAAAAGAAATGTTACTTCCTCATAAGATGGGACACAGCCTTGTGCACCCCATAGTCTACTATAAATCTGTTCTCCTTTCTTGCTTAGTTTTTCTCCATTTACAATCCTATTACGTTCTTCTCGTAATTTATCTTCTTCTGCAACTTCTAATTCAGCTTTATTTATTTCATCAATGGCAAATATATAGTAGTCAACCATTTCGTTTTTCTCTTCATTTTCATTTAAAATTTTATCTATCTTATTTTTAGCTTCTTCCCACTTTAAATAACTTTCTTTGACTTTTTTTAAATATACTTTTTGCGTATTATCTAAAAAGCCGTCTAAAAGAGTAAGCTGTTTTTCAGGCAATAAAAGACTCTGTTCCTGGTTTTGTCCATGAATATCAAATAGGAATTTTCCAATAATCTGATAAATAGTATGAGGAACAGTCTTATAATTAATTTTACATTTATTATTGCCACTTACAGAAATTTCTCTAGAAAGAAATAACTCATTATCACAATCAACTAAGTCTAAATCATTTATTTTATTTTTCAAATCATCTGTAATAATAAAATAACCTTCTACTTTTGCTTTGTCTTCACCTTTTCTGATAAAGTTCAGACTGGCTCTTTTACCACAAAGCAAGCCAATAGCATCTAACACAATCGACTTACCAGCACCAGTCTCACCTGTTAAAACATTGAGTCCTGTTGTTAGTTCAACTGTAATCTCGTCAATTAAAGCAAAGTTTTTGATTGTTATCTCCTTTAGCATTAAACCTCCTACAAATAACCTTTAAATAGTTCTAATATGTTGTTCACTTTTTCCTTATTGTCTAGAATAACTAAAATAGTATCATCACCAGCAATAGTTCCTAAAATGCCAATATTTTCTTCACTGTCTAAATGAAATGCAACTGTAGAAGCCGCCCCAGGCAAAGTATGAATTACAATAAAATAATCAACGCCTACTACTTTAGTTACTGAATTCTCAAAAATAGTAGATAATGATAGTGTTTTTTTATGTTCTCCTCCAAACTGAAGGTTCTTACTTCTATAAACTGACCCCATGTCTGTTGAAACTTTCTCTAATTCTAAAGCTTTAATGTCCCTTGAAACAGTTGCCTGAGTTACATGATAGCCTGCTTCATGTAAAGCATAAACTAGTTGATCTTGTGTTCCTATAGGTTTTTCATTTATTAAAGATAATATAAATGATTGTCTATTTTCTTTTTTCATAATTACTCATCCTTTATTTTTTCAATTACAATTGGATAAGGAGGATCCTCTGGTCGATTCAGATGATTTAAGACCACAACATTGTACTCTTTTTGTGATAGTGTTTTAAGAAAATTCTTAACAGCTTCCTCTTCTTCACTGCCACCCTCGTAACCATTATATACCATTATTCCGATTAGTCCTCCTGTTTTGAGAAAAAACAAACCCTACTTTAAACTTTCGACAGTTGAATATGATTTCGTTACAAAAGTTTTAATACTGGGTTTCACATAAAAGTAACTTCTCTGTAGCAGCAATAGCAAAAGGTTGAATATCAAAACAAAACAAATGTCCGGCTCCTTTTAGAGCCTTAGCAAGAAAAAGACTGTCATAGCCGTTGCCACAGGTTGCGTCAATATGAATGCCCTTATTATTAAGTCGTTCCTTGAAAATCCCATGAATAAAAGTGATACCACTTTTAAAATCAACCATCTTTAACCTCGCGAACCAATTTTTCAGCTAAAACTTCAAAAAAGCTCCTATCCTTGAAGCGAATAATTTTGGCATATATCTCTGAAGCTTCTACTAAAAGCTCTTCGCCTTTTGTTAATTTTGTTCTTCTTTGTCCATCAATTGTAACAACATTTTCATCAAATGCTTCATTTAAATACAATTTAACCTTTTCTTTTGCAGAAACAACCATAGGTCTGGCATACAGGGTATGAGCGCAGATAGGAGTCAAAGCAACTGCTTCCATTTGAGGAGTAAGTATCGGCCCGCCAGCCGATAGAGAATAAGCTGTCGAGCCTGTAGGCGTAGAAATAATAAATCCATCGGCATAATAATTGCCAATAGGATTATCAGATACCTCTATGCAAAAATTCAGAATTCTAGAAAGAGAACGCCTAGAAAGTACGATGTCATTTAAAGCCGTATCTTTCCAAATACATACATTATCTTTGCAAATACTAACATCTAACATCATTCTTTTCTCAATTAAATAATTGCTATCATCTAATGCTTGTTCTAAATAATAGTCAATATTATTTTTTTCTATAGCTGTTAAAAAACCTAAATTACCTAAATTTATCCCTAGCAAAGGTATTGAGTATGGATGCATTCTTTTAACAGTATGTAAAATAGTTCCATCTCCGCCTAAAACAATAATAAAGTTTAATTCTTCTGTAAACATATTATCTTCATTTACTAAAATTGGAATATTCCTTTTTGTAAACCACTTTACAATATAATCAGCTAATACTTCAGCTCCATCTTTTTTTGAATTCCAAACAATGCCTATCACAATTATATCTTCCTTTTCTTTAATTATTATTTATTTTTTCTTTTATCAAGAAAAGCAATAATTCGGTCTTTAAATATTAATCCAATTGCTACTACAATAATAGCAAATATTGAAATACCAATAGCTATGGAGAGATTGTTATTGGCTAAGTTTGCCCCAATAAGTGCAGAGCCAATAATGGTTGGTGTTCTAGCAATCACTACTATAGAAAAAAGCGTTTTGCCTGAATATCGGTAATTTCCATTAAATAAAATAGAAAGTCTTTTGGCAATCCAGGAATTAATAATAAAATAAATAATATGCCTTCACCTTTTGTACTATTTAAAAGATTAGAAAATTTTTCATACTGTTCTTTTTTTTATTACTTTTTTTACAAAATCATGACCGAGAATTCTTGCAATGTAAAATGTAATCGCTGCTCCAATAAATAAACCCACTAGTGAAATAAGCGACCCTTGAACAGTACCAAACAAATAACCTGCAGCAATTTGCGTGATTTCACCAGGAATAAAAGCCACTACTATTTGAAGGGCTTGTAATCCCACCATAATAAGACTGCTAAATAAACCATATTTTTAAACGGTGGCTTCTAGGAGCTCACGATTCTTAAAAAGATTCCAAATATGTTGCCATTGACTAACCAATCCAATAATCAATCCTATTAAAATTACAAGAACAATAACTTGTAAGATTCTTTTGCCTGTCTGTTTTTATTATTATGCATAAAATTTTATTCCTAACTTTATTTTTCTGTAAAAATATGTTCTGTAATTAAATTCTTTCTCATTTTCCATAAGGACAATGATAAATCTACAAAGTAAGGTTGAGGTCTTTCTAAACGTAATATTTCCTCCCAAAAGCTATTGAGTTCCTCTTTACAATAATCTCTAATTTCAGCCAATGATTTACGCTTATATACGCACTTGCCTTTGTCAAATACTGGCTCCAGTAATTGTCTAGCAGTAAAGTCAGCAATCAGTTTTTGTTTCCATGTATGATCTGGATCAAACAAATGATAAGGTTTTGATGTATCAATAAATTCATCAGCCAAAGTTAGAACATCAGCAATAGCCTTATTGGTTTTTTTATCATATAAACGCCAAACATTTTTATAGCCGGGATTTGTAATTTTCTCTACATTCTCACTGAGTTTAATTTTGGGAATCATTTCTCCTTTTTCATCTACGGCAGATAATTTATAGACGCCTCCAAAAACTGGGTCAGATTTTGAAGTTATTAAACACTCTCCTACGCCAAATGAGTCAATTTGAGCATTTTGATTATTAATCAAATCATTAATTACAACCTCATCTAAAGAATTTGAAGCAAATATAATACAATCATTAAATCCAGCTTCATCTAACATAACCCGAGCTTGCCTAGATAAATAGGCCATATCACCACTATCGATTCTAACGCCTTTTGGTCTAAAGCCTTTAGGTATTAGAATTTCATTAAACACTTTAATAGCATTTGGGATACCAGAATTAAGAACATCATAAGTGTCCACTAAAAGAATTGCATTTTCAGGATAGATTTCGCAATACCGCCTAAAAGCTTCTTCTTCCTTTGTAAAAAGTTGAACCCAGCTATGGGCCATTGTACCAAGAGCTGGCACTTTGAATAATTGATCTGCAAGGGTACAAGCGGTACCAGAACAACCACCAATATATGCTGCTCTTGCTCCTAAAAGTGCACCGCTTGACCCCTGAGCTCTTCTTGAACCAAATTCAACAACATTTCTACCTTTTGCGGCTTTTACTAGACGGCGAGCTTTTGTTGCAATTAAACTTTGATGATTAATATGCATTAAAAGCATTGTTTCAATAAACTGTGCTTGAATCAAAGGTCCCTTAACGCGAACAATTGGTTCTTGTGGAAAAATAGGAGTGCCTTCTGGAACAGCATCAATATCGCAAGTAAACTCAAAATCTTTAAGGTAGCCTAAAAAATCTTCACTAAAAATCCCTCGACTGCTCAAATACTCAATATCTTCATCTGCAAAATGTAAGTTTTCAATGTATTCTATAACTTGTTCTAAACCAGCCATAATTGCAAAACTACCATTGTCAGGAACTTTTCTAAAAAACATATCAAAAACAACTTTTTTATCAGCAAGACCACTAACAAAATAACCATTAGTCATAGTAAATTCATAGAAATCAACAAGCATTGACTCATTTACTTTATTAATATTCATTTTCCCTATCCTTTAAAAATTATTTTAAACTTTATTAAGCCTACTAACAAATAATCAGTAGGCTTAATAAAGTTTAGCTACTTAATTGAAATGGCTTCAACAGGACAGACCTCTTCTACTTCTGAGGCCTTTTCTAATAATACCCCAGTTAACTCAACATCTTTAGCTTCAGCTAGTCCCTCATCATCCATAAAAAATATTTCAGGACACTCATTTACACAGCTTTCACAACCAATACATGTACCCTTATCTACATATGATTTCATAAGTAATTCTCCTTTCTATTCTACTATCTATATTGTATAAAACGCCACTCTTTTTTGCAACTAAATCTATCAATTACCTACCCTATCTATCTATTTACTGCTATTTTTGCTAAACTTATTAAGAAGATTAATATTAACTTGCAAAAATTCATTATTAGAAAGGCTTAAAAAATGACAGACTTTAGAAATGTAAAAACCCCACTATGGACAAAAGACTTTATTATTATTTTATTAACTAACTTATTCTTATATTTTTCTTTTCAATTACTTTTACCAACTCTACCTGTTTACATTCAATCATTAGGAGGCTCTGATGGAATTATTGGACTTGTTACAGGTATTTCTACTATTGCTGCTATTATTTCAAGACCTTTAGCAGGAATTTTTTTAGATAGGATAGGTAAAAAAGGTATATTTTTAACTGGATTACTTATTTTTATTGTTGCTGTATTAGCTTATCGTTGGCTACCAACAGTACTATTAATACTTATTTTTAGATTTATACATGGTTTTGGTTGGGGAATTTCAACAACCTCTATAAGTACTGTTGTTTCAGATAAAATTCCTAGAAAACGATTTGGTGAAGGAATAGGCTACTTTAGTCTCACCGGAAGGAAGTCTAGCCATGGCTGCTGCTCCAGCAATTGGCTTATTTATTATAAGTACGTACTCATTTAATCTTCTTTTTAATATAGCTTATGTGCTTTCAATAATCGCCATAATCCTTGCTTTTTTATCCATTATGTAAAAGTTGACAATAAAAATAAACTAGGGAAAATTATAGTTTTTGAAAAATCTGCAAAACATGCCACCATTGTTATGACACTGGTTACTATAACTTATGGCTCAATTCTTGGTTTTTTACCAATTTACGCTGTTAATAGAGGCGTTGCCGACGTAGGTTTATTCTTTACAGTATTTGCAATATCCTTATTAATAGTAAGACCTATATTCGGAAAACTAACAGATATTTTAGGCTTTGATTACGTAGTCATTCCCTCACTCATCAGTGTCTTAATTGGTATGATTGCACTATCAACAGCTACTTCATTAGGCAGTTTCTTACTTGTAGGTCTCATTTATGGTATCGGTTTTGGTGGTTGTCACTCTAGTCTCCAGACTATGGCTATCCTTAATACCCCTAGAGAAAGGCTTGGTGCCGCCAATGCAACCTTCTTTACTGGCTTTGATTTAGGTATTGGATTAGGTTCGATACTATTTGGTATTTTTGCAGCTCAGTTAGGCTATCAGCTCATGTATGGCTTAACAACTATAGCTATCGTTGCTGCCCTAATCTACTATTTAATAGTAAGGAGAAACAAATAGGATTATTCTTGACTATGTAAATAACCAATTGCTTCTTCTAAAATCATCTGGCTACCTTCCATAACCCCTAATTCCTTAAGTGGAAGGCTAGCCTCATATTTTGAAAAATCCTATGACTTCACCTAAACACTGGGAAATAGCTAAAACTTTTTTACCAGCTTTTCTATATTCCTTAATTCTATTTATAATGTCACTTCTATGTAAAAAAAGTTCCACTTCCATATATAACTAATAATAAACTATCTCCTAAGCAATTCTTGTTTTGAAAAAGGCGTAAAACCAGTTATTACTAAAACTTCAATTTCTTTTTCAGTTAAAAAATCAAATGATAGCTTATTTCTGTTATCTGCTATTTGTCTCCAAAGAGTATTTTCAGTTGAATAAACACTATAAGGCATTTTTGAAGTCAATGATACTTTTGTAAGACTAGAAAGCCATTATAAGAGGAATAATTGGTTTTTAAAATTAAAATTATTTCATTTATCTCTTTAAAGGTAATTTGACTTGAATCTACATTTTTTTAATTGGAAGGATAGTGGCAGTAAATTTTTTACGAGCTAAATACTGCTGAAGCTTCTTCTGAAACGCCTTTTTATTGACTGTTCCGCCATCACTTCCAGCTTCCATGCTAATGGTTCCTCCAGAATAAATAATTAAATATTGATTCATTTCTTCTCTTCTTTCATTTTTACTATTGACTATAGACTACAAAATAGATATAATTTTCAATGTAGCCTAGTTCTAGGGGAGTGGCTCAATTGGTAGAGTAGTGGTCTCCAAAACCATTGGTTGCGGGTTCGAATCCTGTCTCCCCTGCCAAATAGGATTAAAGGACTATCATTTTATGATAGTCCTTTTTGTTATCTTTTATTATTTGAACTTAATATTACGCGCTCTAATAACTGAAATAATAGTTGCTATTGCTGCAGTTCCTAAAAGAATGGCAATCATAACGCCTGTAGTAACTTCCATATCATTAAAAGTAACTGTAACACCATAATCATTTTCATAAGCAATTCTTAGGTGTTCTGGAACCCCATTAAAGACTCTTCTCATGGGTTCTTCCATAAAAATTTGTCGCGTTAAGACAGCGCCATAGGACAAGGGAAAAAGCTTAATAGCAGTCTGGGCTATAGTAGGCAAAGTACCAATGGGTACAAATATTCCAGCTAAAAATCCAATAATTGTCCCTACAACTGTACTCAAAATAGAAAATACATTCATTTTTTTGACAAATGAAATAACAAAATAGAGAATAGTTGTTGATACCAACAAGCAAAGCAATATTACAAGAATTGCTTTAATCATGGAAACAGGCACTAATAATGCACCACCTCTTAAGACAATATATATTTCCGCTAAAATAAAATTAATGAATGTCAATATACCCCCAATTATAAAGGCCGCTAAAGTATAGCTTAAAACGAGGCGTCTTCTTCTCAAGGGAGCACACAGAAAATCACTAATATTTTCATTTTCGTAGTCAGCCACCATCACTGCATAAAAACCTAATGGCAAAGTAATCGTACTAACTAATATAACGCCAGCCATCATCCAACTATTAGTTAAAAACTGTATATCCACTCGTGCTGCATCTGGTGCATAAGCTTCGAGTAAATTAATCTGCAGTTGACCTAGAAAAAAAACATACAGCAAAATAATTATTAAAATCGATAGAAAAGAAAAGAAAACATTAGATTTATTTCTTATAAAATTCTTTAAGTTACGCCTAGTTAATGCCCATACTATCATTATATCCCCCCTTCTCCTCTTAATGCTTCTCCAGTAATATTTAAAAATACGTCATCCATATTTCCCTTTAAAACTTCAAAAGATTCAATATAACATTCTGATTCTTTGAGGAGTATTAAAGCATCTGTACTATTTTTTACTGGAATAATAACTTGATCAGCTACAACATCGTGTTTTAGTCCTTTATCATTTATGTATAAAATATAAGCAGTCATATCAAAGGGTGTGATTTTAACTGTATCAATACTGTATTCATCTTTAAGCTGAGAAGGTGTACCCTCCCCAACTATTTGTCCTTTATTAATAATAACAACCTCATCTGCTCCAGCAGCCTCTTCCATATAATGGGTAGTCAGAAAAATTGTTATCTGTTTTTCAACTTGTAATTTCTTAATTGTTTTCCAAACCTGTATTCTCGTTTTAGGATCTAGTCCTGTTGTTGGCTCATCTAAAAATAGGATAGTTGGATAATGAATAAGGGCTCTGGCAATATCTGATTTTCTTTTTTGCCCACCGGATAATTTTCCATACGGACGATCTAAAATATCATTTAAGCCAATGTATCCATGCATTTCTTCAAGTCTTTTTTCGCATTCTTTTTTGGATATTTTATACAGTGCAGATCTCAATACAATATTTTCTCTTACTGTTAATAACTCATCTAGCATACTATTTTGAAAAACAATACCAATATTTTGCCTAACCATTTGATCCTCTGAACCAACATGATAGCCATTAACAAGAATATCCCCTGATGTTTTTTCAAGCAATGTAGCAATAATATTTATAGTAGTTGATTTCCCAGCTCCATTAGGACCTAAAAAAGCAAACAAAGACTGTTTTTCAACTGTAAAAGAAATATCATTTACAGCTCCAAAATCCCCATACTTCTTAATGAGTTTTTTAACTTCTAAAATAACTGACATTAAACCCCTCCTATGTTAAATACTAAATTTCAGCAAATGCTAAAGCAACAACTTTCTTTATTATATCATTTTCTATTAATATTTTTGTTTCTGCTTCCTTTTTTAAATAAATAAGGTATTCCCTATTGCCCTTTGGCTCTTTAAGAGGAGAACTAGCTAAATCTAAAACTGAAAATCCTATATCAGAACTAATAGCAATAATTTTCTCAATTACCTCAATGCGGACCTTTGGCTCAGTAACAACCCTTTTTTATTAACACCATCTTTACCGGCTTCAAACTGAGGCTTAATTAAGGCTATCATTTCTCCATCATCTTTTAAACAACTGTAGGCTGCCGGTAAAATCTTATCTAAAGAAATAAAAGAAACATCAGTTACTTACAATATCAACTTGATTGTTATCTAAGTTTTCAGGTGTCAAATTGCGACCATTGGTTTTTCTAAAACAACTACTTTGGGATTTTGTCTCAATGACCATGCCAGCTGATTATAGCCAACATCAACACTATAGACTTTCAGAGCTCCATTTAACAATAATATTTCCGTAAATCCTCCTGTTGATGCGCCAATATCTAAAGCAACTTTCCCCTTAACAGAAACATTGAATGCCTCTAAACCTTTTTTAAGTTTAAGCGCTCCTCTGCTTACATAAGGAATTTTTTTCCTAAAACTGTAATAATACTATCATCTTTAATTAAAGTACCTGCTTTTTCAATTTTAATATGATCAACAAGAATATTCCCAGCCATAATTTCTGCTTTTGCTTTCTGTCTAGTTTTAAAATAACCATTTTCAATTAGAAAAACATCTAAACGAACCTTACTCAACTACCTTTTCCTCAATTTCTTTTAGAATTTGATTTCTAGTAAAACCTACTTCCTTTCTGATCTCTTCAATACTTCCATGAGGCATAAATACATTAGGCAAACCAAAACTATAAACTTTAGCCTTATTCAATTGAGATTTTATAAAAGAACCAAACCCGCCTACTACAACATGATTTTCAATAGTAAACACTTGGTTATAACTATTGAGTTTATCTAGCCAAAATTGATTAATCGGTTTAATAAATCTTGGATTAATTACATCAATTAAAATATTTTTCTTTTTTAATTCTTCTGCAATATAAAGAGCCATTGTCTCCTCAGTTCCCAAAGCTACTATGCAACACTTCCCATTGTTATCAAGAATCATTTCCATCTCACCAAGTACTATAGGACTGACTTCTGCACTAAAAATAGGTGAACTTCCTTTTGGAAAACGAATCATTGTTGGTCCATTATACACTGTAGCAAATGTCAGCATAGCTTCTAATTCCTTACCATCTTTAGGCTCCATAAACACAAGATTGGGAATGGCGCCAAACAAGGCAATATCAAATATTCCATGATGGGTTTCTCCATCTTCACCTACAAGACCGGCTCTATCAGAAATCATAGTAACCGGTAGATTCTGTAAACAAATATCATGAATAATTTGATCTACTCCTCTCTGCATAAAGGTTGCATAAATGGAAATAACAGGATGTAAACCCTGTACACTTTGTCCAGCTGCAAATGTTAAACCATGTTGCTCCGCTATACTCACATCAAAGAATCTTTGAGGAAACTCTTTTCTGAAAATATCTAAACCTGTACCAGTGCACATAGCCGCTGTAATAGCCGTTATTTTTTTATTTTCTTTTGCTAACTCAACTAAACGGGAACCAAAAAACTCTGTTAAACTTCTATATTTTTTTCCTTTTCCTGGTGATACTCCATGAAATTTTTCAGGATTGTATTCTGCTTCTTCGTTACCTTTTCCTTTTGTAGTAACAACATGGAGTAAAACGGGACCCTCTACAAACTTAGCTATTTTAAAGCCTTCCTCTAAACCAATTACATCATGACCATCATAGGGTCCAAGATAAGTTAATCCAAACTGTTCAAATAATACACCCTTCTTTGAAAATAAATATTTAATACTACCTTTAAAGCGACTTAAAACTCTTCTAGATTTCCTACCGACTGCCGTCTTAGATAAACTAACATTTAAACTTTGTTTAAAACGTCTATACGCATTCCCAGAACTAAGGCGACTTAAATACTTAGATACACCGCCAATATTTTCTGAAATAGACATTTCATTATCATTTAGTACAATGATTACTTTCGACTGTAAATGACCTAAATGGTTCATTGCCTCAAAAGCCATGCCACCTGTTAAGGCTCCATCACCAATATGTGCTACTATTTGAAAATCTTCTTTTTCAATATCTCTTGCCGTTGCTATCCCTAATGCAGCTGATATAGAAGTACTGCTATGTCCTGTATCAAACGGATCATAAGGGCTTTCTGAACGTTTAGGAAAACCACTTAACCCTTTGTATTGTCTCAAAGTTTTAAAAGCCTCATAACGGCCAGTTAATATTTTATGGGTATAGCTTTGATGGCCTACATCGAAGATTATTTTATCTTTTGGCGCATCAAAAGAACGGTGCATTGCAACGGTTAGCTCTACTGCACCTAGGTTGGAAGCTAAATGACCTCCATTTTTATTAACAACACTCTCTATATATTCTCTAATCTCTTCGCATAAAGGTCTTAGATTTTTTTCATTAACTTTCTTTAAATCCTCAGGAGATTTAATATTTTCTAAAATCATTTGTCTGCCTCTTTTTCTTTTGAAGTAGCTATTTACTTAAAAATAGCACCAATCAGAAAAAATATTATTTTTCTATATGACACAAAAGAGCTGGTTAATTCCAGCTCTTTTATTATAACTCTTTAATTAATTGTTTTCTACAGCAAGTACTTGCTTTCCTTTATAAAAACCACAAGTTGGGCAAACCTTGTGGGGTTCTTTCAACTCATGACACTGAGGACATTCAGCAATCGCTGGGGCATCCATTTTTCTCCAGGCAGATCTTCTCATATTCTTTTTGGATTTTGACGTTCTTCTTTTAGGTACTCCCATTTTCCATCCTCCTCTCTCTAACTAATCCTCCAATAATAAGGACCTTAACATCTCAAACTTAGGATTGATTTCTCGTGTATCACATTGACAAATAGATTTATTTAAATCAATACCACATTGATCACATAATCCCTTACATGACTCTGAACATAAAAACTTTTCGGGCATTGCTGATTGTAAGATTTCATACATAATTCCATCTAAATCAATACCTTCATTGTCATATGCATAGTAAGTTTTAGCTAGATCTTTAGACATAAACTCTTCTTCAAATGTTGTTTGCAATACAGAGGTAAATGACTTTAAACAACGATCACAACATACACTTATTTCTGTTCTCAATGAACCAGACACATGAAGGGCATTATTTTCAGAAAAATAATAAGCACCATCTATTATCACTTCATTTTTAAATTCTGGAAGGAATCCAGAAATATAAAAATTTTTAGGAGTATTTACTTGTTTATTTAATAATAATCTCATCATTTATAACCACACTATATCATTATAACTGATTATGAGAATTTTTCAAGTACAAATTATCTGGAAATAATATCTTTTGCTTCCCTTGCAATTACTAACTCTTCATCAGTAGGAATCACAATTACAGCAACTTTTGATTCAGGTGTTGAGATAATTGTTTCTTTACCACGCACTTTATTTTTCTCTAAATCAATTTCTATACCAAGAGCACTTAAATTTTTACAAACGGCTTCTCGCATTTCTGGTGAATTTTCACCAAGACCACCTGTGAATAAAATTACATCAGCCCCATTTAAAATCCCGAAATATGCACTAATATAAAATTTAACTCTATAGTCGAACATTTGCAATGCTAATGCAGCTCTTTTATTGCCTTCGTTAAAAGCTGCGTTTTCCAAGTCTCTAAAGTCACTGGAAACACCAGAGATACCTTTAACTCCGCTTTCTTTATTTAAGGCATTGTCTACATCTTCTGTTGAATAATTCCTTTTCCCCATAATATAAGGGATAATAGCTGGATCAATATCGCCACAACGTGTGCCCATTACAAGACCTTGTAATGGGGTGAAGCCCATACTAGTATCAATTGATTCACCTTTATTAACAGCAGCAACACTTGCACCATTACCTAAGTGACATGAAATAATTTTTAAATCATCCCATTTTCTATTTAGTATTTGACCAGCTCTTTTACTAACAAATTCATGAGATAAACCATGGAATCCATATTTTCTTACACCATCCTCTTGATACCAATCATATGGTAGTGCATACATGTATGCATGATCAGGTAAAGTTTGATGAAAAACAGTATCAAAACAAGCAATGTTGGGTACACCAGGTACCACTTCTTCAATTGCTAAAATACCTTTGAATTGAGGGGGATTATGTAAAGAAGCCAACTGGAAACAATCCTTAATTTTTGTCTTTACATCATCATTAACTAAACTTGATGATTTAAAATAACTTCCACCTTGGGCAATCCTATGTCCTACAGCATCAATTTCTGTAACCGTTTTAATAACGCCGCATTCAGCATCTAAAAGAGCGTCAATCATTACTTTGATGCCCTCTAGATGGTTTGGAATACTTTTTGTTATTTTAGTTTTTTTACCTTCTCCATTGACGAAGCTAACAATGCTTTCATCAAATCCAATTTTTTCTGCTAGTCCTTTAGCCAATAATACCTCTTGCTCCATATCTAGTAATTGATACTTAATGGATGAACTCCCTGAATTTAAAACTAAAATGTTCATAAAGTCTCTTTGTCTCTCCTTTAATATTAAATTGTAGTATTCTACATACTTTTCTTAGTTTTAATTGATGTTAATTGTCGTTTAGCTTCTTTAATGTTGCCAGAACATTTATTAACATAATTATCAAGCGTATTGAGAATCTCTTCAGAATAAGACTCACTGTGATTGATTAATTGTGAAGCCTTCTTATAAGCAGCTTCTTCAATTTCAGCTGCTTTCTGCTCAGCTCTTCTCTTAATAGATGTTTCACTTATCATATTTTCTATATTAGCTTCAACGCCTTTTATAATCATATCTGCTTCTCTTTTGGCGCTGTCTATCATCTGTTCTCTTTCTCTAACAATTTGACGTGCTTTTTTAACTTCTTCCTGAAAAGAATCCCTAATTTCATTTAGCAAGTCAAAAATCTCGTCTCCCTTAATCATAATATTCCCAGTTAAAGGTACTTTGTGTGCTGTTTCAAGCATCTCTTCAAGAGAATCAATTAACTTTAACGTATTCATGTGTTTACCCCTCCTACATTTCTTTATAAAACCATATTATTGTATTTCCATAACGAATTTTTCTATAACAAATAAATCCATTAATTTGACTTTTCACTTGAACTGCTTTATCTGTTTCCAAAATAATAATTCCACCTTCTGAAAGACACTGGCTACTGCCAATGGCTTCTATAACTTCATGATAAACATCTAAGCCATAAGGTGGATCCACAAATATCCAATCAAAAACCTCAGTGGTTTTCTTCAGAAATATATGCCATGATGATGGAAAAACAAAGCTTTTATTAAGATAATTAGTTTTCTTTAGATTTTCCCTAATAACAGCAAAAGCAACCTTGTCTTTTTCAACAAAAGTTACTGCCTGAGCCCCCCTGGATAATGCTTCAATGCCAACTGCACCACTACCAGCAAATAAATCCAATCCCAATGAATTGGGCATAACAGATTGAAGTATATTGAATATATTTTCTCTGACTCTGTTAAGGGTAGGCCTTGTACTAGTTCCTACTTTTGTTTTTAAAGAGAATCCTTTTTTGTCTCCACCAATTATTTTAATAATTTTAAACACTCCTATTTTAACATAAATTTACCTGTTAGACAAGTGACTATAGTCATTTAAAACTGCTAAAACTGCTAGATTAAAAACATTTTCACGGTATTGTAAAACGGTAAATGACGTATTAGATAGTACAAATCTCCAATAATAAGACAAGGGTAATCCAAGACTACACAACAGAGCTAATCGTAAAATACCAGCATGTGCAATAATGGCAATCCTCTCACCATTGTGAACTTCCCCCAAATTAGCTAAATCTTTTTTAATCATACTATTTCGGCTGTTAAGTCATCTCCATTTGGAATCCTATGGGTACTAGGATCTGCATACTACTCATCTATCCAAGGTGTAATATTTCTTATTTCCTCAAAAGTATAGCCTTCCCAATCTCCAAAGGAAATTTCACAAAAGTCATTTTGTATGGAAACCCTTGATTTTTGCTTTTCAGAAATAATCTGGGCTGTCTCTTTCGCTCTATCTAGTGGACTAGAATATATTATCTCAAAAGGCACCTTACTTAAACGTTTGGCCAGCATTTCAGCTTCTAATCTTCCTTGATCTGTTAATTGAATATTTCTTTTCCCCCTGAAATCGATGGTTGATATTCCATGTCGTCTGCCCATGTCGTATTAAATATATTTCTGTCATTCCACGCTCCTCAAAATTACTGTTACCACTCCTACTATCTTAACAGTTTTTGTATGCCTTTGGCAACAAAAAGCCTTCTTATTTCAAGAAGGCTTAGATTTTTTTATTTGAAGCGTTGTAATCTGTTTTTTAACCCTAAAAACAGGAGGCAACCTAATATTGAAGAAATTAATCCTTTGATAATATTAAAAGGAATAACAGCACCTAAAACCAAAGGACCTCTTGCTGCCTCTTCAATTCCCCAGGCATTGAGGAGAAAAAATTGATTTAGGAGTGCCATCACTACTGTTAAACCAATAGTACCAATAATAATACCTGCAACAAGGGATATTTTCTTAGCCTTATAGCGATAAATACTAACTGTCCCTAAAAGAAGAGTTACACTGGCAATAATAGCAGCTATTAAGCCAATAAATCCCGTAGCATTCTTACCGGATATTGCAAAAATAAGTGATTTGACTAAAGCTACAATAATTCCTCCAAGTGGACCAAAAAATAAGCCTGCAAAGATAACGGGAACATCACTAGGATCATACTGCAAAAAAGGTGCCGTTGGTAAAATTGGAAATTCAAAAAACATTAACAAGCCACTTAATGCACCTAATAAAGCCAGTATTACAAATTTTCTTGTGTTGATTTTCATTTTAATTCCTCTTTTCTTTAAACAATAGAAAACCCCTTAAGGGTATTTCCTTAAGGGGTAAAAACCATTGTATAAAACGGCAATCTCTTCTCTCATCCAGACTCTACTGTCGGCTCTGGATTTACACCAGATCAACAACCTATGTTGCTCGCGGGCTTTACCGCCGGTAAGGAATTTCACCTACCCCTGAAGAAATATTCTTAAATAATAATAGCATCAACAATTAAGCTTGTCAATTATTCTAAGGATTTTTCTAATGCCTTAAATGCAGCACCGCTATCCTTTTCTCCAAAGACAGCAGACCCAGCTATAAGAATATCTGCACCAGCCATTTTCACTAAATTAGCATTTTCTAAACATACACCACCATCTACTTCAATAAGTGTATCTAAATTTCTGTTTTCAATCATTGTTTTAAGTTCTTTAATTTTAGGCAACATCTCATGAATGAATTTTTGTCCACCAAAGCCAGGGTTTACTGACATAATTAAAACAACATCAACGTCTTCTAAAACCCACTTAATTGACTCTAATGGCGTTCCAGGGTTCAATACGACACCAGCTTGACAGCCTACTTCCTTAATGGATTGAACCACTCTATGGAGGTGGGTAGAAGCTTCTACAGAAACACTGATTAAATCAGCCCCTGCATCTTTAAAAACTTCAATATAGTTTTCTGGATTTTCAATCATTAAATGACAGTCAAAAAACAAGTTAGTGTGAGGACGCAAAGCCTTAATAATACTTGGACCAAAACTAATATTGGGCACAAAATGGCCATCCATTACATCTAAATGCAACCATTTAGCACCGCTATCTTCTATTTTCTTAACTGCTTCTTTTAAATTGGCAAAATCCGCAGATAACAATGAAGGGGCAATCATTTATTTATACCTTCTTTCTTCTCTTTCAGTTAATTCTTCTAGGAAATAGAGGTAGCGCTTATAGCGTCCCTCATCAATTAGCCCTTCCTCAACGGCCTTCTTTACACCACATTTTTTTTCTTTGTGATGTAAACAGCTAAGGAATTGACAATCGCCTTTAAAAGGAACAAATTCATTATATAGAGCAGGGAGTTCCTGTTTATCTATAGTTGGTAGCTCTAGTCGACTAAAACCCGGCGTATCAGCTATTAAACCATTACCAACTTGATAAAACTCTGATACTCTAGTGGTATGTCTACCTCTGTTTATTTTTTCACCTAATAATCCTGTTTTTAAAACCAATGCAGAATCTAAAGCAATTAAAATACTTGACTTGCCTACACCTGAAGGGCCAGCTAAAATAGTAAGTTTACTATCTAAACTTCTTTTTATAATTTCAATACCTTCTCCACTCATAGCAGATGCAGGAAATAGCCGAATATCAGCATTTTTATAAGATTCCCTTACACTGACAAGGAATCCTTTCTTTTCTTCATCCTTTTTATTCAGAATTAGACCAACTGAAAGCTTACTCCACTTTCCTAATAAAATAAGTCTATCTAGCAAATTATAATCTAATTCAGGTAAAGCGATACTCATTACAATATATAGTTGATCACCATTAGCAATAGGCGGTCTAACTAAAAATGTTCTTTTATCATCAATCTTCTCAATAATGCCCTTATCCGCTTCTAAAATATTAAAGTGAACTACATCTCCGGGATAACCTTTGCCTTTAACAGCTTTTTGTTTTCCTCTGAGTTTACATTCAAATAATAGACCATCTGAAAGCACATAATAAAAACCACTATCGCTTCTGATAATTCTTCCTGTTCTCAAAAGTCCTCCTACTGTAACTGAATTGTATCCACTACAGTGTCATTGTCTCTAAATACTAAAGTGCCTGACCCAAAATACTGAATATCTTTACTAAACTGAGTATCCGTCGCACTCATTTTATCTGTAATAGTTCGACTGCCTTTTTTATCTGTCACTGTCATTTCTAAGTTTCTCACTATACCTGCAGTTACTTTATAAGTCAAACAATATACTTTAGAAGTAAACTCTTTAGCTACAACAAGGCTAACAGCAGCGCCTGCATTTACAGTTGTTCCAGGCGCAACGCCTTGACTAATTACCTGCCCTGGCAAATAATCTGAAGTCTCTTGATTAGTCACTTCTCCTACAGTTAATTTGCTACTACTCAAAGTATTTTCAGCTGAATCTAGTGTTTGACCAACTAAATTAGGAACAGATACAGTAGTAATTTTTTTACCTAAACTAACAACAACAGTTACTTCTGTTTCCGGCATTGCTTTCTCACCACTTGAGGGATTTTGAGAAATAACTTGTCCTTGAGAAACAGAATCACTGTTATCATTAGTAACTTTAACTTTAAAACCAGCACTCTGTAATTTCAAAGTAGCTTCTTTTTCACCCATACCAGCAACATTAGGAATATCAACTTTATCTTTGCCTTTGCTGATTTTAAGCTTGACAACTTTATTTGTTTTAGCAACTGTATTACCTCGAGGTTCTTGTTCAATTACTTTGCCAGACTCAACTTCTGAAGAAAAGACACCTTCCGTTTGGTATTTAAAGCCAGCACCTTCTAATTTCACCTTAGCATCTGCTTCTGTTAAGCCAGCAACATCTGGTACTACTTTTTCTTCACCCCCTGTTAAACCAACAATTAAACTTATTATAGCCACTAAAGCAATTAGAGCAACACCAGTAATAATAGCAATTTTCTTTATGTTTCTCTTTGGTTTTTTGGGTTTGCTTTTTGGCCCCTTTTTTAAATTATCCTTAAGTTCTTTTTTGTCCTTAATAGGTTCTTCAAGAGGAATTCTTGCTACTTGATTAACCTTACCTTCTTCCATTAAAACCCGTACTTTTTCAATGCAAATATTCATCTCTAATGCAGATTTGAATCTTTTCTTAGGATCTCTCATTGTAGCTTTTAGAACAATATTTTCAAGCTCTTGAGGAATATCTGCCACTAAATCTTTAGGCGGTATAAGTCCACCTTGGATATGGTTAACAGCAACTGAAACAGGATTTTGTCCTTCATAAGGCAAACGCCCCGTTAACATTTCATAAAATACAATACCACTGGAATAAACATCAGCAAGTTCAGTTATTTTATTTCCTGCTGCTTGCTCAGGAGATAAATAATGAACAGAACCAACAATATCAGTTGTTAATGTCATAGTCGAGTTTTTGTCAGTAATTCTAGCAATACCAAAATCCATGACTTTTACTTCCCCATCTCTATTGACCATAATATTATGGGGTTTAATATCCCTATGAATCACACCTTTTTTATGGGAATGAATCAAAGCAGATAAAATACCTTCCATAACATGAATAGCAAAATATGGAGACAAAGGCGCCTTGTCTTTGACAATATCTTTTAATGTTTTGCCATCAATTAATTCCATTACAATATAAGGATGTCCTTCAGCCATGCCCACATCATAAACTTCAACAATATTGGGATGAGACAAGTGCGAAATAGCCTCTGCTTCATTTTTAAAATAACGAACACTTTCTCTATTGTTAATTAACTCTTTTCTTAAAATCTTTATGGCAATAGATTTATTAAGCATAATATCTTCTGCTAAATAAACTTCTGCCATTCCCCCACTGCCAATAAGTTTAATGATTTTATGCCGATCAGCAAATATTTTTCCTACCATATCACTTATCTATCCTCTCCGAAAATTTTGTCAATAATTATAAAAGAGAAGTTATCTACAGCGTCTCTTTCAATAATCAAATTTGAAATAGTTTGAACTCTCTCATCACCTTCTTTTTGTAAAAGAATACTAATTAATTCTTCATCTTGCAACAAATTATAGACACCATCAGAGCATAAGAATATAATATCCCCATCTAATATTTGAAATTCTAAAATTTGTGGTTCAATTGGCTTATCGCTGCCTAAAGCTTTTAATAAAATATTTTTTTTAGGATGATTTTCATATTCTTCAAATGTAATAATACCTTCTTGATAAAGCTTTTCAACATAAGTATGATCCTCAGTTAACTTTATTATTTCCTGATTGCGAATAAGATAAATTCTACTATCGCCAATATGACCTAAATAGCCTTTATCCTTTTCAATTTTAAGAACAGTTAATGTTGTACCCATAATCAGCTGTTGTTTCTCAAAACTACTGGTATCAAATATCAATTTATTAGTTTCTTTGAAAGCATTTTCCAGTGTCTTGCTGTCGATAGTCTCCTTATCCTCTAACTCTATTCTTATTTTTTCAACTGCCATACTGCTAGCCACTTCACCAGCTTCATGACCGCCCATACCATCGGCAATAACAAAAAAGCCTTTTTCAGTATTAGCATAAATAGAGTCTTCATTATTTTTTCGCACACTACCTGTTTCACTTACTGCCCAACTTCTCATAACAATCCCTTTCTCTGATTTCGTAACTGCCCACAAGCGCCATTAATACTTTGGCCTTTCTCTTCTCTTATAGAAAAAGAAATTCCTTCTTTTTCAACAGCAGTTCTAAAAAAGTTCATTTCGTTCTTACTTGGTTTCTTATAAGGATATTCTTCAGTTTCATTTAATGGAATGCCATTAATATGACACTTTAAACCTTTTAACAATAATCCCAATTCTCTGCTATTTTGCAAACCAATATTTTTATTATGAATCATAATGTATTCAAAAGTAATTCTTCGATTTGCCTTATTCATATAATATCGACAACTTTGAATAAGCTCTTCTAAAGGGTATTTTTTATTTATTGGCACTAATTCATCTCTCAGCTGATTATTAGAACCATGTAAAGAGATTGCAAGAACCCATTGCTTGCCTAAATCCGCTAGTGCTTCAATACCCTTTGTGACACCACTTGTAGAAATTGTAATCCTTCTTTCCCCAATTTTAAACCTTGTATTCATAATAGTTGCTGCATTTTTAACTGCTTCCCAATTTAAAAAAGGCTCTCCCATTCCCATAAAAACTATATTATTAATTTTCTCAGAATTATTCACAGTATTCCGTAAATAATTATTAGCTAAAAAAAGCTGCTCAAGAATTTCTGCAGTTGTTAAATTTCTTTTAAATCCTGACTGTCCAGTTGCACAAAAAGGGCAAGCAATTTGACAGCCTATTTGACTAGAAATACACAGAGTATTCCTAATTTTAGTAGTTTGTTTTTCAGGATAACGCATAATAACTATTTCTACAGTCTCTTTATCGCATAGCTCTAGCAATAATTTAATGGTTTGCCTATCATCAGACGCAATACTTTTAATGATTTCTATTGTCTTAAATTTGAATTGATTACTTATAAAGCTTTTATAGCTTCTATCTAAATTACTCATTAATTCTAAATCTAAAATAGATTTATCATATAGCCAACTGTAAAGCTGTTTACTGCGAAAGCTTGGAAAACCACCTTCAATAGTTATTTTTTGAAGTTCTTCTTCACTGAAGTTTAAAATAGAATCCATCCTTTAATCACGTGATCCTAAGAAAATAAAAATAAAACGCAGTAATTGTACAAGAACAGCTGCCATAGCTGCAATATAAGTTAAGGCTGCTGCTGACAGCACTTTTTTAGCGCCTTTAAGCTCTTCCTCTGATAAATAGGAACTCCCTTTTAACATCACCAAGGCTCTTCTAGATGCATTTAATTCAATAGGCGCTGTAATAACTTGAAATATGGCAATAACACTATATAAAATAATTCCTGCTAACACAATATTGCTATTACTTACAATAAAACCAAAAATCAGCAATGGAATTGCTGCCTGAGAACTAAACTTTAAGACTGGAAATGTAGCATCTCTAAATCTTAGCAATAGATTCTTTTCAGCATGCTGTCTCGCATGCCCCATTTCATGAGCAGCAATTGCTACCGATGCAATACTTGCTTTATCAGCTACATTTGCACTTAAAGCAAGTTTTTTATTACGTGGATCATAGTGATCCGTTAATTCACCATTAATTCTTTCTATAGACAAATCGTCCATTTGAAATTCTCTTTTTAAATCTTCAGCCATTTCATAGCCAGTAATTCCTTTTCTATTGGGTATTGCTAAATACCTTTTGTAAGTACTACTTACTTTTATTTGAGCATATATTGAAAGTACCATAACTGCAATAAATGCTATAAACAAAGGTATCGTCCATCCTCCAAACCACCATAACATAGTTAGTCACTCCTTATTTACTCGATTCTAATTTTTCACCTATATTTAATGGATTGCCATTTAAATAGGCTTTAAAATACATTACTTTTTTACCAGAAGGTTTTAATTTGGTAATAAAAATACCTCCTACTTTACATTGTACTAGAATACCTTTTTTTTTGTCAATTTTTATTATTTCACCCATTTCACCTATCAAGTCAATAGGCTCATAAACTGCTTTGCAAATGCCTAGAGGTTCCCCTTTATAAAAAGCAAGTGCAAAGGTTCTCGGCTGCAAACCTCTTACTAAGTTAATAATATCTTTGCCCTGTGAATTAAAAGCAATATAACGATCCTCTTTAGTTATTTTATGTGCATAAGTAGCGTCCTCACTATTCTGAGCTATGCCTGTTAGTTCACCATTTTGCAAAGCTTGAATACCCTCAATTAATATTTGAGCCCCTAGTACTTTTAATTTTGATTCCACGTCACCGCTAGTCATAGTATCAGAAATTTCCATTTCTCTTTTCAAATACATTTCCCCAGCATCTAAGGCTTTAACCACCTTTATTAAAGTAACGCCAGTTACCCTTTCTCCAGCCATAACTGCTCGCTCTATAGGAGCAGCTCCCCTGTACTTAGGTAATAATGAGCCATGAACATTTAATGGAACAATACTAGGAATTGCTAATAACTGTTCTGATAATAGTTGTCCATAAGCAATTACAACTAAAAAATCAGCATTAAATTTCTTTAAAAAATCAACAGATTCAGCAGTATTCACATTTTCTGGTTGATATACAGTTAAACCTAATTCCAGAGCTACTTCTTTGACTGGTGTCCCCTTGATTTTTTTACCTCTATCTCTTTTTCTATCTGGCTGAGTAACAACACAGTCAACAGCCATACCATTTGCTACAAGCTGTCTTAAGGGTTCTACAGCAAATTCACTGGTTCCTAAAAAAATTATCCCCATTATATGGCCTCAATATCTGTTGCTTTTTCAATAAATAAAATGCCATTTAAATGATCAATTTCATGTTGCAGAATTCGTGCTAATAAATCTTCAGCTTCAATTGTAATAGAATTGCCATTAATATCAAATCCCCTAACAGTAACTGATGTAAAACGCTTAACCTGACCCATTCTATCAGGAACACTTAGACAACCTTCTTCACCAACTGCTTCACCATCGCATTTAACTATTTCTGGATTAATTACTTCAATTAGTCCATTTCCATCATCAACAATGATTACTCTTTTGGAAATACCAATCTGCGGTGCCGCTAATCCTACACCATAATGTGCTCTCATTGTATCCTTCATATTATTAATCAACTTATTCATTCTTTCATCAAATTTAGTTACCTCTTTAGCCGTTTCCTTTAAAAAAGGATCCCCAATTCTTAATACTTGATAAATTGCCATTATTACCTCCTTAAAGCAGTCCATTGGGATTTCGTTCCATATAAATCAACAACTGCCTACTCTGATTTAAATATATCTTATCTAGATAGCTTTTAAAATAAACTTCAACTTCAGTTAATCTTTTGTTTCCTTTAGGAATTTTAAACAGTATTTGCCAACCGAATTGATCCCTTATTTTCTTAATGCTATTAGCCTTAGGTAAAAATAATTCTTCTGAAAAAAAATCTCCTTTAATTTCATCATAAATTGCCCAAGCTTTTTGAATGACTTTAGTCTCATCTATACCCAAAATTTGAATGCGAAAAATTTCGCCGAAAGGTGGATATCTATAGGCTTCTCTAAAAGCTAGCTCACTGTTATAAAAACCTTTGAAATCAAAATTTTCTATCTTCTTAAATATTATATCAAAAGGTCGATAACTTTGTAACAAAACTTCGCCTTTTTCATATCTTCTTCCTGTCCTACCAATGACCTGAAGCAGTAACTGAAAAGTCCACTCTCTCGCCCTATAGTCAGGAAAGTTTAAGGATAAATCACCAAGTAAAATCCCAATGAGAGTTACATTAGGAAAATCAATGCCTTTTGCTATAAGCTGGGTACCAACTAAAATATCAATTTCTCCTTTTTTAAAAGACTCAATTATATAGTGTTTCCTATTTTTGCCACCTTTTAAATCCCCATCTAATCGAGCTACAGTATAGTCAGAATAAGACTCCTTTATTAATTGTAAAACCTGTTCCGTTCCCAAACCAATACCTCTAATTCTTTGGGATTGGCATTCTGGACAGACTTTTAAAACTTCCTTTTCCTTGCCACAATAGTGACAAACCATTTTCTTTTTCTCTCGATGATAAGACATGGCTAAATCACATGAATCGCATTTCATCACAAAGCCACAATCTCTACATAATAAAAAATTATAGTAACCCCTTCTATTTAAAAACAGAAGCACTTGCTTACCATTTTCTACAGTCTTAGTTATTGCTTTTCTTAGTTTCTCACTAAGAATAGAATAATTACCGAGCTTTAACTCTGCAGCCATATCTATAGTTTCAACTTCTGGATTTTCTTGGCTATAAAATTTCTTTTTTAAAGCAAGACCAATCAGTTCTTTTTCTTTAACCATAAACATACTTTCAACTGAAGGGGTCCCGCTACCTAATATAACCGTGGCTTTTTCAATTTCACTTCTCATTAAAGCAACTGTTTTACCATGATAAATGGGCATTGTATTTTGATAGTAACTATTATCATGCTCTTCATCCACAATGACTAACCCTAAGTTTTCCATTGGTACAAATACAGCTGACCTTGGTCCAATGAGAATATTTTTTTCTTTATGCTTTAAAGCTTCAATATTTTTTTTCTTCTCACCAAAAGACATTTGGCTATGCCACTTTACTACATTTTTAGGAAAAGCTTTTTCAAAACGATCAATCATTTGTTCTGTTAAATTAATTTCTGGAAGCATAACTAAAACCTGTTGACCTTTATCTAAAGCCTTTTTAATGCAATGGAAATAAACTTCAGTTTTGCCACTGCCAGTTACACCGAAAAGTAAATATTTTTCTGCTTTACCTTCACTAATATTCTTTTCAATTATATTATAACATGCCTGCTGTTCCTTATTTAACTCATGGAGATGGACATGCTTATCTTCTTCTCTTTTATATAACTCAATTAAACCATCCTTTAATAAAACTCTTAAAATAGATAAACTAATTGAACTACCTAAAACCTCTTTCAATAAAATAGGTCCAGTTAAAAGACTTTCTAAAAAAATTTTTTTCTTAGATTTTCTCATTGATTCAATACTGAAGCAACCTTTTTCTGTTATGGTTGCTGTTAAAACCTCAAAAGATTCCTTGTAATCCCCTACTGTTAGAAACATTAACTTTAATGCGCTTGCATAGGGAATAAAATAATAATCTCTGATTTTTTTTGCCAATAGCAACATCTTCTCATCAGGAAAAACTTTATTTTCTTTAATCTCAATAATATCTTTAATATCTTCATTAATTGCTTCACCTTCAAGAGATAAAACGTATCCTTCTATTTTTCTATCACCATTGCCAAAAGGAACAGTTACACAAGATCCTAACGTTATGGATTTTTCTAAATGCTCAGGTACTCTATAGGTAAATAGTCGATTTAGACTTCTAACTTCAAGACTTGGCAATATTTGTGCTAACAAATTTTTCTCTCCTTTAAAAATAGTTTTTAAGAGTGCCTATTAAACTTTGAATAGGTTCATATAATATAGGAATAAACATTGCAGGCAATAAATTAACAATATTAAGCTTCTTAATTTTCAACAAATTAATACCCAGTCCAATAATGAGTATGCTTCCCATTACTGAAATAGCGCTAATAGTTTCAGGACTTAGTATATCCACTAACAAAAATGCTCCTAAAGTAACTAAGCCTTGATAAACCAAAACGCTTATTCCTGATAACAATACATTGAAACCAAATGCAGAAGCAAAAATAAAAGCAGTAACACCATCTAATGATGCTTTAAATCATTAATAGACTTAAGTCATTTTCAAAAACAGCCTTAATTGGTCCAATAATAGACATAGAACCCACACAGAAAATCATAGTTGTCGTAATAAAACCTTCTTTAAAGTTATCATTATCTTTATTGTCTTTAGTAAACTTACACTCTAGAAAATGCGTAAATTTTTCTAACTTTTTTCTAATTTTAAACTTTCACCAATAATAGCACCTAGAATAATTGAAAACAGATAGAGTAAATGGTTTTCACCTACAATAGCGCCACTGATTCCAATTACCAATGTGAAAATACCAAAACCTTGCATAATTCTATCTCCAATTGCTGCTGGCGTTTTTTTTCTAAATAAAAGCCCCAGTGTACCACCAACAAAAATAGCACCAACATTAATTAATGTACCTAACATATTTCGCCTCTTATGATTTACTATGATATAATAAATAAAAAAACTTAAGGAGTCTCTCATGGATAAAAAACACTTGCCAGCTATATTGATCACACTTGTTTAAAACAAAATATGACTATTCTCGATTTAGAGAAACTCATAGGAGAAAGTATTGAAAATAATTTTTTTAGTATTTGCATTCCACCAATGTATGTTTCTAAGGGACGTGAGATGCTAAAGAATATACCCGTAAAAACAATAACCGTTGTAGCATTTCCCCTAGGCTATAAAAACCTTAAATCAAAAGCAGTAGAAACCTATCAGTGCCTCACTGATGGCGCTGAAGAAATCGATATAGTCGCCAATATACCTCACCTTAAAAATAGAAATTTCATTGCTTACCAAGAAGAAATTGAAAGTATCAAAAAAGTTTGTCAGTCTATTCCATTAAAAGTTATTATTTAAACCAGTCTTTTAACCTCTAAGGAAATTACAATTGCTTCAAAATTAGCAGCAACTGGAGGTGCGGATTTTATTAAAAAATCTAGTGGGTTTGGCCAAAGAGAGGCGCAACCTTAGAAAATATTGACTTAATAAAAGCTGGAGCACCTAAAACTAAAATAAAAGCCTCTGGCGGCATTAGAACGACAATTGACGCTTTAGCGCCTATATTGAAAAAGGCGTGTCTAGAATAGGCACTAGTAACGGTATCCAAATATTAGCTGGTTTAGAATAAACTATCAAAACAGTTTAAAACATAATCAACTTCTTCATCAGTAGTATAATGTCCCACTGAAAAGCGAATACTTCCTCTTAAATCTGAAAATGTCTCATGGGCTAAAGGAGAACAATGTAAGCCACTTCTAGCCATTATTTGAAAATATTCATCAAGATAATCAGCAAACTCACCATTATCGACATTTTCAATATTAAAAGACATGACCCCAATTTTAGGAACAGCCATATTACCATAAAAATGAATATTAGGAACACTATCTAAAAGACCTTTATATAATCTGTTATGAAGGTCCTTTTCTTTTCCTTCCAGTTGTAGAATACTTTTCTCAAGAAGATACTCAACAGCCGCACCCAACCCAGCTATCCCAACTGCATTGACAGTACCAGCTTCAAAATGATCAGGTAAAAATCCAGGCATTAGAGCATTTTCTGATAAACTACCTGTTCCTCCGTGAATGAGGGGTGGTATGGACTCACCTAATGATTTTTTAATTAAAAAACCACCGGTTCCCATAGGTCCCATTAAATGTTTATGTCCAGTAAAACAAAAAACATCCATTGGTTGATTTTGAAAATCAACAGGCAATATACCTGCACTTTGAGCACCATCAACAACTAAAAGAATATTATTTTCTCGGCAATATTTGCCAATATCATTAATTGGCATAATGTGACCTGAAACATTAGAGGCGTGATTTAAAATAAAAGCCTTTGTATTATTTCTCTTTTTATTTTCCAAACTCTCAAAAGAAAACTCACCTGATGGCAATACTGCTACAATGTCATAGGTAATTAAACCGATTTGTGCTAAATAATCAATAGTTCTATAGACACTGTTATGCTCAATAGATGAAATTAAAAAATGATCACTTTTATTAGCTAATCCCTTTATTACAATATTAAGAGCTTCCGTTACATTTTTTGTAAAAATAACTTGGTCTTCCAAACTGCCATTAAAAAATTTCAGAATATTGGCTCTGGCTTGAAAAACACATTGACCTGCTTCAACAGCTAACTGGTATCCTCCTCTGCCAGGATTAGTATTATTGTTATTAAAAAAAGATGACATAGCTTCAAAAACCACTGCTGGCTTTTTATAACTTGTTGCCCCATAATCTAAATAAACTTCCATTTAATTCTCCTTATGGTTTATAATATAATTAATGACTTATGAAAGGATGATACTAATGACCTATATTTACATTACATTTTCCTCAACACATGATGCACTAACTTTTGAAAATACATTTAAAGGACGATTCCCTTTTAGAATAGTACCTGTACCTAGAGAAATTAGTACATCATGTGGCATTGCTGCAAGACTTGATGAAAAAGATTCAAAAACCCTTGAAGATGCTTTAAAGAAACATCCGGTTGCCTATGGGGAAATTCATAAAATCACTAAACAAAAACCGTTTTAGGAGGGGGTTACCAAGAACCCCCTCCACCACCGCCAAATCCGCCACCGGAGAATCCCCCTCCACCACCAGTGCCACCACCAGCAGAATTAAACTGACCAATACTACTAGATCGAATACCTGTATCAACAGCACTATTCATACTGTTCATTAAACCACCATATATCCAGAGATAGGTAAATGGCACACCGCTGTTACCTTGATACCAATCAGGCTGAACAACATCAATATCTTTAAATTTATCAATCCAAACCTTAGTTACCCCAAAAACATGAGCATAAGGTAGAATATCATAAAAATACATAGGTGATTCATTAATGAGCTTTTCCAGCTCATCTTTTTTTGCTTTATCAATAAAAGTTCTAAATCCTTTTAAGCGGCCCATTAACATGGCTTGGTCAGCATTCCTTTTTATGATGAAAAAACTCCAGAGGAAAGAAAAACCAAAAAGTAAATATAGCACAACTAAAGAAACCACACCCGTCACAAGCATTAAAATTAGGCTACCGCCTATAATTGTCACGATAGTAACAATAAATGAACCTCCTTTACCTCTACCAATACCAGAAATACTTTTTTCAAGAATATTACCGCTAATGGAAAGAATAATCAATGTAGCTAAATATATAACAATGCTTACAAACATGCCTACAGGTGTTTTATCTGCCAGACCTATAATAATAGGAATCACAGGAATACAAGCCAAAATAAAGCCTAGGACCATAAAGCCTTTGCTCTTACCTTCAACAACTTTACATGCAGGAAGCATGGAAATAGTATTGCTTGCAATTTCATAATAATCTTTTTCAATATCTGCCTTAGCCACTTCATCTTTTTCTTTGAAGATACTATTATAAAAGTAAATAATGTGATCTGCTTCTTCTCCTAAGGATTTATTGGTTTTCTTTAAAATAAAGTTATCCTTATCTTCAAAAGAAATATTCAGATAACCTTTATTTGCTAAGTAATAAAACAAACTACTACATTTTTTTACTTTGTCAGGTGTTACCACATCTAAATCCGTTTCTCTCAAATACTTATCCACAGCAATTGGAGATAAGCCTTCAGGTGGATAAAATTCTACAACGGATACAATTTTATGGCTTCTGCCAAAGAAGAACCATAATAACAAAATAACGATTAACACCACAATTGAAGCAACTAAATAGCCTGGTAAAAAAGCATCATAGGTAGATGACAGTATAGCGGCTGCTGAAAAATAGTCATCAGGCACAGGAATAAAGACTGTTAAAAACTCATTAGGCCCTATAGGTTTTACTACATCTGCTACAATAGCCTTATTAACATCATCATAACCAAAATTAGTAAACGCTGTTTTAGAACCAATAGCACCTTGGAAAAATTGTATTTTACTATCGTCAATGGCTTTAGGTAATTGAATTCTAATTCTTCCTTTATCTATATTAGTAGACATATTACCCATAATATTGTAATAAATAAATTGCTGATTTCCAGGTATTTTACCAACTTTATAATCAAAGTTTATCTTATAAACATAATTACCTGTTAATTCCTTATCTGCATCTCCAATTTTAAGTACTTTGACTGATGTCCCCTCACTACTGTCTGTAGATACATCAAAAGGATAATCGAGAACATTAATATTCTCGATTCTTGGAAATACATTTCTGTTTTCTGAAAAACGATAAGGTATAAATTTAAAAATTCCATGTTTTGGTACTGGGAAATTAACAAAGATACTTTCTTGTACTTCGTAAAAATTCTCATCCGTTATATTTATATTTACATCATAATTAGTGACTCTATAATTACCTGTATTATTAGTACTACTAGCAAAAAGGCAGCTACCCGTAAGAGCAGCTGCAAAAAAACATATTAAAGTAACAGCTACTAGCAGCTGCTTTCTATACATTTTAATCATTAAATTTAACCTCCACAGGTTGTGTGCTCGCTTCATCTACTTCAAAGTAAGGCTCTTCCTTAAATCCAGTAATACCAGCAACAATGTTATTTGGGAAAGATTGAACAGCAATATTGTATTCTCTTACGTTTGCATTATAATATTTTCTGCTCATAGCAATTTCATCTTCAATAGCTTGAAGCTGTCTTTGCAAATCTAAAAAATTTGTATTTGCTTTTAAATCAGGATAGCTTTCAGCTACAGCAAATAAGCTCTTTAATGTGCCAGTAAGCATATTTTCAGCTGCGAATTTATCCTCAGCATTGGTTGCGCCCATAGCTACATTTCTCGCCTGGGTAACATTTTCCAATGTACTCTTCTCATGATTCGCATAACCTTTTACAGTCTCCACTAAATTAGGAATTAAGTCATACCTTTTCTTAAGATATACGCCGATAGTGGAAAAGGCTTCTTTGACTTTGTTTTTCAAACCTACTAAACGGTTATAAAATGCAACAAAAAATACTATAATCAATAAAATGATTACGCCTACAATAATCCATACCATAACTTTCATCTCCTTCTAAATTCTTCACTATATTATAACATATCTACTTAAAAAAACACATAACAAGGCCTCTTAAAAAGACGCCTTGTTATCTTTTAATCTAAATAATCTTTAAGTTTCTTACTTCTACTAGGATGTTTCAATTTTCTTAATGCTTTGGCTTCGATTTGTCGAATTCTTTCCCTAGTTACTCCAAATTCTTTACCAACTTCCTCCAAGGTTCTACTTCTCCCATCATCTAATCCGAAACGAAGTGTTAATACTTTCTTTTCTCGCTCAGTTAATGTGTCCAGAACTTCCTCTAACTGCTTTTTCAAAAGCATAAAAGCAGCAATATCAGGAGGAGACAAAGCACCTTCATCTTCAACAAAATCACCAAGGTGACTATCTTCTTCTTCGCCAATTGGTGTTTCCAAAGAAACTGGTTCTAAAGAAATTTTTTGGATTTCTCTAATCTTATCTAAAGTAACATCCATTTCCTCAGCAATTTCCTCTGGTAGCGGTTCACGGCCTTTTTCCTGTAGCAATTGTCTTGAAACACGAATATATTTATTAATAGTTTCTACCATATGAACAGGTATACGGATTGTCCTTGCTTGGTCAGCAATTGCTCTAGTAATGGCTTGACGAATCCACCAAGTAGCATACGTACTAAATTTAAAACCTTTTGTGTAATCAAATTTATCAATAGCCTTAATAAGTCCCAAGTTTCCTTCCTGAATCAAATCCAAAAACAACATACCTCTACCAACATAGCGCTTTGCAATACTAACTACCAGTCTCAGATTTGCTTCTGCTAGTTCTTTTTTGGCTTCATCATCGCCAGATTCCATACGCTTTGCCAATACAATTTCTTCTTCTGAAGTTAAAAGATCAACACGTCCAATTTCTTTTAAGTACATACGAACTGGATCATCAGTTGAAACCCCTTCAGAGACAGATAAGTCTAAAGGTTTCGCTTCTTCAATCTCATCAATCTCATCATTTAAAATATCTAAACCCTGTTTTTCAAGTTCATCATAAATAAAAGTAAATTCTTCTAAAGATAACTCTAAATCCTTATAGCTATCTTTAATCTCTTCCCTAGTTGATAATGTAATGGCAGACTTGTTGCCTTTAATAATATCTGTAATAATTCCTTGAAGTTGTTCTTTTTTACTGTCACTAATTGCGAGATCAATATCAGCTTCTAGCACATCGTCTTTAGTCACTTTTTTTGTCGCCTTAGCTTTCCTCATCATAAAACTCCTTTTTGTGTTTTCTCTATTTGAGTAATTTCCTTTGTATAGAAAATACCCTCTTTTTGTAGTTCGTTAAGCAAACTCTTATTTCCTTCTTTTTCTGCTAATTTCATTTTAACAATTATTTCGTTAAGCAATACCTTTAAATAATTTTTTCTAACAGCAAGTAAGTAACACTCAAAATCTTTTTCTTCCATAACAGGGAATTCGTATTCTGATTCCATTGTAAGAGCTGCCAAAATACTTTTCATATCCAAGTCTGAATGTAGTTTAGCTAAAATTACATCCATCCTTCTTTCCTCTGAAGGTAATGCCAAAATATAATCCAATAAAGCTCTTATTCTCTCATTCGTAAAAGAAACTAATATTTCTTCATTAAACAGATGAGCAAATTGCAAATGATTAGTAAAAAGCTTAACAGCTGCTAATTGGCTTTTATCAAGAGGCTCCTCTGCTTCGATTTTTTTTGGTTTTTCATTTATTCTATCTTCTCTATAGTGGTTTGGTTTTGAAGGCGTTAATTTTTTGCCAAAGACAATAGATTGAAGTTCTGTTTTATCCATTGCCAATTCTTCAGCTAAAATATTTAAATACTCATTTCTTAATAATTCATCTTCAAAAGACATCACATAAGATAACAATTGCCTCACACATTTAACTTTTTCCTCCGGAATTTTACAATCAAAACGCTCTTTATTATAATCTAAGATATATCTAAATCCGCTTTTAGCTAGACGTATTCTTTCTAAAAATGCATTTAATCCAAATTCTCTAATATAATCGTCTGGATCCTTAGCGCCAACTAATGTAGCAATTTTCACTTCAACTTCTAAAGGTTTTAATATATCAATGGCTTTTAAAGCAGCCTTTATTCCAGCATCATCACTATCATATACAACAACAATTTCATTACAATACCTCAGCAACAAACGACCTTGCTCCTCAGCAAAGGCAGTGCCTAAGGAAGCTACACTATTTTTAACACCATTTTGCCAGACAGAAATAACATCCATATAGCCTTCCATTAAAAGCACTTGATTCTGCTTTTTAATAGCTGGAAGTGCATGCTTCAAAGCAAATAAATTATTTTTCTTTCTAAATATAGGTGTTTCCTGACTATTTAAATATTTAGGTTCATTATTGTTAGGTTCATTATTGCCAATAGATCTTCCTCCAAAGGCAATAATTTTGCCTTGAGAATTTTCAATAGGAAATATTAAGCGATTATAAAATTTACAATAAATACGGCCTGTATTGTTTTTACCAAAAATACCAGATAGAAGCAACTCTTCCTCTGTATGGTGCAATTTAATTAACTGTTCTACTAGCTCATCACTATGATATGGAGCATAACCTACTTTAAATGTTTCTAAAGTTTCCTTTAAAAGACCTCTTTTTTGTGTATAGTAAAATGCCTCTCTACCTAGCTCACTGTAAAATTTTCTATAGAAATATCTAGCAACAAAAGCATGTATTGTATATAATCTCTCAATTTTTTCTCGCTCTTCATCACTGACATGTTTTCCTTTGCCAGCAACTTTGGCTTTTTCTGTGTCAATGCCTAACTTTTCTCCTAAATAAACAATAGCTTCACTAAAAGTTAAATCTTCATATTCCATTAAAAACGAAAAAACATCCCCAGAAGCACCACAGCCAAAACAATAGTAAATTTGTTTTTCTGGACTGACTACAAAGGATGGTGTTTTTTCTCCATGAAATGGACATAGGGCAAGGAAATTTCTCCCCCTTTTTTTAAGGGGGAGAAATTCACCTATTATGGAAACAATATCGCCTTTATTTCTTATTTCTTCAATGACACTATTATCATAATAGCTCACTATTCATCGTCCTCCTCCAAGGATTCTTCATGATCATGAATATCTTCTTTTGGCGGTTTTAATCCTTCAATTTTAATACTTTTTTTCTCAGCATAATCCCATAAAGCAGCATGAATAGCTTCTTCCGCTAATAAGGAACAGTGGACTTTAGCAGGTGGTAAGCCATCAAGGGCTTCTGTTACTGCTTTATTTGTTATCAGTAACGCTTCCTCAATAGTTTTACCTTTAACTAATTCTGTTGCCATACTACTTGCAGCAATAGCTGCACCACAACCAAAAGTTTTAAATTTCACATCTCTAATAATGTGATTATCATCAATATCTAAGAAGATACGCATTATATCTCCACATTTTGCATTACCAACAGTACCGACACCATCAGCACCTTCAATTTCGCCCATATTTCTTGGATTCATAAAATGTTCCATTACTTTTTCAGTATACATCTTATTTTGCTCCTTTCGTTTTTAAAAAATCTTCATATAAAGGAGACATACTTCTTAAACGCTCAATGACTCCTGGAATTACCTGAAGAAAATAGTCAATTTCCTCTTTTGAATTAAATTCACTTAAAGTTAATCGTAATGATCCGTGGGCAGTTTCATGTTCTAAACCAATGGCTAATAGAACATGTGATGGATCTAATGAACCTGATGTACAAGCTGAACCGCTAGAGCCACAAATTCCGTACATATCAAGTGCTAATAACATTGATTCGCCTTCAATAAAGCTAAAACTAATATTCGCATTACCAGCTAATCTCTTTTCTCGATGACCATTTAGTCTAATATGAGGAACTTTTTTTATAACTTCATCAATTAAGTACTCTCTTAGCTCTAAAACTTTTTTTGTATTGCTGGCCATATTAGCAGTTGAGATTTCCAAAGCTTTGCTCAAACCTACAATACCTGTTATATTTTCAGTCCCAGGTCTTTTATTACGTTCCTGTCCACCACCTTCTAAAAGGTTAGTAATTTTAACGCCTTTTCTAATATAAAGAGCACCAATACCTTTTGGTCCATGAAACTTATGAGCAGATAAAGATAATAAATCTACTGGCAATGTTTTTAAGTCAATTGATACTTTCCCAATAACCTGTGCTGCATCTGTATGAAAAAGAATACCTTTATCCTTTGCTAAAGCCCCAATTTCTGCTATAGGTTGAATAGAACCAATTTCATTATTAGCATACATAACTGTAATTAAAATAGTATCAGGTCTAATGGCTCTTTTCAAATCATCTAAAGAAATTATTCCATATTCATCTACTGGTAAATAGGTAACGTCAAAGCCTTCTTTTTCAAGTTTCTGACAGACATGTAAAACAGCATGATGCTCAATTGAAGATGTTATAATGTGTTTACCTTTGTTTTTAAGTTTATCGACTGCCCCTAAGATAGCCCAATTATTAGCTTCTGTTGCGCCACTTGTAAAAAATATTTCTTTATCAGTTGCTCCTAGTAACTCTGCTACTATTTTTCTTGAATTATCCAAATATCCTTTTGTTTTTCTGCCAAAACTATGAACACTAGATGGGTTACCATATAGTTCTTCAGAAAAAGGTCTCATAGATTCAACAACTTCTGAATACACTTTTGTTGTTGCAGCATTGTCAAAATAAATTACTTTATTCTCCATCATTTCTCCTCTTCTCTAGTACCTCTTGCTTTTTTATTAAGTCATCTAAGGTCATATGATCGATGACTTCTCTAATTTTCTCTGCTATTTCATCTCCAATTACTCTTGAAACACAAGAGTCAAATGTATCGCAACTTTCGCTTTTATTATCGCCACAGCCACAAACATCTAAGGGCCCTTCTAAAATAGCAAGAAGTTCGGAAACTGTAATATTGTTTGGAGAAACTGCTAAACAGTAACCTCCTAAAGCACCCCTTTGTGTTTTCACAAAACCAGCTCTTTTTAATTTAGCAATTAGGCGTTCTAGATAAGCTTCAGAAATATTTCGATTATTAGCTATAGAGCCAAGAGGAATATACTCTTCATTATCCCTAATATAGCTTTTTCCTAAATCAGTCATAGCAATTAATCCATACTTTCCTTTTGTAGACAACTTCAATTAAAATACCTCCTTTTCTAATCATAACCAAATTGGTTGGGTTTCTTACTTAATAGTATCACTAGAGTTCCTACCTGTCAACAAAAAAGAGACTATTTTTCAATAGTCTCTGTATTTTTTTACACTGCAAATTAATTTAGAAAGGATTGGCTAAATATATAAAACTCTTCTTGACTTAATTGATATTTCTTTTCCATTTTCTTAAGTTTACCATCAAAAATATCAGCCTCTTTACTATCAACGCTCATTACTGGACTTTCATAATATAGCCATTTCTTTCCTTGAAGAACACCTTCTTTAAGCTCTTTTACCAACATAGCTGCTGGTAGTTTTCCATCTTCAATAGACATATTAAATCTTTTACAGCTTTTAAATCCAATGGAAACTGGTCCAAACGTTAGAATTTCTTTTTCTTTTCCACTTCATCAACTAGTTTAGCCTTCGTATACATTATATTCCCTATAACTTTACCCTTATATTCAATTACGAAATCTAGTCCAGGTATAAAATCCTCATGATTACGCATAATATGAACCAAATAGTGCTCATTACAACCTGATACAAACAAATTATTAAAAGCCTTTCTTGTAATTGCTTCGACTAGCTTGTATTCCTTTTCTTCTTTGTTTCTAATAGTAATCATGTTTTCCTCTCTATTGTTTCTTTAACAGTTACTTGAATTTAAATTATTCAACTAACAATTTTTCCTCAATTAAATTCATTTCTGGATACCCATAAATAGTTTGCTTTTTTTCATAGTCTAAAAGATAGAAAGTGTTTTCTTTCCTGCCAATAACGCCATCAGTTCCTATTATTACATATTCAAAAGGTAGTTTTATTATCTTCAACCACTTTAGCCTATCCTTACTAATACCATACTTCTGAATCTCATCTTTATAAGCTAAAAGAGGCTTCATCTGAAGCTGAGCATCCAATAAAAATAAGGGCTCTTTTTTATGCCTGTGATTTAGATGCCAATCTATAGTCATTATAGAAAGCAGCTCATGCGTATCAATATTTGCACAATTATTTTTTATAAATTTCATTAAAAATTCAAATTTCTCTTCTATACCTAACTGATCTTCTCTATGGAAATAAAGTTCTCCCAGTTTTTCAAAAAAAATAAAAAAGTTATCTATCTTATTTTTTAAATAAAGAAAAGTCTGTCTAAAGTAGGCTGTATTATAAAAAACATCAACACCTTCTTCTACATACTTAATTTTAAATAAGTCTGATACAGAGAGATCAGCTGTTTCTAAAACCTCATAAGGAGGATAACTTCTGTACACAATACCCCATTTATCACCTTCACGCTTCAAACGAGTATTAGGAATAACTTTTAAAAATCCAACTTGGAATATATGTCCATATATTTGATAAACATTATTAAAGGATTGTTGGAAAGATTGCAGATCTTCTAAGGGTAATCCTGCAATAATGTCTGTATGAACATGAATATTACCTTCTTTGATTAAGTCCTTACAATGTTCTTTAATTTTATTGAAATTATTGAGTCGACCTACTGCTTCCAATGTTTTATAATTAGTTGACTGAATCCCTACTTCTAACTGAAATAAACCAACAGGTGCCAGCTGAAAAAAATCAATAAGCTCACTGCTGACTTTATCAATACTGACTTCAAAATGAAAATTACATTTATAATCAGCAAATTGAAGTAAAGTTTTTGCTACTTCTAAAGCCCATTTAGGATGGGCATTAAATGTTCTATCAACAAATTTAACCTGATTTACACCAGCATCAAGTAAAGCCTTAATCTCTTCTTTAATATGTTTAGGGGATTTTAAACGCAATACATTATCTTCACCAGATAAACAATAACTACACTTAAAAGGGCAACCTCTACTACCCTCATAATAGACAATTTTATGCTCTAAACAATCTAACTCATAAGGAAATGGTAATTTATCTAAATCTATGTAAATATCTTTATTTTCAATTAATTGCAATCCAGTGCAATTATTTTTCAAAAATTCATCAAAAATAAGTTCACCTTCGCCTACTAATAAATGGTCAATGTATTCATAGGATAAATAATCTTTTGAAATTTCTGGCCCACCTAATACAATTGCTGTGTTAGGCAGAATCCTTTTTATAGACTCTGCTAATTTTAAAATAATTTCTTTATTCCAAATATAGGTTGAAAAACAGATAACTTGACTTTTAACTTCTACAATTTTCTGAAATAATTTATCAATTGGTTCATGAATAGAACTTTCTAATCTTCTTAGTTCATGATTGTATTTACCTTGGGAATAATTAAAAAGGGTATCAATAGCTAAATTTTTATGAATATAACGAGTATTAATACCTACCAACAATACTTTCATGAAATGCACTCCTTATTCAATATTCTTATAACCAGCTGGTAGATAGATTTTTTTAAATATGTTGACAGCAAAACTATCTGTCATCCCAGCAATATAGTCTACAATACGTCTTTCTTTAGTGACATCAATATGTTTAGCATATTCTTCTGGTAGCCGATCCTCATGTTCCAAATAAAAAGCATATAGTTCATTTAATAGGCGATCAACTTTATCATCTTCAATTTTAGCCTTCGAGTTCACATAAACTTTTTCAAACATATATTGTCTTAAATCATCAATTGCTTGTTTAATTGTCGGTGACGGTACTACATAATCTTGATCCATACTATAATGAATGACATCAGCAACCATTGTATTTATTCTCTCACCGTGCTTATTACCTAAAATATCTAAACAAGACTCAGGTAATTCATCTTCCTTTATGATTCCACCTCGTAAGGCATCATCAATATCATGGTTTAAGTAAGCAATTCTATCAGAGAGCTTGACTACATAGCCTTCAAGAGTTTTTGGGGTTCTTTTTCCAGTATGGTTAACAATGCCGTCTCGAACTTCAAATGTTAAATTTAAACCTTCTCCATCTTTTTCTAAAACATCAACTACTCTTAAACTTTGTTTATAATGGGTAAAACCACCTTGATCTTTTAAAATTCTATTCAAAACCTGTTCTCCAGAATGTCCAAAAGGAGTATGTCCCAAATCATGTCCTAAAGCAATTGCTTCAGTTAAGTCTTCATTTAAACACAGACCTTGAGCAATTGTTCTAGCAATTTGCGCTACTTCTAGCGTATGCGTTAACCTTGTTCTATAGTGGTCTCCAGGGGAAATAAAAACCTGCGTCTTATGCATTAAACGTCTAAAAGATTTACAATGAATAATCCTGTCTCTATCTCTCTGAAAGTCAGTTCTCAACTCACTTGGTTCTTCAGGACGAACCCTGCCTTGTGAATTTTTACTTAAAACAGCTCTTGACGACAATACTTTTTCTTCAAGTGTTTCAATTCTTTCTCTAATGATCATTTTATCACTTCTTTCTCAGGGCTAGATAAACAAGAAAATTGTAAGGACAACAACAGCAACAAGGTGAATAGCGCTCATTACTGTAATCTGCCTTAGACTTTTCTCATAAGAGATAATAGTATCAGTATATTCCTTTTTTTCTTCTTCTGTTACATTTGTTATATTTTTTTCAGTTTCAATGCTCTTAATTAATCCTTTGCGCCAGTTTAGCAAAATCACACTAAAAAGTATGGCAAAAAGGCCTAATACTAAAATACACAAAGAGAATATTAATACTTCTTTATCTGTAATTTTCATAATAGCAGCTACCATGCAAACAAGGATAATAATAATGGAAATTATTCCAATTCTTTTATACTTTTCTAAAATATTATTTTCCTTCATTGTCAACATCCTTTCTCATTGGTGGCTTAGGTCCTAAATACTGGTAATAGGTACATTCTATTTTTCCGTTGTACAGCTTTCTTCTACGGCTTGCTTTTTGTCCAAATACTTTTTCAAAATCCTTATAGGCAGTTAAAAAATAACAGGACCAAGTTGGATGTTCTTCATAAAACCCACCCATATATTTATAAAGGGGTTGAACAGACTCAGCGCTTCCCATGCGTTCACCATAAGGTGGATTAGCAATGATAATACCATATTTTTTAGAACTTTTAAATTCCTTAACATCTAATTTTTGAACATGAATTTTCCCTTCCAAGCCAGCATTTTCAATGTGAGCCCTAGCCAACGATAATTGACTACCGTCTACATCACTGCCAAAAATATTTAGCTCCTCATTGAGAATAGAATCTCTTCCTTCTTCTCGAATTTTTGCAAAATCACCTGTCCCTAGATTTTCCCAAGTTTCACAAACAAAAGAACGGTTTAAGCCTGGTGGTATATTTAAAACTTTCATTGCAGCCTCTATTAGAATAGTGCCTGTTCCACAAAAAGGATCATATAAAAATCTATCTTGGCTATAATAACTTAAATCGACTAAAGCAGCCGCCAAAGTCTCTTTTAAAGGCGCATAGCCAGTTAAATTTCGGTAGCCTCTTTTATGAAGTCCTGGACCTGTCGTATCAATTGTTAATATTACCTCATCTTTTAAAAGAGTAACTTCAATTTTATAGAGAGGTCCAGTCTCCTCAATCCAGTTTGTCTTATAGTATTCTCCTAAACGAGTTGCAATTGCTTTTTTCACCATTTTTTGACAATTAGGCACGCTATGTAGTAGTGACTTAATTGATTTGCCAACTACTGGGAAAGTAGCCTTATTAGGAATAAAATCCTCCCAAGGAATACTGTATGTATTGTCAAAAAGCTCCTCAAAGGAATAAGCCTTAAACTTATTGACACAAATTAAAACACGATCGGCTGAACGCAAATATAAATTACATTTCTTAATGGCTTCTCCACCTCCTTTAAAAAGAACACCACCATTAAATGTTTCAGTAATAGGATAGCCTAGTTCCTCTACCTCCCTTTTTACAATAGCTTCTAAACCAAATGTAGCAGTAGCAATTAAATTAAATTCCATTATTCTCTCTCCATTTCGGTTTGTAAATATGTCTATTATCTAAAGTATAAATTCTATCAGAAAATGTACCTGGCTCTAAGTGACTATAAATATAATCATATTGATTCATTTTAGCATCAATGTTATCAATTAAATGTAAAAGCTCTGCTTCTGGTAGTGCAGGAGGTTTAGGACTACCAAATTCAGCTTTATTATGATGGGACAATACTAAATGCTCCAACACGATAATAATTTCTTCATCAATTCCTGCTTCTTTACCAATACGGTTAATATGAGTAACACCTGTTACTAAATGTCCCAGCAAATTACCTTTAAGTGTATAATCTTCTACCCCAAATTCATCAGCAATCATCTCTTCAGTTTTATCTAAATCATGAAGAATAATACCTGCTAACAAAACGTTTCTATCTAGAAATGGATAAATAGGCAATAGTTTCTCACCAATTTGGACCATTGTAGTGGTATGATATAAAAGTCCTCCAATAAAGCTATGATGAATTGACTTAGCCGCAGGATAATATAAGAGTTTTTCTTTAATTTCTGTTACTCTTTTACTAACAATAGTTTTAATAGGTTCAAAAGTAAAACTATTAATAGTATCTATTAGCATTTCATACATGATCTCCCCAGAAAGAGGAGCATTTTTAATAAAAAAAGCCTTGTCAATGTTGTCTTCCGGTATGGCTTCTCTAATTTGCACAATATTAAGTTGTAAAGCACCTCTGTATTCCTCAACCTTAGCTTTTACTTTGACTAAAGTGCCTCTTACAATTGGCTGAACCTTCACTGGATCACAGCGCCAAAACTTAGCCGTTATTTCCCCTGTTTTATCAACTAACAGCAAGTCTAAATATTTGCCATTAGTAGCATCTTTTAGATTCTGTTCTTTTACTAAAAAAATGTAATAATTTCTTCACCTTTTTCCAGTTCACTAATATCCATTTACTTCTCCTTTATTTAAAATATACGACAGTCACGCCAGTACCGCCTTATCCTGTTTCACCTAACCTAAACTCTTTTATATGAGGATGTTTTTCAAATAACTCCAGATGCCTTTTTGAAGAACACCAGTTCCTTTACCATGAATAATCCTCACAAATGGATAATTACCAAGATAGACATCATCTAAATACTTATCCACTAGATAGACGCCATCCTCTATATTATGACCGCGAACATCAATTTCTGTAGCAACATAATTGCTTTTAAAGTTTCCTCAACTTGGCATTACAGATTCTACAGTCTCCACAGTCTTTATTTTTCCCAATCCATTGAAAGGTACTTTTATAGTCATCAGACCAACCTTAACATGAGCAGTTTTTTTATGAGTGTCTATAAACTCAACAGTCCCTTCCTTATTAACAGAATAAACTAAGACTGAGTCCCCAACCTCAACAGATTTTAAACCTTCTCTTGTATTCACTGTATTGGTTTTTAAAAACTTGTTTTCAAGTCCCTTAATTTTCTTTCTGATTTGATTAGTTATTTCAGGTTTATTTTTAAATTGTTCTTTTAATGCTTCAATTATTTTTTATGATTCAATTCTGAGATTATAAAGTTCCAGCTCCGCTTTCTTTTGCTCTTTTTGAAGTTTATCCTTACGTTTTTCTTCAAACTTATCTTTGTCTTTTTCCAAAGCTTCTCTCGCATTAG
This sequence comes from endosymbiont 'TC1' of Trimyema compressum, assembly GCF_001584725.1. NCBI lineage: Bacteria > Bacillati > Bacillota > endosymbiont 'TC1' of Trimyema compressum. The sequence goes on along the minus strand of NZ_CP014606.1, from coordinate 701,485 downwards.
TCAACTCTTTTTTCAGTTTATTTACTTTTATTGTTTCTTCTTTAAGTTCATTTCTAGTTTTATCTAAGTCAACAATTAATGCTGAAACCTCTAAAGCGCCTTCTTGTTGAAAATTTTTGGCCATTTCAATAACACTAGGATCTAAACCATAACGGTTGGGCAACTGCAATACCTAAACTAGCCCCAGGCGTTCCAATTACTAGTTTATAAGTAAGGGGATAAAGTATTCTCATCAAAATGTAACTGAACCATTTTCAAAGCCCTCATTTTCATAAGTAAATGCTTTTAACTCACCATAGTGAGTTGTGGCAATTGTTCTCGAACCATTTTCTCCTAGATGAGTTAAGATAGCCATGGCTAAACTACTGCCTTCTGAGGGATCAGTACCACTACCTAGCTCATCAAAAAGCAATAGAGATTGATAATCGCCTTCATCTACCATTTCTTTAATTTGCACCATATGAGATGAAAAAGTACTTAAAGACTGCTCTATACTCTGTTCATCACCAATTTGAGCAAATACTTTTTTAAAAAAAAGGCATTTTAGTGCCTATTCTAGCAGGTACGCCTAACCCTAATCGAACCATTAGTGAAAATAAACCTACCATTTTTAATACAACTGTTTTACCCCCGGTATTAGGACCTGTAATAATTAAAGTATGAAATTTTTCGCCTAAGAATACATTATTAGGAACAACATTTCCTTCTAGTAGAGGGCGTTTACCAGAATATATTTCCATAATACCTTTATTGTTTAAATCCGGTACTATACCTCTCATTTGAGACAATAATGATGCCTTAGCTAAATAAAAATTATAATAGCCTAACCCTTTAAAATTACTTTCTAAATCCCTAGACTCTAAATAAGCCCATTCTGATATACTTCTCAAGATTCTATCAATTTCTTCTTTTTCTTCTCTTTTAAGAACACCTCTATCGCTTCTAATTTGAATGGCTTCTCTCAGTTCAATAAATATAGTACTACCAGTACTAGAAGTATCTTGAACTAACCCCCGCTTACTTTATGACCATACTCTCTCTTAACACTTAAGCAATAGCTATCGCCTCTTTTAACTACAATAGGCTCTTGTAAAAAAGAAACATACGAACCTTTTTTGTCATATTCTCCACAATAGTTTTCTCTTTATTCTTCAATTGTAGCAGTTTTCGTCTAATTTCTTTTAAAGCTGGGCTTCCTGTATCTAAAATAACTAATGTTTCATCTATCGTATTATTTAAAATATTTTTCAAGTCATCTTTAGTCATTAAAAGCTGAATTAAATTAGAAAAAAGCGGTATTTCAATTGGCTCTTTAAAAAACCTTTAACTTCGGCTAGTTACTTCCAAAAGCCTAAGCAAATTAAATAAATCTTCTTCTTTTAATAGGGATTCTTTCTTATTTTTTTTGAATCGTTAAATCCATTGGAGGTAATCCTCCTGACTTTAACAAGGGGTATTCTCTTTTTATATCCATAGCACAGCTTGTTTCAAATAGCCTGCTTTCAGTTTCTTCATAACTAGAAGCTAGTTCCATATTTATTGCCCAATCCCCTGCTAATGGATGGCTACAAAAGGCAGCTAAACGCTTTCTAATTTCTGCCAACTCAAGAACCATTTGAGTTTTCTCAATCATCATTTCAATTAACTCCTCTATGATAATGACCTTTAGTATAGTTATACACGGTATTTTTTAAATTCTCAATAGCTTTTGAAACCTGATTATTTTTTTTGATTTTCCAAACTCTTAAATAGAAATAAATAACCAGTTAGAACTTTTTCCATTGTTTCTAGGCTATCTAATGAAAAGTCTAACTCAAAATCACTAAATTTCTTTTTATGCAAGGACTCAACATCTTCATTGATAAATAAGTTTTTACTATTAAAAATATGGGTTTTACATAAGGCATCTGTCTTCAAAGGAAAGAGCACATTTTTCCTATCTTTTAAAGTATAGTCAAATTTCCCGCAAGCTTTACCCTGACAACCTATGCTACCATTAATAACACAATGCTCAAGAACCATTAAAGGCAAAGCTCCATAGACTAATAAGCTCCTATTACCTTTAAAATCACTTAAGTTTTTCATATTTAATTCTCTTGAAAGACTAAGACATTCAGCTCCAAAAGCTTCTTTTAGGGCAACATATGTGTAAGGATTATAAATATTTAAATGGCTAACCCCTCTAATAAAAGGTAATTTTCTATTTTTTAAATATACTAATTGGTCTAAAGTATTTGCTTTAAATAAGCTTATTTTAGGATAGAATAAATCAAAAGCTTCTTCTAAAACAGGCATTTCCTCTTCCCTGACAATATTGGGTAGAACTAAGCCTATTCTATCAAGTATTTCAGCTGGTTTATTTTCTAAATAAGCCAATAAGTTTTCTGCTATTCCCTTAAATGGCAGGAGTGGATAAAAAACTTTTTCCACCCCTTGTTCTAAAGCAAACTTCAGTTGGTCAATAGTTGAAACAGTAGCTTCAACTTTGATTTCAGCTATTGATTTAAGAGGTAAATTTAATTTCACAGAAACAGCTTTCTTTCCACTATGGAACAAGGTATCTAAAGCTTCAATACACTCTCTCCTCAATTGATTAAGTGTACTTTTAGGTATAATACAGGCTCCTTTAATTTCATTAATTAAGGAATTTAGTGTATACTTCGTATTGCCAAGACGTATTTGACCTCTTAAAATTTTTTCATCTAGTGGATGCTGTAGCGCTTTTTCTAGGCGGATCTTTGATGCTCTTGTTACTTCTAACCCTTTTCTGTTTTCATAGTTAGCAGAAGTGGCTTACCGATTTCCCCAGAAAACTTAACGTCTAAGAGAATTTTATCTTTGTTTTCTAATTTTTTAATTTGTTCAGTAAGTAGAAGTTTACGTTGACTGCTCTCAATTTTAAAAACCCTGTCTTCTTTACCGATTTTTCTTGGCACATCAATTACAATCGTTTGTCCATTGTGAATCCTCTTTTCACTATGTTGCCATTTAATTCAATTTTACCAACTTCAGTAACAACACGACCATCCCTTTTTGTCCAAAAAGCAATTTTGTCCCCTAGATCTAAATCATTTTTTAGTAAAATAGTTGCTTTATGCCCTTGATACTCTACAACCCGTCCCAAAAAACACCTCTATGGTTAGGCTTTTTGTGACTCATAAGGGCCCTATCTTTAATACCTTTCAAATAACCTTCTGTGAAATCTCTATTAAATACCTCTAACAAATTCTGTTTTTCAGCTTCACTTAATTTATAAGGGGTCCCTTTATAATAAACATCAATAGCCTTGCGATAGTATTTTACAGACTCTGCTACATATTCAGGTGTTTTCATTCTGCCTTCAATTTTAAAAGAATTAATACCTGCATTAATCATCTGCTGCACAGAATCAATTAATAGTAAATCTTTAGGACTTAGATAATGGGCCCTTGGAGCAACTACTTCTTAATTCCTAAGTATAAATTATAGGTAAGTCGACAAGGTTGGGCACAAGCCCCCTTATTTCCACTTCTACCACCAATCATACTAGACAGAAGACATTGTCCTGAATAGCTAATACAAATAGCCCCATGTACAAAAGCTTCTAGTTCCAAGCCACCTTCACTTAGTACTTTAATATCCGCAAGACTAGACTCTCTAGGAACCACAACTCTCTTTACGCCAATATTCTTTAAATAGGTAATTGTTTCTATATTGGCAATTGTCATTTGAGTACTAGTATGTACATCCATCTCAGGGCAATATTTCAAGACTAAATTCATTAAGCCTACATCCTGAACAATAACGCCATCAATGCCAATCTGACTTAGCCAATCAATGAAAACTAAGGCTTCTTATACATCCTCTTTATACAATAATGTGTTAATAGCACAAAACATTTTCACATTATATTTTTTAGTTAAACGACGCGCAATTATTATTTCCTCATCTGAAAAATTTCGAGCACTTTGCCTAGCTGAAAAAGCGCTACCGCCAAAGTAGACAGCATCTGCACCATTTACTGCAGCAGCCTTTAGTTGTTCGATTCTCCCTGCTGGGGCTAGCAATTCTATTTTGTTATTCATACTGCTCCTTCCTAATCATTAAATAAAGATAATTGGTAGCTCATATCTCCATATTTTTTTAACTTACTCATTTCATATACTAAACCATTTTCCCTACATAAAAGGGTAAATTGATTATTTAATTGGCGCCAGTTGTTAGCTGAACAATTGTAACGGCTGGCTGTCAAATTTTTTAAGATACTTTTCCTTTACTCCTGGAAAATACTCCTCTAATTTCTTATAGTAGTACTCTCGTTGTCCTTCCCTGTTGGTCATCCCAAAAGCAGGAATAATAAAGGAAGCGCCATACTTTTTGCTCTCCTTAACAATATCCCTAATATTATCCTCAATAAATGGTAGAATTGGCATCATCGTTACACCAACATAAATACCTAAAGCAGATAATATTCCCATGGCTTCCAACCGTTTTGAAGGTAGAGGGGCATACGGTTATATTATTTTAGCAATTTCATCATCTACAGTTGTAAGGGTAAAAACTACTACAGCAAGCATTTTATTAATTTCCATTAATGCATCAATATCTTTTAAAACAAGATTGCTTTTTGTAACTATAGTAACCGGGTAACGGTTTTCAGCAATTAGCCCTAAAGCCTGCCCCGTTAAATTCAACTTTTTTCTAATGGTATGTAAGGATCGCTCATGGCTCCTGTTCCAATCATTCCTTTTACCCGTTTCCTAGGTAATTCTTTTTTTAAAATTTCAATAGCATTGGTTTTAACACCTATATCTTCAAAGTCTCCAATTTGATAGCAAGTACTTCTTGAATCATAATAGATACAGCCATGGCTGCATCCTCTATAAATATTCATGTTGTACATAACATGAAACCACATAGATGGCTTCTTTGTTTTAATTAACAGACTCTTAGCCACTATTTCATGCATTGAAATCTCCTCTCATTCTCTTTATTATAGCATAATATAAAAGAGAGAAAAGCCATTTAAAAAGAGCCCTAAGGCTCTTTTTAACTTTATCGTTTTTTAATTAAACAACCTACCTCATGAAATGTTAAATTGTTTAATTGTTTTTGTTTGATTTTATAAGGAGTTAACAAAAGAAAACCTCTGCCTTCCTTGATTTTAGTTAAATGACTTACCTTGTTTTCTCTGTTTTCTACAAGGAAACAATTAGTGTTTTCGATTAATTTTTGTACACCTTTTTATACTTTCATTTTTAAGAATATAAATCTCATCAATTCCAAATAGTATCAACAAGACTTCTAAATGTCTCAAGAGGTACAAAATACTCCAAATTCATTGCATCTATTTCATCGTCATCACATCTAAGAAAATAAACCCAGTGGCCATCTTGCCCTATATTAAATCTTAACTTATTCTTATTGGCCTTACTAAATAAAGAAATAACAAATGACGTAGATAATCCTTTAATTACTTCAGTGTGAAAACCTACTATATTAATATTTAAATATGCGCTAATATCTCGACAACAGCGAATCATTTCATCTCTTATAGCTGAATCTTCAGAAAAAACATTCATTATACCACCATGAGGATAACGACCACCTACAGATAGGATCTCATACAGAGCAGTATAAATTTTTCCATCGTTATATAATATGGCAAAACAATTTCAACATCATGTTTTCCTAACCCAGCACCAAAAGAAGTTGCTTGGGAGATTATCTCGTAGGTTATGGGTCAAAATGATTTATAAATATATTTCTAACTGGATACTGAATGAGAAAACACTTCTTTCCTATTGAAAAGCTTTCTTTAACGCCTCAACTTTATCTACTTTTTCCCAAGGCAAATCTAAATCATGTCTGCCGAAATGACCATATGCCGCTGTATTTCTATATATTGGTCTACGCAAATCAAAATGTCTAATAATTGCTGCAGGTCTTAAATCAAAATTTTCATTAATAAGCCTAATCAGCACATCGTCTCCAACTTTTCCAGTTCCATATGTATTTACAAATACAGAAATAGGTTTAGCAATACCAATTGCATAAGATAATTGAATTTCACAACGGTTTGCAAGACCCGCAGCTACAATATTTTTTGCTACATAACGAGCTGCATAAGCAGCTGAACGATCTACTTTTGTTGGATCTTTACCACTAAAAGCACCGCCCCCATGAGCAGCAGCACCACCATAAGTGTCTACAATGATTTTGCGACCTGTTAAACCAGTATCACCCTGAGGTCCACCAATAACAAATCTACCTGTTGGATTGATATGATACTTAGTATTTTCATCTAGTAAACTTGAATCTATAATAGGTTTAACAACTTTCTCAATCATATCTTCATAAATTGTTTCTTGTTTCACAGTTGGATTATGTTGTGTAGAAATAACAACTGTTTCAACTCTAACTGGTTTATCATCGTCATATTCGACAGTTACCTGTGTCTTGCCATCTGGTCTTAAATAAGGGAGTTCACCGGACTTTCGCACTTCTGCAAGTCTCTGTGCAAGCTTATGAGCCAATAAAATTGGCAGAGGCATAAGTCCCTCAGTTTCATCAGATGCATAGCCGAACATCATACCCTGGTCACCAGCCCCAATAGCATCTTCTGAAGCATACTCACCCCGTTTACCTTCTTCTGATAAATCTACCCCTAAAGAAATATCTTTAGATTGCTCATCTAAGGCAACCATAACACCACAAGTATCACAGTCAAAACCATATTTTGCTCTTGTATAACCAATTTCTCTAATAGTTTCACGAACAACTTTTTGAATATCAATATAGCAGTCTGTGGAAATCTCACCAGCTACAACAACTAATCCAGTTGTAACAAATGTTTCACATGCTACTCTGCCTTTTGGATCTTCTCTTAAAATTGCGTCTAATACGGCATCAGATATTTGGTCACATACTTTATCCGGATGGCCTTCAGTTACTGATTCTGAAGTAAAAAATTTCTTAATCATATTTATCAACTTCCTTCTAACATTGTTATGCATTCATTAATCACTGCTTGGCTTAACTCGTCAATTTTCTGATAAGAAACAACCCTAAGTGAATGCTCTCTCGTATATAGTTTTGAAAAACCTTTATATCCAGTCCTGCTTTTATTATCCTTTTCATTGCTGATAATGCCCTGAATACCGGTGTTTTCAAAATAGTAATCTATGCTATCTAGATCCATCTCATAACCGTCAAAAAATTTCATAATTACCTGGTTATTAGAAAGCAAACCCTTATCTTTAAAAGGTAAATAGGACTCTTCTAGTTCAGCATAAAATTTTTGATACTCCACATGGACTTCTTCTCCATCGGATAAACTAAATCTTGGAATCTTACATCCATCCAATATTATATCATACTTAAATGCTTTTGCGTTTAAAACAGATTTATATTCTTCAATATTTTCCACATAAATAACATCTTCGGCAAAAGAAATTGGTTTTTGATCCTCTGTAGTTACAACCGTTAACAAACCACCGTCTAATGTTATTTTTTTTATCAGGGAATATAAAAAATTAGGGTTTTGATAACCAGCTAAATAATGTTGACTATCAAAAGAAGATTTTAGCCCACCTACTGTTACTAAAAAACTATATTGGTTCAGTTTATTACTTTTAAAATTACACTTAACAGTTTCAATAATAGACTGGGTATTAAAGCGTTCATCAACAGTAACACCTAAATAAGGTAGCTGGTTTTCAAACAGAAAATCCACCACCTCATTTTCTCTATTATCACTTTCCAAATCGGCTTCAAACTCAGTATTTATAGGGTATACAATTAAAAAATCAAAAGAGCCCTCCTTCGTTAAATACTTTTCCCAATAATAGAATGGAAGTAAATTTTCACTAACTTTAGTCTTTAAAATATTAACATCAAAGCCAGCACTCTCAAAATCATCTATTAACCGAAAAACACCGTAGGCCTTCTCGTCTTCATGTAAGGCTAGAAGAATTCTTTTTCTTTTCATTGTTATTTTTCCTCATTAAATGAAAACTCAAGTTCACCTTCAGCCAACTCATTAAGTGCAACTATAATTGGTTTATGATTTTTTAATGCTTCTCTTTCTTTATCGCTTAAATGACCTGCAAATTCTACAGGCTCTAATGATTTATTTTTATCCTGCTCTTCCTCTATTCTTTTTTCTTTTTCTTCCATTGAAGCTAGCTGTCTACCTCTTTTAGCTGCAATCATAGCTAACATATACTTACTTTGTACTTTTTTTAGGATTTGACCAATATTAATTCTTTTATCTTCCATTTCTTCACTCCTCAATAAATGCATCTACATCAATCGTTCTTTTAAATAAACGACATTTTTCAGCCATTAATATAGCTTCCATTTTATCAACTGCCTTATCAACTTCGTCATTTACAACTACATAGTCATATTCGGAAATATAGTTTAATTCTCGTCGAACTTCTTCCATCCTTTTTTCAATATCCTCCATAGAATCTCTACCTCTATTATATATCCTATTTTTAAGTTCTGTAAAGGATGGTGGCATTACAAAAATGAAAATTGCATTTTTGTAATTCTCTTTAATTTGCATCGCTCCTTGTATATCAATTTCTAATATAACATCATAGCCCATTTCCAACATTGAAAAAACTTCTTCTTTCAATGTGCCATAATAGTTCCCATATACTTCCGCATATTCAAGAAAAGCACATTCAGTTATCTTTTTAATGAAAACTTCTCTTCCAATATAGTGGTAGGAAACCCCAGGAATCTCAGCGCCTCTACAGTCTCTACTTGTAGCTGAAACTGCACAATGAACACTAGAGTTACGTTCAATTAAGGCTTTACACAAAGTACCTTTACCTGCACCAGAAGGACCTGATAAAACAATCAGAGAGTTTTTAATAAGCATAGTGAGTCCTCCTTCTATTATTCTATATTCTGTACTTGCTCTCTTATTTTCTCCAGCTCACTTTTTAAAATAACCACTGCATTGGCAATGGTAGTCACACTTGATTTTGAGCCTATCGTATTAATTTCTCTATTCATCTCTTGAATCAGAAAGTCTAATTTTCTGCCAACAGCGTCCTCATCATTTAAAAGACGTTCAAATTCTTTAATATGAATCCTCAATCGGACAAGCTCTTCAGTTATGCTACTTTTATCCGCAAAAGCAGCAACTTCATAAGCTATTCTATCTTCATTTACTGGTACTTGATCCAGTAAACTCTCAATTCTTTCCCTTAAGCGAATTTGATAGTCTTTAACAACTTCTAAGCTATCTTCATCAACAACTTCCAAAGTTTTTGATATGAGCTGAAGCCTCTTCAATAAATCTGTCTTCAAAGCCTCTCCTTCTAAACGCCTCATAACACCAATTGTTTTTAAAGCTTCATTTAAAGCATTAGACACTGCTGGCCAAAGTACATCTTCCTCTTCTACTCCTTGACTTTTAATTACATCTGGATAACGTAATATATCTTGTAATGACAAACTGCTGGTCATGCCTAAATGATTTTTCACCTTTTCAGCTGCCTGAAAATAGCTTTCAGCAATACTTAAGTCCAAATCTAATTCACATGGGGAGGTCCCATTATTTCTAATATCTAAATAAATGGAAAAAGTACCTCTCTTAAAGGTATTTTTAATTGCTTTATCAATTTTTTCCTCAATGGATAATAATCCTTTTGGCAAACGTATTTTAACTTCAATAAATCGATGATTAACTGAACGCGCTTCAATAGTATAAATTTTACTCTCAGTTTCAAAAGAACCCTTGCCAAATCCTGTCATACTGTTCATTTATTATTATTACTCCTTCCATTCACTTAATTTACTATATTTAATAAATTATACCAAAAATCAGACAAGAAAAAACTCTTTAAAAGAGTTTTTTCTTGCTTTAACTTTGTATTCTGCTTATTCTGCTACTTCCAGTCTTTTTTACTAATAAAATAACTAAACCAGTTAGTATTAAACCTAGTACATAGAATACTAAATAAATCACCAGTGATGGAATTGGTACTGCTAATCGAGCAAATCCCAAAACAACACCAATAATAACAATAACTCCTATAAAAATTAAACCAATAAGCATAGAAAATAAACTATTAAGATTCTTATTAATACACATTTTTGGTGTTGTCCATTTCATGTAAGGTCTTAAACTATCCATAAGAACAGACATCAGTGTTAATGGTAATAAAAATAATGCTGATAATAAGAACAGATTGATTAAATCAAATAATCCCAATCCTATTATAGCCCCAATTACTAATGCTACAACACTAGTTAACAATGAAAATACGTAGGCTATAATTGCCTTGCTCCATTATAACCAAGAACTTTTTAATGGAAGCAGTTTCTTTATATAAAAATAGTTACCTTTATTATTACAATCCAAATAGCATTTTCACTTTGCACAAAATTATTAACCTCATGCATTATACCTTGAAATCCTTCTTCCTTTGTATCGATTTTATTAAGAAAGTAAAAAGGTATTAAACAGAAAAATGGCATTAAAACTGCTGAGAAAAGAGTATATAAAAAAACATAGGTGTTTTAAACAAATATATAAAATCCCACTTGAGCAAAGCTTTAAAAGGACTTTCTGCTTTATTAACACCAGTAATTTTCCCTTTTTTCTTTTTCCCTGTCGATTCTAACTTAGCTAAAATAAACCAATTATAATATACTCTTGTAGCTACTTTAAAGAATATAAACAGGATTGCAATAGAAACTACTAAAAATATTAAAAAATTATAAAAAGGACTAAAAAAATAGCTCCAGCAAGAGGATAGATACCAGAATAATTAAGGAATGATTGAGCAGCTCCTAAAAGCTCTAAGGAATTAGTATTACTATTGCTCAATATTGGGCCTAAAGCTGAAATAGAAAAACTAAAAATAATAATTATAAGAGTTCCTATAAATGATAAAACACCTCGTGCACCTTTTGTAGTCAATACTCTGCCTAATAATAAAGTAATAATACCGACAATTACTAGAGTTAATGCAGGTAATAAAACAATCACAGTTGTAGCAACCAACCAGTAAATAGGATTACCATAGGGAATAACATATGCAAAAACTAAAGGAATTAAAATTAAAATATTACTTAATAATATATAAAGTATAAATAAATTTACTATAAATAATATGACTGGTTTTAATAGGCATTGGAATAATTAATTCTGTATTTTTATCTTCAATAAACATATTAAAGAAAAGAGAAAATCCCTCAACTAACATAATTAAAAAACAATAAAAATACCAATTTTCAAACCTTGCCTCAGGAAAGCCGAAAACATTGCTTATTATACCTAATGCCAAGGCCAGAAAAAAGAAAACAATACCCATAATAAATTTAACAATTAATTTTAAAATACTTGTTAGGATAGGCCCAACTCTGCCTTTTTTAGTCATATAGGCAATTTCAGAAATACCACTAGCTTGTTTAAAATAAATTTTCAATAATTCTTTGATACTATTCATTGTCAATAATCTCCAATACAATATCTTCAAGAGACTCATCTTTAAATGCTTCTTTAATTTCTTTAATAGAGCCTATTGTTACTAATTCTCCTTTTCTAATAATACCAATTCTATCACATAGTTTTTCAACAACTTCAAGAATGTGACTTGAAAAGAACACAATATTGCCTTTTTCAGCATGTTTCTTCATTATTTCTTTTAAAGTAAATGCTGACTTAGGGTCTAATCCAACTAAAGGCTCATCTAAAATCCAAACTTTCGGTTCATAAATCAAAACACCAATAACTGCCAATTTCTGTTTCATACCATGAGAATAAGACTCAATAAAATCATAAAGATTATCTTGAAGAGCAAGGGCCTCACTGTATTCCTTAATCCTAGCTTCTCTTAAATCTTTAGGAACTTCATAAATATTATCAATAAAATTCAAATAATCCATACCTTTAATTTTTCCGAAAATACTCGGTGTATCAGGAGCATAACCAAACATTTTTTAGTAGCTTCTGGGTTTTTCACAATATCATTGCCACCCATAGTAATAGAACCACTATCAGGTCTCAATAAACCAGTCATCATTTTAATCAATGTAGTTTTGCCAGCTCCATCAGGACCTAGAAAGCCAAATATTTCTCCTGGTTTAACCTCAAATGACACACCATTAACTGCCGGTTTATCATTTGGGTTATAACGTTTAATTACCTCGTTAATTTTAATATCTGTTGTATTTGCCATAAAATTCCTCCTTAAATAGTAATGCCTAAAAGGCTTAAAATACCAGATACCTTTAGGAAAATAAAAAATAATACAAAAGGTGTAAGCTTTAAAATCCATCGGTAAATTTTTATTGCTTTTATATTATTAATTGAACCAAAATTACTCAATTCATTAATAACTGTTTTTTCATCCATTTTATAGGCCACAAGAATTGCTGTAAACATGCCAATTAATGGCATAAATATATTGGAAACTATATAATCAAATATATTGGTAATTCCTGATTTTTCAATATCACCAATACGCATAACCAAAGTGCTATCTCCGAAATAACTAAAAAGAGAATTACCGAGGCTTGGTATACTACCAACTATCATTATTACGGCTATGACAATCCAGACTGTTGATAATCTACCTAATCTCGTTTTTTCACTGATAACAGCAATAGGAACTTCTAATATAGAAATTGCTGCTGTAAAAGCTACAATACCAGTTAAAAAAAAGAATAAAAACATAACATGTTGACCCAGAAATACATTTGAAAATAAAACAGGCAAAGATTCAAATAATAAATCAAATCCAGCCAGTGGCAAACCAGAACCATTTCCTGAAAAAAATCCTGAAAAAACAGCAAAACCTGCTAGTACTGAAACTACTAAATCAATAATAATAATTTTTGCTGCAGTACTCATTATTTTAGTTTGTCCATCAGAATAACTGCCATATATAACCATAGAGCCAATTCCCAAAGATAGTTTAAAAAAGCTAAGACCCAAGGCAGTAACTACCACTGCACTAGTAATTTTACTAAAATCTGGGCTTAACAAAAACTTTAATGCTGAACCTGCTTCAGGTAAAAGCGCTCCCCGAACTACAGCAATTATAAGAATAACAATTAATAAGGGCATTAAAATTTTGACAACTCTTTCAATTCCTTTTTTAACGCCAAATGATAAAACAATCCCTGCTAAAAGTAGAAATCCAACTTGCCAAAAAAAAGGCTCTGCAGATCCATTGAAATTACTAAAAAGAGTTTTAGCAACCCCTACATCCGTAATGCCATTTAACTGACCAGTCATAGTTGTATACGCATAACGCATCACCCAACTTGCAAATAAAGTATAATATGCTAAAAGAAGCATAGCTGCAAAAGTTCCAAGCCATCCGAGAGCGCCCCAAGACTTTCTCCCTCCTGCTTCAGTATATGCATCAACATTATTTTTATGGGCTTTTCTACCAATAAAAATTTCGGCTACCATTATTGGGAATCCAGAAACTAATAAACAAATAATATAAACTAAGATAAAAGCAGCTCCGCCATTTTCCCCTACTAATGCTGGAAATTTAATAATATTTCCAACCCCTAATGCAGAACCTAACATAGCTAAAAGCGCACCAATACTACTTCCAAAACCATCTCTTTTTTTAATATCTTCCACTCTGACACCTACTAAAATTTATATTTTTAATAATTATACCTTAAATCCTCCATTTTTCCAGTAGCAAACTCAGTTTTTCCTTAAGGCTTGTATTCCTTTTATCAATAGTATCTTTTTCAAGTGCAATAGCTAGGGCTTTATCATTGCCTATTAATATAAATAATTTTTTAGCTCTAGTTAATCCTGTGTAAATCAAGTTTTTCTGAAGCATCATAAAATGCTGATTGACTAGAGGCATTATAACAACTGGATACTCACTCCCCTGGCTTTTATGAATAGTAATAGCATAGGCTAATTGAAGCTCATCCAGCTCAGTATGCTCGTAGGAAATTAATTCATTTTCAAACTGTACTAACAAACTACTATCACTTTCATCAACTTCTGCTATTCTCCCAATATCTCCATTAAATACATTTTTATCATAGTTATTTTTTAACTGCATCACTTTATCCTTTACCCTAAAAGTATACTCTCCAGAAACAATAGCTGGACCTAATGGATTAAATGTATTCTGGAATAGCTCATTTATTGTCTTTGTACTAACAATTCCTTTTTTAACAGGTACTAATACTTGAACATCATTAATTGGATCCACACCATATTTTTTAGGCAATCTTTCTTGGCATAGCTTTTTTATTAAAGTAAAAATACGTTCTCTCTTAACTTCTTTAATATAAAAGAAATCATCATCTTCATTATTATTAACTTGAGGAAAAATCCCTTTATTTATTAAGTGTGCATTAGTAATAATTTTACTTTCCTTACCCTGTCTAAAAATCTCTTTTAGGTAAACCGTTTTGATTAAGCCAGAACCAATCAAATCCTGCAACACGTTACCAGGACCAACTGAAGGTAGTTGATCAACATCTCCAATAAAAATTAATGATGCAGAATCTGGAACTGCTTTAAGTAAATGATAAAAAAGTACAATATCAACCATAGAAAATTCATCTACTATTACTACATTACAATCTAGAGGATTATTTTCATTTCTATTAAAACCTTCTAGAAGAGAAAACTCTAATAAACGATGAATAGTTTTGCTTTCTTTACCTGTAATTTCACTTAAGCGTTTTGCAGCTCTTCCTGTTGGCGCAGCAATTAGAATTTTTTGATTAATCTCCTCTAAAGCTTGAATGATGCCTAATGTTGTGGTTGTCTTACCCGTTCCTGGGCCTCCAGTTAAAATCATAATTTTTTCTTTTAAAGCATCTAAAATAGCTAGTCTCTGTTCTTCATTATAGTTAAAATGATTTTTCTCAACAACTTTTTCTAGAACTTTTTTTCTTTCCCTTACTGTAAATTTGCCACTCATTAAAATTGATTCCAGCCTCTTTACCGCTCCATTTTCACAAACAAACAATGAAGGAAGATAAATAGCTTCTGGACTTTCGAAAATCGCCTCATCATCCATAATCATACAATCAAGACTATCCTCAAGTAAATAGGCTGAAACTCCTAATAGAGCTTCTCCTTCAGTTAGTAAGTTTTTTTTATCTACATAAACATGACCTTTGCCACTGTTCTGAATTAGCAAATAACGTAATCCAGCTTTAGCTCGTTTTAAAGATTCTCTTTCAAAGCCCATTGTAGAAGCTATTCGGTCAGCAATATGAAAACCTATGCCAAACACATCTTCAGCTAAAGCATAGGGATTTTCAGAAACAATTCTTATGCTATCATTTTTATATGTTTTATATATTTTTAAAGCATAAGTAGATGACACCCCATGACTTTGTAGAAATATCATAACATCCTTTATTTCTCTTTGACCTTGATAAGAAGAAACAATCTGCTCATATTTTTTCTCACCAATACCTTCTATTTCAAGTAACCTTTCAGGATATTTTTCAAGTATCTCCAGTGTATCCTCTTTAAAGTAGTTAACTATCTTTTTGCCATAAACTGCTCCAACTCCTTTAATTAAACCACTTGATAAGTATTTCTCAATGCCTTCAAGAGAGTTAGGTAAATGTTCTTTATATTCAGAAGCTTCAAACTGTTCTCCATATTTAAAAACACCAAATCGGCCCTTTGCTTCAAGTAAAAGGCCGACTGAAATACCGGCAAAATAGCCTGTTACAGTAATTAAATTATTTTTCAATTCTTCTCTTAATCGTAGAACAGTAAAACCATTTTCTTCATTTTGATAAACGATTCTCTCAACTATTCCGACTAGTTTTCCCATCTAACTCTGTTCTTACTCCTCAGTTTTTTTGACTTCTTCTTCTTTCTTCAAAACTTTTTGTTCTAATTCCTTAAGTTGTTCTTTTAGTTTAAGCTCTCTCTTACTAAGAGTTTTAACGGCCTTTCTTTCCTGATCCAATTTATTTTTTAAAATTAAATTTTTAATTGAAAATGAAAGATAAGTAAGAACCACACCAATTAACAAACAGGTTAGTAAGAGAACACTTAGAGGGATACCATGTAACATAATGCCAAAAAAATTAAAATCGATTGTTTGGGTATTAAGTTGTCCCAACACTATACTTACGATTAATAAGAGTAATACAAGCACTAATACAAACATACATTCACCTCTTTACTTATTTTTTGAACCTAATTCCATTTTTTTTGCAACTTTGATTAAAGACTCATAATCTTTTTCTAGTTTTTTATGTTTATCCATAAATTGTAACATGACTAAGGTCATCATTTCAATTTCTGATGAAGTACCTTTTTTGAGGCTCTATGAAGAAGTTGATCTAATTCTTTTGCTAAATTATCGATATAATCAGTTTTTTCATCAGTTTTAATAGCATATGGTCGATTGAAAATTGTAACTGAAACAACATGGTTTTTCTTATTCGTAAATTCCACCCCTATCTTAATTTAGCGCCAAGCTCATATTGTAATCCTTTTAATATACCATCATGAATAACACTTACTTTTTCATCAGTTAATGTTTTATTTTTATCTTGATAAATAATCTGATAAGCTACACTTTTATAGTCCGCTTCAATTTGAGCACCCTCATAAACATCGAACAAATGGTAATCAACTACATTCTCAGCATGAGCAGCTTTTTCTACTACTGATTTTATCTGAGCCATTGAGACATTTTGCGGCACAATAAAAGCCATATCTCTTTCTACAGAAGGATACTTGGGTAGGGGATTGTATTGAGGTACAGTTTGGGGTTTGAAATTTTCAAGGGTAATTTCAAAATAATATATTCTTTCCTTAATATCATAAGCTGCAGCAACTTGAGGATGAAGCTCTCCAATGATGCCTACAACTTGATTATCAATTAAAATAGTCCCACATCTCCCTGGGTGATAAGTTTTATTCTCTACTTCTCTCTCTAATCTAAAATCAGTACCAAGGCTGTTAATAAGGCTTCTTAATATTCCCTTTAAATAAAAGAAATCAACAGACTCTTTACCATACCATTGCTTAATGTCACGACCTAAAATCAATGCACCTAAGCGCTGTTCTTCAAGAGGCTTCTCTTGTCCCGCTCTTTTAAAGATACGTCCTACTTCAAATAAAGAAAGATCTTTTTGCTGCCTTTTATAGTTACTACTAGCAATTTCTAGGATGTTAGGTAAAAGCATCGTCCTCATTACAGACTGATTTTCACTAATTGGGTTCATTATTTTAACAGCATCTCTTTCAACAGCGATATTGTCCAATCTTATTTTATCAAAATAATTAGGATCAATAAAGCTATAGGTTATTACTTCATTGAAACCAAGTGCTGCCATTTTATTTTTCGCCTGACATCCTAAAGTAATCTTAAAGTCTTGATCTAAGACATTTGTAGTTCCTTCTGGCAGTATTGCTGGCAATTTATCATAACCATAAATTCTAATAACTTCTTCAATTAAGTCAACATATGAAGTAATATCAATTCTGTGTGGAAGGGGTGTAACCCCTAATATATTATTTCTTTCTTCAACTTTAAAATCAAGTTTTTCAAAAATATTAATCATTTCTTCTTTAGAAATTGACATGCCTAATACTTTGTTCACACAATCGACTTCAACATAAATTACAGGTATATTTTGTTTAACAGGGTATGAATCGGCATAAACCTCCTCAACCTCACCCATATCTAAAAGTTCTATTAAATAGGCAGCCCTATTCATTGCAATTAAAGTATTATCTTCTGATAAGCCTTTTTCAAAACGGCTAGAAGCCTCTGATCGCAAGCCTAATTTTCTACTTGTTTTTCGTATATTAGCACCATTAAAATGAGCAGCTTCTAATAGAACATTCTTAGTATTCTCTGTAACTTCGGAATTCAAACCACCCATAACCCCTGCTAAAGCCACTGTTTTTTCATCATCACAAATTGCCAACATTTCCTCAGTTACTTCTCTTTTTACACCATCTAAAGTAACAAAAATTTCATTGTTTTTTGCTTTTCTAACATGAATCCTATTAGATGCCAATGTATCTAAATCAAAGGCATGCATTGGGTGTCCTAATTCCAACATTACATAGTTTGTAATATCAACTAAATTACTAATAGGTCTTACACCTGCACTTCTTAAAAAGTTTTGAAACCATAAAGGGGATGGACCGAGTTTAATATTTCGAATGACTCTGGCAATATAGCGATGACAGAGCTCTTCTTCTTCAATGTTAACAGTAATTAAAGAGGCATCTTCTACACCCTCTTTAATCTCTAAAGGTTTAATATTGGTATCGTAGGCAATGGCTACCTCACGAGCAACATTATAAATACCATAGCAATCGGATCTATTAGGTGTTAAATCAATATCTAAAATATCATCATCTAGACCTAACACTAATTCAATGTCCGCTCCCAATACAGTTGTTTCAGGTAATGGCAAAATACCATATTTTTCAAAATCATTTAAGACACTTGAATCTATACCTAATTCTTCTCCTGAACATAACATTCCAAAAGAGCTTACACCTCTTAATTTACTTTCTTTAATAGGTCCCTGAATAACTTTTCCACCGATTAGTGCTACTGGTACAACCATTCCTTCATATACATTATTAGCCCCTGTCACAATAGTTAAAACTTCCTTACCTACATCGACTTGGCAAATGACTAACTTATCAGCATCTGGATGCTTTTCAATTGTAACAATTTTTCCTGCCACAATAGATGAAATGCCATTTCTAAGAGATGAGACACTTTCCACTTCCAAACCCAAACCCGTTAACTCTTTTTCTAAGCTTGATGCTTCAAGAGTATTTGTAACATATTCATTAAGCCAATTCTTACTTACTAACATTAAAGCACCTCCTAAAATTGTTTTAAAAATCGATTATCATTTTCATAGAATAATCGAATATCATTAATATCATATTTCAACATAGCAACTCTTTCTACACCTAAGCCAAAAGCAAATCCTTGAACTTCATCAGGATCATAACCAGCCATTTCTAATACTTTTGGATGGACCATGCCACTGCCTAATATTTCTAGCCATCCACTGTAGCTACAGACACGACAACCTGTACCACCGCAGTTGCCACAGGACACATCTACTTCGCCACTAGGTTCAGTAAATGGAAAATAGCTTGGACGTAAACGTATTTCCCTATCCTCACCAAAAATCTTTCTTAAAAAGTGAAGCAATGTCCCTTTTAAATGGGCGAATGTTATATTTTTATCAACCAGCAAACCTTCTATTTGATGAAACATAGGTGAATGAGTAGAGTCATCATCCCTTCTAAACACCTTACCAGGTGATATAATTTTCACTGGCAACTGAGGTGTAATTTTATCCATAGTTCTAGTTTGAACTGGAGAAGTATGTGTTCTCAAAACTAACTCTTGATTAATATAAAAACTATCCTGCATTTCTCTAGCCGGATGGTCTTTAGGAATATTTAGACGTTCAAAGTTATAGTAATCCTCCTCAATCTCATAACCTTCAACAACAGTGTAACCAATCTTATTAAAAATAGATAAAATTTCTTCTTGAATAAGTGTAATTGGATGTTTGTGACCTTCATAAACTTTCTGTCCCGGTAATGTAATATCCACCATTTCTTTTTGCAACTTCAATTCTTCTTCTTGCTCTGCAAAAAAAATAATTTTAGCTTCTAATTTTTTTTCTATAATCTGTCTGGATTCATGAAGCACTTTTCCTAATACAGGTCTATCATTTGCACTTACTTTCCCCATATTTTTTAGCAATTCTGTCATATGACCTTTTTTGCCAAATATACCTACTTGTATTTTTTTTACTTTCTCTAATGAATCTGCATTTTCAATATCCTCTAAAGCTTCTTCAGTTGCTTCATTAACAATACCTTCTAAAGCTTTTTTATGGGCTTCAAGTGTATCTTTTTTTAGCTGTTCAAAAAACGATTTAGCCTCATCCATCAAACTCATATAAACACCTCCAAATAATCTCCTGAATATATAAAAGCTTTCTCCCCAAAAGGGGCGAAAGCTTTGTTTGCGGTACCCACCCTTAATTAACCTAATCTCATAATTAAGCTATCTTAAATAGTCTCTAACGGCAACTAACCGGCGCAAGCCCTACATAATTTCAGGTTGCGACTCCTAGAGGAATTTCCATACTCATATACTATAGAGCTTTCAGTCAAGACTCTATCTCCCTTTCAGAATAGCGGAATATGTACTCTTTCTATTCATCGTCATTGCTCTAATTTTAACATCTTTTAGTTTAAGATTCAATTATATGGCTAGAATTATTTACTTAAATTATTCATTAAAAGGTTCTATATATAATTACATCTGTGTTCTTCAATTCTTGCTCTAACTCTTTCTCAATAATTTCACTTAAGTCATGAGCCTTTTTCACTGACATTGTTCCTGGTACGAGTAAATGGAACTCAATATACTTCATATAGCCTGATTTTCTGGTTTTCAATGCATGGTAACCAACTTTATCCGTAATATATTGGCTAATTACTTTTTTTATTTTATCTAAGGATTCTTTCTCCAAATTACTATCAAGAATAGGATTAAAAGCATTTTTAATTAAATGCCAACCTTCTTTTAAAATAAATAAAGCAACTAAAATTGCTACAACATGGTCAATAAATGTTAAACCTGTTATATTGAATAAGAATAATCCTAAAGCAACTCCTAGAGAAGTATAGACATCAGTTTTCAGATGAAGAGCATCTCCTTCTAAAGCAATGGAATCTTCTTCTCTAGCAACCCGCAACATATAAGTAGATATGAAAAAGTTAACAGCAGCTGATATAAGCATAACAATTAACGCCTATATAACTCGCTTTAATAGGAACTGAATGAATTAATTTATCGACTGCTTCTTTAATAATTAAAAAAGCAGCCAATATAATGAGTCCACCTTCTATTACAGCTGCTACATTTTCAACTTTACCATGGCCGTAGGGATGTCCCTCATCTGCAGGTTTAGAAGCAATCCGAATTGAAAAAAGCCAACATAGCTGCCAATAAATCCATTGCTGAATGAATTGCTTCAGAAATAATACTAATAGAACCTGTTAGTATACCTTCTATAATTTTTATAACAATTATAAATGCATTAGACATAATAGATAAAAATGATGTTCTTACTTTTCTTTTATAATTGCTCAAAATAACCACCCTTAAATATTTTTATATTAATATAGTACATAATTTAAATCCTCAAAAGAAAACATGCCTTTTCTTATACCTACTTCATCATCGACAACATACAAATAAGGTAATTGATATTCTAAAAGTATTTTTAATCCTTCTAAAATTGAAGCATCTTCCATAACCTCCATTGTAACACAATCATCTTCTTTGAAAATTGGTTTCATCACATCTTTTAGTGGTGTAATAGACAAATAGCTTGAAAAAGTTTTCAAACCAAAAAAATTTCAAAAAAGGAATCTCCTTTGTAAAAAAGAATGGTTTTTGTCACCATTGTATTTGATTTTTCCATCTTTAAGAAAAACAATTTTAGTCCCTAGCCTAAAATCTTCTTCAATATCATGATTAACAAAAACAATGGTCTTCCCAGACTCCTCATATATTTTTTTTATTTCATTTTGCAAACTCCGCCTAGTAATTTCGTCTACAGCACTAAAAGGTTCATCCATTAATATTATTTCAGGATTTCTTGCTAAAGCTCTAGCTAAGCTTATTCTTTGCTGTTGTCCGCCACTTAAAGCTCTTGGATATCGACTTAAGTAAGATACATCTAAACCTAACATTTTGATTAACGCCTCACTTTTTCAGTCATGATATCTTGAGTTTCATTTTCCAAATCAAGAACATATTCAATATTCCTCTTAACTGTCATATGAGGAAATAAGCCTACTTGCTGAACAACATAGCCAATATCTCTTCTTAACTTAATAATATTCCAGTCCTTTAAATACCGTCCTTTAATGGATAAATAGCCCTCATTTGGTTGAACAAGCCCATTAATTAATTTTAAAAGGGTAGTTTTACCGCAACCTGATGGTCCAATTAGTACTACAAATTCACCTTTATTAATAGTTAAATCAATGTTGTGTAATATGGTCTTACCTTCAGTATAATATTGTGTCACATTATCAAACTTTATTATTATCTTCTCGTCCATAATTTCTCCTTAATTACCCAACACTTTTTGCCTAATCTTCTTTTCAATCCAGCCCATTATTAAATCAGCAATAATTGCTACAATAGCAATTAAAATAGAACCTGCTACAGTCATCAAAGCATTGTTAGTAGTAATACCTCTCCAAATAGCTACACCTAAACCTCCTGCCCCTATAAAAGATGCAATCCCCACCATAGCGATTGTCATTACAATCATCGTTCTTAAACCGGCAATAATTACAGGAGATGCCAGCGGTAACTGAATTTTTAACAGTAATTGTCTATTGGTTGTCCCCATACCTATTGCAGCTTCAATAATCATAGGATCAACTTCTTTTATACCAATATAGGTATTTCTTACCACAGGCAACAAACCATAAAGAACAATGGCTATTAAAGCACTTTTTATACCAATACCTGTTATGGCTAATAATATGCCAAATAAAGCAATAGAAGGAATAGTATAACACAAATTGCAGATCCCAATTATAAATGTAGCAAGCTTCTTATTATTACGAATAATAATACCCAATAAAATACCAATTACAGTTATAATAACAATTGAAATAACTGACAGGAAAATATGTTCCCCTAATAATTTCAAGAAAAAGGAAGCCTTGTCAACATATAAATCAATTAGTAAACTAAAAAACTCATCAGAACACCTCATATCCAAATAATAATCAAAATATATTAATGTATATATTGAGCCAAAAATTCATCTACTTTTGTATAATATAAGTCTGGATGCTCTACAGCAGATATTGCATGTAATGCATCAGGAACACTTAAATAATCTTTTTCACCACAGGCAGCAGTATAGAGAATAGGCATATTGCCATAAGGTACATAGGTATCTTTTATGCCATGAATAAACAGTATTGGAACACCAACTTTTTCTAATTGTTTTAGTGCAGAACCCTCCCTAAAACCAAATTTATTGCGTATTTTACATACACTATTAGCTGCATATACAACAGGAAATGGTTGTAATTTATACATTTTTTTTAATTGATATGAAAATTCATCCCAAATACTAGTATAACCACAGTCTTCAATTACTGCCTTAACATTTTTAGGCAAGGATTCACCTCTCGTCATCATAACGGTAGCAGCACCCATGGAAACGCCAAAAAGAATAATTTCTGCATCAGGGTCAGTTTCTATAATTTTATTTATCCAGCCTACCATATCAAGACGATCATACCAACCCATACCAATAAAATTCCCTTCACTTTTGCCATGGCCTCTACAGTCTGGTGCTAAAACATTATAGCCTCTTTCAAAATAAGGTTTAATAAACCCACTCATTTGACTAGCTCTGTTTCCATAACCATGGACAAGCAAAGCCCATTTATTGGTAGTATTTTGCTGTAAATAATATTCTCCATGTAACTTCAATCCATCAAATGAATTCGTATACCAAGATTGACTCAAATGACTTTCAGCCCATTTTTTAGCATCATTTTTCCATGAAATCAATTTTTCACTTTTGCCAGACCATGCAGAGTTATCAGGATTTTCTTTCTTCCTGCTATCTAAATTTTCTCTTTTTGGTTTCATGGCATAAGAATAAAATACATATCCTATAATAAAATACAATGCTACTAAAATAATTAGCACAATAAGCACTACATATAATACAACCATTTAGATTCCTCCAAGCAATAATTACTTTTCCTTAACTATAGCATAAATATAGCTATCGCTCACTACTCCATTTTTAAAAATCCTGCTTTTAAGTGTTGCTTCTTTTAAAAAACCTACTTTCTCTAATACTCTAGCAGAGCCTTTATTAAAAGCAAAAACTTCAGCCCAGATTCGTACTAAACCCATTGTTTCAAACCCATAAGCTACTATGTCTTTAAGAGCTTTTGTCATAATACCTTCGCCCCAGAAAGGCTCACCTAACCAGTAACCCGCTTCACCACACAAAGAATAAATGTCGGATTCTCTTAACAGACTAATCGTACCAACTGCTTCTCCCTCCCAATCTATAGCTCTCACAAACTCCTCTTTATTTGGCGTATTGCCAACAATTTCCAAAAATAATTTACCATCTTCTTTTATATAGGGCATGGGAAAAACATTTCTCAAATTTCTATATATTTTCTCATTATTAGCATACTTTATCAACGATTCTAAATCTCCTTTATTCCATTTTCATAATATCATTCTATACTTAGCCTCCTTTAGAGAAAAGAATACCTGCTAGAGGTATTCTTTTTAATTTAGTATTATTAATTGTTTTTCACAAAAATTCTTTTTATTAATTTTATTAATTCAGATGCTAACACAACAGTAAATGCAACACCAATTATTTTCAACCATATGTCTAGGGAAAGTGGAACCGTTTTGAAAACAGCCCCCCCAACTTGGACAATGAAAATTTGCAATGCAAATGTAAATACAAACACAATAACCATCATTCTATTTTTTAAGAGATTCTTAAAAATACTTGTATTGCTTAGTTCTCTGCTATTAAAAGCATTAAATAATTGGAATGCAACAAATAATGTAAAGAGGATTGTGCCTTGCTGTTCAGCCACCCCCCCAATAATATTAAAGAAATTCTGAATCATAAAGATAACGGAAATAAATAAGCCATTAACAATAATTCTGCCTAACATACTTTTAGTCACAATATTAGCTTTTCTGGAAATAGGTTTTCGTTTCATTAAATCTTCACGGATTGGCTCAAGACCCAGTGTTACTGCTGGTGGTCCATCCATAATTAAATTAATCCAAAGTATTTGAAGAGCTGAAAAAGGCGCTCCCATACCAGCAAACAAAGATGCAATAATAACAATTACTGCTGATAAGTTAACTGTTAATTGAAATTGAATAAAACGCTGGAAGTTTTCATAGATGCCACGGCCCCACTGGACTGCCTTAACAATAATGGAAAAAGCATCATCAAGCAAAACAATATCGCTAGCTTCTTTAGAAACCTCAGTACCTGATATCCCCATAGCTATGCCTACATCAGCATTTTTAATAGCAGGAGCATCATTAATACCATCTCCCGTTACTGCAACAACATGACCTAATTCTTTTAAAGCATTTACTACCCTCATTTTGATAACAGGTGTACTTCTTGCTATTACTCGAATTAAAGGAATTCTAGATTTTAACTCTTCATCAGTTAAATCCTCTACATCTTTGCCTTCAACGACCATATGATCATCATCTAATATACCTAAATCATCGGCAATTGCTCTTGCAGTTACTATATTATCTCCTGTTAGCATTTTTAAATCAATACCAGCATTCCGACACCTTATTACAGCCTCATAAACATCACTACGGACAGGATCTGTAATTGCTACAAAACCATCATAAATCATTTCAGATTCAATTATTGAACGGCTTGATTCAAAATCCAAAACCTCTGAAAATTCTTTATGGGCAAACGCTAGTACTCTATTGGCTTTTTCTTGGAAACCAATAATTGCATCTTCTATTTCTTTTCTAATGTCATCTGTTAAAGGTTTAACCTTATCATTAATTAGAATATGCGTACATTGAGCCAATATTTTTTCTGGACTACCTTTAGAATAGGCATCATATTCATTGCCATCTCTAACTACTGTAGTCATATTTTTTGTTTCAGATGAAAAAGAATATGAGTGAGCTATTTCAGCATCCTCCCTTACAGTTTCATAAGAATCAGTAGTATCCTTACCTTTGCCATAAGCAACTAACATGGCACATTCTGTTGGATTACCTATGAATTTTGGTGATTCCCCTCTATAATCCACATCAGCAGTACTGTTAACCAGCATATTATAAGCCAAACGATTTAGATTTAAATCTTCTGGTTTAATAATTTTGCCATCAATAAAGACACCTGTTACAGTCATTCTATTTTCTGTTAAGGTACCTGTTTTATCCGAACAAATTACATTAATACTACCAATAGTTTCACAGGCAACTAATTTTTTTACAAGAGCATTTTCTTTAGACATCTTTATTATATTAAGGGCTAAAGATATGGCCACAATAGTTGGTAATCCCTCTGGAACAGCCGTAACTATAAATACAATACTTGTAATAAAAGCTTGTGAGATAATTTCAAAAGTTGCATTACCATTCATAACAGCTATGACTACTTGAAAGATAAAAACTAAAGCTGCTGCAGTTGCGCCAAATATAGTAATAATTTTACCTAAACGAGCCAGCTTTTCTTGCAGAGGCGTTGTCCACGTTTCATCACCAGATAGTTCTCTAGCAATTAAACCAAATTCAGTTTGATCCCCTACCTCCGTAACAATAATTTTACCTCTACCGCCTGTAATAAAACAGCCAGAATAAAGCATATTAACTCTCTCAGCTAATGGTGTCTTATCATCTTCAAATACGACATCAACTTGTTTCTCAACATGATGGCTTTCACCTGTTAAAGCAGATTCATCAACTGTTAGTCCAACTGACTCCAGCATTCTACCATCGGCTGGTATTTTATTACCTGTTTCTAATTCAACAATGTCCCCTACTACAATTTCGTTTTGAGGAATGAGTAGAATCTGACCATTTCTAATTATTTTAACATCAATATCTTCTTTAATTTTATTTAAAGCATCAAATGCCTTAGCACTTCTACCTTCCATAGCAACTGTTATAATAACTGAAATAGCTACTGCAGCAACAATACTAATGCATTCAATAAAATCAGCTATCCCGGTTTGGAGAAAATGAATTAAATTCACTACAAATGTAATTAATGCAGCTATAATTAAGAGAATAATCATAGGCTCTTTTGCCGCATCCCAAGTTCTTTGTAACAGTGATTTAGTTTTACCTTTAGTAAAACTGTTCTCACCATAAATTTCTTTACTCTTTGCTACCTCATCATCACTTAGGCCAGCACTTAGATTACTATTTAATCTTTCCAGAGTCTCTCTGGAGGATTCCTTAAATGCTTTCAACTGCCTCCTCCTTCATACTTATTACTAAAAAAGACTTTTAGCGTAATCAATAAAATGATTATGCTAAAAGTCTCGCTACCTTTCAAAGGTGATAAAGCCAGATGCAACTCAATTTGCATCAGGTTGTTGACTTTATCATTCCAACTACTCCCTCTTAACTAATTTGATTATACTAGAAATAATTCTAACTTGTCAACTTATTTAAATTATATTACTTGACCTTTACGTGAAAGTGTAATAATTTTCAAAGGCACATTCTTTGAAGTATTATTGACAGCTGCTTCTACAGCTCTTGATAAACCCTTACAACAAGGCACTTCCATTTTAATAACCGTTATAGAAGCTAAATTATTGCTCTCAATAATCGCCTTTGATTTTTTCACTATAATCTCCTTCATCTAATTTAGGACAGCCTGTTAATGTAACCCTATTTTTCATAAAATCATTATGGAAGTTTCCATAAGCATAAGCAGTACAATCTGCAGCCAGAAGCAAATGACTTTTTTTGATAATAGTCTGCTTCTATTGGCGCAAGCTTAATTTGGATGGGCCACTGGGTTAACTGACTTATCCTTTCTTTATATTTTCGTTCAGTAATTTTATTTTCTACTAGCACCTCATTATAGCTTCTGCTTCTCTTTCGATAATTTCTATAGCCCCTTCTGGACATCCTGACAAACAATCTCCCAGTCCATCACAGTATTCATCGGAAATTAACTTAGCTTTACCATCAACTATTACAAGTGCCTCTTCATGACAAGCTGAAATACAAATTCCGCAACCAGTACATTTATCTTCATTAATTTTAATAATTTTCCTTATCATTGTTATTCCTCCTAAGTGTTTGCTTTACTCACCTTATTCTAATATAATAAAGGAAAATAATCGGTAACATATGTTGCTAAATATTGGGAGTTTTAAAAATGAAAAAAATTAAAATATTAGCCACTTCAGACCTTTTTAAAGGTTTTTCAAATCAAGATATTGAAGCAATATTAATAGACAATCAAACCTATTTAAAAACATTTACTAAAAACAGTACCATTGCTGTAGGAGATGCCCCTTGCGAAAGTGTTGGCATCCTAATTGAAGGCCAAGTACAAATTATTAAAGAAAGTGCATCAGGTAATCTATCTATTTTACGAAGTCTCCATCAGGGAGATATTTTTGGTGAAATGGCAATATTCTCAGCAAATAAAAAATGGCCAGCCAGTGTTCAATCTAAAACAGATTCAACCGTTTTATTTATTAATATTAAGGCTTTTTTTACAGAAGAAAAACCATTAACTTTTCTAAGAGAAAAGCTAATCTATAATATGCTCTCTATTTTGTCTAATAGAGCACTCTATTTAAACAAACGTTTGAACTATCTGTTTTTAAAAACAATAAGAGAGAAAATAGCACTCTATCTTTTAGAAGAATACAATAAAAATAATACAGCACTTTTTGTAGCTTCTATGAATAGGAATACACTTGCAGAATTTTTAAATATTACGAAACCCTCCCTCTCCAGAGAGCTCGGTAACCTAAAAGCTGAAGGCATTCTTGACTATAGCGGTAATTCTTTTAAAATTATTAATTTAAAAAAATTACAAAATATTCTTAGCTGATGGGCATCAAATTGAATCCCTATAACTTGGCAAATGAAAATATCATGGCTGTCTAAAGAAAGAATATCTTTAACTTAGGCCCATTGATACCATAACCATAGGCATTGATAATCCAAATGCACCTACCTTATTAATGCCTTTTTCTGTCATTTTACTTTTCATAAGTAATTCACTCTTTCATTACATAATTTTAACCTATTTTTCTCTATTCTACTTCCCCAATTTAAAAATTACCACAAGTAGTAACTAATAGCATATCAATAAAATTGACACTCTTTTTTATATCCTATATACTTAATCTATAGGATAGTTAAACATAGACTAAAAACTTTGTTCTGAAAGGAATGGAGAATATGAAAAAGAAAGATTTAACAACAACTCAGGGAGCACCAGTTTCTAATGACAACCAATCCATGTCAACTGGTATACCAGGACAAACTTTAATTCAAGATGTGCAGCTATTAGATAAACTAGCACATTTTGATAGAGAGAGAATTCCGGAAAGAGTCGTCCATGCTAAAGGCGGGGGTGCTTTAGGTACATTTACTGTAACCCATGATTTTACTGAATTTACAGCAGCAAAATTTCTCTAAAAAGTAGGTAAAAACTGATGTTATAGTCCTTTTTTCCACAGTTGGAGGTGAGCGAGGCAGTGCTGATTCAGAGCAAGATCCGCGAGGTTTTGCAGTTAAATTTTATACGGAAGATGGTAACTATGATTTAGTCGGAAATAATACACCTATCTTTTTTATTAGAGACGCTATTAAATTTCCTGACTTCATTCACACCCAAAAACATTTAGCTAAAAACAACTTAAAAGATGCTAACATGGTCTGGGATTTCTTTTCGCTAAATCCAGAGTCACTTCACCAAGCAGCTTTCCTATTTAGCAATAGAGGCACTCCCTATGGATTCCGCCACATGCATGGCTTTGGTAGTCATACCTTTATGTGGTATACAAATAAGAAAAACTATGTGTGGGTCAAGTATCATTGGATCTGTAATCAACCAATTAAAAGCTTCACTGGACCAGAAGCGGATGCCATGAGAGGTATAGACCCAGATATTGCAGTAAGAGATTTATATGAAGCTATAGAAGAAAAAACTATCCAAGTTGGACATTAAATGCACAAATTATGACACCAGAAGAAGCTAAAACATACAAATTTGATCCTTTCGATGTAACGAAAGTTTGGTATCATGGAGATTTCCCTCTACGACCAGTAGGCAAAATGGTTTTAAATGAAAACCCAACAATTTTTTTGCTGAAATTGAACAAGTTGCTTTTGCACCTTCCCATTTCGTCTATGGTATTGATGCCTCTCCAGATAAATTACTTCAAGAGGAAGATTGGTTTTCATACCCTGATACACAGAGACGTCGCTTAGGTCCTAATTTTGAACAGCTTCCTGTTAATTCACCAAAACACAGTACAGTTAATAACTATCAAAGAGATGGTTATACGGCTTACGGTAATAACGGAGGAGAAGAAGCAAACTAATACCCAAATACTACAACGGGAGTTGCAACGCCTAATTCTTCTTACAGCCCTCCAGCATTTCCTATAAATGGGTCTGGAGAAAAACATCTCATGGAAATAGCTGATATTGATTTTGAACAACCAGGAGAATTCTATCGACGTGTACTACTCAGTAAAGAAAAAGAGGATTTTTTAAAGAATATTGCAAATCATTTAGGTCAAGCAGAAGAACGGATTCAATACAGACAAACAACCCCTTTTTACAAAGCCGACAGAGACTGGGGAGAAAAGATTGCCGAATCCTTAACCCTTGATTTAAAAAAGGTCATAAAACTTTCAGAGATGACTCAGGATGAAAGAGTAGCCAAAAC
This sequence comes from endosymbiont 'TC1' of Trimyema compressum, assembly GCF_001584725.1. Classification (NCBI taxonomy): domain Bacteria; kingdom Bacillati; phylum Bacillota; species endosymbiont 'TC1' of Trimyema compressum. Next base: position 670,984 of record NZ_CP014606.1, on the reverse strand, counting down.
AATGAGATAAATATAGTAATATAAGAAGGGTATAGCATTCAGCTATACCCTTTTTCAGCATCTTCTTTGAAATAATAAGCTAATAGTCTATTTTTTCTTAGCAACTTCTTAACAGCCTTTAGCTTATTAGCTGCTGGTGGATATTTTAAATTTAAATCGATTTTTATTGATTTAAATAAAACACTTTTATAGTGAGAAAATGCTTCAAAACTCTTTTTCCCATGGTAACTCCCCATGCCACTTGCTCCAACGCCACTAAAAGGTAATCTATTAGCGGAAATATGCATAATGGTATCAAAAATTGATACAAGCACCTCCAGATGACGTCTCAGAGAGTAGTTTTTGCCCGTTCTCAGGGACTTCAGTAAAACAATACAAAGCCAACGCGGTTTTTCTCTTTAATTAATAAAGGCTATAGCTTCTTCTAATGTATCTGTAAATATAATAGGTAATAGGCCAAATATTTCTTCTTTCATAAGCGTTTAATCTAAAGGGACGTCTTCTAATAATGTAGGCTCAATAATTCTTTTATTGAAATTACTTTGACCACCAAAAATAATAGTTCCATCTTCCATTAATTTTAGGAGCCGATTAAAATGACTTTCATTAATTATAGAAGGATATTCAGCACTAATTAGTTCACCTTCATAATAAAAAAATTTAATCCATTTTTTAGGGATTCAATCAACTCATTTTTAATATTTTTATTCACTAGTAAATAGTCAGGAGCAATGCAAATTTGTCCAGAATTAATTAACTTACCCCAAACAATTCTTTTTGCAGCTAAAGAGATGTTAGTTGTTTCATCTACAATACAAGAAGATTTTTTCCCCCTAACTCTAAAATGACAGGCGTTAAATTCTTCGCAGCTGAAGCCATTACAATTTCCCCTACCTGAGTACTACCTGTAAAGAATATCATGTCAAAACGCTCTTCTAAAACTTTAGCTGCTACTATAGCATCACCTAAAACTACATCTACAAAACCTCTATCAAACGTATCCTCAATAATGGTTTTTAATACTTCAGAAGTATAAAGAGAAAGTTCACTTGGTTTAATCAGTACTGTATTACCACTTGCTATCGCTCCAACAAGTGGCAATAATGTTAACTGAACAGGATAATTCCATGGCGCAATTATTGAAACAGTACCATAAGGTTCAGAATATATTTTCCCTTTTGAAGGAAAATTCATTAACACCCCTTACCCTCTTAGAATTCATCCATTTTTTAAATGTTTTATACTATAATCAATTTCTTCAATTACTAAAAGTATTTCACTTATATAGGGCTCAAAAGCTGTTTTACTTAAATCTTTTTCTAATGCTTCAAATATGACTTTTCAAGAGCTTTTTTAAGTTTCTTTAAAGCCTCTATTCTAAAAGAATAAGGAATAGTTTTGCCACTTTTAAAATAGTTTTTTAGATTTGTTGCCACATCTTTAATTTGGTCCATAGATTGCACCTCTTTTCTAAATTGCTAAATATCATCAATTACGCCATACCGTTCCCTCACAGCCTCTAAAACCTTCTTCTATTTCTTCTATTGTATAGTTACACTTCTTTAAATACTCAGGTGGTAATTTCAAAAGCTCTGTATAGAAAAATAAAGCTGCCTTTAAATTACTCTCACTTGAAATTCTGTAAATTTTATCAAATAAAATATTTTCTGCTTCATTTATTTCACCTGAGTTAATCATCTCTTTCAATTTTTCCTTAAAGGCAATTTAAGCTATAAGCTACTCTTTAGGAATTTCAATTTCCTGTTCTTTTTCTCTAAACAAAACATGTGTTAAAAATTGAGATAGAATGTTGATTTGCCTTATAATATAGTCATTTCTCTGAAACATTTATTAAGCCTCCTCTAATTTATAGTTTAATAATAGTTGGGGTAATAGCGTATCATCCTCAACTATATTTTTTTCTTTTCCGCTTTTAATAAATCCTGTGCTTCGTAAAAATCTATAGCTCTCTTATTTTCCTTTAATACCCAAACATCTACTACATCATACTTTTCTTGAAGACAATTAAAAGTACTTTCCATTAATTGTCTGCCAAAATTTAGGATTAATATAAAATGAATAGACTTCGCCATGGTCCTAAATTCCATCTCTACTATTACCAAATATGGAAGCGCCAATTATGGTCTCCTTATCTTCAACAACTAAAATAGTTCCCATTTTATTTTCAAACATAGTATTTAAAAAGGGAACCCAACGGTTTTCCTTAAGTGCTTCAAAAAATGCTTTTCTAAAAACATTTTGATAAGTAAGAAGCCATGATTTATATAGCACTTTACTAATTACTAAACCATCTTCTCTATTAGCCGCTCTAGCCATTTTTAACTGCCTCATATCAAAAACAATCTATAGTATGATCATTAACCATACCTACAAATTGTATGAATGCATAACAAATTGTTGGTCCTACAAATTCAAAACCTCTCTTTTTTAAATCTTTGCTCATGACTTTTGATATAGCAGTTTCTCCTGGAACATCTTCTAAAGACCGGAACTGATTATATATAGGTTGATGCCCTACAAATGACCAAATATAGTCACTAAAAGAACCTAATTCATGCTGTATTTTTAAATAACTTCGAGCATTGAGAACCAGCCCATTTACCTTTAACTTATTTCTAATAATACGTTCATCTTTTAAAAGTTCCACAATTTTTTCTTGACTATATAATACCGCTATAATCTCAGGATTAAAATTATCAAATGCTACAGTCATGCCTTCTTTTCTTTTCAGTATGGTCAGCCAACTTAGTCCTGCTTGCATACCTTCTAGTACTAGCCTTTCAAAATAAAGCTCTGTCATCATAAATTGCTCGTCCCCAAACGTTAATCATGGTTTTCTATTTCTAATGGGTCTTTAGCCCATTTACATCTAGTTTTACTCATGGTTTACCTCCATAATATAGATACTCTCATTTTAGCAGTATCTATCTCTAGTGTCGAGGTTCTCAATAACATTATTAAGAAGCATATCAACATAGTGAAATGCTTCTTTAAGTTCATTCTTTAATTAACTTTTTAAAAACAGTCGATAATATTAAAAGAATAATATTTACAAATACGATACAGGCTCCTGTCGGCAAATCTAAAATAAAAGAAAAAATCATTCCAATGACAAAAGCAAAAACAGAAAGAATACCAGAAACTACAATTAACATTCTAAAACTTTTAACTAGTTTTTTGGCAATAATTGCTGGAAAAATTATCAAACTGGATATGAGCAGTGTCCCCATCATACGCATCCCAATAACAACAGTTAAACCTGTTAAAAAAGACAATAGAAATTGATATTGAATAACAGGAATACCTAATGCCTTGCCATACTCCTCATCATAGGTAATCATAAATAATGGTTTATAGAAGATAATAAATAAACTGATAACTACAACTGACAAAACTAGACTTAAAATAACATCACCATCGTTCATAGCCAATATACTGCCAAACATATAATTATAAACATCAACATTAAATCCACTGCCTAGAGCCGTAACAATAACCCCTACTGATAAAGCGCCAGTAGCAATCATTCCAATAGCAATATCCCCATTGACTTTTTTATTTTGACTAATGCCCATTATCAGAAAGGAAGCTAATATTACAATAGGCATAGAAATAGCCATTGGTGACCAACCAAGAACAACAGCAATAGCCAAAGCTGCAAATCCAACATCTGCCAATCCGTGGCCTATTAATGAATACCGCTTTAATACAAGAATCACACCTAATGATGCAGCACAAATAGAAACTAAAACACCTACAACTAAAGCTCTGTACACAAAAGGATAGGTAAATAACTCAAAAAGGGTTTCAAAAGACATTACACACCTCCTCTTTTATGTAATCCTTGACAGTACCACTATACAATAGCTTTTTATTAATAACAATTACATTATTACAAACACTTTGAGCCTTCTGAAATTCATGAGAAATCATTAATAATGTAATCCCTTTTTGTTGATTGAGATTGCCTAATATATTATAAAGATTATTTCCCATTTCCGTGTCTAAAGCAGCATCGGGTTCATCTAAAATAAACAAAAGAGGATTACGGCTATAGCCCCTTGCTAGCAGCACTCTCTGCTGCTGGCCACCTGACAGTTCTCCAGTCCGCTTATTAGCTAAATTTTCAATGCCAAACACCCCCAGGGCCTCTTCACATCTTACCTTTTGCTCTTTTGAATAAAAAGGATTTAAATCCCCTATTTTCATAGTACCAGTTAAAACGATTTCTTTAACTGTAGCAGGAAAATCTGAAACAGCTGTACTTTGTTGAGGCGCATAGGCAATTGCTTCCTTTTTAACACTGAAATCCATAGTTCCTTCATAGGGTAAAAGACCCATAATGCCTTTTATTAATGTGCTTTTACCAGAGCCATTAGGACCTATTAAACATGTAAAATCACCTTTTTCAAGTTTAAAACTAACATCATCAACAGCCTTATACTGACCATATTTCATTGTAATATTACTTAATTTCAAAACTGTCATCTATTTTAAACCTTCTTTTACATTTGCTAAATTTTCTCTCATTAATTCCATAAAAGAGATACCTGAGTTAAATTGATCTTTAGTCACATTATGGGCTGTTGTAAAGAGAAGTGGTTTTACACCCGTTTCAGCTGCAATGGAATTAGCAATTTTAGGATCAACAAACTCTTCATAATAGATTACATTAATCTTATTATCATTAATATATTTAATAATCTCACTTATTGTCTTAACACTGGGCTCACCTTCACTAGAACAAGAATCATAAGCAGTTACATAATTTAAGCCATAATGATCTAAAAAATACTGATAGGCAAATCGCCCGCCAAAAACAAGTGTGTCTTTAGTTCCTTCCTCTACAGCACTTTTAAATTCCTGATCTAAGGCAGACAATTCTTTTTTATAAGCTTCTCCATTACTTCTATAATAAGCTTCATTTTCAGAATCTCTTTCAATAAAACCATCGACTATATTATCCACCATTTTAGCAGCAAGGGTTAAATCCAGCCAAATATGAGGATCAAAACTATGATTGTCATGACTATGGTCTTCATGACCAACTTCCTCATAGCTTACTTCTAAAGGAATTCCCTTCGAAGCATCAACAACAATACTCTTCCCCTTGTTACCTTCAATTATCCGATGGGCCCAAGGCTCCATATACGCTCCTGTATAAATAAACAAATCGCTTTTGTTTATTTTTAAGATATCCCCTGGAGTTGGTTTATAAGAATGGCTTTCAACTCCTGGAGAAAGCAATAGTGTTACCTCAGCTTTATCCCCACCAATTGCTTTGTCAAAATCATATTGAGGAAAGAGAGTCGCTACAACAGATAACTTACTTTTATCCTCAGCACTGTCCCCACTGCAACCCACTACTCCTAATGCTAAAACTAAGCCTATTAAAACACTTATAATAATCTTTTTCATTCCTTCACCCTATCCTTCATCACTAGTACAAACCTTACATTTACCATAAAATACAGTTCTTTGTTGATCAAAGCTTAAACCATTTTCTTCTAATGATTTAAAAGCTACTTCCAGTTCCTCGCTGCTAAAATGAATAATTCTTCCACAATTATCACAGAGCAAATGATAATGCTCTTTATAATTCTTTTCATCTCCTATGTATTGATAACAACAAGATAACTCTCCCTTTAATGTATAGCGTCTCAGAACACCCTCTTCTTCAAGAGTATTTAAATAGCGATAAACAGTTGCACGGCCAACTGGTGTATCGCCTTTCATTAGTAAAAAAAATAGTTCTTCAGCAGTAAAATATTGCTCTTTATTATTCTCAAGCCATTTATCTATGGTAATTTTTTGTTTAGTTTTTCTTTTATTGTATGCTGTAGACATATTTCCACCTCCGCTTGTTGATATTGAGTCTCTTTATCAAATATTAACACGAATACTTACTGATGTAAAGGAGCTAACAAAAAATTAAGGAGTCTCTTAGTTTTTTCTAAGAGACTCCTTTTAACAATCATAAAGTGAATCAAATTCATTGCTAATAAGCTTATCGTTCTTCAATTGTAACAATAATTAAATAACCAGGTTCTTTGCCTATTTTTTTCCTAATATCTTTTCTAATGCCAATAATATAAGAAGGCAATCCCATTTTTACAATACTGCCTTTATAAGGCTCTCCATCAAATGTAGCATTTACAGGAACTCTACCCTTACCAAATACTACTTTAACATCAAATGGAACTCTACATAAGCACCATTAATATCTGTCACCTTTTTTATAATTGCCTCAAATTCATATTTTTTACTCATTAAAATATCCTTTTCATTGTTTATTATATCTATTATTCCATCATTGCTTTTGAAAAAGTTTCAATTGCCTCTTCAGAAATACTAGGCATTTCTTTTTTCCAACGACTGCCTTAATTATTAAGCGCTCTATAAAGTTAGCTTTTGATGGATCAAAAGAACCACCCATAAAAGAATTCATTATTGAATGTATTATTAAGTCCTGTGGAAAATTATTGTCAAAATACTTGCTGACAGCTTCACCAGCAAGACCTGATAGAAATAAACCAATTCTTTTTGTTAGTAATAACGCTTCGTTTACAGTTAGAAAATTTTTCATTTCCTTGCCTATAGAGCCTGCATAAATACTGCTTCCCATGATAATAGTATCATATTCATTTAAGTTCGGATTACTAGTCTTTACATTCATAATAGTAACATTACCTATACTATCACCTATTTTTTCAGCTATTAATTTTGCTACACCATGTTTGCTACTAAATAAAATCAATGTTTTCAATTACTAATCCCCCTTATTAATATTTATAATTGGCAGTCTATAAATACTTCCTTTTCATCAATAAGATAATCTTTTTATATTATCATTTTCATAACCAAACCAAAAACTGAAGACCAAATGCATTGCGCTACTAATAAAGTATTTCCTTTTCTAAAAATTTTGACTCCATACCTTCGTTTATAGTCTCCTTTAAAATCCCCAATCCTTTGCTTTGATAACTGAATGATTTAGATAAAACACCTGTTACTTTTAACACATTTTGTTTACTGCTTGTCATTATTACTTTATATATATCAGACCACTCTAATGCACCTATAACATACCTTTTAAAAGCTACTTTTATTTTTTGATCCGGTAACAAAGCAGTCTCATTAATAGTAATTGTCTTTAATATTTTTCATAACTCTCAAATAAAATTGCTTCAATAATTTCATCTTTATTATTAAAGTAGTGATAAATAATGCCTGGTGAATAGCCCATTCTGTTAGTAATAACCCTACCTAATAGAAACTTTTTCTAGTCCCTTTTCTTCCATTATTTTCTTTGCAGTACTAAGAATTTTCTGTTTAACGATTTCATGCTACTTAAACTGTTTATCTTTTAGCATCTCAAACTCCCTTTATATTAAACAATTGAACACTGTTTAATACATTCTAGCATATAATTAAAATAAAATCACTATTAATAATAGTGATTTTTTAAAACTATATCTTTTTGCAACTGGACACTGAATCTCAGTTAGCCAATTCTCCTCATTGGCTTTATTCCAAATCCCATCGATGTAGGATTCCCTAGGATTATCTTTTAAGGTATAGCCATTATTCTCAATCCATTCTCAAATGCAGCGCCATAAGCTTCACCTAAAGAAGTGTAAGGACCTTTGTGAAGTACACAAACTGCTTCATCTATTGCTGGCAAAACTTTAAAATTCAGTAATTTGTTCCCTTCTTTAGCTTCTATTACTGTCTCGCAAATTTCAACATCAATATTCTCCTCTTTATACTCCCCATCATGGTAAATATTAAAACAATAATTAGGATCAGAAAATATACAACCTATTCTATCTAACTCTTGATCCATTTCAGTCATTGAATCAAATAATATCTGATGATATGGGATAACCAATCTCCTATAAGCTACAATAATTTCAATTTCAGGCAGTGATTTAAGATTTAATAAGAATAGTATAGGCCATCTTAGCATCTCCTTTTTTATCTAGATAATGAACAACCTGTGATAGTTGACCAATAGTATCATCTATAGTCTTTAGTAAAATTGTTTTTTCTGTAAAAGAATTTTATGCAAGTCTTCATCCTTTTGTATTTTTATAATTTCATCTATAGTACAACCCATTTGTCTTAATGCCATAATTTTGTGGATAATAGGCAGTTGTTCTGAAGTATAATAGCGATAACCAGTCATCTCATCAATATAAGCAGGCTTTAATAATCCAATTTCATCGTAATATCTCAGTGCCTTTATAGTTACTCTGTTCATTTTAGAAAACATACCTGTTCTATACAAAATCATCACTCCTTAATAATAATAGTTGTTCTCATTATAAAATCTCCTCCTAGGGATGAGTCAAGCACTATCAATAACGCCTTACTTTAATCTATATTTTCTCTACAGTTATTCTCATGATAGCTGTACGATTATATGATTTTTCAATAGCACTATCTAAATTATCGAGATTGCTACTAGCATATTTTATACAAATTTATTCTAAAACTTTTAGTTTTTCATTATCATCTTTTAAAACTTCACCTACGCCGAAAGCAATAGCAGATTCATAGGCAGTCGTAAATTTTTCAGGTACTAATCTTGTTTTACCAATGCAATTAATTGAAACAAATGGTTTTAATTCAAAAATTTATTTTAACTTCCCTTTATTTGAAGTATGAAAGTAAATATTGTTATCCAAAACAACAGGTGAAATAGGAATACTATATGGACGAGCGTCCTGGTCAATTACTGCAACTACGCCATATTCACAATTTTTAAAAAGGTCCCAAGCATTTTTTTCTTTTACTGAACTTTCCATAATATTTTCCTTTCTTTATTTATATATTATAAATAGTAACATATTCATGCTTTATAATCTATGGTAGCGTCTTGCGCGTTTTTTTAGTAAAATAAGTATAATGAAGTAAAAAAGAGGTGAGCTTTTTGACATATTTACTACTATTTCTTGAAGGCATTATTACTTTTATATCACCGTGCCTACTACCAATGCTTCCTGTCTATGTTTCCTATTTTGCTGGAGATAAAGAAAAAAATCTACTAAAAACACATTAATAAATGCATTGGGTTTTGTGGCGGGATTCACATTAATCTTTATATTACTAGGTGCTTTTGCAGGAACCATAGGAAGACTACTTAAAGAATATACAGTAATTGTTAATATAACCACAGGCTTAATTGTTGTCCTATTTGGTTTAAACTACTTAGGCTTATTAAAAATTAAAATTCTTAATAAAACTTTTGCAAAGAACCATGGCCTAAAACAAACTGGATTTTTTAAAAGTATGTTATTTGGACTTGTTTTCTCAATAGGTTGGACTCCCTGTGTTGGTGCTTTTTCAGGTTCCGCCCTTTTATTAGCCAGCCAACAAGGTTCTATTATCCAAGGAATATTAATGCTTCTGGCCTATTCTTTAGGATTAGGAATACCTTTTATTATAAGTGCCCTTCTAATTCAAAAATTAAAAAGCACTTTTGATTTTATTAAAAGAAACTATAAAATAATTACTACTTTATCTGGTATCCTTTTAGTTATTGTAGGTGTTCTGATGATGACAGGCTTAATGGGATACTTTTTATCACTGCTGACATTTTAATTAAAGGAGATTAACAATGGGTAAAAAATCATTATCCTGTAAATAATTCTTTGTTTTTTCCGATCTCTCTTTCATTGCTTGCCTATCTTTTGAAAATTGATTAAGAATTCGGTCATATACAACTACTAATACCAATCCTGAATTATTTGCTAAAATAAAATTTGTAAGAGTTTCTCCAGCAATCGAAGGAAAAATATTGATAACTTGTGAAATAATTAATATTAAAAAATAAAATATAAATAAAACTGTCTTAAAAGAAACATAACTATCCATTATCCATAAAATTACTCGATGATTATGTTTCTGAGTTTTTTTCATTTAAGTTATCCGTGTTCTTCAGAGATAAAAATTTTTTATAATATTTATCTAATATTGAGCCAGCAACCATGAAAAAGCGATATACTCTATATGCAAACGAAAGTGAGTGTTTGTCTAATAATATTCCAATAATAATAAGTGTTAGAGAACCTATATAGGCAAGTAATAGTGAATATTGAGCTAGCCATATAAACGCAAAGTAATAAATAAACCCAAAAATAACATTTGTCAAAAGAATATATAAAAAATAATGAATAAACTTTTTAAATTTAATTAGCATTTACTTTCCCCACTTCTAGGAATCTATTATTAGTTTTAATCAATAAGTAATGTATAGTTTCATAATCCCTTGTATTTAAAACAATGACAATTGTTTACTTTCCGCTTCACTTAAACTCATTTTTTCTGAAATAACTTTACTAAAGGAAGTTGAGAGACCGTATTTCTTTAACAGAAAATTTATCATAACATATAAGCGGTCCTTATAGTTTTTATCCAAGCCACCCTTTTTATAAAGTTCTTTAAAAATAGTATAATAAAAAGGATATTCTTTTGCAATAAAACTAAAAAACTTTTTCGTGTTGGTCCCCTTAAATAGAGAACGCTTGGTAATATGTAATGGGTATTAATATCTTTTGCAGGGAAAAATAAATTATCTACACTTTCATATACATCTGTTAAGTAAGGTACAATAGGCATCATATGCAAACCAATTGAGGCATTGGTCTTTCTAAATGTTCTTAACATCTCAAAACGTCTAGCTGAAGAAACACCACCTGGTTCAAGCTTTTGTCTAACGCCTTCGTCTGTAGTTGTGATTGTTGCTGCAATGTTTACATATGTAATTTGTGAAAGCTCATCGATTAAATCATAATCTCTTAATATTAAATCAGATTTTAAAGATATAATGATAGGTGTTTTATATTTAATAAAAAGCTTTAAAATATCAGGCATTAATTTATAATTAGCCTCTGCTTTTTGATAGCTATCTGTAACACCGCCTATGTTAACAACTTCTCTTTTCCAGCTCGGAGAACTTAACTTTTCCTCTAATTTATCAACAATATTTGTTTTAACAAAAATATCCTTGAAAAAGTCACCTGTATTAACTTCTAAATACTGATGAGAGTATAGGGCAAAACAATATTGACATTGATGAACACAGCCTCTATAAAAAATATTTAAATCCCATTTATAAGGGAGACGTCCTGAAACATTATTTAAAGCATTTTTACATTGAATTTCTTTGTATGACACAGATGTATCTCCTTTACAATATCCCTTACACGAAACTGACTAAGATACACTCTTATAGCAATTTAATCTTCTTTAAGACAAAAAAGATAATCAGTGAAACAGTAAGCATAATACCTAAAACTATAAAATAGCCGTATTCATGTTGTAATTCCGGCATATCAATAAAATTCATACCATAAATACCCGATATAACTGTTAATGGTGTTGCAAAAACAGTGAATATCGTTAATTTATTAATTAAATTATTGGTTTTCGAAGAAATTGTTGAATCATACAAACCCATTAAATGCTCACACATTTCATGAATTGATTCAGAAGACTCATATAGACGATTAATATTCAAATCAATATTTCTAACATATTTTAAATCATCTTGAGGAATTAACTCATTTTCATTAACTAAAAGTTGATCACCTACATATAAAAGAAGCCTTAAATACTTTTTAACTTGAAATGATTTACTCTTTAAAGTCACAATTTTTTCAAAACTGTAACTTTCAATATTCTCAATCAAAGACAATTCAATTTTAACTAGGAACTCTTCAAATTGAACAAGTGAATCAAACATATCGCTTAAAATTTGACTGAATATTTTATAGTAAACATAGCTTAATACATTGCTGTCATTTTGGCTTTTAATATTATTAAAATCCAGACATGACAATAGCTTATTATGGAGTTCTTCCTTATCTTCAACAATTAACAATAAAAAGTATTTACTATAAATGATACTAATTTTCTCGAAAACAAAATCCTCCTTATGAAATCTAATATAAAAAAAGCTAATTTCATCTTAATATTTTTTACTTTCGAAAATAATATCTTCAGATGAGTCTTTAAAAGAATTATCTGCTGTAATTTGGATATTCAACTTTTCTAAAACGCTTTGAGATTCTTCCTTATTTACTATAATTAAATAACTATTAGTTTCAGTTAATTCCTGAAACTGATGAATATATTCTCCACTATTAATTTTACAAAATATCATTTTACACCCCTAGCACAATATAATATGATAAGATTAATCATTACAATTAATCTTATCATATTATAGGAAAATAACAAATATAGAGTACAAACTATATATTTTAATTAGAGGGGCTTAATATCCACTTTAATATCACTGGGTTTACCAAAATACATAGCTGACGTAGCTACACCATGGACACCAGTTTGAGCATATAAGCCAATGTTTTCAATATTTATACCTCCTGTGGCAATTAGCAATAAATCATTATTGTGTTCTTTAATTGAGTGAACTAGTTCTTTTAAATCCTCAATAGGTATTTTATCTAATTGTAAACCATCTATTGACATTTTAGAAAATTCTAAAGCCTCTTCTTTAGTACCTGCCTCAATAATTAGTTTTTTTCTGGAGCCATCTTTCTTACAGAATAAAGCTTCTCTTCCAAAGATCCTTCCAAAAATATTCTATGATGATCAAAGACCAGTATTGTTTCTGATAAGCCTAATCGATGGGGATAAACCCCTCCTGAAAGAACCCCTTTAAGAGCCAGCTCTTTTATATTAGGAAAGTGTTTTCTCGTTGAAACAACAAAAAAATCTTTATTATATTGTTGTCCCTTATCTAGTAATCCTCGACTATACGTTGCAATTCCTGAAGCGTATTCCAAAATATTTAAGGCTGCTTTCCAAAGACTGTGAATCTGGGATACCTGCCCATTCAAAGTAAGGAAATTGCTACCTTTTTCAATTTTTGTTCCTGAAGGTTTGGCACAAACGGTTTCAAGGTCTAAAAGTTCACCCATGTGAGTAACTTCTTCTGAACCAGCTAAAATCATATTATGTCTAGCTGCAAATGATATTTCTCCCATAGCATTCCCAATACCTAAAAGCTCTGTAGTTAAATCTAAATAAGGAACATCTTCTTTTAAAATTGTTTCTAAAAACATTTTACTAACACAATACATTAATAACACCTCTTTTAAAAAACCCTTCCTGATTAAGCAGGAAGGGTTTTAACTATTTCATTCTAGTTGTCATAAAACTTGTATCAACATCACCTTTTCTAAAGTAAGCATTATCCAATACTTTTAAATGAAATGGTTTTGTTGTTTTAACCCCTTCTATTACAAACTCTCCTAATGCTCGTTTCATACGTTCAATTGCCTCTTCACGAGTTTGTCCCCAAACAATTAGTTTTCCAATCATTGAGTCATAAAATGGGGGAATAGAATAGCCCTCATAAACAGCGCTATCCATTCTCACGCCAAAGCCACCTGGTACATGATATGCTGTTATGGTACCTGGAGAAGGACAAAAATTATTATCTGAATCCTCTGCATTAATACGACATTCAATTGAATAGCCTTTAATACACACGTCTTTTTGTTTATAACCTAATTTTTCTCCAGCAGCAATTCTTATTTGCTCTTTCATTAAATCAATTTGAGTTACCATTTCAGTTACAGGATGTTCCACTTGAATTCTAGTATTCATTTCCATAAAATAGAATTCACCTGACTTATCCAAAAGAAACTCAATAGTACCAACACTATGATAATTAACTGCTTTAGCTGCTTTTACAGCAACATCCCCCATAGCTTCTCTCATTTTTTGAGTGACAGCAACTGATGGCGCTTCTTCTAAGACTTTCTGATGTCTTCTCTGTAAAGAGCAATCTCTTTCGCCTAAATAAACAACTTCGCCATAGTTATCAGCAACAATTTGCATTTCAATATGACGAGGTTCAATAATACATCTTTCTAGATAAATATCCGGATTGCCAAAAGCCGCCTTAGCTTCATTTTGAGCCATTGTAAAAGCATTTTCAAATTCTTCTTTAGAATTTGCTACTCTCATACCTTTACCACCACCACCAGCTGAAGCTTTAATCATAATTGGATAGCCAATTCTTTCAGCTTCCTTTAATGCTTTTTTACAATCATTTACAATGCCATCAGTCCCTGGCACAACAGGAACACCTGCAGCTACCATAGCATCTCTAGCATTCGCCTTATCGCCCATCCTCTCAATAGCATCTGGAGATGGACCAATAAAAATAATATCTTCATTGGCACAAGTTCTCGCAAAATCTGCATTTTCAGCTAAAAAGCCATAACCAGGATGAATTGCTTCTGCTCCTGTGATTTTAGCCGCTGCAATAATATTGGAAACATTTAAATAACTTTTTACTGAAGGAGCTGGACCAATACAAATTGCCTCATCTGCTTGCATCACATGTTGACTAGTTATATCTCCTTCAGAATAAACCGCCACAGTTTGTATGCCCATTTCTTTACAGGTTCTTATTATACGCAGTGCAATTTCACCACGATTTGCAATTAATATTTTTTTAAGCATTCTTATTCATCCTCTACAATAATAAATAAGTCCTGTCCATACTCTACAGGTGTAGCATCCTCTAAAAGAACTTTCGCTACAGTACCAGCAACCTCTGCTTGAATTTCATTCATTAATTTCATAGCTTCAACAATACAAAGAGTTTGTCCAACTTCTACCTTTGTACCAACTTCAACATAAGAAGGAGCATCAGGAGATGGTGATTTATAGAATGTACCAACCATCGGCGACTTTACAGCTACGCCATCTACTTCATTTTCGACTTCTGAAATAGTTTCAACAATCTCTTCAATAATACGACTTTGTTTGCTTGTTTGCCTTGGTATGCTATAAGTTGAGTTATCTCTTTTAATGCTTAATTCAACACCATCTGTTTTAACATTTAACTCAGCAATATCCGAGTTGCTTACTTCGCTGATTAAAGCTTTAATTTCATTTACATTCATACTATCCACATCCTTACTAACATTCATTTTCTGAATATTCTCAGCACGATCTTTCTTTGCTTTTCGAACATCATCTAAATTTGATTCTCTGATAACAATGCCTTTTTCACGTGCTTCTAAAAACTTTTTAGCAACTTGTGGGAAAAGCGCATATGAAATTATATCATCAATATCATCAGTTAAATAAGAAATATCTTCTCTCGCTTTTTCCATTCCAGGCTCTAATAAATTTGCTGGACGGCATTCAATTGGTTTTTCATCACCAATAATTTTTTTACGAATTTCTTCTGAAACCTGACCTGCTGGTTGACCATATAAACCTTTCATATAGGCCTTTACTTCACCAGGCACTAATTTATAGCGTTCCCCGGTTAAGACATTGAGAACTGCTTGTGTGCCAACAATTTGACTAGTTGGTGTTACTAATGGTGGGTAACCAAACTCTGCCCTTACTTTAGGAATCTCATCTAATACTTCATCTAATCTATTACCAGCTTTTTGCTCTTTCAATTGACTGACTAAGTTAGAAATCATGCCACCAGGTACTTGATGTTGGAATACGCGCATATCACTAATACGTGTGACCCCTCTTTCATGGCCTAGCTTTACTCTTAATCCTTCTAGGTACTGGTCAATTTCAAATAGCTGAGATAAATCTAATCCTGTTTCATAAGGAGTATCCTGAAATGCTCTTACTAGGGTTTCTACAGGAGGTTGTGATGCACCAAAAGCAAGAGGTCCACTTGCAGTATCTACAACATCTACACCTGCCTCAGCTGCTTTCATACAAGTAGCAACTGCTAAACCACCAATATAATGATTATGAAGCTCAACAGGCATTCTTAAATGCTCCTTAAACAGCTTCACCATTTCGTATGCTTTATAAGGAGTTAAAAGACCAGCCATATCCTTAATGCATAGAGAATCAACGCCTAATACTTCTAATTCTAATGCCTTTTCTAAATAGCTCTCTAGTGTATGCACTGGACTAATTGTATAAACAACAGACCCTTGAATATGAGCACCTTCTCTTTTTGCTACTCTAATCGCCACTTCCATATTTCTAATATCATTTAAAGCATCAAAAATACGAATAATATCAATACCGTTTTGAACAGCTCTTGTAATAAAAGCTTCTACAACATCATCAGGATAGTGCTGATAGCCAACCAATGATTGACCTCTTAGCAACATTTGTAATGGTGTCTTTTTAATATGCTTTTTAAGGGTTCGTAATCGCTCCCATGGATCTTCCCCTAAGAACCGTAGACACACATCAAATGTTGCTCCACCCCACACTTCTAATGCATGATAGCCAACATTATCCAAAGCTTCTGCAATTGGCAACATATCTTCAGTATGCATCCTTGTAGCCCAAAGGCTTTGATGTGCATCTCTAAAGGTTGTATCAGTAATCTTTATATTATGCATCATAATCCTCCTTCATTTTCTTTTATCTGATTGAAAGCAGTTAAAGAAAAAGTTTTGCTGCCAATTTATTACATCTATTCAATCATTTCAGTCACTAAAAAAGAAGACAGGTTTTCACCTGTAATTCCTTTTCACACTTACTGTTAATTCTACCAAAATTTCCACCTTTAGGAAAGTATTTAAGGCAAAATAACTACTATTTATTCCTTTAAACTTAATTTCCCCCAATTATTTTATGAAAACCACCCTTCTTTCAACAGCTTTGTTGCCTCAATAATTATTTCCTCTGTCATAGCACCATAACCTAAAACAACTTGAGGTACAGTTATCTCAGGTTTACGCAAATAATAGTTCAATAAACTATAGACTTTTATACCTTTATCTCCAGCCCTTTTGACAAGTTCCTTTTCACTCATACCATTATTAACTTTCAACAATAAATGGAGGCCTGCATTAGCTCCTAAAACTTCAACTGCCTTAAGGTTACTTTTTATTTCACTTAGAAACAATGCTCTTTTCTTCTTATAGACATTACGCATTCTATTTAAATGTTTTTCAAAATAACCTTCTTCAATAAAACTCTGTAAAACTTTTTGCTGGATAATAGGGACAGGGCAAATATAAAAAGAAAGCTTCTCTAAATATAATTTTAATAAATGTTCTGGTAAAACCATATAGCTAATCCGTAAGCTAGGAGATATTGACTTGGAAAAAGAGCCTATATATAACTTTACCACCTCTATCTAACCCTTGTAAGGCTGGTATTGGTTTACCACTAAATTTAAATTCACTATCATAATCATCTTCAATAATATAACGATTAACCGATTCCTGTGCCCAATTCAGCAATTGAATACGTCTCTTAATAGGATAAATACCCCAGTAGGAAATTGATGAGAAGGCGTAACACAAGCTATATTGCCACCGTTTTTAATTAAAGCCTCTAAGACCATCCCTTCATCATCTACGGCTGTAGGAACATAAGCTACCTCATTACTGTCAAATATTAAATTAAATTTTTCGTAGCCAGGATTTTCTAACGCAAATACATTGTTTTTACCTAAAAGTTGAATTAGTAATTGAAAAAGAAATTCCGTTCCAGAACTAACAATAATTTGTTCAGCATTACAGAAAACCCCTCGAGAATGATGTAAATATTCTGCAATTGATCGCCTTGAGCTTAGGATAGCCTTGAGGGCTTCCCTGAATAACTAAATCCTTATCGTCCTTATCAATAACTTCACAACTTAATTTTTTCCAAACTTTAAAAGGAAAGTTACTAAAATCTACTCCTTCATATGAAAAATTATAGGTTGTTTCTAGATCTTTTTCAGGTATTTCTTCTTTTATCCTTTCAACAGAATTCAAATGAAGTAATTCTTCTAAATCAGAAACATAATAACCTTTTTTAGGAAGGGCATAGATATAACCCTCACTTAACAACTGATCATAAGCGCCTTGAACTGTATTAAGACTAACTTGTAAATGGTTCGCCAATTTTCTTTTAGAAGGCAATTTACTCTTTGGTTTTATTTGTTCTGACACTATTTCATTTTTTATATAATCATATAGTTGCTCATAAAGAGGTTTTTTAATATTATTGTCTAAAAAAATGGTAAAAGAAATCATAATCCTCTCCAATCTGATATCATCAATTTTAGCAAAACTGGTATCAATAATACATCCAATTTATTAAATTATAGCACAACAATAGCCTTTTTCATATCCTATGATTCAAGGGATTATTTCAAATCTGGTTCCTAATCAATAAATAAATTCTAGGACTACAAAGGCATCCAATTTTTAATTAATTATGCTATTAATAGATAAAAACTTAAAATGAAAAGAGGTAATTCAATTAAAAAAACAAATCTATCTAACTGAAGATTTAGCCAACCAGTTAAAATAACAACACCTGATCAAGGTAAGATTGCTGAACAGGCCGGCGCTTACTCTGTCATGGCACTAGAAAGAATTCCTGCCGACATTAGAGTTGCTGGCGGGGTTTTTAGAATGAGTGATCCTAAAATGATAAAAGGAATCCAAAAAACAGTTTCTATTCCTGTCATGGCCAAAGTCCGAATTGGTCATTTTATTTTATAGAAGCGCAAATACTAGAGTCTCTTAAAATAGACTATATTGATGAAAGTGAAGTACTATCACCTGCAGATGATACTTTTCACATTGACAAAACAAACTTTAAATCCCCATTTGTATGTAGCGCAAGAAATTTAGGTGAAGCAATTATTGGTATAAATGAAGAGGAAATTGAAATATTAATGGCTCAAAGATAAACAAAAAAAGGTATAGCCGATTGGCTATACCTTTAATCTCTACTGATTTTCTTTGTCCTTCTTGTACACCTCTTTATCTTTAAAAGAAACAACCCATTTTTTAAAGAATCCAAAACACCGATTTGCTGTTGAATAATAGTTCTTCCCACTAAAGGAATATGTTCTCTTTGAAGCGCCATAAGTTTGAGATAATCCACACTCACATTAATATTAGATTCAATTTTTTTAATTAGTAAAAAAGCATTCTCTTTTTCCATTTTGTTTAAATTGACAACCACAGCATTAAAATCAAATAAAATCTGAATAGGGTTTGAACCAATTTTTTCATTAAATCCATAAAATAGTCCTTGCCTTTTTCAGTAATTGAATAGACCGCCTTTTCAGCCATATTCCCTTCTTTAGTCAAAGTACTCTAGAAAGATAACCTTTTCCCTCAAGTCTAATTACCTTTTTATAAACTGAAGGGGCACTAATTTTAACCCAGTTTGAAAGATTTCTGTACTCTATATCTTTTTGTATAGCATAAGCACTTTGGGGATAGTCATATACCAGCCCTAATAGTATTAAATCTACTGTAGACATTTTTCAAAACTCCTTTCAACTATGTTTATTTAAGTATAATCTGCAATGCCAAAGCGATTGCCAAAGTCATCTTCAAATTCAGCTGCCATTCCAGTGCTCATTTTAAAGGGTCTTGAAATAAAATCAACCCCTCTCTTTTTCAGCAACTCATATTCCTCAAGAACATCATCAACAACAAACCATATTGTTTCTTTAATATTGGGAAATTTATTTTTATCTTTTAAGATAATAGCTGGTTCTTCATTCTTCCTCATCATAACTGTTTAAGCCAATTAATAAGGCCTCAGTTACTTTCAATCCAGTTACAGGCATTCCCACAAGTAGTGCACTTTTAATTTCAGCTCTTGATGCTCCAAGAAGCTTGGCAGATTTCACATGAAAAGGCAAACCTCCTAAAATTCCCGTTGCAGCTAAAACGGCAATATAGGCTAACTTTCCAGTTTTCTTATCTAAAGCACTGGCATTGGATATTCTCATAACTGCTTCCATAAATGCCTCTCCAGCATCACCTGATTCTTCCATAAAAAACTTAAAATTATCGCTTACATTATTCATTTGATAACCTCCTTAATATTTGTATAAAAACATTACTATACTTTATAGTAGTTGTCAATATAGCATTTAGTCATGACCACTCGTAAAACGGGTGGCATACTCTAGTCCTATAAGGGCTTGTCACTTGCCAGCACCTAAAAGTGCTGGCTTTCATTTTATTCAAGCCATTGTGCACTGATTTTACACTCACCTTATCTATCACTTGATCATAAGTATTTTGTTCTCTTACATATTTTGCTATCGTTTGCTCATTTAATCCTACGGTTCTTACATAATAACCCGTTGCCCAAAATGACTGTTACCAAATTTATATTTCAAATTGCTGTGTCTATCAAATATCATCATGGCACCTTTTTCCCTTCAGATATACCATAAAACTTGATACACTTGTTTTTTGAGGGCTTGATACTAGCAAATGGATATGCTCTGGCATTACATTTCCTTCTATTATTTCCATTCCTTTCCATTTGCATAAATCCCTTATTATTTCTCGTACATTTTTTTTATTTTTTTTGATTCATAGAAATTCACCTCTTCTCTTTGATTTTGATGGCTTGAACATCATCATTATATCAAAGGTTTGGTGAATTTCTTTCTATAAGTCTTAATCTCACCCGTACAACGGTAGTTTTTCAGGCGACATTGTCGCTTACTTGCAAATGCATGGACATATACTAAAAAAGTAGACAGGAAAAAGTGAAACATGTTTTAAATAAGTAGACACATAAGAAAGGATAAAATTATGAATAATTACAAGAAATACGATGAAGAATTTAAAAAAAGTATTGTTAATTTACACCAAAACGGTAAAACTCAATCCCAACTTTCTAAAGAATATGGTGTCTCCATGTCTGCTTTACACAAGTGGATTAAACTTTATTCTCAGGTTAGAATTGATGATGATACTATTCTAACCGCTAAGCAGATTAAGGATCTTCAAAAGCGTAATGCTCGACTCTAGGAGGAAAATATCATTTTAAAAAAAGCAATTGCCATATTCACGCCTCACTCAGACAAAGATTAATGGCTGTTCATACCCTTCGTTTTCAGCACGCTATCTCTTTTCTTTGTCATGTCCTTAAAGTGAACCGCAGCTCCTATTACAAATACTTTTCGGAAAAACTTTCTCCTAGAACTATTGAGAATTAAAAACTCCGTCAGCTTATTCTCGGAGATTTGTCATCTTACTAAGAGACGTATTGGCCCATCTAAGATTAAGGCTCTTCTTTCCTATGACTATGGCATCAACATCAGTATTGGTAGAGCGAGCCGCCTGATGACTGACATGAATCTTCCTAAAATGCCTACTATCAAACTTCGGTTTATTCATCCGAGGTCTATTCCCAATTTTGATTGCCCTAACTACCTAAATCAAAATTTTAATGTTCCTCAGCCCAATCAAGTCTGGGCTAGTGACATTACCTATATTAATTTAAATGCCTCTTTTGCTTATCTCTGTGTTATTATGGATTTATTTTCTCGTAAAATTATTGCTTGGAAGCTCTCTCTTAAAATTGATACTTCTCTTGTTAAGGATACTTTTATCAAAGCCTTTTATTCTCAAAAACCTTCTACTTCTCTTATTTTTCATTCTGACAGAGGTTCCTAATATACTTCTTTTATCTTTAGAAAGCTCCTTGATTCTTTTGGTATCATTCAATCTTTTTCTAAGCTTTCTCATCCTTGGGACAATGCTGTCGTTGAGTCCTTTTTAAATATATGAAAAAAGAAGAAATTCTTCGTAGGTCTTTTTCTTCCTTTGCTCAAATTAAGCTTTCCTGCTTTGAACACATTGAGGGCTTCTACAACCCCCTATACGTCCCCACTCTGCTAATAACATTCTTTCTCCTAATTCCAAAGAAGACTATTTTTTCACTTCTATTAAAACTTAATTTCACTTTTTCTATCTACTCTATTGACATTCTTCCAGTAGCTTGTTTGATCTGGATTCTCTGGATTAACTGGATTTGTGGAATCCGTATCCGCAATAAATATTACTGTTGCGTCTGATGTTACTGTTTTGTCTTCTGCATAAATTGTTGCAACCATAAATAAACAACATGCTGATATTAAGAAAAATATAAACAACTTTTTCATATTACTTCTCATCATATAATTTTATTTAGGATTTGAACATGACCTATAACTAGGACTACAATAAATTTAATTCAATATCGATAGCATCATTGGCTGTCTTCTCAATTATTAGGATACTCTATGACCATTACCGTTAATAAGACAATATAATCTATAGTCCATTTGCATAGGCGGTCACAAACGCAGCCTTATCAAAAACATTGCTTACTAAAACCAAGCGGGATTTCTACCCTCTTTGGCTTTCATAACGCCTAAAATTCTCTTATTTATTTACTATATGTATTATATTTATATCGAATAAATTATAATATTTTATATATGTCTTAGTAAAACTAGAAAATAAAAAATATATGATTGGATGAAAAATATATAATGATATAATGCAAGGAGAAAAAATTATATCTTTGATTTTATTTTAATGGTTTAAAGTATTTTTTGATATACAGTCAAGAAAACGGACCAAAAGAGTTAGACAGAATGAAAGGAATAGGTCTCAAAATCATTAGGTGTCATGTAACCTAAAGATTGATGAATGCCTTTGATATTGTAAAAACCATAATTGTATTCAAAAGACTGGATATAGACCTCTTCCAAATCTTTTAAGGATATTCGACAAGCCATTCTCTTTTTAGTACAGCATGTTAGGATTCAATAATGACATTGTGATACGGGTATCCTTTAGCACTGTAAGAAGGATATACTTGTATTGTGACAGCAGTTTCCTGTAAGAATTAGCGGTATATTGACTGCCTCTATCACTATGAATCATTTTAAATATCAGGATACTTTTTTAGAAGTTTTTCTGTACTAGGATCAACAAAGTAGCTATCCATTTTTCTAGCAACATCAAAGTGCAATACTTTTCTGGTATAAAGATCCAAGAAAGTCAGCTGATAAATCCAGTCATCCTTTTTTATATGAAGATAGGTTATGTCTGTTGCAATATGAATATGCGGTTTTGTTATGGCTTCATTTAAAAGAAAATTCACGCAATTTTCGTCGGTTGATTTTAACCTTTTAGACTGATACTTTTTAACATAACAAAATTTAAGATTAAGTAGCTTTAAATCATGAGTAACATATTAAGACAAAGTATTCAGATAAGACTTAAAAGGTTATTTCCTAGTATTTCAATACACGGTCTTAGGCACTATTGTATATCATACTTAATTAATATATTCAATAGCGAAATTCATAGATCATAGCGACCCAAGCATGATATTAAAAGTTTATAATCATTTGTATAAGGGAAAATATAATAATTATGTTATTAAAGTTAATGAAAATATTAATAAAAAAGTAACATTTTAGTAACAAAATCTATGGAAAATAAAGAAAAAGATGGAATTAAAAGCTATTTTAATAGTTAAAAAGTACGTATCTATAGGCTTTTTGTTTTTTATGTTAGGCTTTCCACTTTCTTAAAAAGTGGTAATAATTTAAGTGCAATCATCATATTAAATTGATCCTCACTGTTTTTAAAGTTTATCTTACAAAATTTTTCAACTAAAGCTACTCTGTAACGAGCAGTATTTCCATGTATAAAAAGATTTTCTGCAGTTTCACTATAATTAAAATTATTAGCAATTAATTTTTCTAGCGTTTCTACCAAAACATCAAAGGTCTCTTCATTATTATACTCTTTAAGTGATTTTAAATAACGAATGTAATAATTAAATAACTCTCTATTAATTTCTACAGAATTATCAAGTCCAATCTTCACTAATTTAAAAAAACCTAATTCAGAAAACCTAATAATAGCTTTCATCTCCATTACATCATTAATTATTAAAGCCTTTAAAGCCTCATAATAACTTTCTTTAATTTCGCTAAAAGGATATAATCTCGCCTACACCAATAGTTAATGGGGATTTCTGAAAGCCCAAAGCCAATTGATGATAGAGTTTTTCTATACTCAATTCACTTTCTACTTTTTCATCCATAATTAAAACCCCTAAATTTTTCTTAAGAATTCCTGAAATTAAATTTTTTTGATAAACAATAGCTACAGCATCTTCTAACGTTGTTAAATCGTCAACACCCTTAATTAGCACAACCCTTGCCCTTGGAGGCAAAGTCCAATGTAAATCAAGGGCTTCTTTTTCAATATCCGCTGTGCTACTATTTTTTAAAAAGATTTTTTTGAAAAAACACTTTTATATTTACGCTTCATTATCATAGTTTTCTTTTTCCCTCTAACTTCAAGGTTACAAAGAATGCCAACATAATTTAAAAGCCAAAATATATCCTCCCCTATATTTTCACAAACATTTGTAAATAAAAAAATATAACCAACAGTTTTCCCCTCATATGCAATATCAAAACCAATCCACTCAAGTGCTACCTAATTATTTTTGTGGGTGTAACAATGAATATTCTCATTTCCATTTTTCCAACTACAATTCTTTTTATCCAAAATTCAGGATTAAATGGCAGGCTCTCTATTGACTTAGGAACCCCATAAATACTATTTTCTACTACAATCATAACCTCTAGTCCAGTCCACTGATAAAGCATTTAACAAGACCATCATACCCAGATTGATAGGCAATTTCGGCAATCTCATTATAAACTTGATTATAACTTTCAGCTTCACAATTACTATTAAATATAAATTTTTCATGAATAAACTGCTTAATATCAAAAGTAGATACATTAGTGCCAAAACTGATAAATAATTGGTATCTTCATATTATTAGCCTCTTTTATCACCTCTTCAGTTAATATATGGTCACTAAAGTTTGTTTTTAAAACTAATGCAGCCACATTGCTCATTGCCATTTTCCGAATATTCTCTTTACTAAATATCTGGATATTAAAGACGCCTTCATTATTAGCTAAAATTACTTAACCATTTTCAAAACATAAATTAGTTTCTAAGGATTCAAGAATCCTCACGCGCTTAACAAGTCGATTAACCCCTTCTTTACCAGCTAATATCCTTATATTTGAAAAATACTGACAGTTTATAAGTTCTTTAACATTAAGATCCATAATTGCTACCTCACTTTGTGTCTTTAATATTCTAATTATAACTTTAATTTTTCTCATTTTGATAATTTTTTTGACTGAAAATTAATAATAATTATAGCAGTTGTTAATTCACTTAATAAGGAAAAATAGATGGTCAAAACTAACCATCTATCACAAAAATCGCCTAATTGGATACTCTAAGGAATGCCTATAGCTCCTTACAAGGAAAGAGTTAACTTTGTTAAAGCTTGCAAAACAACTCTTAGATTTTCATATAGGCGGAAGAATTATTATTGTATAGTGCGTCCATCCCATAGAGTACCCCACGTAGATTACAAAATATATGTTCTGGCTCAATAATAATAATTCCTTCATTACTTATATTTGAGCTTTTAATTATTAGATTCATTTTAAATGAAGTTACCTATATTTAATCATTTAAAATGAGCTTTGTCAAGAAACTTCAATTTTAATCTTGTATAGTGTATACTATTAATTAATCGAAAGATAGGTGATACAGTTGAGAAAAATACTTGCAAATAATATAAAATACTTAAGAAATAAAAATAAACTAACTCAGACAAAAATGGGTGAATTAATAGCTAAACAAGCAACTGCTATTTCTGAATGGGAAAATGGTAAAAATATTCCTAGAAGTGGTACTCTTTATCAACTGGCTTCCCTATTTGAATTCAGTATCCATGATCTTCTGGAAACTGATTTAACTTCTGAATACTCAACTTCTAATAATACAAGTAACAATCAGAAAAATAACTATTTAATACCCATTTGCAATACTGCATTCGCTAGACTTAAAGAGCCTAAACAAATTAATGTTAAAATCGTTTCTTTAGATTTAGATTACTACAGTCAATATGGCAACAATATATTTGCTGTACTCGTTGAAGGAAACAGCATGTTACCAAGAATTTTACCAGGAGATATACTAATAATAAAAGAACAGTCAGAAGTTAACAATGGAGACATTGCACTTCTCTCTGTCCAAAATGAAATGATTATTAAGGAATATAGAAAACATCCAGAAGGTATTCAATTAATTTCATGGAATACTACTTTTTATACATTGAAAGAAATAGAAGCGCTGGAAATTAAAGTAATAGGAAAAGCCATAAAAATTATTGGTAACCTATGATTCGAAAGGATTGAAAAATGAGTGATAATTACTTTGCTAACGATGGTGATGTGACGTATATAGATTTAAGACAGTCAAATTCAAAAGATCTTGAAGAAAGAGAAAAAGACTTAGAAGAAAGACATGCAAAATTAGAATAAGAATTTAAGAGAATAAAAAAAGACATTAATATTTATCAGATAACCCTCTTTTATGTCCTAAAAATAATACTAAATATCAAATTCCAACCTTTAAAATTCTTCTTCCCAATACACCCATTGAAAATCAAAAAGATGTTTTAGGTTATATAAATGTAGCCTCTAATGGTGATGATTATAAAAATTATTTTGCCATGTCAGTCATTAAAAATTCCCTTGAACCTAGACTAAAAGTCGGCGATATCGTAATTGTTAGAAAGGCCTCAAAAACACAAATTAAAAATGGTGACTTAGTAGTCTTTTCTGCAAAAGGAAAAAGAAAACAGAAGTTAATGTAAGATTAATAAAATATTTAGATAATGGTATTAACTTTGCAGGAATAAATCCCAGAGCTGAAGCTTTCTTTTATAATGAAGATGATTTAGAAAAATTCTCAGTTCAAATAATTGGCAAAGTAGAACAAGGCATTATTCAGTTTTAAATTAAAATCAAACAAAGGCCCATTAAATACAATTTGTATTTAATGGGCCTAATATATCTTTACTTGTTACGCTCCACTCTATCTTCACTTTCCTTACCTATATTCTTATAGGCTTTAGAGAGCATAAGCTTTAAACGATTAACCTGATTTACTTCACTAATACCGGGGTCATAGTCTACTGGTACTATATTAGCAAATTCAAAACGTCTCTTTAGTTCTTTAATAATACCTTTACCTGTAATATGATTTGGTAGGCAAGCAAATGGTTGCACACAAACAATGTTATTAACACCACTTTCAATTAATTCTACCATTTCTCCTGTTAGGAACCATCCTTCACCCATATTATTCCCTAAGGATAAAATTGGCTTTGCTCCTTCTGTTAATGATTTTATTGTAGCTTGCTCTGTAAAATGCTTAGATGCTCTTAAAGCTTTTCTAGCTGCTTTTCTGTAAATTTCCAAAATATTAATCATAAAGTAGCCTACTTGCTTATCTTTCTTCTTACCAGCTAACTCATCAGATCTAAAAACATTAGAATACAAGGAGTATAGCATAAAATCTAGCAAGTCAGGAACAACAACTTCTGCTCCCTCTTTTTCAAGAAACTCAACTACATTGTTATTAGCATAAGAATGAAATTTCACCAATATCTCTCCAACAACACCGACTTTTGGTTTCTCTATATTATTTCTAGCCAGTTCATCAAAGTCTTTAATCATATTTCTCAAATCATCATTAAACTGTCTAAATTTACCATTATAGACATTCTTATTACATTTGTCTATCCAATGCTGATAAAGAACATCAGTAGAGCCTCCTTCTTTCTCATATGGCCTTGTTGCTCTTAAAATACGCAATAGGACATCACCATAAATAACAGCCATTAAAATACGATTTAAGAAGCCTAAGCTAATTTTAAAACCAGTTGATTTTTCTAAATTACTTGCTGCCGTTACAGGAATAATTGGAATATTTGGATGACCTGAATCAATTAAAGCTTTCTTTAAGAGAGCAATATAGTTTGTTGCTCTACAACCACCACCTGTCTGAGTCATTAAAATTGCAACTTTATCGGTATTATATTCTCCGCTTTTAATGGCTTCTAGTATTTGTCCAATTACAACTAGTGTTGGATAACAAGCATCATTGTTCACATATTGCAGTGCCAAATCCATTGCATATTTACTCACATGGGGTAGTACTTTTAAATTATACCCTTGAGCCTTAAAAGCCTGTGAGAAAAACTGAAAATGAATTGGAGACATTTCTGGGCAAAGCAATGTGTAATCTTCCATCCCCTCTACAAAAGCAGGCGTATCAAGTCTCTCTTTTCTCTTTACAGGTATAATCCCTTTTTTTTCTCGCTCTTCCATTGCTGCTAATAAAGAACGTACACGAATTCTAGCAGCACCTAGATTATTGATTTCATCAATTTTAATTAAAGTATAGATTTTACCGTAGCGATCTAAAATTTCAAAAACCTGATCAGATGTAATAGCATCTAAACCACAACCAAATGAAGTTAATTGAACCAATTCAATATTCGGCTCATCTTTCACAAATTCAGCAGCATTATAGAGCCTTGAGTGGTAAACCCACTGGTTAACTACTCTAAGTTTATCTTTGCTTACTTCTTCCGGAATATGGGCAACAGCCTCTTCTGAAAGAACAACTAATCCCAATTGATTCATCATTTCAGGAATACCATGGTTAATTTCCGGATCCACATGATAAGGCCTGCCTGCTAAAACAACACCTTTTAAGTTATTTTCGTGAATATAGTTAAGAGTATCTCTGCCTTTTTCACGTATATCTTCTTTGTATTTATATAAAGCACTATAGCCCTTTTCCAAAGCCACTTTCACTTCTTTTTTTGTTAAGTCAGGGTAATAAGGTCTAAAAGTTTCATACAGTCTTTTAGCCATTTTCTTTTCATCATAAATTGGTAAAAAAGGATGAATGAAATTAATGGCATCAGCCTTAACTTCTTCCATATTATTTTCAATTACTTCTGGATAGCTAGTAACAATAGGGCAATTATACTGATTTTCAGCATTTTCTTGCTCCTTAATATCATAAGGTATTGATGGATAGAAAATTGTATTAACACCTTTTTTTAATAAATTAATCATATGTCCATTAACAATTTTAGCGGGATAACATAGTGACTCCGATGGAATAGATTCCATACCAGATTCATAAAGCTTCTTTGAACTTCTACCGGATAATTCTACTCTAAATCCTAAGTCTGTGAAAAAAGTATGCCATAATGGATAATGGGCATAAATATTTAACCCTCTAGGTATACCTATTACACCACGGATTGCTTGAGGCTTGTCCAAAGAACGGTATTCTTTAAACAAACGCTCATAGGTATACGTATAAAGATTAGGCAATTGTTTTTTATCCTTTTCAACTAAGCCCGAACCTCTTTCACAACGATTACCTGAGACAAAAAATTTACCATCAGTAAAGTTGGTAATTGTTAATAAGCAGTTATTTCCACATAAACCACAACGTCTCATATCATTTTCATATTCAAATGAATTTAATTCTTCCTTTGGTAATAAGGTTGATTCCTCACCTTCAAAATAACGTTCTTTAGAAACTAAAGCCATTCCAAAAGCACCCATAATACCAGCAATATCTGGACGGATAACCTCTCTTCCTGTAATGCGTTCAAAACTTCTTAGTACTGCTTCATTATAAAAGGTTCCTCCTTGAACAACTATTTTTTCTCCTAAATCATTTGGATTTTTAATTTTAATAACTTTATATAAAGCATTTTTAATAACGGAATAAGATACCCCTGCTGATATATCCCCAACAGTTGCTCCATCCTTTTGAGCTTGCTTGATTTTAGAGTTCATAAAGACAGTACAACGGGTTCCCAAGTCTACTGGTTCCTGGGATAATAGGGCCATTTTGGCAAAATCCTTTACTGGAATAGAAAGTGACTGGGCATAAGTTTCAATAAATGATCCACAGCCTGACGAACAAGCTTCATTAAGCATAATACTAGTAATGACTCCTTCACTGACTTTCAGACACTTCATATCTTGACCACCAATATCTAAAATAAAATCAACTCCTGGGCAAAAGAAATCAGCTGCTTTAAAATGAGCTACTGTTTCAATTTCACCTTCATCAATATTTAGAGCTGCTTTAAGTAAACCTTCACCATATCCAGTTACACCACTTCTAGCAATTTTAAGATTTGGAACCTCATCATATAAATTCGTTAAATGCTTGACTACATTCTCAAGAGGTTTCCCCTCATTACTGCCATAATAAGACCATACCAATGCACCTGTACTATCAATTAAAGCAATTTTACTAGTTGTAGAACCAGCATCTATACCTAAAAAGAACGGTGCAACACCCTCTTTATAAGGAACTTTTCTAACTTTAGCTTCATCATGACGTTTTCTAAAAATTTCATAATCTGCTTCATCTTTAAACAATGGTGGTAATAATTCCCTTTCCTCGTCCTCAAAATCGTCTTTATCTAAGGCTTCTAAAATCCCCTTTAAAACAAAAGTACCCTCATTTTTCTGAGCAGCTATTTCAGCTGTTCCTAAAGCAACAAAATACTGAGAATTTTCAGGGAAAATAATTTCATCTTCTTCTAAATCAAGAGAATCAATGAAACGATTCCTAAGCTCAGATAAAAAGGTTAAAGGACCTCCTAAAAAAGCAATTTTACCTCTAATTGGACGGCCACAAGCCAATCCACTAATGGTTTGATTAACAACTGCTTGAAAGATGGATACAGCAATATCTTCTAGAGCTGCTCCCTCATTAATTAAAGGCTGAATATCCGTTTTAGCAAAAACACCGCAACGAGATGCAATAGGATAAATTGTATCATAATTTTTAGCTAACTCATTTAACTCACTAATCTCCACATGCATTAATTGTGCCATTTGATCAATAAAAGCACCTGTTCCACCAGCACAGACCCCATTCATTCTTTGTTCACTACCAGCACCTAAATAGGTGATTTTAGCATCTTCACCACCTAATTCAATAGCCACATCTGTTTCCGGAATATATTTTTCAATGGCTTCTACTAATGCAACAACCTCTTGGACAAAAGGTAGGTGTAATTTTGCTGAAACACCAAGACCACCTGAACCAGTTACCATAATTTTAAATGATTCACCAGGTAAAGCCTCATCAACTTCACGTAACATTGATAACACTGTTTTAAGTAATTCAGAATAGTGTCTTGTGTAGTTTTTATATAAACAGTTATCATTCTCATCTACTACAACTACTTTAACAGTAGTAGAACCTACATCTATTCCTAAGCATTTAGTTTTCATTTTGTTTTAGTTTCCTCCTTAGCATAAAAACATTCCCAAACAATAGTTGGAAATGGCTAGTCCTCTCAGCGTCAAGTATAGCTGTCCATTATCAATTTTTAGACAACCTTCTTCTTTTAAAAGCCTAATGGGCTCTTTATACATCTCTAGCAAATCTATGTCATATCTTTTCTTAAATTCATATATATTAATGCCATCTATTAATCGTAATCCTAAAAGGATTTCTTCTTCAATAGCTTCCTTATTTCCAATTTTATAGCAGTCTAATTTACTGCTTTTATTTTCTTTTTTTTCAGCTATATAGCCTGAAATACTATCCATATTTTTATAGCGCTCTCCCTGCCAATAACTGCTAGCATCAGCCCCTAAACCTAAATAATTTTTATTTTGCCAATAGATTAAATTATGTTTTGAAAAAAAACCTTTTTTTCCATAATTGGATATTTCATAATGTCTAAATCCAGCTTTCTCTAATAAAATGGTACCCGTTTCCCTCATTTGAAGAAGTAATTCTTCAGCAGGTAAATTAAGGGTTCCTTTTTCATATTCTGCAAAAAACTGAGTTCCCTCTTCTATAATTAAGCCATAAAGAGATAGATGGTCCACACCTAATTCAATACCGGCTTTTATATCTGTAATAAGTTCTTCTAAAGTTTCATCAGGCAGACCATAAATTAAATCTAAAGAAATATTTTCAAAACCAGCTGCTCTTGCTGCCTTTACAGTAGAACTAATATCCTTTGCTAAATGAATTCTACCTAGTCTTTTCAAATGTTTTTCATTAAAAGATTGAGCCCCCATAGATAAACGATTAATGCCCATAGCGCTATAGGCTTTTAAAGCATCAAACTTAACAGTGCCTGGATTAACTTCAATTGTAATCTCTGCATTGTCTTTTATTCTAAAAGCCGCCCTAACATGAGCCATAATTGACTCAATAGAGGACAACATCAAAATAGAGGGAGTCCCTCCCCCTATGTATATGGTATCTATATCTAAATCTTCATTATTAAATGAATCGATTTCATGAATCAGCGCCTCAACATAGGGAACCATTAATTCAGCTTTTCCTCTAAAGGAAAAAAAGTCACAGTAATGGCACTTTTCCTTGCAAAAAGGAATATGTATATATAATCCTAGCATTTCTCTATTCGTCATCTAGACTCAGAACAGCCATAAATGCCTCTTGTGGCACTTCAAATCTGCCAACTTGTTTCATTCTCTTCTTACCTTCTTTTTGCTTTTCAAGTAATTTTTTCTTTCTTGAAATATCCCCACCATAGCATTTTTCTAGAACATCTTTACGCATTGCCTTAACAGTTTCCCTAGCAATAATTTTGGCTCCTATTGCGGCTTGAATAGGCACTTCAAATAATTGTCTTGGAATCAGCTTACGCAATTTTGCAACTAAAGAGCGTCCTCTATAGTAAGCCTTATCTTTATGCACAATACAGGATAAAGCATCAATAACTTCTCCAGCAAGTAAAATATCTAATTTAACTAAATTTGATTTTTCGTGACCAATTACTTCGTAATCAAAGGAAGCATAGCCTTTCGTTCTAGATTTCAACTGATCAAAAAAGTCATATATTATCTCACCTAATGGTAATCTATAAGTAATGAGTACTCTCTCTTGGGTTAGATAATCCATATTAATAAACCTGCCTCTTTTTTCCTGGCAAAGCTCCATAACAGCTCCCACATAATCGCTTGGTACCATAATTGAGCCTTTAACCATAGGTTCTTCAATATGATCAATTTCTGTTACAGAAGGCAACTGAGAGGGACTATCAATAGAAATAACAGAACCATCCAACTTATAAATATTAAAAATAACACTTGGAGCTGTTGTAATAAGTTGAATATTATATTCTCTTTCTAATCGTTCCTGGATAATCTCCATATGCAGAAGACCTAAAAAACCACATCTAAATCCAAACCCTAATGCCGCAGAAGTCTCAGGATCAAAAATTAAGGAAGCATCATTTAGCTGTAACTTCTCCAAAGAATCTCTAAGATCATCATATTGTTTAGTATCAATAGGATAAAGACCACAATAAACCATAGGTATTGCTTTTTTATAGCCTGGCAAAGCTTCTTTTGCAGGGTTCTCACTATCTGTTATAGTATCGCCTACATTAGTGTCCCCTACTTTTTTAATACTTGCAGCCACATAGCCAACTTCTCCAGTATCAAGGGAAGTCACAACTTTAGGACGGGGTTCAAAAACCCCTACTTCCGTAACTTCAAATTCATGTTTTGTAGACATCATCTGAATATCCATGCCCTTTTTAATTACTCCATCAACGACTCTTACATAGGATAATGCTCCCTTGTAAGCATCAAAATGAGAATCAAATATAAGGGCTTTTAATGGTCCTTCTTTATGCCCTTCTGGACAGGGCACAGTTTTAACAACAGCCTCTAGTATTGTTTCAGTTCCTTGGCCTGTTTTTGCTGATGTAAAAATAGCATTACTTGTATCGAGACCAATTACCTCTTCTATTTCAGCACAAACCCTTTCAGGATCTGCACTCGGCAAATCTATTTTATTAATTACAGGAATAATTTCTAAATCATTGTCGATAGCTAAATAGACATTGGCCAAAGTTTGGGCTTCAATACCTTGTGAAGCATCTACAACAAGTAGGGCACCCTCACAGGCAGCCAAACTTCTTGATACTTCATATGAAAAGTCAACATGACCAGGGGTATCAATTAAATTCAGTAAAAAAGTCTCTCCTTTTTTACTTGTATATTTCATTTTTACAGCTTGTAACTTAATTGTAATGCCTCTTTCTTGCTCTAAATCCATCTGATCTAAAAGCTGTGAGGACATATCTCTTTTTTCAACAGCACCAGTATACTCAATTAGTCGGTCAGCCAGTGTTGACTTACCATGGTCAATATGAGCAATGATACAAAAGTTTCTAATATTCTCAATTTTAGCCATCTTTCACCTCTAGTTTCCTTTTTATCATTATACACTTTTTTAATATATTGTGAACACTTTGAGCTGAATTGCTTTTTATAATCATTACAATATGCTTAAAATGCCTATTAACTAATCATATGGAAAAAGAATAGGAATTCTTGCCTTAAATGCCTCAAAAACCTTGCCCCTATGACTAATTTTATTTTTTTCAGTCAATGAAATTTCAGCCATTGATTGCTTATATTCTGGGAGATAGAAAATAGGATCATAACCAAAACCGCCTTTGCCAGCCGGAGACTCACTAATTACACCTTCACATGTTTCCTCCACATAAAAAGACTCTACTTCATCCTTAATAAAATAGAGACAAAAAACATAATAAGCACCTCTTTTAGCATAAGGAACATTTTTTAATGCATCTAAAATAAGCCTATTTTTTTCTTCCGCTGTTGCACCTATACCACCATATCTTGCAGAATGAATTCCAGGTTCTCCTTTTAGAAAATCAATACAAATACCAGAATCATCAGCCAAAGTTGAAATACCATATTTTTTATAAATAGTCGTTGCTTTAATTTTAGCATTTTCTAAAAAACTATTCCCATCTTCAATTATTTCATCTTCGAAACCTACATCAGCTAAACTATAAACCTGAAAGCTAGTATCTTTAAGGAGTTTCTCGATTTCTCTTTTCTTATCATTATTATGAGTTGTAAAAATAAACTTCATTCCGCTACTCCTAAAGCTGCTTTTTGCTTTTCAATTAATATTTTAATACCCTGTTCACCTAAATCAAGAAATTGACCCAACTCATTTCTGGAAAAGGTGCCACCTTCTCCTGTGCCTTGAATCTCTATTAACTCACCATCATCCTTCATAACTAAATTCAAGTCTACAATAGCCGAAACATCTTCCTCATAGCATAAATCTAAAATATAATCATCTTTAGATTTTCCAACACTTACTGCCGCTAAAAAGCCATTAAGTGGCATTTCATCAATCATTTCCTTTTCAAGTAAATATTCACAAGCATCATATAAGGCAACAAAAGCACCTGTAATAGAAGCACAAAGAGTTCCACCATCCCCCTTGTAAAACATCACACAATCTAGAATTATAGTTCTCGGTCCCAATGCTTTTCTATTTACTATAGCTCTTAAGGAACGACCAATTAATCGCTTTATTTCAGCACTACGCCCATCAAGTTTGCCTTTAGTAAAACCTCTGAGAGTTCTATGTTTGTTATCCCTAGGCAACATACTGTATTCAGCAGTAACCCATCCTTCTAATTTTCCTTCAAGAAAAGGAGGTACTTTTTCTTCAATAGTAGCCGTTATAAGAACCTTGGTATTCCCAACTTCAATTAAACAAGAACCTTCAGGGTAAAGCAAAACATTTCTTTTTATACTAACGTCTCTTAGTGCACTGTTATTTTTCATATTCTTACTCCTCTATCGGGTCATAGGTAACTATTTTCTCAAATCCATGGTCTGGATAGAGAGCAGTTAAAGCACTATAGAAGGAATGATAGTCACCACTAATATAGCAAATATCTTCTCCTTCTCTTGAGGACTCATACGCCTTTAATTCATTAACAGCTGCTACTGCTGGATTAATTAAAGTCATTGAATCTCCAATCAGTTCATAAATAGTATCGCTTAAAAAAGGATAATGGGTGCAGCCTAACACTAATGTGTCACAGTTGGCTAAAAATAGAGGATTTAAATAGTCTCGTAAAACGCGTTTTAAATAAGATGAATTTAAATCACCATCTTCAATAAATCCTACAAGCTTTGGACAATGTATAGAAACTACTTCCGTTGATTTTTCTTGAGCTTTAATGGCTACATCATAACAACCACTTTTTATAGTTGCTTCCGTACCCATGACACCTACTTTACCTTTAGTAACTTTGCTAGCACTATCAGCGCCTGGAACTAAAACCCCTACAATTGGTACTGTATGCTTTTCTTGTAAATAAGGTAATGCCAATGCCGAGGTTGTATTACAGGCATCAATAATCACATCGGCTCCCTCTCTAATTAAAAAAGCTACAATCTGCTCAGACAAATTAATTAATTCTTCTTTATCTTTTCCTCCATAAGGAACTCTTTTTGTATCGCCAAAATATATTATTTTTTCGTCAGGCAATTGTTTTCTAATTTCCTTTACTACTGTAATGCCTCCAATGCCTGAATCAAATACTCCTATTGCCATTTTTCCTCCATTTTTATCATAAAAATA
The DNA here is from genome assembly GCF_001584725.1 of endosymbiont 'TC1' of Trimyema compressum. NCBI lineage: Bacteria > Bacillati > Bacillota > endosymbiont 'TC1' of Trimyema compressum. The sequence goes on along the minus strand of NZ_CP014606.1, from coordinate 634,799 downwards.
GAGTGTAATACACTCTATTTTTTCACTTATTTCTATTATATCATATTTCTTTTAAAACCTTATCTAGACTTTCAATAAAACTTTTTGCTCAAGAGTCCCGATGGTAACTCGTATGTATTCAGGAGAAGCAAAAACGCTACCTTTTGTCGGGGATAATAATGTCTTCCTTTAACTTTATTGAAGCATTTAAATGCTTTCTCATCCGTCAAAGCGGCTAAAGCCCCTACTTGGGCTAAATGATTAACATTAAATAGCTCTTTAACTCTATGAATCCATTTAATTAAAGGAATGCTACCAATTTAACAAATTGTATTAAAGCCTCCTTACCCACTGCTGTTCCTGTTGGATTATTGGGATTGCAAATAACCACCATCTTTGTTGTTTCATCAATAGCAGCAAGAATACCTTTTAAGTCATAAGTATAGTCAACTAAAGGCACATTAACTACATTAGCGCCCATTAAGTGACCTGCAAATGCATATTCAGAAAAAGAAGGATAACCTATAATTAAACTACTGCCATCAGTTAAAAAACTTTCTCCAATTAATTTAATTATTTCATCTGACCCGTTACCCACAATTATTTGTTCAGGTAAAACACCTTTTGCAGTGGCAATACCTTCCTTTAAAAGTTCGCAATTACCATCTGGGTAAATATGCATTGATAAAAGCTCTTCATTAATTGCTGCAACAGCTTTTTTGAAGGACCAATAGCATTTTCATTTGAAGCCATCTTATAAATTTCAGATAGACCTAATTCCTTTTCTACTGATGAAACTGACTTACCAGGAGAATAGGGTTTAATATTCTCCAATGCTGAACGACCTATCCACTTTTCCGACATAACTTACCTCCTAAACACCATATACATTATCTTCTGTTAATAATGTAATATTTTTATTATCCATTACATTAATAGCTGCTTTAATATCTTCAACTTTCATTGCCAAATAAGCATAGCCCTCTTTATTTAAAAAGCCATATAAATACTCTACATTTAAATCACTTTCTTCCAAATAAAAAAGTAACTGGCAAAGCTCACCAGGCTTATCCTCAATTTTAACAACAATAATATTACTTGTTTGACTAGAAATTCCAGCTTCCTTTAATAAGGCAGCACCTTCCTCAGGATAGTCAACTATTAAACGCAACACACCTGATTCACTAGTATCTGTAATACACATACCTCTAATATTAATATTGGCTTCTTTTAATAAACGGGTTATTGAAAGAAGTCTTCCAGGTTTATTGGCTAAAAAAATAGATAATTGTTTTATTTCAAACATCTCATTCACCTTAAAACTTTACTTAAAAATAGTTTTGTTCTTTCTTCTTTAGGATAATCAAAAATAGCTTCTGGCGTACCAGTTTCAACAATAACACCATCATCCATAAAAATCACACGGTCAGCTACTTCTTCGGCAAAACCCATTTCATGAGTTACAACCACCATAGTCATGCCTTCAAGAGCTAACTCTTTCATAACTTCTAATACCCCTCCAACTAATTCTGGATCCAGTGCACTAGTAGGCTCATCAAAAAGCATTACATCAGGATGCATGGCTAATGCTCTAGCAATAGCGACCCTTTGTTGTTGCCCGCCAGAAAGGTTACCAGGAAATTCTTTTTCCTTTTCTAGTAAACCGACTTTATCCAACAACTTTCTAGCTTCAAGTATAGTCTTTTCTTTCTTTTCTTTTAATACAACTGACGGTCCTTCCATAACATTTTCAATTACTGTTTTTTGGGGAAACAAATTGAATCGTTGAAAAACCATCCCCATTCTTTTGCGAATGGCAATAATATCTCTTTTAGGAACTTCCTTATATGTATTCTTTTCTTTAATATAATGGAGACCAACTGGCTGTCCCTCATAAAGAATTTCCCCTTCTTCATGGTGTTCAAGTTGGTTAAGGCAACGTAAAAGTGTACTTTTACCACTGCCTGAAGGTCCAATAATAACAAGAACCTCTCCCTTTTCTACTGACATATCGACACCTTTCAAAACCCTTAAGTGTCCAAATTTTTTATGGAGATTTCTTACTTCAATAATCATCTTTTAACCCTCTGTACTTTAAGTTGGAATTTTTTCTCCAGAAAATATATGCCTAACATAATTACAGATGTCATCAATAAATACATTACACCTGCCGATAAATATATTTCCATTGAACGAAAATGCGTAGCATCCAGTGTTTGAGCTTGTCGCATTAACTCTACTAAAGTAATTGTTGAAACCAGTGCTGTATCCTTCATTGAAGTTATACACTCATTACTAAAAGGTGGCAATATTGTTTTAAAAGCCTGTGGTAAAACAATACGCTTCATACTTTGGCCAGATGTCATGCCTAATGATAAAGCCGCCTCTTTCTGACCTTTATCCACTGACAAAATACCAGCTCTAAAGATTTCAGAAATATAGGCGCCTTCACAAAGGCTTAAGGCACAGACGCCAGCTACAAAAGCATTTAGTTCTATACCAATACTTGGAAAACCATAATACCAGACAAATAGTTGCACCAGTAATGGGGTTCCTCTAATAACCCAAGTGTAGAACCAGGAAATCCCCCTCAAAATTCTAAATCTCGAAAGGCGCATTAATGCAGAAATCAACCCTATGACAGTACCAAAAGTCAAAGCTAATAGCGTTAGTATAATTGTTACTTTTGCCCCTTGTAATAAGAAAGGGAAAATAAGATTAAAAAAATCTAAGTCCACTGTTTATATCTCCTTACTGCGGGATAACTCCCTTGGCATTTTCTGCTCCAAACCATTTAACTGCAATAGCCTCTAAAGAACCGTCTACTTTCATAGCAGCAATCGCCTCATTTACTTTCTTCTGTAAGTCAGTGTTATCTTTTGCAAGAGCCACACCATATTTTTCTGTAATTATTTTTTCTGGCAACAATTCAAGCTCACTGCTTCTTTCCTTAATAAAATAAGCACCAACAACTGTATCCACAGCAACTACATCAATTCTACCAATACCTAAGTCATTAAATGCAGCTGGGTAAGCATCATAAGTAGAAACATTTTCAGTAAATCCTAATTCAGTAAAACCTTTAGCTCCAGAACTACCAGTTTGAACGCCAATTTTCTTATTTGCTAAATCTTTAATAGATAAAATCCCCCTATAGCCCTTTTTTACAACCATAGAGATACCAGCATCCATATATGGGGCTGATAAAAAGATTTGCTCTTCTCTTTCAGGCGTAATGGTTACACCGCAAATAACCATATCATTTTTTTTAGTTTTAAGGGATTGTACCATACCCTTCCATTCAATTGGTTGCCATTCTAAGGTAACCCCTATTCTTTTAGCAATTTCTTCCCCCATGTCTACATCAAAGCCAATTATATCATTGGTGTTAGGGTCTCTATATGTCATTGGTGGAAAAGCGTCATCAACACCTACAATTAATTTGCCTTCTTCTTTATTTTGGCTACTACAACCAAATAAGCCTATTCCTAAAAGGCCAAATAATACTAATACCAAAAACTTTTTCATTTTATTTTCTCCTTTTAAAATTTTCTAAACTAGTTATAATTTTACGCTTGAAAAGGAACAAAGTCAACACAACAACCTGCTAAACAAATGTACCTTGAATATTTTGAATCACCTTATTAGACAATCCTAAATGCTTTAAAAAACCTTCACTGTTACCATAGGTTCTATTTAATTCACTCAGGAAAGTTTCCATAGCCTCAGGTCCTGCAACTAGAAAAGGTTTCAGATATTCTTCATTCATATTTTCGTATTTCTTAATGACAGGTCCAATATTTTCTCCTGAATAAGCATAATCTTCAACAATCACCTTATCTGAAACACCTACAAGATTTAAAAGTAAAGCTGCAATTAAACCTGTTCTATCTTTACCAACAGAACAATGAAACAGAATAGCCGCCTCTTCTCTACTTCCTATTAATTTGAAAACTTCTCTAAATCCCTCCTGACAATAATGTAAAACCATAATATAAAATTCACCTAAGGATTTAGGTATTTTAGAAAAATCAGCCTTGGATAAATCCTTAATTTGATCTTCAAAAATACTTAATAGTGAAATAGAGGCATAAGCCATTCCTTTAACACCTTTTAATCTATCAATATTTTTATCAATTTCACTTTGGCTTCTTAAATCAATATCTAAAAGAATATTTTTTGATTTCAAAATAGCAATATCATTTTCGGTTAATCCTTGAAGACCATCCCCCTATAAAATCGATCCCATTTGGTTTCTTTGTCACTTTTAGTAGGATAACCCCCTAAATCTCGCACATTATAAGCACCTTCAAGTAATACTAATCGCTTCTCCATCTAAAACTCCTTTACTTAAATATTTCAAAAAAAGCCTTCCAATATATTTTTAAGTCCTAAAATATTTCCAATAGCGCTTCCCATAGAAGTTAAAAAGAAAACATTAAATATTTTTAAAATCTTATTTTGCCACCACCCCTTAAATGTGAAAATAGCAGTATTCAAGCTTTCAAAATCTTTAACTTGAGGCTTTCTTACTTTAGCTTCAACTAATCCACTAATCATGCCACTGGCCACAAAAGGCAATGCAGCCCCAATCGGGGACCCAATAATTGCCGCTAGTATAGTCAATGGATGCCCCCCAGCTAATAAAGCACCAAAGCCTCCTAAAGTACAGGTTAAAATTAGCCAATAACCAATATTTGATGCCCCAACAGTTGGATTTGCACTGAATGTAACAGCTACCAATATTATAAAAAGAATTAACAACCCTAAGGCAATCCAAGAACCTGTCTTTTTCTTTTTAGGAATCTGGCTTATTTCCTTTATATATTCTGATGTAACATCATTGTTAATTAAATGTTTCTTAACGCCTTCTAAATGGGCAGCCCCAAAAACAGCAACAACAGTTTCTCCTGGGCTTTTACCAATCTTATAAGCTAAGTAAGAATCTCTTTCATCTACTAAATATTTTTTTACAGAAGGGAAAACTGAACCTAATTGATCTAGACTTGCAGCAATGGTTTCTTGATTTTTTAAAGATTCTATAGTTGATTCATTAATATCTTCAGTTCCTACATCATCCTCAGCTGTAAAATAAAGAACTAATAGCTTATAAAGTCCCTTCATTTTTTCCCAAAACTTCAAATGAACTAAAACTCTTCTTAAAGTGACTGTAACATCTCTATCAGCCAAAGTAATCGTTGCGCCTTCTTCTCTAGCTACCTCAACAGCTTTCGCCATTTCAGCCCCTGGTTTTACTCCTAAAGATTCCCCTATTTTCTTTTGATAGGAAGATAAGAAAAAGTTAACAATCATAAGCATTCCTTGCCCTTTTTTTAAAACAGATTCAATATCTAAGTTCTCCCAGCCTGAATCTCTGCCATCCATTCTTCTAAAACGAGCTTCACAAAGTTCTATAGCCACACTTTCAGGATTGTTTTCTCTAATCACAGTTGCAACTTCCTCTACACTATTTTGAGAAACATGGGCTGTTCCTACTAACATAATCTTCTTATTTTCTAATGTTACAATTTCAATCATTACTCTTTTCCATTTCTAATAAAGTTTTTTTGAAAGATAAGCCATAGGCGAATCCTGTTAATTTGCCACCTACACCAACAACTCTATGACAAGGCACAAATATTGGCAAGGGATTGCTGTTACAGGCAGCCCCAACAGCTCTGGCCCCTTTTTGGGAACCAACTTTCATTGCTAATTCACCATAAGTTGCCACTTGACAATAAGGAATTTTCATCATTGCCTCATAAACCTTTTTTTGAAAAGGTGTTCCTCCAATTTTCAAAGGTACTGAAAACTTTTTTAACTTTCCTTTTAAATAGAGTTCCAACTCTATTTTTGCTGCTAATAAAACTTTTGAAGGCTTTAATGAATCTATACTGCTTTTTTGTTCAAGGCTAAGAATTTTCTCCCCGTCACCTACAATTGTAAATGGCAGCGTATAGATTTCAATTTGTAGGGTTTCTAAATCCATCTAAAAACGCCCTTCCTTCTTCTATAATATTTTTATCCAAATCATAAATAGTTGAATATTGGATAATTTCCCAGAGATTATCTAAATCTAACTCCTTGTTTTCTTTTAATAAAAAATCAACTAATACTAAACAATCTAAAAATCCTTTTTTCTTTCTCAATAGCAACAGCTTTTTCTAAAGCATGAATACTCTGAACCTCTTTTTCAGTATAGCCATCTACTACCTCAATGCTCTGAGAAACTAAAAAAGCTTCTACCTCCATAGCCTCCATATTAACATGTTAAGCATAGGGTCCATTATGATAGGCCTCATAGGTAAAATGGATTGGATAGCCAAAAACTTCCAGTAAGTATACTAAGCGTTGTACGATTTGTCTTAGCCCATTTTAAATCAAATCCTAGTTTTTTAAAATATGATAGATTTTTATCCATTCAGCATCCATTATGATCTCCTTATTCTTTTAAATATTTTTCCAAATATAAAACCAATTTTGGGAATACTCTTAACTTCATCTTCTTTAATTGCTCTAAACAAGACTAAAGTAATAAAATAAACAATAATGCCAGCAATAACTGCAAAAATTAGGCTAATTAACAGATTTAATATTCCTTCATTAATAAAACCAATAATTAAATTAAATAATCTATACACCCCATAGGCTATAGCACCTGTTATCAAGGCACTTAATAGTCCCTGAGGCAACCATGTTAACCACTTTGAACGGTAACCTACAATACGCTTTACGGCAATAAAATTAATAATTGCAGCAGTAAAATAAGCAACAGTATGAGCAATTGGCGCTCCTAGGATATTAAGGCCCTTAATAGGTAATAATAAATTTAATAATCCTATATTTACAAGCAGTCCAGCAAACAACGATACTAAAGGAACGTAAATTTTCCCTACACCCTGCAAGACACCTGTTGTACTATGATAAATAGACATAAATAGAATCATAAACACACTGGCCTGCAATACCATGTAAACATCATTATCAACTTCATTAAATATAAGGGCTACAATAGGCTTACTTAATAAAAACATACTGGCTGCTGCTGGCAAGCTAATTAAAGTAACGAGCTTAATGGATAGTGCTGTTTTATTTTTAACCTCTTGATCATTCTTTCTTCCTCTTGCGTCTGCAATTGCAGGTACTAAACTTGCAGCAAACGAAGATGCAGCTAAAATAATTATATTTACTAAAATCATTGCCGTATTCGTAAAATAGCCAAAAGAAGCATTAGCTGCTTTATAACTTAAGCCAGCTCCCATTAAGACATTGGGAATAAGTGTAGCATCAGCCATATCAATTAAAGTAGGTAATAATGCAGCTAAAGTTACTGGAATAGCAAATAAAAGAATTCTTTTAGTTAAATACCCTGTAGTAGCTTCTCGTCTAGATTGTCTATTGCCATAAGTAATCTTTCTATTTAAACTATTCTTTCTCTTGTAGTAAAAATAGATAATAGGCAAAAAACCAATAATGGCACCAACAAAAGGTCCTAGAGCAACGCCATCAGCAATAGACTGTACCAACGATTGATCTCTACTAGTAACACCCATTACCTCACTTAAGTTAGTCCCTGCTACAAAATAAATATAGACTAGAGTAATGGCAACTGAAAAAACAATTCTACCTAATTGCTCAAAAATTTGTGAGTAGGCAGTTGGTCCCATATTTTGTTGTCCCTGAAAATAGCCTCTAAAAGCTGCCATAAAAGTAACAACTAAAAGTGCAGGTGCAGTTGCCTGAATAATCCAAGTAACATTTGGATCCACATAAAAGTTACTAGCAATATAAGGTGCTCCAAAAAACAAACCTACAGACAATACAATTCCAATTATGCCTAAAATCAAAGAAGCCACTTTAAATATTTTAAAAGCAATGCCAGTATTACCTTTGGCAATTTCTTCTGACATTAATTTTGAGATAGCAATAGAAATTCCTGCAGCTGAAACAGCCAATAACATGGCATAGAAGGCTATTCCTTTAGCATATAAAGCTGATCCTTCAGCTCCAATTACTCTATATAAAAATATCTGATAAACTGCACCTACTACTTTAGAAAGTATTGCAGCAAAAGATAATATAAATGCATTTTTAAGCATTAAATTTTCTTTACTATTATCCAACTTTCTGCTCCCAACTTATTTTTATTTTTCTTAACCCATATTCTATAATAATAACACTAATAATAGCAGAAAGTATATCAGAAATTGGAAATGAAAGCCAAATTCCCTCTAATCCTATTATTAAACTTAAAATAAATAACAATGGTATGGCAATAACTAATTGCCTAATAACTGCTATAAATAATGCTGTTCGTATTTTTCCAAAAGATTGATAACTTGCTGTGCCTACCATCTGAAAACTAATAATTGGCAATGCACCAAACACAAAATATAACCGTACTTAGTAATGTCTTTCACCAAACCATCAGAAGTAAATAATGAGAGTATTGGATCCATAAACACTAAAATAATTATAAGACTAGTTATAGATAATAAAACACAGGATAAAGCACCCTTATAGACACTTTCCTTAACCCTTTTATAATTGTGAGCACCATAATTATAGCCAACTACAGGTTGAATACCCTGTAATAATCCAAATATTGGCAACGTAATTAACGTATATAGCTTATTAATAATCCCCATAGCATTTAAATATTCTACACCACCATATATAAGTAAAAACGATTATATAACAAAATGCTTACACTGCCTATTGTCTGTCTTAAAAATGAAGAAAAACCTAGACCACAAATTGAACCAAAGTAATCCCATTTCATTCTAACAGTTTTTTATTTAAAGGCAGTACTAGAGCCCCTCTTCTGTAGTATACAAAAAGCAGAATAGAGGACAAGCCTTGGGAAATAGAAGTAGATAAACCAACGCCAAAAGTACCCATTTTAAAAACTAAAATAAATAGGGGCGCTAAAAATATATTAGCAACAATACTTGTTAGCATTATTGAATAAGCTTTCTTAGCTTCTTCAACACAGCGTAAGAGATTATTGCCAACAACAACAAGTGGAAAATAAATCCATCCAATAATAATACCTATTAAATATGATTTACTCTCACCTATAATTTCTGGAGCTGCACCAGCTACTTGTAGTAGAGGTTCACTAAAAATAATAGTAAAAGCTACTAGAATAGCACCTATTAATAATGCTCCTACTATAGCAGTCCCTGCATATAAAGCAGCATCTTCCTGTTTCTTTTCTCCAAGTCTCATTGAAACCAAGGAAGCCATACCAATGGCCACCATAGTGGTAATCCCCATATAGAATATTTGTATAGGCAACACAGCATTAGTTGCGCCTAAAGCATCTGGACCAACAAAATTACCTAAATATATGCCATAAATAATATTATAAGAGGCATTAGCTAACATAGCAATAATCGACGGATAGGAAAGTTGTAACAATAATTTACTAATTTTCTCATTTTCAAAATCTACTCTTAACGCCATAATTATTCTCCTCTAGTCTTCTATACTTCTAATATCTTTAGGTGATTTTTCTACAGATGTTAACTCATTAATCTCTTTGTCCGAGGAAATACCGAGCTCTTTAAAACGTCTTGTTGAAGGCAATACTCTTGATTCAAAAGAACCGACTGCCTTATTATAGGATTCAATAGACCTTTCTAATCCTTTTTTTACACCCGCCATATTCTCAACAAAAGTAGCCATTCTATCATATAAATCCTTACCTAGTCGGCTTATCTGTCTAGCATTATTTGCTAAAGCAGCTTGATTCCAGCCATAAGAAACTGATTTTAATAAGGCAATTAAAGTTGTAGGTGTGGCAATAAGCACATTATCATTAATACCAGCCTCAATTAATGCTGGATCCCCTTCTAATGCACTCTGATACATGGCATCATTTGGTAAAAATAAAACAACAAACTCAGGACTATTTTCAAATTGATCCCAATAGGCCTTTCCTCCTAATTGCTTAATATGTGTTTTAACTTGTCTACTATGGTGTTTCAAACACTCCTTACGTTGGCTATCAGTCTCAGCTTCAGTAGCATCTAAATAAGCTGATAAGGGAGTTTTAGCATCAATCACAATAGTTTTATTACCTGGCAAATTAATAACCACGTCTGGTCTTAACTTGCCTCCGTCAGTATCAGTAGACACTTGCTCAATAAAATCGACATAATTAAGCATGCCAGCCATTTCCACAACACGTTTTAACTGTAGTTCTCCCCACTGTCCTCGAACTTGCGGTAAACTTAAAGCCTTAACTAAATTTGCAGTTTCCGTCTGTAATTTAGTCTGATCTTCTTTTAAATATTTAAACTGTTCTTTCACTTCTGTAAAAGTACTTTGATAATCTTTCTCAATAGTATCCATTTTACCTTTGACTTCACTGAGAATAATTTTCATAGGATCCACTAAATGTTTGAAAGATTCTTCTTTTTCTTTTAGTAAACCAGCCCCTTCACTCTGCTGTTTTGCCAAGGTTTCTTTTGCCAAAGTTAAGAAGACTTCGTTATTTTCCTGGAGCACTTTAGAGGATAAGGATCTAAAGGAGCTTTCCATATCTTCCTTGGTTTTATTATAATAAGCTTCTTTTTCAAGCCAATGCTTTCTTTCCTGTTCTAAAGAATTTTCCGCCTGTGCTAAAGCAATAACTAGGTCTCCTTCTTTAGCTTCAGCAGTCTTTACTTTTTTCTTCATTACGCCATAGGTTATTATAGCCATTACTATGCCACCTAATAATAGGCATATTAGGGCAATTAACACTTCCATTTCTATTCTCCTTTATTCTTCTACCTTAACTGACTTTCTAAGGGTACTAAAATACAAGTAAACCTCTTTTACGTTAGCCTTTTTAATCTCAGTTAATGCTTCCTTATATAATAAAACTTGCTTCCTGTATTCATCAATATCATTTGCAAGAGTGTCTTCTCGAACATAGTCTGTCTTATAATCAACTAGAACATAACCGTCCCTTTCTTTAAAAAACAAATCAATTACCCCTTGTAAAAGAGTATCATCCACTCCTTCATAACCCTCTAAAAAACGGTTAGGGCTCAAACAATAGTTAAAGGGTTTTTCTTGCTCAATTAAACTACTCTCTCTAACTCTTTTACCTAACGGACTCTTAATAAAAGCAATAATACCTTCAATATCAATAGCCTCTTTTTCCCTAGGTAAAATTATTTTATTATTTACTAAACCATTAATATAGTCATAAACATCCGTTTCATTTACTACTTTTTTAAAATCCAGATGCTCCATAGCTAGATGAAAAAGAATACCTTTTTCTACAGCTGACATTTTCTTGCCCTCAATAAACTCAGGCCTTATTTTCAAATCTCCTTTTAAGAAATCTTTTGTCATGGCATCCGCTACTGTAGTTTTCTTCATCTCTGTTACCGAAATTTTACGAGGAACAGGTGTCTTCATAACAAAAAAATCATCCTTTGTTAGTAATCCATCAGTCTTTTTAATGACTAAATTTACTGACTTTTTTTCAAGCTCAGAATGATAAGTTTCCATATTCGTTTCCATTATCTTATAGCGACTTCGAATACTGTCATTGCCATATAAATAGGGCAGTAGAAAATCATAGAAACATTTTGGTTTTATCAGTGTTTCAGTGGTTCCTAAAAGCCATTCTTTCTTCTTCTTAGCTAAATCCTTAACAGAACCTACTAAATATAATAGGTGTTTGCCTCTTGTCATACCTACATAAAGAAGATTAAGCTGATCCTCAATTTTTTCCCTTTCATTAGTCTTTTCAATAATATAATTGGCTAATGTTTTAATTTTTTTACCTTTACTTGCATATACAGGTCCAATGCCTAAATAAGGATGAAAGTTTATGAGGCTTTTTTTAGGGTGTCTAAACTCATTACCTAAACCACATAAAAATACTACTGGAAATTCTAAACCTTTACTTTTATGGAGTGTTAGAATTTTAACAACATCTGCATTATCAGACAAAATACTGGCTTCACCAATATTAATTTCCTCTTTTTTTAAATATTCAAAGTAAGCTAAAAATCCCCTTAAATGATCGTTATGATCCACCTCATATTCGCCAGCCATATACAACAGTTCTCTAATGTTAGCTGCTTCTTGATTACCATTATTTTTACTGAACAGTAAATAATAAAAGTTAGTCTTTGTTAGAATATGGGTTAATAAACCCACTAGAGAATGCTCTGTTACATCCTTTTTAAATTCATTGAGAATTGTCAAAAAATAATCTTTTTTAACCTGAATAGAATCCTCTAAACTATAGGCAGAAAAAGCTTCGTGAAAACTTTTGTGTTGCTGATTTTGACTTCTGATTTTACCTAATTCTTCTAAGGTAAACTGAAAGACAGGGCTTTTTAAAATATTGATTAATGAAAGATCTTCTTTGTAATTATTAATTACTTTTAAAAGATCCAAAAATAATTGCACACTTTCTGATTCAAAAAAACCTGTGTCAATTTCCCCAAATAATGGAATCCCCATTTTTTTAAAAACTTCCATGTAAATAGGTAAAGTCACTTTAGTTGAAAACATTAAAATAGCAATATCTTCATACTTTATCTTTCTAACTCCGTCTTTATTTACATCATGTAATTCTACTCCTTGATTCACAAGTGTTTTAATCTTCTCAGCACAAATCATAGCTTCTCTATAGACCTTATCCTGACTGGTTTCCTCAGTTAATAGACCTTCATCACGGTCAACAACAAAAACTTCGATAGGTTCCTCTCTGTTAACACCAGAGCCAAAAACCAAACGACCATCTTTTTTGTATTCAATAGAAGAATTTTCGCCATTCATCAATTCATCAAATACACAGTTTACACCATCGACAATGTTCTTACTGCATCTGAAATTTTTATTTAAAAATATAGTTTCACTTAAAGAATCAATTCTATAATTATTTAATGTTCTTAAAAATATACTAGCATCAGCTAATCTGAAACGATAAATACTCTGTTTAATATCTCCTACAAAAAAAAGATTATTTTCCTTAGCAACCCTTTTAACAATACTTTCTTGAACTAAGTTACTATCTTGAAATTCGTCAACAAAAACATGAGTAAAATAATTTTGATAACTTTTTTTAATCTCCTCATTTTCTAGAAGATTCACCATTAGATGTTCTAGGTCATTAAAGTCAACTGCTTCCTTCTCCTTTTTTAACCCTTTATAAATTTCATCAAAATCCTTAACCATTTGAATTAAGTAATGGGTTTTTGCCTTTACACTACCTAATAAAGCTAAATGTGCTTTAAAATCAAAGGCCATTTCTTTTACCTTCTTCTTATAATCATCTCTAATTTTCTTAAATAAATCATGTTCCTCATTTTGATTTTCTTTTTTTACAGAAGGTAGCTTAGAAAAAGAAGCATGAGTATTTTCCATAAATAGGGAAATGCCTTTCCTTAATAAAGTATTCTTTAGCTCCACCATAATTTCAAAATCTTTTTCGGTTGTTTCCAAATATTCAGTAGCACCTAATGCTGCAATTTTAGACCCCTTCCTAATTAATGCTTCTACTAAAGAAAGTTCTCGTTCTAAAATTTCTTTTAAAGTAATCCCCAATGGATTATTTAAAAATTCATCTTCAATACAATTTAGGCTTTCTTCACCAGCATCTAACCAAATTGAAGGATAAGGTGCCCCTTGGCTAAAATGAAAAAGCGCTTTTATAGTTTCTCGTAATCCATTATCATTTTCTAAACTACTATAGGTTTCTAAAAGTCTAATAAAAAGAGGTTCTTTTTTTTCATAATATTTTTCTAATAATAAATCCATACTTTCATCTTTTATTTGAGCTCCTTCATTTTCTTCTAAAACTTTAAAAGCAATATCAATATCTAAAATATTGAAGTTTTCTTGAATAGCATTTTTACAAAAGCTATGCATAGTGCTAATCTGAGCATTTTCTAAAAGCTCTAACTGCTCTCTTAAAAAAATATCTTCTGGATATAACAGTGTTGCCTCTTCTAACTTTTTTTCTAAACGTTCAGCCATTTCCTTAGCGGCTTTGTTGGTAAAAGTTATCATTAAAATAGTTTCTACTGATACACGATCCTTGAAAATTAACTGAAAAAGTCGCTCAATTAAGACTGCCGTCTTTCCAGAACCAGCAGCCGCAGAAACTAAAATATTTTTTTCTCTTAAATCAATAACTTCTTGTTGCTCTTTAGTCCACATTGTCATTATCCTTCTTAATACTATCCAATACAATCTCTTTCTTTTTTGGCGTCAAATAATTGTATTTTAACTTATTTTTGCAAATTGAATTAAACTGACAAAAAGTACAATACTTTTCTTCCCTTGCCTTGTAATAATACGGGTTAACCTTAAAGTCCCCTTTAAGAATTCCCTTAAGTGATTCATCTGTTTTTACTTGCACATGTTCCGTACAATTATAAAAATCTTCCTCACTTAAAACACTGCTGGTTTTAGATAGCGTATCAGACTTTGTAAAAGTTATGGGTAGAAACTCAACTGGCATTCTTTCAATAATTGCCCTGTTATTTAAAACTTCACCTTTCAATCGGTACTGAGTATAAGTTTTATCTAAATCTTCTTTAACATCTATAACCGATTTTTCTTCATTAAGGACAAAATAAAGGAGAGCCCCTGGGTTTAATTTTTTATTAGGAAATAACGCCTGACCTTTCTTCATTAAAGCATTTAAATAAAAAAATAGCTGTAATGAAATACCATCATAAAATTTACCATAATCAAGTTTTTTATCATTTAATTTATAGTCAATGATTTTCGAATATACAACATCACTTTCTTCTAATAAATCCACTCTGTCAATTTTACCTTCCAAAGCAATAGCTTGACCATTAATATTTCTCACAATAGGTCCCAAAGGTTGATTTTTACCAAAGGCTAATTCAAAATAAGTTGGTTTGAAATCATCTGTTTTCAATTGCTCCATTAATAAAATTAGGTTCTCTAAACCAACAGATTTAATTTTTTCAAGTCTATAATGACTGCTAAATGTATGAAACTTATCTAAATAACCATCGGCTTCATACAATGAATTAAAGACTTCCTGACCTTTTTCGATTATAGTGTCTTGATCTAATGTCTCAAGAATATAAGACTCTTGAAATGTTTCCAGTGCTTTATGATAAATATTGCCAATATCTAAATTATCAATTTTAGAACCTTTATAGATTAATGGCCTTAACCCATACTGAATAAAAAATGCATAGGGACAAGACGCATATTTTTCAATTTTAGATACTGAAAATGAAGGTAATTGGCTTTTAAAGAAAAGTGCATCTGTAACTACATTGCTAATATTACCTTCAAATTCAAAATGCTTTTTAAAATCAAAAAGTCCATTAAGCAGTGTTCCAAAAACATTGCTTTCTTTAAAATAGCAATAGCTTTTATAGTCCTCTCCCTCAATACAACCTTTCCCAATAGCTTCCATTAAATCTAAAAAACGCTTATTTTCGGAAATTATCAGTTGATGCTCTCTCTCAACTAAAAGGTAATCTTTTTTTACACCAGGCAGTTTTTTCAAAAGAGCAACAATACGCAATGACAATGTTTGTCCTTCCCCTTTTCGATCCCCTAAACTATAACTAATATATAAATATTCAACTGCCCCTGTTAATGAAAAATAAACTTCCATATCCTTATTCTTTTTTTGCCATAAATAACTATTATGCCAACCAAAAACTTCATCTAGTAATTTTAATTCTTTAGATTTAAATAAGCTTTTTTTATCAATTGGTGAGGGAAAAATACCATCACTTGCCCCTATAATAAAGATACACTTAGCTTTTTCTTTAAACATATCTTGACTACCTAAAATTAAAACCTCACGAAGTCCTGTTGGCAAGATATTTATTTTTTCCGTTAAGAAACTGCTTTTTAAGATACTGGATAATTCTTTTAAATCAGATTCCTCGTTACCTAAAAACAAAACACATTGATCAAAAGTATCCAGCAATATATTCCAAATCTGAGTATCAATATAAACATTCTTATATTTCCCCTCTGCTTTATAATTTTCTATTTTCTCTATTAGCTGCTCATATAATTGAAGTTTCTCTAAAAAAGAATATAATCCTTTAATTTTCTCACGAAAATTTGATTTTGCTTTTATATACGTTCTAGCTTCATTAAGAAATCCCAAAATTTCTTGTCTTGCTAACTCTGCTCCTTCTTCTCTAAATGGATACTGCCACTTATAATTCTCAATGCCATATTCTCTCACATAAATTTCCAGGGTTTCAATAGCATCCCTTTCCATTGGCACCCAGCCTGTTTTTAGAAGACTCATAATAACTTTTGTATTATTAGATTCTATTGAATCAAGAATTAATAAAACAAACTGAATGATAGGATGGGTATGAACCCATATTTCCTCATCCATAAAAATGGGAATATTATAAATATCCCTATAGAGTTTAAAAAGATTCCTATATGTATCAAGATCATTACAAACAATTTTCATATCTTTAAAACTATAGTTTTTTTCTTTAACTAGTTGAGCAATTGTTTCAAAGACTTCTCGAACCTCAATTTCTGGACTACCTGTTTCTTTAACAACAATGCCTTCTGGGTTGCCTGAATAATAAGAACCACCATAATGGGTCATTGTTCTTTCAATAAAGGATAAAGCAGGTTTTTGATAATGATTTTCCTCTAAATGAATAGTTTCATATTCAATTTTTTCCAACTTACAGTGTTTTTTCAATTGTCCATAAAGCACATTGACAGCTTCAAAATAACCTCTATCATTTTTACCTAATGGTAAAGCAATAGTAACCGTTTTACACTGTTTCATTAAAGTTTTAATAATAGCTAATTGAGTTTTTGAAAAGGAAAAGAAATCATCAATATAAAAATGAGTATTTAAACCAAAGTCACTGGTAATTATGCTATCAATTAATAAATTACCATAAGTAACTTCATCAATATGGTCCCCAGTAAGCTCTGCTTCATAAGCTTCCTTAATTAAATGAAGTTCTTTTATTTTCTCATATAGCACTTTATTATTTTCTAATACTTTTAAAGAATCTAAAGAATAGTCCCCTTCTTTTAATTCTTTTACACTCTTAAGAATTTTCTCTAAAACTACCTCTTTATATAAGCCACTTCTATAATATAAGAGAGGCAAATCTTTTAGAACTTTCCTCAAAATCATTTTTTGCCCTTGCTCTTTTAAAAGTGCTTTCGTTCGTCCTTCAGTTTTTTTTAAAAGCAAGCTTCCTAATTTTTCAAAACTAATGACTTGAATGTCCAGAGTCCCTTTAGAACCCAGTGTTTTAATAACAGACATTTCTACATCTAAGGTGCTTTGCTCTGGCACTAATAAGTAGCCCTTTTCATTTTTCAAGCTTACTTTATTCACTTCATTTATTAAATAAGTACTCTTGCCAGTTTTTCTTCTCCCCAGCACAAATGTAACCATTATTAGCTCCTTTTATCCATTTACAACTAAATTAAATTGCTTAACAAAATCTTCATAATCCTTGTATAAAACAACACCTTTTTTCATTAAATACTTGTCAGCCCAATCAGAATTCTTAGTCCCCTTTCTAGGAAAAGGAAAGAAAACCAAGCGACCTTGTTTTAAACAATACTCAATTTGTTTATAGTCACCTTCGTTTAAAGACACATCTACCACTACTGTCATCTGTGAAATACCACTTAAAACCATTCCTCTAATAGGAAAATGCCAGCTTTTCACAGGAGCAGCAGGAGAAAACTGTGAAAGAATTAAACCATTTCCCATAGCGCTCACTTCTTTTTGCAAAGCTTCATTTTCTCGAGGATAAGCCTTATTAAGAGGTGTACCTATAACCCCAATAGAGGGTATTTTATTGCTATGAGCCGTTTCCATAACCACCGTATCAACACCTCTAGATAAACCTGTTGCAATGGAGTAGCCATCCTCACCTAAAAATTTAGTAATCTGATAAGCTAGCATTTTTTCTTCCTGGGTTGGATTTTTGGTACCAATCAAAGAAACTATAGGTGTATCTAAAAGCTTAATATTTCCACGTAAAAAAAGAAAAAGAGGACTGGAATCTAACCTTTTCAACTCAAAAGGATAGGCTTCATCAGTTCTATTAATAACTTGATCAGTTAACATTAACTTTTCAAAACTTCTAACAGTAGCTCTGTAGCGCTCTCCTAATTCATCTTCGTCTGTTCCTAAATAGACAGCTAATTCTTCAGAATAATGGGTTAGAGGCACATTAATCATATCTCTTTTTTCAGTTATAAAGGCATAATTTGTTTCGGTTTTTTTATAAGCATAATCATAATAAGATTGTATGGTAAAGTAATTCACTGCTTCTTGTAAAGTAGGAGAATTGATTTTAAGGGTAGGTTGAAGAGCAGTTAGTAATATTTCTTTTCCTATTGTAGCTATTAAATACTTTCTTTCATCTAAATCTCGTTTCATAAATAAAGTGCCTGAAGGGCTTTTTCTGACAGGAATCAATTCTTCTTTATGGACTAATTTATTTAATCGTTGAACACTGATTCCTAAATATTCTGCTGCTTCTTTAGCAAACATAATCTCTTCAGCTATCATACTTCTAAGTTTATCTTCAATCATATAGAACCTCCTCTTAATTAATCTCTCTTTATTTTACATTAAGAGTTTCAATATATCAATCATTAATAATTTTTTCTTTTAAAGCTCTCTCAATCTGTCTATCAGACTCTTTTTTTGCTAAAACATGTCTTTTATCATATAGTTTCTTACCTTTGGCAAGTCCTAATGAAACCTTAACTTTTCCTCTTTCATTAAAATAAAAAGAAAGAGGCACCAACGTAAGTCCTTCTTCCTTAATTTTTCCTATTAAACGGCTAATTTGCCTCTTGTGAAGCAAGAGTTTTCTAGTTCTAAGAGGTTCATGGTTAAAACGATTTCCCTCCTCAAAAGGGCTAATATGAACCCCTTCTAAAAATATTTCACCTTTTACCACTGTGCCATAACTATCTTTTAGATTTAAACGTCTTTTACGAATTGATTTCATTTCAGTGCCAGTCAATACAATGCCTACTTCTATTTTTTCAAGAATAAAATAATCGTGATAGGCCTTCTTATTATCAGCTATTTTCATCATTATTATCATCCTCTATAATAAAATCCAAGTGACCTAAAGCAATATTAGCAGCCACTAGCTTGACCCTTACTGGATCCCCAATTTTAAATGACACTTGATTGCCACCATCTCTTACTACCATTTCAGTTTCTGAAAAAACATGGTAGCCATTCAAAGTAGCAAAAGGAATAAATCCTTCTGCTAAGTTCTCTAACTGTACAAAAATTCCACTATGAATCATACCTGAAACTCTGGAATTAAATGACTCTCCAACAAAAGGCTTCATATATTCAACCACTTTTACTGTTGTGATTTCTCTTTCAACAGATTCTGCTACTAACTCCCGTTCGCTGGCTTCAGTAGCAACAGCAATATCTCTTGCCATTAATTTTTTCTTCATGCTCATTCCTGCTCCTTGGAAGGAAGCCTTTAAACTTCTATGAACAGCCAAATCAGGATAACGTCTAATAGGAGAAGTAAAATGACAGTAGTAAGTTACCGAAAGTCCAAAATGACCTAGAGGTTCAACATTATATCTTGCATGACTCATAGACCGCAATAAAAGATTCATAATCATATCTTTCATTGGGTGATTTTGAATTTTTTCAATAATTTCCTGATAAATTTTAGGATGGATTTCACCAGATCCTCCAACTACTATTTTAATATCAAAAGGTCCCATAACCTCATTAAAATGGGTTATTCCTTCTAAAGGTGGACTTTCATGGATTCTGTAAACACATGGAAACTCTAGCCAATACAAATGTTCAGCTACAGTTTCATTGGCAACTAGCATAAATTCTTCAATAATTGATTCAGCTTTATTTCTCTTGCGAATAGATAAAGAAATAGGCTTAGCATTTTCATCAACATTTACTTTGAGTTCAGGCAAATCAAAAAACAAAGAACCTCTCTTCTCCCGCTTCTTACCTAAAATATCAGCAAGCACTGACATCTCATTAAAAAAGCCAATTAAATGCTCATAACGCTTAAGAAGCTCCTCGTCTTCTCCTTTTAAAATTTTAGCAACATTGGTATAAGTCATCCGTTCCTCAACTTTAATAAGTGATGGGAAGATTTCATAATTAACAACTTTACCTTTATTGTTTATTTCCATCATTGCAGTCATTGCCATTCTATCAACACCAATATTTAGGCTACATATACCATTTGATAAGGCAACAGGAAGCATCGGTAATACTCGACCAGGAAAATAAATACTGGTGCCTCTTTTAAAAGCCTCTTTATCAATGTGTGAGCCTTCTTTAACATAATGGCTAACATCAGCAATATGAACCCCAAGCTTATAATTTCCATTATCTAAAAGTTCAATTGATACTGCATCATCAAAATCCTTAGCATCCTCTCCATCAATAGTAACCATTTGTAATGCCCTTAAATCTCTTCTGCCTTCTTCAAGAGATTCTGTAACAGTCTGAGGAATCTTATTGCTTTCAGCTAAAACAGCTTCAGGAAATTCTTCAGCTAGGCCATTTCTTAAAAGTATGTTTTCAATTATGGCCTCAACACTCTCACCACTAGTCTCTAACTTAGTCATCATTTTAACTTTACCCATTCTTTTCTGCTGACCATACTCTGTAATAGCAACAAAAATCCGCTCACCCTTTTGCATCCCTTTTTCAGGATTTTCAATTGTATATCTGCCGAATATTCTTCTGTCTTCAGGTTCAATAATTAATTGATTACGAAAATAAGTAAGGATACCAACAAAGCCTTTAGTACCTCTTTTTAATATTTTTTCTACTTTTGCTTCTCCGTTTTTTTCTTTTGCATTAGGAATCAGTGAAACCAGTACCCTATCTTTATCTAAAGCTCCCTTTAAGTCTTTGTTAGGAATGAAATATTCATCTTTAGTACCATCTTTTTTTAAAAAAGCAAAACCTTTTACATTTGCTGTTAAAACACCTGAAAAATAGCCTCTTTTCTCAGGTGTAATATACTTACTTTTCTTGGTAAGCATAACTAAACCCTTTTCTTCTAATTCAGCTAGATTTTTCATAAAAAGAGGTATATTAAATTCCTCAATACCAAAATTTTTTATTAATTCTTCAGCAGTTTGAGGCGCATAATCTTTATCCTTTATTTTTTCTAAAATTTCGTCTATACCCATGTCTCCTCCTTAAAAGAAGCTATTGTCCTAGGACAATAGCTTCTTTTCTATACTAATGCAGCTAAAACTAAAGTTAGGATAAAAAAGATAATGCCTAAAACAATAGTTACTTTTTTTAATAATGCCTCTGCTCCTTTATTTTTACCAAACAATTGTTGTTCATTTATACCAGTTGAATCCCCTTGGAATCCTGCGCTTTTAGCTGGTTGTAGCAAAATAACAATGATTAGAAATAAAGAAACAAGTCCAATAATTACAGATAAAACAACATTCATTGCTAATCCTTCCCTTCTTTATTACTTGTTCTTTAAATTATAAAATGTATCGTTGCCTTTGTAAACAGCTAAATCACCTAATTCATCTTCTATTCTTAAAAGTTGATTGTATTTTGCAACACGATCTGAACGAGATGGAGCACCTGTTTTAATTTGTCCAGCATTTGTAGCTACAGCAATATCAGCTATTGTTGTATCTTCAGTTTCTCCTGATCGATGTGAAATAATAGCTGTATAACCTGCTTTTTGAGCCATTTCAATAGCATTAAAAGTTTCAGTTAATGTACCAATTTGGTTTACTTTAATTAAAATAGCATTAGCAGTATCTAATTGAATACCTTTTTCTAAACGCTTTGTATTGGTTACGAATAAATCATCTCCCACAATTTGTAAGCGATCCCCTAAACATTCTGTTTTTTTCTTAAAGCCATCCCAATCTTCTTCAGCTAAGCCATCTTCAATTGAAATAATTGGATATTTACCAATTAAGTAAGCATAGAAATCAATCATTTCATCCGTTGATAATTCTCTATTCTCACCTTTTAATTCATATTTATTAGTTTTTTCATTATAAAATTCAGTTGCTGCTGGATCCATGGCAATCTTAAAGTCATCATTCAACTTATAGCCTGCTTTTTCAATAGCATCACAAATAAAGATTAAAGCTTCTTCATTGGAGTTTAAATTAGGTGCAAAACCACCCTCATCTCCCACAGTAGTATTAAGTCCTTTCTCATTTAAAACAGACTTTAGGTTATGGTAAACCTCTGTACACATGCGAAGAGCTTCGGAAAAAGTTGGTGCCCCTACAGGCATAATCATAAATTCTTGTAAATCTACATTATTATCTGCATGCTCTCCACCATTTAAAATATTCATCATAGGAACAGGTAATTCTTTGCTGTTAACACCACCTAAGTAGCGATACAATGGCAATCCTAAAGATTCTGCAGTCGCTTTAGCTACTGCTAATGATACCCCTAATAAAGCGTTGGCACCTAAGTGAGCCTTATTTGGCGTGCCATCTAACTCAATTAATATAGCATCAATAGATACTTGGTCATCACTTTCTAAACCAATAATTTCTGGAGCGATAACCATATTAACATTATCAACAGCTTTGCGTACGCCTTTACCAAAATAGCGGCTGTCACCATCTCTTAGTTCAACTGCTTCAAAAGCACCTGTTGATGCGCCACTAGGCACAGCTGCCCTACCCATAAAACCATCTTCTAAGTAGACCTCTACTTCAACAGTAGGATTGCCTCTAGAGTCTAGTATTTCTCTTGCATATACGTCTGAAATTATACCCATTTTTATCTCCTATCTTACTTTATAATTAAAGATTTGCCCGTCATCTCTTCAGGTATCTCAAGTCCCAACAGAGATAATATAGTTGGGACAATATCTCTCAATGCTAAATTTTGATTTTGTTTTAATTGAACTGACTTTCCTGCCTTTGAAACTAAAATAAAAGGAACAGGATTTAATGTATGAGATGTCAATGGCTCCCCTGATTTTTCATCTGCCATGGTTTCACAATTTCCATGGTCAGCGGTAATTAAGAGTTGTCCATTCTTTTCCAACACTTTTTCAGCTACCTTCCCTAAGGCCTTATCAACTGCCTCAACTGCTTTTATTGCAGCTTCTAAAATACCTGTATGCCCTACCATATCGCCATTAGCAAAGTTAACGATGACTACATCATAAATATCTTTATCAAGTGCCTCTAAAACAGAATCTGTTAGTTGAGGTAGACTCATTTCTGGTTGTAAGTCATAGGTTGCAACCTTTGGGGACGGAATTAATATACGATGCTCTCCTTTATTAGGGGCTTCAATACCATCATTAAAGAAAAAGGTAACATGGGCATACTTCTCAGTTTCAGCAGCCCTAAGTTGCTTCAATCCTCTCTTGCTAATGTATTCGCCTAAAGTATTCTGGAGGTGTTCTGGAGGAAAAGCAATAGGTCCTTTTAATGTACTATCGTATTCTGTCATACAAATATAGTTAACCTTAATATGCTTTGTTTCAAATCCTTTAAAAGATGGATCTAGAAATACTCTAGAAATCTCTCTCGCTCTATCGCTTCTATAATTGAAAAATACCACAGTATCCTCATCTTCAATTACGACAGGTTTCCCTTCATGGAGAATAACTGTAGGTAAAACAAATTCATCAGTTTCACCACGTTCATAAGCCATTTGCAAAGCTTCTTCAGCTGAATTGGCTTTAAGGCCTTTTCCTAAGGCCATTATAGCATAACCTTTTTCTAATCTCTCAAAACGATTATCTCTATCCATAGTATAATAGCGACCAGCAATGCTGGCCAAACTACCAATACCCATTGTTTTAAACACTGCTTCAATTTTCTTTATATAGACCATAGCAGATGAAGGAGGTACGTCTCGACCGTCTAAGATAGCATGAACATAAACTTCCTCCGCTCCCAGTTTATTACTCATTTTTAATAGAGCAATAAGATGGCTAAGCTGGCTGTGAACACCACCATCAGATAATAGGCCAGCGAAATGAATTGCTTTTTTATTAAGAACTGCATTGGAAATAGCTTTTTTTAAAACACGATTGTCAAAAAAAGCGCCTGTCTCAATAGCATTATCAATTCTCGTTAAATCTTGATAAACAATACGACCACTGCCTATGTTTAGATGGCCAACTTCTGAGTTACCCATCTGTCCATCTGGCAAGCCAACAAATGTACCAGAAGCATTTAATTCTGTAGAAGGATAGTTTTTCAAAATACTACAATAATTAGGTGTTTCACCAAGTAAAACACTATTGTTTTCTTTCTTCTCTCTGTTTCCCCATCCATCTAATATTAATAATACAACTGGTTGTTTCATCTATTATTGTCCTCTCTTATAAAGCACTTTCAATAATGTCTAGGAATGTTTCTCCCTTTAAAGAAGCCCCTCCTACTAAAGCACCATCAATGTCCTCACAAGATAAAAGCTCTTGTGCATTTTTACTATTAACACTGCCTCCATAGAGAATAAGAATTTTCTCTGAAGGATATCCTAGCTCCCCTAATGTTTTTCTAATAAAACTACACATAGACTCTGCTTGTTCTTTTGTGGCAGTTTCACCTGTGCCAATTGCCCAGATTGGTTCATATGCCACAATAATTTCTTTAGCCAATTCTGGTTTAATAC
Organism: endosymbiont 'TC1' of Trimyema compressum; assembly: GCF_001584725.1. Taxonomy (NCBI): domain Bacteria; kingdom Bacillati; phylum Bacillota; species endosymbiont 'TC1' of Trimyema compressum. Next base: position 610,177 of record NZ_CP014606.1, on the reverse strand, counting down.
CCTCAAACCCTTTTATTATTTGTGAAGCCACATATTTTTTTTCTTCGCAATTATTTCTAACATCTAATGATTCTCCACAACAAAGAATTGGTGTAATAAAATATTTTAATAACTTTTTAGCTTTTAAATTAACCTTTTCATCAGTTTCAGCAAAGAATTGTCTTCTTTCTGAATGACCAATAATACAATAATCCATTTTCAAGTCTGTAAGCATCGGAGCTGCAATCTCACCTGTAAATGCTCCCGCGTCCTTTTCATGAACATTTTGAGCGCCTATTTTAATTGGGCTATTTTCAATAACTGCTTTGAAATGCTCTAAATGGGTAAATGGTGGGCAAATAGCTACTTTAACTTTTTGACGACCATTTAGTCCCTCCATAATAGTTTGTAATAAAGCACTACCTTCTTGGATAGTGGTATTCATTTTCCAGTTTCCACAGATAAATGTAGGTCTAAGTTGATCTTCTAAAGCAGCAATACCTGGCAACTCCTTACCTTCAATAAATTCTAAAGAAGCGCCACCACCTGTTGAAATATGGGTCATTTGATTGGCTAAACCTGCTAGGTCAACTGCAGCCGCAGAGTCTCCACCGCCTACAACTGTTATTCCCTTAGATTCAGACATAGCTGTTGCTACCCCAAATGTCCCCTTTGAAAAATTACTCATTTCAAAAACACCCATTGGACCATTCCAAAAAATAGTTTCAGCTTCCAGAATTACTTTTTGGAATTGTTTCACTGACTTAGGACCAATATCTAATCCCATCATATTGTCCTTTATGTGTTCTTTATCGACTATTTCATAATGGGCATCATTAGAAAAAGCATCCGCAATTACAACATCTTCAGGCAGTAGAATTTCTACCCCTTTTCTTTTGGCTTTTTCTAAAATACCTTTTGCTAAATCAATTTTATCTTTTTCTAAAAGAGATTTCCCAATATCGAGACCCATAGCAGCATAAAAAGTAAACATCATGCCACCGCCAATAATTAAGGAATCAACTTTATCCACCAAATTATTAATAACCCCAATTTTATCTGAAACCTTTGAACCACCTAGAATAGCTACAAAAGGTTTCTTAGGCTTGTTGAGGACCTGATCTAAAATGTCTATTTCTCTTTTCAATAAAAACCCTGCTCCAGATGGCAAATAATTTGCAATACCAACTGTTGAACAATGGGCTCTATGAGCAGTTCCAAAGGCATCATTAATAAAAATATCCCCTAATGAAGCTAGCTCTTTTGAAAATCCTGGATCATTTTCTTCTTCTTTACGAAAACGGGTATTTTGTAACAGTAAAACATCCCCATCTTTCATAAGTTTCACTAATGCCTTTGTTTGTTCACCGATAACGGCATCATCATCGGCAAACAATACAGGTTGCCCTATTGTTGCCCCCAAATATTTTGCTACAAATCCCAATGAATATTTACTATCTGGTTTTCCTTTAGGTCGACCGAAGTGAGACATTAGGATTACTTTTGCTTTTTCGTTAATCAGGTATTGTATGGTTTTAAGAGATGCCATAATACGCGCACTGTTAATAATCACGCCGTCTCTGACAGGCACATTAAAATCGCAACGCACTAATACTTTCTTACCAGCAACATTAAAATCTGTAATAGACTTTTTATTCAAGATTAATATCCTCCTAAAGCCCTTGATTTGCCATATAAACGGCTAAGTCTACACAACGAGTTGCATAGCCCATCTCATTATCATACCAAGAGAAAACCTTAACCATGTTGTCTTCCATTACCATTGTTAAATCACTATCGATAATTGAAGAAAGAGGATTACCATTAAAATCATGAGATACTAAAGGTTCGTCTGTATAGCCTAAAATACCTTTTAATTCATTTTCACTAGCATCTTTAAATGCTTTATTCACTTCTTCTTTTGTAACACTTTTATTAAGTTCCATAACTAAATCTACAACGGAAACGTTTGGTGTTGGAACACGCATAGACATACCATTTAGCTTCCCTTTTAATTCTGGTAAAACTAAACCTACAGCCTTAGCAGCACCTGTAGATGTTGGAATCATTGAAAGAGCAGCAGCTCTTGCACGTCTTAAATCTTTATGTTTTTTATCTAAAATTTTCTGATCATTTGTGTAGGAGTGGATTGTTGTCATTACACCTCTGATAATACCAAATTTTTCATTAAGTACCTTGGCAACAGGTGCTAAACAGTTTGTAGTACAGGATGCATTAGAAACAATATGATGATTATCTTTATCATATTTATCCTCATTAACACCTAATACAACTGTAATATCCTCATTTTTCCCCGGTGAGGAAAGGATAACTTTTTTAACAGAACCTCCTAAGTGAGCTTTAGCTAATTCAGCCTCTGTAAAAAGACCTGTAGAATCAATAACGATTTCAGCCCCAAAAGAATTCCAATCGATATCAGCTGGTTCTCTTTCTGTGAACAACTTCACTTCTTTTCCATTTACAATAATTGAACCTTTACCAGCCTCTACAGTGCCATCGAAGGTATTATGGACTGAGTCGTATTTAAAAAGATGGGCAGTAGTTTTTTCATCTGCTGTACCATTAATAGCCACAACCTCAACAGAAGGATAGTTTCCGACTGCTCGAAGCACCAATCTACCAATTCTTCCGAATCCATTAATTCCTATTTTTATCATTACAAAAAACGCCTCCTTATAATCTTTACTCCACTTAATATTATACCCTTTTTCCCACTATAATTAAAGGGTAAAAAGGACTTTTATACCTTTTTACCCTTTAGGGAATCTTCAAGAATTTTAATAGCGTTTTTTAATGAATCCGCACTACTACCATGACTTTTAAATACTGGTATTTTCAATTTTTTAACTTCCGACGTGGCTACTCTGACCATTTTATGGGAAACAGTATTCGTAAAAAACAAAATAGCATCTGGATTACCAATAGATTTAGCAAATCGAGCCGGCATCTGCGTGTAGACTTTTATTCGATGCTCCTTCTCTTTACCCATTTCTTTATAGCGACGATCCATTCTGTCATGTCCTCCTATTAATACAATACTCATCTATATCATCTCCTTTAAAAGTTAAGCATTGTAAACATTTTAACCTTTTTTCAACCTTTTGTCAAATAAACAAGAAGATAAGTACACAGTTTTTTAATGATACATGCTTATCTCTTCTTGCGTCATTTCTTTTAAATGGCGAGTAAATATAACTAGACAAAATACTTTTATAAGCTTGCGGTTTGCGATACGCATTTCCCCAAGTCTCTATTTACCGAAACTTGAAGTAAAGCAACTTTCAATATTGGCATAATAGCACTTCCTTTCAATTTTCTCAAACTATCTGTTTTATTTTACCTATATTTAAATTAAGTAAAAAGCCCTTCTTAATAAAAGCATCCTATAGCTAAGATATAGGATGCTTTAGATTTCAATTATGACTAATATGTTTTTTTGTAAATAGCTCTGTAAGCTTGTGGATGGTCACAGACAGGACAGTTAGTAGATGGTGCTTCTGGTCCTATATAAACATTACCACACTCTAAGCAAATCCACTCTTGAGGCGTGTCTTTTTTAAAGACATTACCTTGTTCAATATTATCAAGTAGACTTCTGTATCTAGTTTCGTGACCCTTTTCAATAGCACCAACCATATTAAATAGTCCAGCTAATTCAATAAACCCTTCTTCAAGAGCAACTTTAGCAAATCCAGGATACATTTCCGCATTCTCATAGTGTTCACCAACAATACATAAAGCAAGATTTGCTTTTGTGTCACCGAATTAACCTAGTTTTTTAAACCAAATTTTTGCGTGTGCCTTTTCATTATGTGATGTTTCTTCGAAAATTCTTGCCATTTGCTCATAACCATCTTTTCTGGCTTGTTTAGCAAAGTATAAATACTTATTTGTTGCTAGACATTCTCCATTTAATGCAGCCCATAGGTTAGCTTCTGTTTTTGAACCTTTTAAATCCATAATATAAACCTCCTACTTATAATTATATGAAATACATTATAACAAAGATATCCGCTAAATGCATCATAAATCATGCTACAGATTAATTGGGTTATAATTTTTATACATAAAAATACTTCCAGCAACACCAGCATTTAATGATTCAAGACCAACCATCGGAATTGTTACTTCTCTATCAGCTAAAGCTATAAACTCTTTCGTTAAACCCTTGTTTTCATTGCCGATTCCCAACACAAACGGTTTTGCCGGTTGCCACTCTTCAAGAGGTAAACCATTAAATGTACTAGCTACTATTTCAAAACCTTTTTCCTTTAAAACAGCAATAGTTTCCAAAGTCACTTCAAATATCGGAAAAGTAAAAATCCCTCCCATAGTGCTTCTTAAAACCTTGCTATTATATGGATCTACAGTTCCTTCACCTAAAAGTAGACCATCTATATTAAAGGCTCCACCTGAGCGAATTAAAGTACCTAGATTACCTGGATCTTGAATGCCATCAACATAAAATAAATGTTGACACTTATCTAATAGTCTCATATTTAATGGCTGGATAGGATAGATACCGATAAAGCCCTGACTATTTTCAGTGTCACATAATGAGTTAAATGGCCCTGTTTCTAAAAACACTATTGTTTCAATTCGTCTAAAAGCTTCCGGTATTACCATCCCCTCCCTTACAATTAATACTTCTGGTTCAAAGCCTTTAATCAATCCTTCTTCAATGCCCCTTATACTTTCAAGTAGAAATTTCCCTTCTTTTTTTCTTCCTTTATTGGCTAATAAAGAACGCCATAGCTTAACCCGTTCATTGTCCTTTGAAAAAATATCCTCCATTAAATTTCCTCCTTAATAAAAAAGACCGTAAAACGATCTTTTTTATTATTTCAAATTATCTTTAGCTACAGTTACCAATTGTGCAAAACCATTGCTATCACGAACAGCTAAATCAGCTAAAATTTTTCTGTTAACAACAACGCCTGCATTTCTCAAACCACCCATGAAGCGGCTATAGGATAATCCATTAATTCTTGCTGCTGCATTAATTCTTTGAATCCAAAGTCTTCTGAAGTCGCCTTTTTTCTTCTTTCTATGCGCATATGCATAAGATAGAGACTTCATAACCTGCTCATTAGCTGATCTGTATAGTTTAGATTTAGCTCCAAAATATCCTTTTGCTAGCTTTAATATTTTTTTATGTCTGCGTTTTACGCTGACGCCTCTTTTAACTCTTGCCATGTCTTATGTACCTCCTCTATCCTATAAATATGGTAATAATACTTTAATTTTCTTAGCTTCCGCTGCACAAAGAATATCAGATTTTCTCAAATGTCTTTTTCTTTTATTAGTCTTTTTCTCTAAAATATGATTTCTATTTGCATGAGCTACCTTGTATTTTCCGCTTCCGGTTTTTTTAATTCTCTTTGCTGCCCCTCTATGGGTTTTCATTTTTGGCATCCTATTAGTCCCTCCTCAATTTAAACGTTTTTTGGTGCTAAAATCATAATCATGTTTCTGCCTTCATGTTTTGGCATTCTTTCTACACTGGTATATTCGCTTAAAAACTCAACTAATTTATCACAAAGTGCTCTTCCGATTTCAGGATGGTTCATCTCTCGACCCCTGAACATAATAGTTACTTTTACTTTATGACCTTCCCCTAGAAATTTCTGAATGTTTTTAGCCTTAACTTTAAAGTCGTGGTCTTCAATTCCTAAACGAAGCTTCATTTCCTTCACCTGAATTGTTTTTTGTTTCTTTTTCGCTTCCTTGTCTTTTTTTGACTGATCGAATTTAAACTTTCCGTAATCCATTATCCTGCACACCGGCGGTTTAGCGTTAGGGGCTACCTCAACTAAATCAAAACCTCTTTCTCTCGCAATTTGAATTGCATCTCTAATAGGCATAATATCCAGTTGTTCACCTCTATCATCAATAACCCGAACTTCCTTTGCACGTATATCTTCATTTACTCGAGCTTCTTTGCTTATGATAGTCACCTCCAAAAAAATAATAGCAGGCCAAACAGCCTGCTATCTATATAACACTTTGAACACATTATTATTGTTCTGGTTAATATTAACCTTATTAGCATTGCCATAAGGTGAGAAACAGGCAGTTTCTTCTTGCTCTAAACATTATACTAAACTCCTTAACCAATGTCAATTCATTAATATTAAATTTTTTCGCCACCTTCTGCAAATGCAATCACACGAGTAGATCCTGTAAAGTTACAAGTAACTAAAGTAATTTTTTTACGATCAGTTACATTTTCCAAAACACTAACATCACTCAGATCCACTTCTTTAAGTCCTGTAACTCGATACTCAAAACGTCCTTCTTTTGAATGAACAATTATTTTATCCCCAGGCACAAATTTTTCTACATTCTTAAAGAAAGTGTCATTGTGTGCTGCAAATGCTGAATTACCACTGTCCTCCCAAGGCAATGGCGTCTCCGGAAAATGGCCAGCTGAATAGGCGATAACACTTAAATCAACACCTTCTGTTACAGCAACTTGATCACCAAATCTAGGAAACTCTAAAACAGCAATAGGATTGCCACTATTTTCAACAATAGGTTCCTGTTTACTATCTATATTAGTCATAAATGTTTCAGTTAATCCATTCATTTTATCAGTATTCATCTTATCCATTACAAATTTCCCAATCAAAATACCGCATCCAATAATAATCAACAGAACGCCTAATGCAATCATAAATTTCTTCAAATATGTATCCTCCTACTAAGGTCTCTCTACTAATATAGTAACATAAAATAATACTTCCGTAAATATATTTTCCCTATTTTCCAGTAGAACCAAAGCCACCTTCACCTCTGCAAGTAGCTTCTAAATCATCAACAACCTCTAATTCAACCTTTTTAATTGGCATAATTACTAATTGAGCCATTCTCTCTAAAGGATTTAAAACATACATCTGGTCTGATAAATTAATTAATGGGCAAAATATTTCCCCTCTATAATCACTATCGATTACACCAACTCCATTTGCTAAAGCAATCCCAAACTTTGTAGACAAACCACTTCTAGGATAAACTAAGCCAACTTCTTCTTCATGGTCAAGAGCAATAGCTATACCAGTTGGAATTAGCTTTCTCTCCCCTGGATTAATAGTAGCTGGATCTGTTAAAGCGGCTTTTAAATCCATTCCTGCTGAGCCAACTGTCTTATATTCAGGTAGAACCTCTTCTAATTTAAAATGATTTCTCATTAGCTTTATTTTTAATTTCCCCATTGAGTCAATCTCCATTTCTCTTTAAAATTTTCCATTCCTTTAGGTCCTACTAAGGACAAACTCATATTTTCTCTTTTCAAAAACCCTTTAACAAATAAATTAAAATCTGCATAAGGAATAGATTCAATTAAGTTTTTTGCTTCTGACACTGGTACTTCTCTACCATTATAAAGAAAATTATTGCCCAATCTAAGTTTACTAAGAATGCCTTCACTGGCTAAAACAATCTGACTAACCATTTGTTTTTTACCTCGTAAAAATGCTCCTTCATTTACACTATTTTTCACCATATCATCTAAAAGCTCAGCAACAGTTTTAAGCACTTTGGGAAAGGACTCAATACTTGTAGCACCATGAATTACTAATTCTCCAGTTTCATAAAAAGAAGAATTAAAACTGCCAATATCATAACACAATCCTAATGCATCTCTAATTTGCAAAAACAAATAGGAACTAGAACCTT